>JAZQOV010000006.1:0-214005 GCA_045628045.1 Bacilli bacterium
AGATAAATACATTAATTATTACAATAACGAAAGAATCAAAAGAAAAACAAAATGGATGCCCCCTTCTAAATTCAGGGAAGCATCCATGTTGAGCTTATGATATAATCCAATTAACTTGTCCAGCTTATTGGGTACACATCATGTGTGCCCTTATTTATTAATTATTTCTAGTTTTTTCTTTTCTCTTTAATGGACATAACTATGTTATTTCCTAAGTTTAGTCCTGAAACAAGCAACGAGAATCCATACAAAGCAATAAAGCCAACCGGATAAACAGTTAATCTTTCAAGCTGCATAACTGGGCTTAATGGATTAGTGATAAGTGGATAATTATTCTTTGAAATAACAAGCATATAAATCATTGAAAAGACTGTATAGCCAAACGCAATAGAGGAAAGTACTATACTAACTTTTCTATTATGTAACCAATGCTCATGAATCATATAAGTTGCAAATGCAAGAGCCGGAACAAGAAGTTGAATGTAAAGTGGAAGAACATAAATTCCATCATAGGAACTGAAATAAATTGGGAGAAGTAAAAATGCTCCGAGTCTTTCAAGTGCAAAGACAAAAATAACAACAATGAATGTTTCTCTTATCCAATAAAACTTTGGGATTTCCCATTCTTTTTGAGGTGAATATTTTTTAATTTCAAGGCAAGAAATCACAGCTTTGTATGTTCCCAAAACAAATAAAAGAGCGTGAATAATAAGCATTAAAAGTGGATAGGAGTTAAAGACATAATCACCTACAAAATTATGATAAATTAAGGTGCCACAAATGATGGAAAACACTATTCCAATTAATGCAAAAGATGCGATGATTATTGAATATTTTCTAAAAATATAAACATCTTTTCTTTTTAAAATGAAGTAATTGAAGAACCCAAAACAGAACGCAACAAGTTCACATAAAAACATAACCATTGGAACACACGACATTGTCACCAAAGTCACTGCAGCGTAATTAGAAACAAGTGAAAAAATTAAGTTAAATGTGTAAAAAGAAATGATTGAAATCATTACAAGAAGAAGTGAGACTAAAATAATTCTAAAAGTTTTCATTATTTTTCTGCCTCCTTTTGATCAACTACATTAACCTCATCAGAATCATAAGAAGTATAGTAATTCCTTAAGGAAATAGATTTATCTTCTTTATGTATTGTTAAAACTTGACCACCAATTTTGGCCCAGTTTTCATCATTATAAATTCTGTTTGTTGCGTGCACTCCAAAGCAAAGATAAATTCCTTCATAATTTACAACAGAATCATTTGCGTGGTCATGAGCGCAATGGATTGATTTTGTGGACCCAAGTTCTTTAATGACGTCAAAGAAACCATTGTCTTTACTTGCAGCACCGCCGAATTCTTCCATGTCTCCAAGTAAAAGCATTTCAGGATGTTCTTTTGTTTCTTCATAAGCTTTATTAAATTCTGGAAGTTGAATGTGCATATAAAGTGAGGATGGAATGACTTTTCCTGCTCCATAATTTAAGGTTGAGTAGTTAACCATTCTTTTGTACCAATCAATTTGATCATTTTTGATAACATCATACTCAAAAGTATCAAAATTGTAGTTATGAGACTCCATCAAAAATATTTGATATTCTACATTAGTAGAATTCTTTAGATTTATGACGAGGTTACTTCTTCCTGTAACGTCGTCGTCTTCAATATTTTTAAAGACACATTTATCATAAGTATCGCCATCTAATAAACGTTGTAAATATGTGTCTCTAAAATAACCTTGGTCATCGTGATTTCCATACGTAAAAGTCCAAGGAATTTGTTTGTCATTAATAAATGAGAAAAGCTTATCCACCACATGTTTATCAGCGTATGTAAATGCGTCACCATTTAACACAATTAAATCTGGATCAGCAGCTTTAATCGTACGACTCATAACTTCAAAATGTTGTTCAAAATAGTCACTTTGTGAAAAATGAATATCACCAAGTTGTAAAACTTTGAAATCGTCTGTAGTATCCCATGCTAAATCGAGCATGTATTCTTTTTCATCATAATGTTTTGTGCCTTTGCAACTAGTTAAAACTAGTCCAAGAAGGGACAAAATAAATAAAGGATTAAATTTTTTCATATAATTATTGTAAAAAATTATCTACTTTTAGTCAAAAAGTATTAAACTTATTAACATGGTTAGAGAAGATATTGAAAAATTTAAATCCACAATTCCTAGTAATGTTACTATCGTTGCAGCAACTAAATATGTTGATATAGACGATATGGAAACATTACTAAATGCGGGAATCACTAATTTTGGTGAAAACCGCACAGATTCATTTTTAAGAAAGTATGATCTTCTTCAAAATAAAGGAATCTCTTGGCATTTTATCGGTCACTTACAACGTAATAAAGCCATGGAAGTAATCAATAAAATTGATTATCTCCACTCACTTGATTCACTTAAACTCGCAAAATTAATTGATGAAAACGTCAAGAAACCTCTTAAGTGTTTCGTAGAAGTATCAATTAATTTAGAGGAAAATAAAAACGGAGTTCCGTATTACGAAGTTGAAAACTTCGTTAGTGAACTCCTGAAATTTCATAATATTGAACTAGTAGGATTTATGATGATGGCGATTAAAGCCAGCAATGACAATTCACTTGATCTCCAATTTAAAAAATTACGTGAATTACGTGATGAAATTCAAAAAGAACTAAATATCAAAATTCCTTATTTATCAATGGGAATGAGTGATGATTATTTAGAAGCTATAAAAGAAGGCGCGACACACGTTAGACTTGGAAGGATTTTATTTAAATGAAAAACAAATTTTTATCAATAATTTCTTTATGTTTAATTGCCACCACACTCTATGGTTGCAAGAAGGAAGATGAAAAACAAATAATTGTTCCTGAAACTCAAGACGAAATTGAACCAGAAGAAGAAAAGCCGAGCGAAGAAACAGAAGGTGGAAATGAAGAACAAGAGCAAACAGAAGAGCAGGAAGAACATGTTCACAATTTCGAAAATATTCCAACTGAAGAATTGTTAGTTGCTAATGCAACTATTGATAATGCGGCAATATATTATAAATCCTGTGAATGTGGCGAAATTAGTAATGAAACATTTGAATATGGCGTTCCACTTCAATATGAAATTTGTGGGGAACCTATCGAATCGGATTATTCAGCTTTATTTCAGGAATATGATTATAATGAGCTTTTTAAAATTGCTGAAAATATTATTTGCCCTTTAATATTAAATAAATATTTCGAAGATTATAAATATGTTACTTTTAGACGATATTCTTTTAATTATGAAACTACATATTTGGACAATTCTAGAATCGTATTATCAGGTGCTTTTACAATTCCTTTATATAAAGGTGAACCATATATCAAATTTGTAGACGTTGATTCACATGCGACACTTACTTATGCAAGACAAGCGCCATCATTAGATTTCGATCTTTTCGCTTTTTTAGCTTTATCAGGTGGTTTAGTAATCGAATGTGATTTACTAGGATTTGGTAGGACAAATTCTTATCCCGTTGATTATCATTGTGGACATTTAGCAAGCAAAAATACAGCTGACGGGGCAATTGCCGCTATTAATTTAATCGAAAATGAATTAGGCATTTCTTTAAAGAATTATAAATTCTTTAATACTGGTTATTCGCAAGGCGGATACGACTCTATGGCCTTGATGCGTTACCTTGAAACAGAAGCAACTGACCAACAAAGAAGCATGCTTCAATTTGAACATAACTATTGTGGATCAGGAGCATATGATTTATCCATAATGTTTGAAGACGCAATTAAAAATGATAGGTTTGATAAACCCGAATATATTTTGATGGGATTAATTAGTGCACATGATTTTCATCCTGAAATATTTGGCTCTCATACAATAGAGGATTTCTTAACAGATTATGGCAAACTTTTCATTCAACCTATTTTGGATAAAGATTACGATAAAATAGAATTTTTAAAAGAATTAACTGATTCAAAAGGGGAAAAAATATATATGGGTCCAAAAGATTTCTTTACATTTAACTACGAAGACCCTGATCCTGAATTACTAGAAATTCTCAACAAGTTTAGTGAACTTGAATCACTTGTGAATGGAGATTGGATGCCTGAAGGTAAGTTAACGTTGTTTTATCTACCAAAGGAAAATCTTGTTTCACCACGTTCTTCTTTAAAGGCCTTAGAAGTTTTCAAAGATTTAGAAAATGTCGATAGTATGACGTCTTTTCTAAACGATCATGCTATTGGAGCAGTGATTTACTATTTAAGAATAGCTGTTTTAATTAATAAACAAATCTAGAAAAATACTAAAAACATTAATCAAAGAAAATAAAAAAACAGAAATATTAACAAATTCCTGTTTTTTTATAAGCTTTTAAGGTATTAAATTTAATATTTACTTTAATACAGCTTTTTATATCTACGAGACAAAGTCTCGCTACATAAGGTAAGGTGAAATTGAATTGTTCATATTTCACATCTCCTTTGTAATTCTAATTATACCAAGTAATTATCTATTAACAAGTTTTAATATGCGAAGTAAATCCTTGTGAATATCTCTTTCACGATTAAATGCTTCGTCAAATGGAATATGCTTTATTTCATCCCCGTACAATCCAAGTGCAACCGAGGATTCTCCATTTAAGATAGCCTGAACTGCTTCAACACCAAATCTTGTTGCAATAATTCTATCTTTTGCAGTTGGGCAACCACCTCTTTGAAGATGGCCGAGGACTTCCGCTCTACATTCGATGCCCGTTTTCTCAGTAACGTGAGCTGCAATTTCATAAATATTTTGAAAAACTTTTTCTGAAACAATTATAAGAGCGTGCTTCTTTTTGCCACCTTTAAGCGATTTGAGTTTGTCAACAACTTCTTCTTCTGTATATGGATGATCATTAGAAATAACAATTTCAACACCTTCAGCAAGGCCCGAAAATAAAGCTAAATCTCCGCATTTATTCCCCATAACTTCAATAAAAGTGCATCGCGCATGTGATGCAGATGTGTCCCTAATTTTATCTACGCAATCACAAATTGTGTTTTGACATGTATCAAATCCAATACAATAAGATGTTGATGAAACATCATTATCAATTGATGCAGGAATGCCAATTGTTTTAACTCCCTTTTGAGCCAAATCCTTTGCACCCCTATAAGTTCCATCTCCGCCGATAACAATAAGCGAGTCAATTCCGAATGATTCAAGTTGTTTAATAGCCATTTTTTGTATGGCGTCTTCTTTGAATTCAGGGAGTCTTGCTGATCTAAGAATTGTTCCACCTCTATTAATGGTGTCAGAAACAAAGTTTCTATCGACTTGCTCTATTCGTCCTTCAACTAGTCCCTTAAAACCTTCGTAAACAACAAACATTTCACATCCAAGTTTAATACCTGAACGAACAACAGCACGAACACAAGCATTCATACCTGGCGCATCGCCACCAGAAGTTAATACAGCAATTTTTGGCATATTTTTTCCCAAATTTTCTATATAATAACATAGACAATTCAATTTAATAAATTGTAAGTGTTACCAAGAAGAAAAAATGAGGACAACGTCCTCATTTAAATCTTTGAGATATCTAAATTTTGAAACCATTATAAGCTTTTTTAAAATTTATATTTTTCTTTTTGTTTTTTAATAATGCCGGTTTTAATTATTGCTTTTGCGATAAAACCTACAATAACTCCAGTAATGATGGAGGCTAAACCAATGAGTGGAAGATAATAAATAACGTAAAAAGAATTCATATAAATTATTGCGATTAAAATTTGGCCACTTACGTGAAATAATGACCCAATCACCGAAACACCAATAATCGAGAACTTTTTCAATAATTTATAGCATAAAATCATAACTAATAAGGAAAATACCGCACCACTTAAAGACATAAAAAATCCCATAGTAAGAAATGTTCCCCTTAGCAAAGAAACAACCAAAACTCTTACCAAATTGATAAAAGCAGCTTCTTTCACTCCAATTTCATAAAGAGTTACTAAAATCAAAATATTCGCAAAACCAAGTTTTATTCCCGGGATAACAAGGGAAGGAATAAAAGACTCTAAAATTGCGATAACAATTGTCCCCGTAAGCAATAAACCAAGTAAAGTCAATTTATGAACTTTCATGATTAAATCCTCACATCATAGTCTGAACTACCATCTATGACTATGTAAACTTGGTTATATGCACAAATAATTGGTTTGTTAGTTTCACTAACATAACCTGTATGAACACAATCTTTATGCGGGCAATCAGCATCAATAATTGCTATTGCATGATCCTTAATAGAAACAACTAATTTTCCTTTTGTGCCTTCAATTTCAAATTCATAATCTTCGCTTTTACTTAATTCAACTGTTTCTACTAATTCATTTCTAACATAAATTTTTGCAACCAAATTTTCCTTTTTTCTGCTAAGGAAAATGCCTAAAAATGCGCCAAGTAAACCAACTATTAAACAAATAATTAAAATGAGGTCATTTCGATGTTCTTTTTTCATTTATTTAAGACCTCGATATTGTCATTTTTATAAATAATTGAATTGTCTTTAATGACGATTGTTTTTACATCAAAAGTCTTCTCAAATCTTTTAATTGAGTCTAATGACTCATTCATAAAAGCTGTAGATAAAATATCACCTAAATAACCTTTGTTTGAAATAACAATTACAACATCATTTTCGTTAATTGCACTTCCTGTCACTGGATTAATAATGTGAGAATAATTAACGCCATCAATTTCAACTTTTTGTCTTGAAAATGAAGAAGTTGAGACAAAACAATTTTTAAGATTTAGATAACTATCTTCTAAATCAGAAATTTTTATTTTAAAATCTTTTCCACCACTTTTTTCACCTAACAAAATTGATGAAGAACCAGCGTCGATTAAATAATTTTTTAAATTTTCACCATCCAAATACTCTTTTGCTTTATCTAAAACATATCCTTTTGCTACAGCGCCTAAATCTATTTCAGCACTACCGGTTTTTTTAACTTTGTTTTCGCCTAAAAATTCAATTGAACTGGAAGAAATTTTGTCTAATTCTTCAGATATCATTTGAGGGCTTAAAACTTTATTATTTTCAAGAGAAGATTTCCATTCTTTTGATAAAGATCCACATAGTGGATTAAAGTATTTTAGTTCTTTTAAATCTTGTGAAAAAGAAAGCTCTAAAAGTTCATAAAGATCACCATCAATTTCAACTTCATCACTCGAATTGTTAATCGTGTAAATATTGTTTATATTTCTTGAATGAAAATTGTCGGTTAATTTATCAATACTTGAATAAATTTTATCTAAATTATCTAAATCAGATTCATTTCCTTCAAATAATCTTGAATCAATGTAAGTGTCAAAATAAAAAGAATTGCGTGATAAAGTTCTGTTTTGGTTACACGAAGTTAATGTGATACCAAAAATTGTCAGAAAAAATAGCGATTTTATTCTTTTTCTCATAAATGAATATTCACTTTTGATCCATCTGGATTTGGATGTTTATCTAAATATTCAATAATTGGTTTAAAATTAGTTTCTTCTTTGCCAGGTTTGCATTTTCTAATATTAGTTTCTTTACCTTGAACAATTGCTTCTGCTAAGGCTTTACATCCAGCATATCCACAACTGCCGCAGTTATAATTTGGAAGTTTTTTAGCAACTTCATCGATACGTTCATCTTCTTTAACATATAAAACTTTTGCAGCTATTGCTAAAGCAAGACCTAAAATTAATCCAATACCAAGAAGAATAAGAACTGCCCACAAAATGTTCATATTTATTTACCATCCTTTTTATGGAAAAATTCGCAATTTGTATTTTTACAAGCAGCGCAATTTTCTTCATTTATCGAAATATTTTCGCATCCTTCAGGAACAGGTGTTTTCTTATATAGAACAAAAGATACAACGAAAACTATTAGTAATACTAATAGAATGATGATTGCAAGCGCTAAACATAGTTCTTTGCTCATAATTTAATACCTGTAAATAAACCTTGTAATCCCATAAAGGCTAAAGCCATTATAGAAGCTGTAATTAATGCAATTGGTAAACCCTTAAATGCTTTTGGAGTATTGGATGTTTCAAGTCTTACCCTTATAGCGGAGAAAACAACAATAATAAGCATAAAACCAACTGATGTTCCAATAGCATTTGCTAAAGAATTTAAGAAAGTTAATGCTTGATCTGTATTTGATTGAGCAACACCTAAAACTGCACAGTTAGTAGTGATAAGTGGTAAGTAAATTCCTAATGATTTATATAAAGATGGCGAATATTTCTTGATAAATAAGCCAACGAGTTGAACAACTGATGCAATAACTAAAATATAAGCAACAGTATCTAGATAAGCAACTCCTGCTGGAACTAAAATATAGTTATATAAAGGCCAACAAATAAGTGTTGCGACAATAATAACAAAAACAACTGCAATTCCCATTCCAAGTGCGGATTTGACCTTTTTAGAAACGCCTAAGAATGGGCAAATTCCATAGAAACGAGATAAAACAACATTATCAATAAGCATGCTGGAAATGATGGCTAAAATAAATGTTACTAACATATTCATTATTTTGTGCCTCCTTCTTCAGCTGCCTTTTTTGCTTTTTCTTGCTTTAAAATGTTAGCTTTTAGTTCAGCTTTTCTATTTTTCCTAAAGGAAAGAACAGCAAGAATAAAAGCAAAAACAATAAATGCTCCTGCTGGATTTTGGAAAAGTGATATTTCATATCCCATTGGGATAATTTGCAATTTAAAGTATGGAATAAAGGTGAATATATTTCCAAATGAGAATGCACCAGTTCCTAAAATTTCTCTAAATAATGCCATTAATAAAAGGGCTAAAGTATAACCAACTCCCATTCCTAAAGCGTCAATAAGTGAATCAAATACATTATTTTTAGAAGCATAAGCTTCTGCTCTCCCTAAAACAATACAATTAACAACAATAAGTGAGATAAATACGCCTAAAGTTGAATAAAGTTCAGGAAGGAATGCATTTGCAAACATTTTTACAATAGTAACAAATGTCGCAATGATAACAATGTACGCTGGAGTTCTAATTTCTTCAGGTATAATTTTTCTAAGTAAAGAAATAAGCATATTTGAACAAATTAAAACAATAGTGAAAAGTAATCCCATTCCAAGCGCTGCTTCAATTGATTTTGTTGTTGCTAAAGCAGGACAAGTGCCAAGAATAGACACAAAAAGAGGGTTCTCAATAAAGATACCTTTTAAGAAATTATACTTAACGTAGCCTTTCTCTCTTTTCATTTTTATTTTTCCACCCAAAATTCGGAAACAACGCTAGTTGCTTCATTAATCATATCTCTAATAAGCTTTGCGCCATAAGTTGCGCCACAATTGACATCTTCAACAGTTTTTTCATTTGAATTTAATGGAGTAACATAATTATCAACTAAAGTTGAAGCGTAAGTTTGCTCATTTTTAATTAAATAAACTGACATAAATGCGTGGCTAATTTCATCAAAACCTGCAAGAAGTGAGATTTTTCCATACATATTTGAGCCTTCGCACTTAATTGCATAACCTAATTTTTCATTAGATTCACTAATAACTTCATATGAATAATTAGAATATTCATGATTTTCTAAACTATTTTCAGCTTTTATTAAGGCTTGTTCACCAAAAATATCTTTAATTCCTGCTGTAATTTTATTTTGTTCATTTTTAACAATTTTATCTTGTGTAACTTTGCTAGTAAGTGCAATTAAACCAGCAGAAATACCTGCAATTAAGCCTAAAGTTATTCCAGTAGAGATGTATTTTTTAGCGTTAGACATTGCATACACCTCCAAAACGAATAATTAAAAATGTAAACAAAGCTGGCACTACAACTAAAAGTACAATTGCAAGCCATTTCTTCCATGTAAATTTAGCACTTGACCATTCATAATGATCAAGGAAAGATGCAAGCATGTTGCAAAGCAAAATAGCAAATCCCATTCCCTCTGGAAGTGCTGCAAATAAACGAATATAAACAGTTAAAACTGCTGCAATAATTCCATACATCACTCTTGATGGAGGAGTAACCGGAGAAGTTACTGGATCAGTTAACATAAATGTTACGCCAAATAAAACGCCACCGCTTAGTAAATTATAGAGCATAAAGTTAATGCCATTAATTGAACTATTAACTGCATGAATTGAAAGTCCGCCAACTAACATCAAAATAGTGAAAGTTACAAAAAATGAAACAATAATTCTCCAATCGATGCTTCTTCTTATTAATAAATAAATAAGACCTACAATAATCGTGATTTTAAATACTTCACCTAAAGTACCTGGAATTTGTCCAAATACTAAACTTTGAAGTGAATATGTTGAAATATTTGAGAAATTTCCACCATTAATAACTCCTAAAGGAGTTGCACCAGCAGAAGCGTCAGGAATTGTGTAAAACCAAGTTGAAACATTTTTGTATTGGTTTCCAAAGCAAATCTTTGCAAAAATCATCCCAACGGCAGCAGGATTAAAAATATTACTTCCTAGTCCGCCAAAAACTAATTTTCCAATAATGATTCCAAATAAAGAACCAAGAACAACGGCATAAATCGGAGCACCAGCAGGCATAATAAGTGTAAAAATAACTGCTGAAATTAATGGCGCTAAAATATTGTTTCTAGTGATTTTTCCTTTAAAGGAATGTTCAAATCTTTCTTTGAAACTATGTTTTAAGCCATCTTTTGGCATCATATTTCTAAGACCAATATAAATAATTTCTGCACCAATCATTATTAATGAAGAGATAACTAAATTAACGCTTGCTTGAAGTGGATAAACAATAATTGCAAAAATCATTGTCGGAGCAAGCGCGATTAAAACATCAATCATCATTCTAGCGACGGTTGCTTTTCTTCTTAAATGTGGAGCAGATTCTTTAGTAACTATCATAATTTTGCAAATATCTTAGCTCTTCTCACAAAGTCAGTAACTTGAATTTTAGATGTACATGAATAAGCACAAAGGCCACATTCAATACATTTAAGTGGATTTAAAGCTTTTATTCTTTCTTTATCTAACGCTTTCACAGCGTTCATTATTTGAACTGGTTGTAATCCAACAGGACATGATAAAACACAACTTCCGCATCTAACACAAGGTTCTTCCTTATAATTTGTTTTATTTAAAACAATAATAGATGTAACTGTTTTAGTAATAACAGCATCATCACTTGGAATAGATGCTCCCATCATTGGGCCACCTAAAATAAATACTTTCTCTTTTTCTAAGTCTTTATATCCACCGCATAAAGGAAGTAAATCTTGAATTAAAGTTCCAACAAGAACTCTAAAATTATGTGGATGCTTAATTCCATCCCCAGTAATAGTAATGTTTCTTTTAATAACTGGCATGTTATATTTAACTGCTTTATAAATACCAACAACAGTTGAAACGTTAAAATTAATAATACCTCTATTAGAAGGAAGTTCTCCTGGATTTAATTGAACTCCAGTTGCCTCTTTAATCATTGCGACTTCCCATCCTTGTGGGTAATAGTTTTTAACTTCACAAATTTCAATTCCAGAATCAGGGAATTCATTTAAAATCTGATCATAAATTGACTTAATATCTGTATATTTTGATTTAATACAAATTAAAGCTTTTTTAATTCCAAAAGCTTGCATTGCATATTTAATACCATTTATTATCCTATAAGGATATTCAAGCATTATTCTATGATCGGATGTGATGTAAGGTTCACATTCAATACCGTTTACAAGTAATAAATCTAATTTCTTGTCAGTTTGAAATTTAACATATGTAGGGAATGAGGAGCCACCAAGTCCGACTAATGCACAGTTTTTAATGATTTCGGTCATTTCTTTTTTACTTAATTTAGCAATTTCCTCAGGTGTTCTTTCCTTAACAGATGGATCTACTGTATTTTTAAAATCATTTTCAATTTTAATAAAATCAGTTAATTTACCATTTCGATGGTAATGTTTTTCAAGTCCAACATAAATTCCTGAAACAGAAGAATGAATTGGTTGATCAAAAAATCCGGCATGACGAATACCAATTACTTGATACATATTCACGTGATCACCAATATTTATAAAAATTTCAGCACTTGAACATCTTGCATTTGCGGTCGCTAAATAAATGAATTTTGGTTCCAAATACTTGATTGTTTGAAGCGATCCAACTAAACGCTTTGTGTCTTTAATGTGCCGTGTTTTTGAAATCATTTCATATATTTTAGAATATTTTTATAAATAATTCAAAAAAATATATGAATAAAATAAAAAAGCCACCTTATGAAAGATGGCTAATTTGTTATTATAAATAACTATTTTGTAGGGAACTTTTCACGATTCTTCACATAAGTTGTGTGGAGTAATTTTTCGGAAAGTTCACTACAAGGTTCACCAAGGAATTCCTTGTAAATCTTTTTAATATCTGGGTTGTTATGAGATTGTCTGACTGGTTGTCTCTCATCTTCTTTATAAAGAACAGAGGCACGTTTTGCACGATATGTTTCGCGAATATCTTCATCCTCATTTGGAAGGAACATTGGTTTAACGTATGGTTGACCGCCACCGTTAATACATCCACCTGGGCATCCCATAATTTCAATGAATGCATAAGGTGATTTTCCTTCTTTAATTTGATCAAGAAGAACTTTAGCGTTTTTCATACCGCTTGCCATAGCAACTTTGAGTGTTGTTCCATTGATATCAATGGAAGCTTCTCTAACACCTTCGAGTCCACGAACTGCTTCAAAAGCGATTTTTTCGTGTTCTTTTCCAGTGAGAATAAAGTATGCTGTACGAAGTGCTGCTTCCATAACGCCGCCAGTAACACCGAAGATAACACCGGCGCCAGAATATTGACCAAGTAAATCTTGATCCCAATCTTCATCTTCTGGGAGCATCTTCCAGTTAATACCAGCACGTTTGATCATCTTTGCAAGTTCTCTTGTTGTTAAAACTGCATCGACATCTCTAACGCCATCGACTTCCATCTCTTTACGAGATTTTTCGTACTTTTTAGCTGTACATGGCATGACTGAAACGACATAAATGTCTTTTGGATCAATACCATTTGCTCTAGCAAAATATGTTTTTGTGATAGCGCCTTGCATTTGATGTGGGCTCTTACAAGTTGACATATTTGGAATTACTTCTGGATAGAAATATTCCATGTAGTTAATCCATCCTGGTGAACAAGATGTGATTTGTGGAAGAACTCCACCGTTTTTAATTCTATTAAGAAGTTCGGTTCCTTCTTCCATGATTGTAAGGTCAGCTGCGAAATTGACATCAAATACACGTTTGAAACCAAGACGTTTGCAAGCTGCAATCATCTTCTTGGTACCATTAGTACCAATCTTTTCACCGAATTCTTCTGCAATAGCGGCACGAACTGCTGGAGCAACTTGGCAAACAACGAATTTGCCTGCTTTAATTGCTGCATCAACATTTTCGATTTCACTATGTTCCATAAGTGCGCCGGTTGGGCAAACAAGAACACATTGTCCACACTGCATACATGGACTTGTTGCGAATGATCTATTTTGTGCTGGAGCAACGATTGTTTTAAATCCACGGTTTTCAAAACCTAAAATGCCAATTCCTTGTGTATCTTTACAAGCTTCGATACATCTACCACAAAGAATACATTTTGCAGTGTTTCTAACAATACCTGGAGCAACTTCATCAACTGTTGCTGGGGTTTGTGTTCCAACAAATTTTTGATCTCTAGCGCCCACAAGTTTTGAGACTTCAAGAAGTTCACAATTACCATTTTTTGGACATTGCAAACAGTTCTTTTGGTGATTAGAAAGAATAAGTTCTACAGAACTTCTTCTTGCTTCCATTGCTTTTTGACTAGAAATAACAATTTCCATTCCTTCGTTAACTGGATAAACACACGAGGCAACTAAGCCTCTTGCGCCGACAACTTCAACAAGACAAACTCTGCAGCTTGCTTGTGAACATTTGCCATGATTCCATGTACAAAGTGAAGGAATGTTATAACCGCATTTGCGGCATGCTTCTAAGACAGTAAGTGAACTGTCAACTTGATAGGATTTACCTTCAATTTTGATATTAACTAATGACATATTTCACTACCTCCTTATTTCTTAATAATTGCGCCAATACGGCATCCTGCCATACAGCTACCACATTTAATACATTTCTTAGGATCAATAACATGGACAAATTTGCCTGGGAATGGATTTCCATTTGGCATCTTTGCTTGTTCTGTTCCTGGAGCAATTGCATTAACTGGACAGTTTTTAGCACATAATCCACATCCAATACACTTATTTGGTTGAATGTAGTATTCCATCATTGCTTTGCAAACGTGTGCTGGGCACTTATGTTCTTCAACGTGAGCTTTGTATTCTTCTGGGAAACAATTCATTGTTGAAAGAATTGGGTTAGCAGCAGTTTGTCCTAAAGCACATAATGAGTTATTTTGTGTAACTTCTGCTAGTTCTTTAAGTATTGCGATATCGCTTGGTTCACCACGACCTTCAGTAATCTTATTTAATATTTCAAGAATACGACGTGTACCAATACGGCATGGAGAACATTTACCACATGATTCATCACAAATAAATTCCATGTAGAATTTAGCGACGTCAACCATACAGTTATCTTCGTCCATAACAATAGCTCCGCCTGAACCCATCATAGATCCACGAGCTTTTAATGTATCAAAGTCAATTTCGACATCTAAATCTTTTTCGGTTAAACAACCGCCTGATGGTCCACCAGTTTGAAGAGCTTTGAATTTCTTGTCATCTGGAATTCCACCGCCAATATCAAAGATAAGATCTCTAATTGTGGTTCCCATTGGAACTTCAACAAGACCGACGTTATTAACTTTTCCGCCAAGAGCGAAAACTTTTGTGCCTTTTGAACCTTCTGTTCCGATAGCAGCAAATTTGTCTGCGCCTTCTCTTAAGATCCAACCAACATCAGCGAGAGTTTCAACGTTGTTAACGATTGATGGATGTTGCCATAAACCTTTAACAGCTGGGAATGGAGGTCTTGGACGTGGCATTCCACGTTTACCTTCAATTGAGTTAATAAGAGCAGTTTCTTCACCACAAACGAATGCACCTGCGCCTAAACGAATGTGACATCTGAATGAGAAATCTGTTCCTAAAATATTATCGCCTAAAAGGCCGAGTTCTTCTAATTTCTTAATTGATGCTTGAAGTCTTGCAACAGCAACTGGATATTCTGCACGAACGTAGAAATAACCATTTTTTGCACCTATTGCGTAACCTGCAATCATCATACCTTCGATAACTCCGATGGAGTTACCTTCAAGGATAGCACGGTCCATAAATGCGCCTGGGTCACCTTCATCACCGTTACAAATGACGTATTTTTCATCGCTTTGTGAGCCTAATGCAAATTGCCATTTCTTTCCGGTTGGGAAGCCTGCGCCACCACGACCACGAAGTCCTGATTTAAGAATTTCATCAATAACTTCTTGTTGGCTCATCTTTAAAGCTCTCATTAAGCTTTTGAATGCGCCATTACCGAATGCTTCTTCAATATCTTCTGGATTAATAAGTGAGAAACCATTTAAGGCAACACGTTTTTGTCTCTTGAAGAAATTGATTTCATCTTGTTTTTCAATTTTTTGATTTGTCTTTGGATCAACATAGATCAAATCTTCAACACGTTTACCACCAATGATGTCTTCATTAATGATTCTTTCTGCATCACTTGGTTTGACTAAACGATAAAGCCTATCTTCTGGGAAGACTTTAACGAAAGGACCTTGAGAACACATGCCAAAGCAACCAACCTTATTGACTTCGACTTTGCCTTCAAGTTTCTTTTCTTTAATTAATTCTTCGAAATTTTTGATAATTTCATCAGAACGTGAGCTAACACAACCTGTATCACCACAAACTAGAAGGTGTTTTTTGCCATCTTTTCCGCTAAATTTAGCTTGTAAGCAGGCATTACAATGATTAATTTTCTCAACTAATTCTTTTTCTGTTTTAATCTTAGCCATGGTTCTACCTCCTTAGTTTTGTTTGCGGCATTCTTCGATAATGCCTGCAACTTTATCGATGGTCATCTTTGGATAAACTTTTCCATTTACGGAAATAGCTGGTCCAAGTGAGCAAGCACCAATGCAACGAAGTGCATCTAGTGTAAACATGCCGTCTTCTGTAGTTTCACCTGGTTTAATACCAAGCAATTCGGAAAATTTGTCAATTACGAGTTGGCTTCCTTTGACATAGCATGCTGTGCCAAGGCAAACACCGATAACATATTTTCCTTTTGGTGTTAAACTGAAGAATGAGTAGAAAGTAACTACGCCATAGATTTCAGCAACAGGTATATTCAATAATGAAGAAACAAGTTCTTGTACTTCTAATGGGATGTAGCCATATTCAGATTGAATTGCTTCAAGAACCATCATAAGTGGAGTTTCTTCGTTTTTGTAGCGCTCTACAATTTCAGTAATTTGTTTTACTGCATGAGCTTGTAATTTCGCCATATATTACCTCCATTTTTGATTAATACATACATTATTATAATAATGCGAAAATAATAAACAATAATTTATTCAAAAGATTTGAATGTATGCGTTTTCATTTTTCAAGTTTTGAGATTTAAGATACAAATTCTTTAAATGTTTTGATATCATTTTCGTATGAAAAAATCTTTACCATTAATAATCTCTCTAGCTTGCTTACTTGGATCTTGTGATTTCGATTTATCCTTTATTAATTTTGGAAATAATCCAACTAATGAAACAAACAACAACGAAGGAAATACTGGTAAACCAGTAACTGGAGGAGATTATACATCGACTTGGCCTACTGATTATCAAAAATACGTTATTACTTATTTAAATGGAATGGTTCCTTGCTTTTTAAATGCAAACAAGAAATGTTTATTCACCAGCTTCGAAACCGGTGTTAAAGAGGACGAACCAACTATTCCATATTTTAATCCTTATATAAAAAATACAAGCCCAGGTATCAACTACGAACACGATTATGGAGTGATTCTTAGTGACGCCGGTTTTACATCTGATGGTCACGAAATCGATGAAGAAGGAAAAGACATGTATTACTTTCATAAAGGTTGCTGCAATGTCCTTTACTCAAAATATAGAGGCGACGACAACATTTATTACTTCGACGTTTATGCTTATTACGATTATACAGCACCACTTGAGCTTCCAAATTCTAAGCTTAGTTTAGATGTCGAAAACATGAAATTAACCGGAAAATATCAGTCAAATTATTCATTAACAGTGGGTTCTTACACATTATCAGGCGTTGATATAATGAAGAATTCATACGACATTCAATTAAAAGCAAATACTGGCAAATTAACAATCCAAGGACCTTCAAAAGGAGTTGCGTTTATTGTTTCTAAAAATGCAGATCATCTCTTTGTAAGATACGGCTCATCAAGTAGCAATTTAAAATATGCATTTAATGAAGGCGGTACCTTTAATTTCCCTTCACAAGCAAATTACATAGAAATTACTTCCGGCACAAAAGTTTTGGATGTAGAAACAATTGATGTTCTTAATTAAAAAAGACATAAATGTCTTTTTATTTTACTTCAATTTGTTCTAAATTAATGTATTTATATTTTTCAAATTGAGTTATTTCTTTTGAACGTTTGCACATGCACTCATAGATTTCATTTCTTAATTTTTCTCTTGCCTCTTTTTTGTCTAGGTTTTGATCAGAATAAAATGGTCCATCTATGTGAGTGACTAATCTAAATTTATTTCCTTTTTTACCGGCAGGAACAAAAGTGTTAGTCAAGCAAATTGAAGGCTTATTATTTTCCACTGGATATCTGAAAGAACCTGCAGAAAATGGGCGAATTTCTGTATAATTTGGCCAAATATGCTCTTCAGGATAAATAGTTATGTGCTGATTTTTTGCCGATATTTTTCTTATAGCTTGAGTGAAATTTATTGTTCCCTCAAGCGTTGAAGGAAGAGGAATTCCGCCAAGCATTTTTACAATTGTTCTAATTCCAAATACCGAGAAGGCTTCTGGACCAACAATTATGTTATTTCGTCTATGAAAAATTAAATTTGGCGTATAAGCATCACCCATCGAAAGTGTGTGATTTGCGTATATGAATGCACCCTTCAAATCACTTTTCTTCTCGGTTAGATGATTTACAAATTTCTGCTTATACGCAATTTTATTAAGCAATCTAATAAGAGGTTTTGCGATTATAAAATATAAAATAAATTCAAACAATTTATAAACTGGGTCTTTTTTTATATATTTAAATTTAGAAGGAATCTTTTTTGCTTCAATTCCATTGAGTGCAAAATCATCATTTAACTCATCTCTAAAATAATAGGTAGTTTTATTTGTATGGTTTTCTTTCTTTGTATAAGTAAGTAACATATTGCGCATTTTTCTCATACATTCATCTTGCTCAAAATTATGCCTGAAGTTTTCATACTCTTTTGCGCATTTAGCTTTTTCTTTTGGATGCTCAATCCAGTAATCAATCTTATTAGCAAGATCTTTTGGAGAATTATATTTGAAAAGATTCTTTTCTCCTAATGCAAAAGCATTAGTTGCACTCCTTTTAGAATCAGAAATAACTGGAACAAGTCCACAGGTAATTGCTTCTAAACATGAGATGGCTTCTATTTCTATTTCTGAAGGGTGAACATATAAATCACATGAATTAATAATCTCCACCAATTCAGTTCTTGAGTAGAAATCCATTAAAATAGGATTTAATTTGTATCTTTTCTCTAATTTACGGACCATTTTTTCTCTTGGCCCTTGTCCCGCAAAGATAAGTCGAATGTTATCTTTATATTTTGATAATTTAACGGCTTTTAATAATAGATAATGTGATTTTTCTCTAGAAATACGACCAATAAACAAAATATTATATTTATCAGAAAGTTCTGGTTTTCTTTCTTTTATTTCAACTTTTTTATAAATATCATTAACACCATTTGAAATAACATAACCATTTGTTTTGCGTTTAACTGCATTCTCAAAAGTGTCTTTTATGAATTTAGTTGGATAATGAATTGCGTTTACTCGTTTGTATATTCGATTGTAATGATTCTTGTAAACAAGTTTATTAAATAGTTTACTATTCATTAGGTTAAATATATGAGCAGAGAAATTTTCGGCTTGGCAATGAAATCCACATGTAACTGGAATTCCTTTAGCTCTAGCAACCTTAGCAGTCTGAGTCCCTAAAGCAAATGGCATTATTACGTGCACAATATCAACGCCTTCTAATGCTTTTAAAATTACTTTTTTATCAGGTTTTGCTAAAGCAACATTGTTTGCGCGAATCAAATAATCAATCAGAAATCCGAATTTCCTTTGTGGCACAACAAAAGTATCTTTTTCTTCTTTTTTATTCTGATCACAACACAAAATATTTACGTGGTCACCTTGTTTTCTTAAATATCTTATTAAATTCATAGCGGCAATCGTTGTGCCGTTGTTCTCTTGACCGAGATAATCACATACTACTAAAACTTTCATATTTTTCACTTCCGGTTGAGAATTATATTTTTATATTTTAAAATTGTTAAGGGAACTCTACGCTATATATCGTAGAATGTAATTCTACCGTTAGGAGAATGTTAGATTTTATGGGACAAATTAACGAAAATATTGCAAATAACATAATAAAACTAAGAAAACTCAATAAATTAACGCAACAAGATCTTGCTATCAAAATAAACTACTCAGATAAAGCAATTTCTAAGTGGGAAAGAGGAGATAGCGTTCCAGACATTGAGATGCTCTGCAAGCTTAGTGAGATTTTTAACGTTGATGTTAATTATTTAACAAAAGAACATAGCGACTCAGAAATTCATAATTTGGATAATAATTCTAATTTCTTTGTTCGCAATCTTTTGATTCTTATAATGCTCTGTGTTTCAATGTTTTTGCTTTCCACTATTGTCTTTACAATTGCTACGTTAAAAAGCACAGAAAATGCGAAAATCTACTGGATTTCCTTCATATTTAGCGTTCCAGTCTGTTCTTTATTTGCACATATTTACGCAAAGAAGAATAATTATTGGCTTATGAAATTAATAGCTGTTTCTACACTTCTTTGGTCAATAATTACTTCTTTATATTGTTTAGCAATTGTACTTGGTTATCCTTCTTTCTGGATGCTCTATATTGTCGGAGCTCCTATTCAAGTAGCAATCGGCTTGTTCTACTTCTGGAAGAAAACATTCTAAAGAATTAATAATGCGTTGATATAATACAAATCCGATTCAAAATTAATCCATTTAAAATTTGTTTTTTCTCTTTTTTCAGCTGGTGAGGTGTCCTGTCCACGTTGTCGTAAAGATTCATCCCCTGGCCAACATGAAAAAAGATGCACCTGAAGTGCATCTTAATTCTTTTTCATGGTGGTCCAGGCCGGGGATGATCCGGCGACACGTGGATTTTCAGTCCACTGCTCTACCAGCTGAGCTACCGGACCACGTCGTGTCCGCTAGCCCTATTAGAGAAGTGGACTTATCAACGATTCCGTAGTTTTCTACAAACCGAGATTAACTAATGGCGGATCCTACGAGAGTCGAACTCGTCTCGCCTCCGTGACAGGGAGGCATCATAAACCGATAGACCAAGGATCCGTAATCAGCGAATAATATTATCTTAAAATTTGTAATAAAAATCAAGAAATATTTATTCGCCAAGTATTTTTAACTATTAATTTAAATTAATAATTCTTTGCTCTTAATTCAAAGTATGCTTGAGGGTGTGCACAAACTGGGCAAAGCATTGGAGCTTCTTTACCAACGTGAATATGTCCGCAGTTACGGCATTTCCAAATAACAACATCCTTTGCAATGAAGACTTTTTTGCCTTCTACTTTTTCAAGTAATTCACGATATCTTTCTTCGTGTTCCTTTTCGATTTTTGCAACACCTTCAAATTTGCATGCGATTTCATCGAAACCTTCTTTACGTGCAACTTCTGCGAATTCTTTGTACATTTCTGTCCATTCAAAGTTTTCGCCGGCTGCTGCAGCTTTTAAGTTGTCGATTGTCGATTTAACTTCACCGCCTTCAAGGTATTTAAACCATAATTTGGCGTGTTCCTTTTCGTTTTCTGCTGTTTCTAAGAAGATGGCAGCGATTTGTTCATAACCTTCTTTTTTTGCTTTGCTTGCGAAGTAAGTATATTTATTTCTTGCTTGTGATTCACCAGCAAAAGCGGCTTGTAAATTCTTTTCTGTTTGAGATCCTTGTAACTTCATTTTAGTTCTCCCTTCAACATAATGTTACACGAAATAAAAAATATATCAATTGATAATATTTAAAATAAAATTTTAATCTATTTAGATTTTGGTTTTCCAAAAGTAACTTCAGCCAAAGCTAATTGGCCAGAATTATAAATATCAACTCTACGTGTATGGCCTGAGATAACGAATGCGTCCATACTTTGCCAAATAAACATCCATGACATAATAAGTGTTAACTCATTAATAACATCTGATCTTGTGGATTCTTTAAATACAAATAGAGAAAGGAAATGTAAGGCCAACATTAAAACACCAACAGTCATAAGAATTGCAGCAAAAATCATAGATTTTCTATGTTCCATACGTTTATCCTCATACTCTAAGGTGTAATGACGTTTAACGAATCTTCTGATTTTGTCTTTTAATTCTTCACTGTATTTTCCACCATCATCAAAATTAATAACTACCGGAATGGCGGCGCGTAAGTAATAAACTTGTGTATCAATGTAATCAAAAATTTCAGGATCCATACGTTTATCGTATGAGAAAACTGAGAATGGAGTTTCAATCTTAGTTAAATCAACATTGACGTAAGCCTTTCCATCATCTTCAACTAATGTATCTTCATAATGAAGTGAAGCTAAATACTTTTTAGCATAAAGTGGTTTAAGGCGATTAACGAATTCCTTATTTTGAATTGCTATTTCTTTCGCTTTTTCTCTTTTTTCTGATCTTTTCATGTCTTTATTATATAAAAAAATTGCATTTTTGGCAAATCAACACCATCATCGCAATCTTTAAAATTAAAACTTATTTCTCGATAAAGTCGATATTTTTATGGCTTGGAATCCAAGTAACAAGCAACAACAAAATTCCCGCTAAAGTAGAAAGCACTGCCGCCATTATTAAACCAAATCCGTTTTTAATAAGTGGAGTGTCTCCGAGATTATTTTTTCTTAAAATTAATTCCTTTGTGAGAAGAATAAAAATTGCGCTTATAAAATATAAAATAGCAAGAATAGAATTAACTACGTTAATTGATTTGCTCCAAGATGGCTTAAATGATTCAACGATAAGCACAATTGCCATAAGCATTGGTAACACAAACCCAATAATCGGGAGCACAGTTCCTTTATAAACAGGGATATCTTTTGATGATTTGCCAAGATAAGCTTTAAGAGGATAATTGTACCAACGGCCTATAACTGAATCATAAATCTTTAAAGGTGATGAGAAAATGCATAAAAAAGCAACTATTCCAAAAAGAGCCGCAATATAAATCAAAATGTTTTTAACATACCTTTTCATCGAAGGTATTATAAACTAAAAACAAAATTTCTCATACAATTTATTTACAAAATTGTCTCGCAAGCAAGATTTCAAGGAAAATTAAGGAAAATTTAATCTGTAACTCTAAGAAAATACCAAAAAAAGATTGAATAATCTTCCAAATGTATTACAATACATACATATACGGAGGGCTAGTTATGATGACATTAGATCAAAAATTAGTTGAGCTTCTTCAAGAAGCGTTAAGTTCCAATGGATGGCCATGGGGTAATTTTTTACTATCAACAATAGCTATCTTATTATGCGTCCTTCTTTGCGGACTAGTTGGTTTTGAAAGAGAAAAACGCGGAAGAAGTGCCGGTCTTAGAACTCACTTATTAGTCGGAGTTGGATCTTGCCTCATTATGATTTTATCCATTTATGGATTCCCAGGATCACAAGATGGACACAGAGACGTTGCTCGTTTAGCAGCAGGCGTACTTGCTGGTGTCGGTTTCTTAGGTGCTGGTGCAATTATTCACGACAACGGAAATATTAAAGGTCTTACCACTGCCGGAACTATTTGGTTGGTCATGGCTATTGGCCTTGCATGTGGTTCATTCAACTTTATTCTTGCTATTTTAGTTACATTAGTTGTTATTGTTGTTTTAACAACATTCCGTAAATTAGAACACAAACTTAATAAACATAGTCCAATTCTTCTTGTTGTTACAAAATCAAATGTTCCTGTAATGTCAATCATTCTTGAATATGCAAAAGAAAACAAATTGCTTATTACAGACGTTTCATCAAATTTAATTAATGAAGCTGAAGAAGATCTAGTTCAAACAATATTCAAAATAACATCTGAAAACAATGCCGAAATCAATGTTGCAAAGGTTGAGGAAGATGTTAAAAAGATTACAAAAGCAGTATCTGTTCAAAACTTAAATAGACATTAATTAATCTTTAGATTAAAGGAGCCATTTGGCTCCTTTTTTTATTTATCAGAATAAATATTTCTCATCCACTTCTTTGAGAAATAATAGATTAAGCACATTGCAAGTGAGAATATCGTGGATAATGGATAAGCAAATCCCACAACAAACATAGGCATATCAAGTTTGCAGAAAATAATAGCAAGTGGAAGTCTAAAGACAAATGTTGTAAGCAAATTCTGAGTCATTGAGAAAAGACTATGGCCTGTTCCTAAGAATGTGTTATTAAGCGAGAACACGAATGTACACACAAATAAATCCAAAGATGTAGACATTATGTAGAGTGTTGCAATATCACGAGCATCTAATTTATCGCCAGCAAATAATCCAGCGAGTCCTTTTGCACAGAAAATATTTACTAAAGTCATTATTAATCCAATGATTACAGAAATCACAATTCCATATTTCATGTATTTCTTAATATTTTTAATATTACCAGCACCAGCATTTTGCGCTGCGGCAGTAGAAATTGAACATCCAATGGCGCTTAATACAGCAAAGCCAAAACTTGTGACACGATCAGTAATTCCAACAGCAGATGTAAAGTTATCGCCTCTAACGGAAATGAAAGCTAAAATAACTGCAAAACTAAGAATTACAAGTCCGTCTTGGATTGCAATAGGAACACCAGAGAAGGCAAACCTTTTGAAAGACATCTTATCGTAGATAAGACCTTTTGGGGTTTCGTATGAAAGTTTAATGCGTTTTAGATAAAGAATAGAGAACAAAGCTCCCACCGCTTCACCAATTGTTGTTGCTAATGCTGCACCAACTGTTCCCATATTAAATTTGATAATAAATAAAGCATCCAAAGCTACGTTTACAACAATTGTAATGGCAAGGAATAAAAATTCTGCAGTACTATTGCCATTAGCTTTTAATAAAGCACCGATAGAATGATATGTCGTATAAAAAGGAATTCCAGCAACTAGAATAATTAAGTAAGTTCTTGCAATATCAGCTGTTTCTCCAGTTAATTTCATCCACGTAATTATTGGGTAAAATAATGCTGCTAATACAATTGTTGTTGCTATAGCAATAATCCCCATATATGAGAAAAATGCTTTAGTTGTTTTTCCAACATTTTCATCTCTTGCACCAATCAAATTACCAATTACGATAGTTCCGCCTTCTGCTAAGCCTAAAATAATGGCGTTTATCGCAAACATTATAGTTGTGCCACTACTAACTGCAGCCATGTTTGCAGCAGTAGAAAATTGACCAATAAAAAATAAATCAATAGCAGAGTAAAGAGAATTCATTAAATTCCCAAGCAAAAATGGAATTGTAAAAAGAATAAGATTTCTAAATAAATTACCTTTTGTTAAATCAATATCTCTTGCAAATCTAGCCATAATCTATAATGACAACACCTTAATAGTAGACACGTATTTTTCTTTTTCGTTAAAACCTACATTTACGCACCAAGCAATACGATAATTTTCAAATTTCTTTTCATAAAATTGATAATTATCCTTGCCTTCAATAACTATGTTATTGTCCTTTGCGGCAAGGCTAAAGGAATTAAGCGAAATGCATAAACCTGACCCAATGCATTTAACATAGGATTCTTTTAATGTCCAAAGTCTATAAAAAAGATCGACTTTTTCATTCGTAACTTCAATATACTCCTTTTCTTGAGGGGTAAAACAACGTTCTGCAACTTTTGCTTTATAGTCTTTAATTTCTTCAATATCAATGCCAACTTCTTTGTCTGAAATTACACAAATAGCGTATTTTCCTGAATGAGCTGTATTAAAAAAATACTTCGAATTTTTAAAATATGGTTTTCCGTTTTCGTTAAATTCGATTTCTAAGGAACTATAATCAATTTTAAAATCTTCACATGCTTTTTTAATTAATATTTCGACACCAAGTGAAAGACATTTAGTCTCAAACATTGATAATTTCTCTATCTTTTCTTTTCGATAATCCTTGATACCGATAGTTAATTTGTCAAAAACATCCTTATTTATAAAGGATGTATCCAAAATATAAGTTAATATCGGTAAATTCATAACTTTTATATTATATAACTTTCTAACTTTTGTTTAAACGAAAGTTAATTCTTGATATTTTAAAATAAAAAAACAGATCCCGTTAAGAACCTGTATTTTTGTTATTTTTTTATAGATATGAGTAACTTAGAAGGAAGTTACGCCAATTGGTAAAGTTTGTGTTACTTGTTGTATAGGAACTGCCCATATAATAAGATCCGTAATTTGCTTGAACATAAACACAAGCTAAACCATAAGCTTTTCCAGCACCTTTTTGAGCAACTGAATAAGCCACTAAATTACTAAAAGCATTAAGAACTGCGTTTGTATAAGTACTTCCAGGATTATATGTTGAATGGGAAGCAATTTTTGTAATCATGTCTTTGACATCAAACAAGCAATAATATTCTTGGCTATCATCAGAATCTACAGCAAATTGTTTAACAGATGTGCTCATCCAAGCTGCAAAAGTTGAATATGAAACTGACTTGCTTTTAAGTTGCGTTGACATTGCTGTAGCAAAGCTTTCAAAGGCAGTTTTATATTCGCTCATATAGCTAAGATCTAAATAAGATAATGTTTGATCACTAAAACTTGAAGAAGCGCCACCATTATCACTAATAAATCCGTCAACAATTGCCTTTAAGATTGTTGTGGTTTCTTTTTTGGCATACAAATCATCAATCCAGGTATTGTAATCCCAACCTTCGCCAACTTCTGATTCTTCAGAAGCAATCATGTAATTAAAGTAGTTTGAATTATATTCAGCAATATCTTGAACTTGCATTAAACAACAATCATAGCCGATAAATTCAAGTTTTGATGTTGAAGTGGCATTAAATGCATTGGTTAAAGCGGTTTTTGTTTCAGAATTGGTAAGAGAATCATCATTCTTTCTTTGGTCGTAGCAACAACCAAACATGCCTCCACCATGATTCCATAAAATGACGCCTGTTTTATCAGCAGGATATTCAGTTAAGCCCCATTGTAAGAAGCTTTGGAATGTTGACGAAGAACCCATGCTTGCGTAAGTTAAAGTATTATCAAGAACAAGTTTCTTGTTCTCAACATGCCATCTAGAAAGTTTAGAAGCATCAATACTTGTGGCTCCAGAAAGATATGAAGAAGATAATGACCAAGAATATGATCCACCTGTCTCAACAATGATATTTACATCATCTGGTTGATTGTTGACAGATAAAATTTCTTTTAAATCTGAGGTTGCTAAAGAATTTTCATCTTCAAGATCGCTTCCACACATATAAATCATGACGGTCCAAGCGTTTTTGCCTTTTGCTGTGACAGTTACAGTGCATTTTGCAGTAAATCCACCATCTTCAGTTTTAACCGTAATGTCAGTAGTTCCTTCTGTTAAACCTTTGACAACACCTGATGATACTGAAGCAACAGCAGGTTTGCTTGATGACCAAGTAACATTTTTGTTTGTTGCGTTAGATGGTGAAATAGTAGGAGTTAAAGTAACTGAGCTTCCTACTTTTACTTCTTGAGTACTTGGAAGAGTAACACCAGTAACTGCAGTTGGTTTTGATTTAACTTCAATTGTAATTGTGGTTTTTACAGTTTTGTAAGTAATTGTAAGAGTCTTATATCCAACAAGAGTTGTGTAAATTGTACTAAAAGTACAAGAAGAAGTTACAATAGATGTTGTTTTGTCACTATAAGTAGCTGTAACAACGCCATCAAAAGTATAAGTATCACCTTTAAAACACCAGTCTGTATAGCCGCTTGCACTAATGGAAACTAATGTGGCAGCTGGTTGTTCATTTACAGTGATAGTAATTGTAGTAGAAACACCATTATAACTAATAGTTAAAGTTTTATTTCCGGCTAAATACGTGCTTATTGAGCCAATTGAGGCAGATGAAGTAACATCAGCAGTCGATCCGTCGCTATAATTTGCAATAACTTTACCATTAAAAGTATAAGCATCGCCCACATAACAAGTTGATGTGTAATTAGTTGCGGTAATTGAAACAAGATTTACAGGTTTTTTAACATTAACTGTACATGTGTCTAACTTTGATCCAACTTTCGCTGTAATAACACCAGTTCCATAACCAACAGCTTTAACTAAACCATCATCAATTGTTACAACGGAAGAGTTGCTTGTGTACCAAGTGACATAATCTTTAGAAATTGAACTTGGTAAAATTGATACTGATAATGTTGCAGTATCATTTAAATTTAAATCTAAAGAATGCTTACTTAATACAACAGATGTAGCTTCTATATTTCTTACAGAAATATTGTATGAAATTGCTTCTGCTTTTTCGTGTGAAATATTAACTTTGTAAGTGCCAGAAGTTTCAAATGCTTTTGTACCAGAAAAAGATTTTCCTTCTGGAGTAATCAAAGAATAAGTAAATTCGCTTTTATCAATATGGTTTTCTGTAGAATTTTTATCGACAAAATAAACAGATAAACCACCATTGTCGATGAATGAATCAAATACATCACCGACAACATAATTATCTTTTTTGCTATCTTGATATTTTAAAGTGCCGTTTGTATTGGTTTCCTCAATAATGGAGCTTATAAAAGAACATCCGGTTAAACTTAAGGATGTTGAGAGTATAAATAATGATGATAAAAGCTTACATTTTTTCATGTTTTTTATTTTATTCTATTTTATATAATTAATCAAATATTATTTGATTTTAATATAAGCTTCTCTAAATGATTGAACAATTGCGGCTCTTATGGAATAGCCAAGAGTTGTGAAAGAACCATAATTCTCGACACGACCTAAATCTGTAGCCATGTAAGAAATACCAAGCATTTCAATATTGTATAGATTTGCAGCGTCAACAAGACGTATTGAATAAGGCATGCTTGCATTATAGTTGTACTTATTTAGTCCATCTCTCGACATTCCACCAATAAATATATTTTGGTTTACATTGTTTGCTTTATAATTGATTTCCAATAAAACTTCTTTGTAATGATAAGGCACAAATATCGTTTTTGTGCTATTAGTTGCCTCAATTGGAAGCATTTTAATTCCTAAGTCTACATCTAATTCAGAAGCGTTTTCTTCCAAAACATAAACATCCATAGGAACAGGCATCCAATTAGCGTAAATTGTTGAATAATTATCCAAAACAGTTGTTTCTGTTTCACTTAAAAGATGTTCTCCTTTTTGATCAGTGCTAAAACCTTTAAAAATATAACCTTCTCTTTTTGGAACCATTAATGAATATCTTGAATAAACATTAACCTCGAGCTTTGTTTCATCAGAATAATCTTTGACTTGTGTTAAACGAGGATTACTTCCGTCATTTAAATCAATGTAAACATATCTTGGCTTTGTGTTTAACATGATGTTATGTTCATCAATATTCAGAAGTGTTTGTTGATTAACAATATCTTCTTTTTTGCAACCTACTAATAATGTAGAGATTGCAAGAACGGCTGAGAAAATTACTGTTTTTTTCATATATTTTCCTCTTTCAACATAAAAAATAACTGCGTTTATATTTTAAACAAAATTTGTTTTAAATAAAAGATAAAATTATCTTTTTCACTTATTATTTTCTTTAATTAAAAAATCTTTTACTTCATCTAAATTTAAATTGGTTAAAACTGGAATAAGTTTATTAATTTCATCGACTGGTTTATCCCACCATTTGAAGTTTTCTAATAAATCAATAAGTTCATCATCAAATCTTTTTCTTATAACTTTAGCAGGGTTTCCGCCAACAATTGTGTATGGTTCAACATCTTTAGTTACTACTGAGCACGCTCCAATAATTGCGCCATCGCCAATATGAACCCCTGGAAGAATTGTAACTTTTTCACCGATCCAAACATCATTTCCAACAACAGTATCGCCTTTATAAGGGCAATCCTTATCTGCTGGACGCTTTGCGTCCCATCCTGGAATAGTGAAAAATGGATAAGTAGAAACAGCATTTAATTGGTGATTGCATTCATTCATCATAAATTCAACTCCAAATGCGATTTGAACAAACTTTCCAATAATAAGTTTATCTTTACTCCACGGATAAAAATGAGTCACGTGAGATTCAAAATCTTGATCTGCAAAATATGAGAAATCTCCAACAATAATATTTGGGTTTTTAATTGTTGGTTTTATGTATGTTTGTTTGTCATATCCTGGTATAGGAAATACTAGGTTTGGATTTGGTTTCATGTTTATATGATAACATTTTTATTACAAATAAACACCCATTCAGATATCTTAATGTCAATCAGGCCAGCCTAATTAAGGAAACTGCTTATTTGCTTATGTTCAACATATTAAATTTTAAACGGTTACATTATGTAACCACTTCAATAAACCATTAAACGGTGACAATTTGTCACCAATTGAATCAGTTGGTTACTTTTTGTAACCATCTCAATATATAAAAAAACAGGCTTGTATCAAACCTGTTGTTTACATCTGGGTTTGTGAACCAATTTTGATACAAAAACTCAAATTGACTCAATTCACGCAATTAAATTTTAGCACATTTTTTATACTTTGTGATTTTGCACCTTCCTTTTTAAAATAAAGTTTATTTGATAGTCACAAAAAATTGTTAGACAAGCTTTGCTTCAAAATCAACTCGACAATCTAAAACAAATGACAAAACAGCAAATATTAAAGCAATTGCAGTTATTATCAAAAATGAGATGAAAAGATATCTTTTAATTTTGAATCTAAATAACGACAAAACCCCTAACACTATTGATAAAGAAACAAGAGGGATTGCAGCGTATATTAATCCATAACAATGCAGATTAACTATACTTCTAAATCCATATTCAACATGTGAAGTAGGGTAGCAGATTGTTTCGCCAGTTGGTTCATAATAAGAACAATTATTGCTATGCCAATTAACAACATTTCTCAAAGGCACATAATACATCGGAACGAAAAATAATATTAAAGTAGTTGCTAAAATTGAGATCAACACAATAGTGAAAACGTAATTGATTCTCTCCTTTTTTATATCTTTGTCATCTCTTAAATCTTTGATGTCTACTCCGAAGTAGAGTGCTAAAGCTTTAAGAGTATCTTCACTCGGTTTTCCGCCACCATTTTCGTATTTAGCAATTGCGCTTCTAGAAACGTGAACAGCGTCCGCTAAGGCCTCTTGAGAAAGGCCCTCTTCAATTCTAAGTTTTTTAAGTTTATCTTTGAACTCCATAATTCGACCAACTATATTGTAACTGATTTTCATAAAAATAATTGTTACTTATTGTTACTTCGGTTAAAGTCATACAATATTGTCTTATAAAAATTCTATTCATCTTTTATATAATCCATTATTAATAAACTGAAACAAGTTGATATGACTTGATACGCGATTAATTTGATTATTTTAGAATATATTTAAAACCTCATAATTTTTTGCCTTTATAAATAGCTCAAGCATTCCGAAATGTTAAAAATATAATAAAAAACACCCATTTTTAGGGCATTTTCTATGAATTCCACCTTTGATTCATTGTATCAAAGTATGTCTTCTAATCTGGTGCCTCCACGCAGAATCGAACTACGGATTGATCCTTACCATGGATCCGTTATACCATTTAACTATGGAGGCAACGCGATAATTATATATATAAATGTTTAGTTATTCAACAAATTCTCCAAATAAATCATAAATATAAGCATTAGTAATTTTTACTTTAACAATATCGCCAATTTTGTGTTCTTTATTAGAAACAAACGAAATCTTTCCATCGATATCATCTGGAGCATTCCAATACGAACGAAGTCCATAGACCTTATTTGTTTTGTTGTATTCCACCACAATTCCTTCCATAACTTTACCAATTCTAGCCTTGTTATTTTGGTAAGAAATTTTCTTTTGAACATCCATAATTTTACCAAGTCTAGCCTTCTTAAGTGATTCAGGAATTTGATTCTTGTAATCGTAAGCTTTTGTGCCATCTTCTCTTGAATATGCAAAAGCTCCCATATGATCAAATTTATTCTTTTTTGTAAAGGAAACAAGATTCACAAAATCATCATCACTTTCACCTGGAAAACCTAGTATGTAGGTTGTTCTTAATATTGCGTGAGGTATTTTTGTTTTGATTTCATCGATCAAATTTTGGTAAGTCTCGTTTGTGCCACGTCTTAACATTCCTTTTAAAACTGCGTCACTTGAGTGTTGGAAAGGAATGTCAAAATAAGGTGCGATTCTTGGATTTTCTTTAATTAAATCAATAAGTTCGCTTGTGATTTCATCTGGGTAAAGATAAAGCAAACGAATCGAATAAAATTCTTTAATTTTTAAGAGTTCTTTTAATAAATCGACGATTGTCTTTTTATCTTTAAAATCACTTCCGTATCTTGTTGTGTCTTGAGAAATAAGCACCAATTCCTTAATGTCGTTTTCGGCTAATGATTTAGCTTCTTTTAAAACGTCTTCAAAAGGTCTAGATCTAAAAGAACCTCTAATTAAAGGAATTGCACAATAGGCACAACAATTATTGCATCCTTCGCTTACGCGAAGATAAGCCATATAACTTGGTGTAGAAAGCATTCTTACAAAAGGATTAAGCTCCATTACTTTTACTTTTTTGTCAAATAAAGACTCAATCTTTTCAGAAAAATGAGAATATTCTCTAATTGGAATCCATAAACTTACTTCTGGAATGGATGCTTTAAGTTCATCTAGGTAACGTTCGACAAGGCAACCAGTTACAACAACTTTTTTGCCTGTTTTGCAAACATGTAAAATGTTAGCAATTGATTCTTCTTTACTTGCTTCAATAAATCCACAAGTATTTACAATAACTACATCACTATCTTCAATTGTATTTACAATCTCAAACTTTGAATTTGCAAGTGCACCTAAAATAATCTCGCTATCAACGAGGTTTTTGCTACACCCTAAAGAAATAAGTCCGACTTTTATCATATAAATAATAAGGGCCTCTATGAGGCCCATTAATTAACTTTTAAGTACTCTTTCAACAAGATCTGGATGATCAACGAATGGATTTCTGTTTCCTTGAATCTTTTGAACAGTATCATTACGAAGTTTTTCAACTTGGCTAGGTGGATCAAGCTTATTCCAAGCAATTAATACTTCTCTTGCTCTTGTATCGCTATAACCGCCCATAATATCTGAGAATTCAAGATTTGCAGTCATGTCTGAATATTTATAAGTCAATGTTCCAGATTTAACTTGTCCTTCTGGTGTTGCACCTCTTTCATTATAGTGAACCCAAACATAAAGGAGAATTCTTGCAATATCGCCTTTCATTTCATCAGCAGGTTCACATTTATTTGCGTATTGTGGAACGCCAGCATTAGTGAAGCTATGACCAGAGATTTTTATTGAATATTTACCACCTTTTTCAGTGTATGAATAAATATCATTTGCATCTTTTTGTTCTGGATCGTCAAAATCAACAAATTTTGAGTTACCACGTGCGGTGTTAACATTACTATTTGATGTTCTTACGTGAAATAAATCACTACCACCACCAATATAATTGGTGCCATCAACATAGTTCTTATCAGTATTGGTTCCATCATGAGACCAAAGGTTATTTGAGTTTGCACATGGCCAAACGTGCTCACGTGTTCCATAACCACCTTGTTCTTTTCCTGTATAGAACCATTGATTTGTTTTTGAACCTTTTGCAATAGCTTCAACAGAATCATGAGATGAAGTTGTTGTGTAATAACTATTTACTTGGCTATATTTAACCCATTGAGTGTGCTTGTCGAAACATAATTTTTGAAGTTCGTTTGCAAGACGACCACCTTTTTTGGTTAAATCGTATCCAGAATAATAAGTACCAACTACTTTATCGTCAGTAATATATTCTGTATCTTTGGTTCCAATTTTAATAAAACCAAGATCAATATAGCAGCTTGATAAAGCAATGCTGCCAAGTGTTAGCAATGATAACAATGAGAATTTTTTGAATTTCATAATTAATCTCCTAATTAAATTATACATATCAGCGGCTTTATTTACAAATAAAGTCTTAAATATATTTTTTATTTTAGAATTTGCACGTAAATATTTTTGAAATCTCTTCGTGTAAATTCACGAGGAACTGGATAAAGAGGGTTTCCTTCTTTATAAGCATGCTCAAGCATTTCTAAAACATCTTCTTCCTTATATTCAATATCAAATTTTTCAGGAATGTTCATGTCCTTATTCATTTTTCTAATCCATGCAATAAACGCCTCAGCTTTAGCTTGTTTTGATGCATTTCTTTCACACAGTGAAAGTTCATCAGATAAAATTGCTAAACGCTTGTAACAAGATGAGCCAAATGCTTCCAACACGTATGGCAAAATAATTGCATTGGCAAGTCCATGTGGAACATTATATTTTCCACCTAATGAGTGTGCAATCGCATGAACATAACCTACGTATGCTCTTGTGAATGCAACGCCTGCTAAAAATGATGCTTTTTGCATATTGCTTCGATAAGTTAAATTTGCACCATCTTTATACGAAAGATATAGGTTTTCCTTGATAAGTTTAACTGCTTCAATTGCAGCTTTCTTTGTATTCTTAGTATTTGCGTGACCAATAAATGCCTCAACTGCATGAGTTAAAGCATCCATTCCTGTTGTACTTGTAATATGAGGAGGAAGTCCTTTTAAAAGCGTTGGATCAAGAAGTGCATATTTTGGAATTAAATGTGGATCATTAATCGCATATTTAAATCTAGTTTTTTCATTCACAATAACAGCAGCTAAAGTTGTTTCACTTCCCGTGCCCGCAGTTGTTGGAACTGCAATCATGAAAGGCAAAGCCTTTCCAACATGCAAAATTCCTTTCATTTGTTCAACTGTTTTCTTTGGTCTAACAACAAGCGCTCCAACCATTTTTGCAGTGTCCATAGCAGAGCCACCACCCACAGCAATTATTGAATCACAATTATTGTCTTTAAAAACTTTCAAACCTTTTTTTACATTTTGAATTGTTGGATTGGCGACAACATCATGATAATAACCATATCTAAGTCCAGCATTATCAAGTGCTTCAAATAAAGGTTTTAATAAGCCTAATGAATGAATTCCATTATCTGTTACAACTAAAGGTCTAGAAAGTCCTTTTTCCTTTAATAATAATGGGGCTTTTTTAATCGCACCTTCTTCGCTTATAGTCTTTGGAGATTTTATTCCTAAAAAGTAAGACGCTAAACGAAGTGATTGTTGATAACCTCTATAAAATAAGTTTTTAAACATATGTAACTCCTTTGTTTATGAAAAAAAGCACATTAATGTGCTTTTTTATTTTTTGCCTTTTTATCAAGCTCTTTAATTTCTTCGCGATATTTTGCCATTTCCTCAGAGTTTGCTAAGATCCAGTGACCCTTTGTAATTTCTTGAAGGGTTGGCTTTTCTTTAGAATAATCATGAACTTTATTTGGTTCATAAACAATTCTTTTACGTGTTTTCTCTGTTAATGGATCTGGTTTTGGAATAGCAGAAAGAAGTGCTTTTGCGTATGGATGGAGTGGATGCTTAAAGAGTTCTTCACTTGAAGCAAGTTCCACCATTTCTCCAAAATACATAACTGCAATTCTATCGCAGAAATATTTAACGACTGAGAGGTCGTGAGCAATAAACATAATTGTTAAGCCCATTTCTTCTTTTAAGTCATTAAGAAGATTGATAATTTGAGCTCTAATTGAGACGTCAAGAGCAGAAATTGGTTCGTCACAAATTAAGAATGAAGGATTCATAACAAGTGCACGAGCAATGCCAATACGTTGTCTTTGTCCACCTGAGAACTCATGTGGATAACGAGAAGCGAATTCTGGAATAAGTCCGACTTTTGTTAAGACATCTGCAACCTTTTTGCTATTAGCAAACTTATTGCGTTGACCTTGAATCTTTAAACCTTCTTGAATAATGTCTTCAACAGTCATTCTTGGATCAAGAGAATCAACAGGGTCTTGGAAAATCATTTGCATCTTGCTAAGAAGCTTCTTGTCAACATGTCTATTATCATAGTTAATTTGTTTAATAATAGCTTTTTGAGTTTTCTTGGTTTCACTAATATGATTTTCGATTTCTTTAATTTGTTTTTCGTAACTTGATCTAATTTGATTTTGTCTTTTTGATGATTCTGAAACATATTTCTTGTTATAAACACCTTTGGTGACAAGATAATCAATAAACTTAATTATAAAGTAAACTGCTGCACCAATAGCAAGATAAGCAACAGGAACGTACTCTGCAAGGAATGCAAAACAGAGTAATTCAAATAAATAACCGAGAATGCTAGATAAAACAATCTTTGCACGTTTTGCCTTAATAAATGGTGAATTATTTAAAACATCTTTGTTTCCGGTTCTTAAAAGCATAAGGATTCTAAGTGGAATCATGCAAATAACAACAAATACAATAATTCTTAAAGCTAAAATAATATCGATAATTTCTAATGTGCCTAAGATAATTGCACCTAAACATGTTAAGATGCAAATAACTGTAAAAATAAATGCTGCGAGGAAATTTTGTCCTAAATATCTAAAATAATCTCTTAAATAACGGCCATGTTTCTTAGCATGGGTTTTCTCAATCTTATTTAATTTAGCTTCGCTAACCTTGATTTGTTTACGAAGTGATTTCCTATCTAAACGAAGAGAGCGTTTAAGTTCTCTATATTTTCTATTACGCATTTTCTTATTCTTAATTTCGTCATATTTAAGAACTTCGCCTTCGAAATTAATCTTTAAATTTGCGTAGTCTTCACGTTTATTAATAAGTGTGCTATGTGCAAAGAAAAGATTTTTATCTTCTTTTCTATTTTTTGCTACATAATGAGTTTCAAATTTCTTAATTTTTCTAAGAGCTTTAACGTTGTTATGCCCTTTAATTTTGGCTTCTTTTCTAAGATATTTTGCTTCTTTTATTTGTTTATCATAGAAAGTAGCAATTCTGTTTTTGAAATTCTTAAATTCAACATCAGCAAATTTCTTGTTATATCTAATTTGAACGATAATAAAATCAAGAATTAAATAAGCAAAATAAATTCCTGCGGATATTGAAATCCATTTTTGAGAAAGTGCTTTGCAAATAAATGCAATTCCGCAAATCTCAAAAGCAAGTGATAAAACCACGAATAAAGCAACTTTAATAGGTCTTACAATAATAAACCCAGAATTGCTTTCTCCTTCAGCTTTACCAACTCTAATGAGAAGTAGTACTCCAAAAGGAATAAGGCAAATAATTGCAAATACAATATAAGTTAATAATGAATTAATTGATATTAAGTTAGATAAGCTAAGAAGCAATAAGCCAACACCAATTAGAATTGCACCAATAATTGCAATAATTGATTCAAAACTATATTTTTTAACGAATTTTGAATAATCTCTTAAGAATGAATGGCTCTTTCTTAGGCGAACCTTTTCAATTGATTTAATACGTTTTTCAATTTCAGCAATTGCTTCAGAAATCGAGATTTCGCTTAAAGCGAATGCATGATTAATTTCATCTCTTTTAACTGAACGTTGTTTTCTGTTCTTAATAAACTTTAAAGTACGTAATTCAGCTTGATAATTAATATCTAAATTTGCGTATTCTTCATAGCTACTTGCAAGAGACTTTTGAAGTTCTGATAAAACTTTAATGTCTTGTTTATTAGCTGCAACATAACGAAGTTGTTCTTTCTTTACAAATTTAAGAGCTTTAATTCGATTATGTTGTTTGATTCTAGCTTCTTTAATGGCGAATTTAACATCGCTAATTTGATTTTTATATGAAATTTTTGTTTCTTTAATTCGTTTTGCTAAAGGAGCGTCAAGATGTTTTCTCCTATAAGCTGCTCTAATAAAGAAGAAATCAATAATGTTATATAAAATATAAACACATGCTCCACAGAAGAAGTAAATTCTTGGTAAATAGCCAAGTATTACAGCAAATCCAATGAGTTCAATTAGAACTGACAGAATTGCAAAAATGGCTATTTTTATTGGTTTAATTTTGACAAATGAAACACCACTATCATCATTAGATTTATTAAGTCTAAAGATTTTAACCATTTCAAATTGCATGATTAAAAGTAAACCAACAGTTACATATGTTAAGTAAGGATTTAGATCAACAAAATATGAAGCGCTAAGGAAAACTAATCCAAGTGCGATTAAGATTATTCCAATAATAGAAAGAGCTAATCTAAATGGATGTTTACTTCCTTGTTTAAAGTAATCCTTCAAGAAGTGATTATGTTTTCTTACACGGGTCTTTTCAATTCTACGAATATTGGCTTTAGTTTCTTTAATAACTCGTTTATTTTGTTTTTTAGTTACATTGTAACTATGTTTAATCTCAGATTTCTTGTTAGCACGAAGTTCTAAGTCTTCAATTTCTCTAAGATTAAGACATGCTTCTTCATAATTTGCTTTCAAATTAGCACGTTCTTCAATCTTTTCACCTAATGTTCTTTGGAGTTTACGAAGTGGTTCAACATCCTTTTTATTAATGGTTACATAAGTAAGTTCAGAGTTCATTTCTGATCTAAGAGCTTTAATCTTATTTTTACCTTTAATTCTTGTCCATTTAATTTCTTTTTCATTCCATCTTTTGCCTGCGCTTATACGATGTCCTTCGAAATAAACAGAACCTGATGTAATGTTGTAAAGTCTAATTAAAGAACGACCTGTTGTGGTTTTACCACAACCAGATTCACCAACAACACCAAAACATTCACCTTTTTTAATATCAAAAGATACATCGTGAACTGCTTTTGTGGTAAGTGAATTAGAGCCATGTCCAAACTTAAAATATTGTTTCAAGTGACGGACAGAAACTTCTACATTATTGTCAACAAGTGACTTATCAAAAGTAACCTTACGCATGTGCTTTATCTCCCTTCTTTGCTTTTAAGGAGTTTGCAATACGAGTTTTAACGATACGTGGCATTGTAACTTTTGGAGCACGTGGATCAAGAAGCCATGTTGCTGCATAGTGAGTGTCACTAACTTTAAATAAAGGTGGTTCCTTCTTAAAGTCAATTTCCATAGCATATTTACTACGTAAAGCAAATGCATCACCCTTTGGAGGGTAAATCATATTTGGAGGAGTTCCTGGAATTGCCTCAAGTTTTTCATTTGAGTCAACATCTGGAATTGAGGAAAGAAGAGCCCAAGTGTATGGATGTCTTGGATCATAGAAAATTTCTTCTTCTGTTCCATATTCAACAATCTTGCCTGCATACATAACTGCGACTCTGTCTGCCATGTTAGCGACAACACCTAAGTCGTGAGTAATGAAAATACAAGAAAGTTGTCTTTCTTTCTTTAAATTGTTAATAAGTTCAAGAATTTGAGCTTGAATTGTAACGTCAAGAGCTGTTGTAGGTTCATCACAGATTAAAATGTCTGGATCTGCTGTTAATGCAATAGCAATAACAATACGTTGTCTCATACCACCTGAGAATTCAAATGGATATTGTCTATAACGTTTTTCTGGATCTTTAATGCCGACTTCTTCCATAATCTTTAAAGCTCTAGCTTTAGCTTCAGCTTTTGTGATTCTTAATTTGCTTAAATATTCAATGCGAAGAGCTTTGCGTTCTGCTCTTAAACGTCTAAAGAAGAACTTGTGTCCACTACGTCTTACTCTTCTTGGAGCACTTCTGCGTTTGAGTTTATATCCATAATGTTCACATTTCTTGTAAATCTTTACTTCACGTTTTGCAACTTTAGTTCTTGCTTTATATTCAGCTTTGAGTTTCTTAATAAGTGGAACATATTTTGCCTTCAAAGCATTCTTGTTGTTTTTTGAATTTCCTTGAAGCTCTGCGATTTCAGTGTCAAATTTGATGGTTAATTGCTTAATCTTCTCTTTTGATTGCTTACTAAGCTCGGATTTTGATGCTCTTACAGCGTGCAAATTATATTTGTATGATTTAGCAAGTTGAGCAAGTTTAAGTTTTTTATTTTTCTTTGCTTGGGCAATTGCTTTCTTTGAAGCACGTTTGTTCTTCATTTTTTCAGCTGCAGCCACTGCACTTCTAAATTCATCTTCAGCGGCAAACTTAGATGCGCCATATTCACGTTTAAGTGAATAAGCACGACCTTCAATGTCGTTTGTCACAAAGTTTCTTGCTTGAGCGATTTGTTTTTTCTTCTCACTCTTTAAGAACTTAATGTTTTCGCTATATTTAGCAAGTCCACTTCTAAGTTCTGTTTCGGCGTTTTTGTATGCAGAAAGTTCTTTAGAAACTAAATCTTCGTACATTTTCTTTGTGCGTGAAGCATTAATAAGCATAGCTTCAGTGATTTGTTTCCCAATACGCATGATTGGGTTAAGTGAAGAAAGTGGGTCTTGGAAAATCATTCCAATTTTGTGACCTCTGATTCTGTGGAATTCATCCTCAGAAACTTTAGTGAGGTCTTCGCCTTCATACATAATTGAGCCTTCAACGATACGACCGTTTGAGGCTAAAATGCCCATGATTGCTTTGTTTGTAACTGATTTTCCGGATCCTGATTCACCAACAATACAAAGGGTTTCGCCCTTGTATAAATCAAATGAAACACCACGGACAGCTTGAACATAACCATGGTCAGTGGAGAAATGAATACGTAAATCTTTTACGCTTAATAATGGAGTTTTCTTTGTTGTAGCCATATTATTCACCTTCTCCTTTCAAACTTGGGTTAACAGCATCTCTTAAGCCGTTACCGAACAAGTTAAATGAAATCATAAGTAATGCGATGATAACTGATGGGAAAATTAACAAATATGGATGGTTTGTTAACTCGATTTGGTTATCGGAAAGAATAACACCTAAAGAGGCTAAGTTTTTAAATCCTAAACCTAAATAAGAAATTGTAGCTTCGCTAAAGATAACACTTGGGACCATTAAGACTGCTGAAGTAATAATTGTACCCATGGCGTTTGGAAGAATGTGGCGAGCAATAAGTCGACCATTCGAAGCACCAAGTGTTCTAGAGGCCAAAACGTACTCTCGACCCCTAAATCTATAGAACTGAGTACGCGTTGTTGCAGCTGTACCAATCCAACCTGTTAAACAAAGCGCTAAAGCGAATGTAAAGAAGTTGGATCCAAGTTTAATAATTGTAAGTGTCATAACGACAATCCATGGAACACCAGCAAGAATATCTGTGAAACGTTCCATAATAAGGTCGACTGCACCGCCAAAGTAACCACAGACAGAACCCCAGATCAAACCAAATAAGAAACAAATTACTGTTGTGGCAAGGCCAAGGAGAAGAGAAGTTCTAAGTCCTTCAAAAACATAAATAAACATGTCTCTTCCTGTAACATCTGTTCCTAAAATGAATTTTGGCATCTTATCAAGGCCATATTTCATCTTGTAGTAATAAACTTCGACTTTAATATGATCAACAAGTCCTGTTGTTTGGTCTAATACGACATCATCTTTTGTAAAGACTTCAACAAATGGACATTTTTCTTTATTTAAAATCTCACATTTGCATGAAGTTATTTCATAAAGTCCGGTTTCATCGTTAATTTCAGTCTTAACACTGTAATTGATGTATCCTTTGTTTTTAAGTTCTTTAAGTTGGGTGTTATACATATCAACAACACGTGCACCCAATACAGCTTCGTATGTGTCATAAGTGAATGAACAAAGAACTGCTCTTATTAAATAAGAGGTATCTCTAGAATAAGAGGTATTGGAGATATTTTTCCAATAACCTGGTTCTGTTGATAAACGTTTTGCTTCATCATTTCCATCTTTAAATGAATAAGCATTAAATACTTCGTTTGCGTCATCGTCATAAGTATCGCACTTAATGTTGATTGATTTAATCAAAGTGCAAGCTTGTTTAACTTCTGGATTATTTTTAACTCTAATTTCAAGTGTTGGGTTATCAATTTTTGAATCTAAATTAAGAGCTTTTCCGTTTTCGTCTTTCATTTCTAAGAACATGTCACGGATATTAATTGAAGATTCTTGTCCACCAACATCATGAGACATTGCCCATGAAGTTAATTGGATTTCATAATCAACAAGATTTTGGCTGAATGAGAAGAATAAAGCATTCTCGGCATCTTTATAACCTGTTGGGAATTCTTTTGTCTTTTCATCGCTTGCTTCAAGCTTAATAGTGTCATAAGTAACAAAGTTATCTATGATAAAATCACCATCAAGGTCGAATTCTTTAAGTTTTGCTTCTGTAGCATAGCTAACGTATTCAACGTCTGCTGGCATTGAGAAATAACCGAATTGGACAAAACCTTCTCTGAAATATTTATTTGCAGAGGTAACGTATTGTTCTTCACCAATAACTAAATCAGAAACAGCGTTTTTGTTGTATCGATCGTAATCTGGTCCCCATTCATCTTTGTTTGAACTTGAAGTATCAACAGCAATGTCCACCATTTTCTTAGTTCCATCCCAGAAACCAGTGCCAGAGTTAAATAATTTTGGCTCTAAGTAATAAAGTTCTGGATGTGATGAATTTGTTTCGTGAACTTCGCTTGTTTTGCAAACGACTGGAACAAGAACAGACATTACAAGTAAAATGCCTAAAATAACGGTTGCAACAACACTTGATTTGTTTTTTGCAAATCTCCTTAAGCAGTCTTTAAAGAATGTGGTTGGCTTAGTCTCAAATTTTTGATCATGAATTTTAGTGTTCGCTTGAACAAGCTTAAAATCAGACTTAGAAATGCTTGGATCTAAGGCTTCGACTGGGAGATTTTTTAAATTGAATTCATTTTTAGCGTTTTTCATATTATGCATTCTTCTCCCCCATTCTGATACGTGGGTCAATAAATCCATATGAAAGGTCGAGGACAATACCTGCAAGTAAACCGACAATTGTAAAGATTGCCATGTCTACTAAAAGGACGTTGTAGTCTGGGTTTGATTGATTTAAAGCCCTAATATAAATATTTCCAATACCTGGAATATCGTAAATTGATTCAAGAATCATACTTCCGGAGAAAACACCGATGAATTCTGCCAAAATTGATGGAAGAATTGGAACGAATGCATTTCTTAAAGCATGACGAGTAATGGCTTGGCGTTTTGTTAAGCCTTTTGTGCGCGCGAGTAATAGATATTCGCTAGACATAACTTCACAAAGTTCAGCTCTAACGAAACGTGTGTAACCACAAACAGAGCCAAAGCTTAGTGACATAACTGGAATAATGTAAGCTAAAATTCTTATTTTAAGTTCAGCATCTTTTGTTGGCCACATTGTTGGAAGACCGCCTTTGAATGCTAACAAATAAACTAAGAAAATGATAATGACGAATGATGGGATAGAAATAAAAATCATAACAAGAGTTGAAATTGTGTGGTCAACCCAAGTATTTTTCTTAAGTCCTGCAATAATACCAAAAAGAATTCCTAAAGGAACTGAGATTAAAACAGAAATAATATTAACCGAGAATGAAATTGGGAGTCTATCAAAGATGATTTTGATTGCAGATGCATTTGGTTCAATAACTGTAGATCTGCCCCAGTCCCATTTAGTTACAATGTTTTTAAGCCATGTAGTGTATTGTTCAAAAATAGGTTTTGTATAAAAATAGTGCTTAGTACCATTAAGCTCTGTAAATGATTCAAGAAGTTTACCAAGTTCATCATGAGGAACTGGCATATCAACAACATATCCAAGTTCGACTTGGTCAAGATAGAAAGCGTAACGAACACTTTCAGTTGGAGATACAACGCCGGTTGGCGGTAAGGATTTGATTAAGAAAAATGTTAACGTCAAAATAATAAATGCTGTGACAAACGCTAACAATATTCTTTTAATAGAGTACTTTAACATTTTATAAAAACCTCGGTTTTTCTATCGTTTCGCAAAACGCTTTTATATTATATAAAAAAGTCAATGGTTATTCAATGAACATTTAAATTAAAATTTAAGTATGAAAAAAAGATGGCCACGAATGACCACCTTTTTTACTCATTATAAATCGTACATTGTGTCGACTAATTTGTAGCCGTTATCTTTTGGATTTTGAACCTTAACAATTTCAAATTCTTCATCAAATATTTGGCTACGATTGAATGACCTAGTCCAGTGCTTTCCTTCGAGCTCATATGACATTGTCATATCAGCTGTTAAAGTTCTGGTTAAATTCTTACTATTTAAGAAGTCTTGTTTATAGACATAATCATAGAGAGTATCTGTTGGAATATTGAAGTAATTTATTTCATCATCAGCATCAACAACTTGCTTTGTTCCGCTCTCGCTATAAGAGAGTAAAAGTGATTCTTCATCAACAGAATAAAACTTTGTGGAGGACATGCCAATAAAGTCACTAAAATCTGTTTTTCCATCAAAATCTTCAAGAGCATCATTGACAATCTTTTCACCACTTACGAAGAAACAATTGAGAATACCTTTAATAGCTTCATCGTATGTTTCGTAGGCTGATGTATTTAAGTCAAAATAGTTCTTTTCGTTCTCGGTAATGTGGATCATTCTTACATATTGACCATAGTTAATTTGGTAGAAAATCCATTTGCCATCTGATACTTCTGGAGCTCCGCCTTCAGTACGATAAGTGATGTAAGGTCCTTCAACAAAGAAGTAGCCTGCATCCATATCATAACCAATTGCTTCATAGCTCTGACTTCCGTATTGTTGAACTCCTTCACATCCATAGAATTCTTCACTATATTCGTAGCGAACGCATTTTCTAACATGTGAATAGCTTTCAGAATTATATTTGTTCTTAATGTTATCAATAACACCTTGAACATCAGCTTTAGCTGATGAAGCAGAAACAATTGCTCTTACTTTTCTTGAAATTTTCCCATCTTTTGAAGTGATAAGAATGTCTGTGTAGCCTTTCTTGTGGCCAGTTAAAACACCAGTTTCAGAAACGCTAACAATTGATTCATCATTTGATGTAAATTCAATTTGGTTAAGAGTGTATTGTTCTGGGAATGACTCGATTTCAATTTGTTTAGTTTCATTAACAGTTAAATTGTAACTAAGTCTTTTCGCAGAGAAATAATCATTATCTTGATAACCAATACCAGGAAAATTATAGACATGAGTCTCAATATTCGCTGATTTAGGTCCACATGAAGCTAAAGCAACAATACCGACAGCACCTGTAAGAAGAGTTAATAATCTTTTATTCATAATAGTGCCTTCCCGACGTATTATTCGTCTGATAAATCAACCGCGTGATAGTTGATTGATGGAGCACCACCATTAATTGAAAGTTCATAATAGAATTCATAGCAGAATTCAAAATTAAGTCTTGATTCAATAAATGGATTTTTGTGCCATTCGTCTTTATCTGAATCTTTGAAGCCATTTTGTTCTTTAATTGCTTCATTGACTTCTTGAGCCTTTTCTTTTGTTACAGTAATAATCACTTCGTGATTATCCTTATCATAAACGATGTTTCCATCGCCTTTTTCAGCAAGGGTAATATTTCCTCTTCCAACAACATAAACATCGAATCTATTAGCGTCAAATTCAGCTTTCTTACCTTCAACATTGGATTCAGCAAAATCAACATTGAGTTTAATATTAAATCCTTCGTACATGTTTCCTTGAATATCATTTACACCATGAATTTCAAAGACACCAGGTTTCATTGGTCTAGTTGCTGCACATAAATTAACTGGTTCAATCTTCTTACCATTTTCAACGATTCCGCCGTGGTCTGCAACTTCCCAAAGGGCATCAAATGACCATTTTTGTCCATCATAAATGATTGGATTCTTTTCGTCGATTTCAGAGGTATCTGGACCCCAGTTAAGTGTAAAGCTTGAAGAGTTATCGCTCTTTAAAACTTCCATAAAGTTGAGTGGGTTGTAAGTATTTCCGCTAATAGCACCAAAGCCAAGATCGAAACATCCTTGCATCATCCAGACGTTGTAAACGTCTTCCCAGTTAGTAACTGCGTCTTGTTCAACTTTAAGTTTTACTTTACCACCGCAAACAGCGTCATCGTTAAATGCAGTTTCGAAATATGATTTAATATCTTCACCATATTCTTTAATATCTGTTTGATACATCCATCTAATGTGGATTGTAATTGTGGTTGGATCAGCTTTGCTCTTGCCTAAAACAATTTTTCCTTCTTTTGAAAGTTGTTGTACTGCATTTCTGAAGCAGTCAACAGCTTTATCATAGTTATAACCGAAGTTTTCGGCATAACCTGCAACAGCGTCTTTATGAGCTTGATATTCGTTGTAGCTCTTACCACCATCTTTATTTCTCATTTGATATGCATCTGAGAAGTAGTTTGTTGATGGAACAACGCCACGTTTTTCAGCGAATTGATATCTATCAATTGAGTAGAATAAACCATCAAGGAAGTCTTGATTTGACATCCATGGTTTAATATCCCAAGTTTGGTTTGCTGGCCATTTGCCTTGTGGGCCAAATGTTTCGTCCCATTGTTTTTGAGTCATTGAGTTAACATTTAATTTAAATGTTGAGTCACCTTTTGTCTCATAAACACCTGGTTTTCCTCTCCATTCTTGTGTCTTTTTACTTGGAACACCAGCGGAGTCAAGGTTACCAGCTTCAAGTTGTTTCCAGTTCTTTTCTGTGTCTGTTGAAGTATCAATAACACGGTAGTCAATACCTGGAATGTGATAACGTTCACCAACTTCGAACCAGTTATCATTTCTTGTGAAAATAATTTCTGAATTCTTCTTCCAATTTGTAAGTGTAAATGGACCTACACAAAGTGTATAGTCAAGAATTGCATCATCATTTTCGTTATTGAAAGTACCATAAATCTTAATGGAATCTTTCATTGTAGACTTAATTGCCTTTTCACCCATGAATAAGTCTTCTGGGAGAGGTGAGGTTAAGCTACTTGAAAGTGTGTACATAGCAGTAAATTCATCAATTGGGTTGATTAATTCAATATCCAAATAATCAAGATTATTTGTGTCATCGTGACCTTTTTGAATACCTAATTTAGAATTACCATTTGCGTCAACTTTAGTAAATTCTTCCCATTTCTTATTGATTTCTTCTTTAGAAGTCATTGATTTGGTTTCATTAAAGTAACGTTGTGCACCTTTAATACCATAAGAAGAATCGTTAGCCATTTCAGTACCACGAATAATGTTATTTGATCCTGTTAAAAGGAGTTTATAAGCAAATTCGTAGTCATCAATTGTAATGCCTCTATTGTTAAAGCCTTGTCCTTGGAGTTTGCTTGATGCAGTTGTGTATTTTAAATTTGCACCATTAACACCATCGGTTTTAACGTAAATTCTCCATTTTTTATAAAGTTGAGTTGCGGAATATTCCATCGGAATAGGTGCGTCATTAACTTTCTTTTCTGAATAACCAGTCATTTCACCTTTTTCGTTAAATTGTGGTGCTTTGACTTCGTCAGCAGCTAAACATGGATACCAAACATATGAAGTTTTACCTTCAAGTTTTGTTCCCCAATAAGTTGAAGTAATATAACTTGCAAGATCACTTACTTGTGAACCAGTAGCACTGTATTGGTTAATCTTAAGTGAGTCTTGAGCAATTGATTCATGTAAGAATGTTGGATTTTTCTTTCCTTCATCTCCGGGAAGAGTTCCGTTTAATTTGCCTTCGGCAAGTAATCCGAAACCATAGCCTTGAATGTATTCACCATCGGTTGGAAGTTCAACACGATCGCTATATCTAACAAGTCCACCATTATCAAAAAGTGTGATACCTGTTAAATGTGTATCCATTGCATATTTTTCAAGCTTTCCTAAGATTTCTGCACGTTTGTTGAGTTCTTCTGTTGTTGTACCACCAGAATAGTTTTGTCCACCAGTGAACTTTTCAGCATCTTCAACAATCAAAATAGATTTCTTTAAAGCTTTTGTTTCATCTGACTTAGTTTCGGTAACTCTAAAGTTAACTGTACCAGTTGATTTTGGAGAAATCTTACCGTTTTCATCAATTGTTGCTACTTTTGGATTTGTGGATTCAAAAGTATATGTTCTTCCGGCTGTATCAATACCATTGTCAAAAACTTGAACACTTTCATTTGTTGAGCTTAATGAAATGATTGATGCGCCTGATTTCATTCCAACTGAAAATGAGAAGTAAACTTTTTCTTCACTTGGATTATCTGATGTACCAGGATTACAGCCAACAAGGTTAGTTGCACCAAAAGCAACAAGTGCTAAAGCAACTGAATTAGTAATTAATTTTCTTTTACTCATTTTTATTTCCTCCTAACATTAGAATTTAAGCCATGAGAATAAATTCCCAAATATATTCATGAAGAATTCAGCAATTACTACTAATAGGCTCTTCTTCATAGAAGAAGCTTTTGATTTTTCTTTACCAGTAGTAACTGTAACATCGTACATTGTAGTGAATTCTTTTTCTTCACCATTTTCATCAACTCTGATGTATGTGACTTTATTGTTCTCAAACTTAAAGTCATCATTAATGGTGAATTCTGAACCTTGTGCTATTTCAAAGTCACTATAACTTCCATTAAAGTGACAAATTGCTGTGGTTTCTCCACGTGCGTAATCAACTACTTTAATAAATACACGTGAATCTGAGAATGATGTTTTAGCAGATGAAGAAGCTGCTGCTTCCATGATTGATTTCTCAAATTCTGAAACATACATCTTTCTTTGTGAATCATACTTAACATCGACCATCGTACTTCCTACAATCGCGTACGCGCATTTAGTTTCCTTATATGTTAAGCGAATCATATCTTTACCATTTTGGCTAAATTGTTCGATGGTTTCGATAACTGGTGATTCACTATCGATGTGAAGTGTGTATGCTTTTGAAACCCAAGCACCTGTGGAGGCTAATTGGTAATTGAACTTAAGTTCGTATTCTCCACTTGGGAAGGCCTCTTTTGTTTTAATATCGTAAAGAGGAATTAAGGCAAGTGCTCTATGAGCAATATATCCTGCGCCAAGATAATCAGCATCAACATGTGATTTATAAAGTGCATATTTACCAGCAGTGTCACCGAATAAGCTATCTTCGAGAGCGTTACGGTAAACTTCAATGCCGTTTGCCTTATTTGTGATTGTGAAATAGTTATCTTTAACAGATCTATACACGAATTGTTGAACAATTAATGTATTTGTTTTTGATGGGTTGCCAAGATAAATATTTTCTTTTGGATTATCTGATAAATCGCTTGAATATGGATCTGGAACTGTTGCAACTTCGTGGAATCCTGCGAAATTCTTAATGTTATTATCATTTGTGATAACGCCATTCATATTTACGTTTTGGAGGTTCTTTGCGTAACCTGCAACCATGAGTGAGCCCATGTCAGCGTTATCTTTACCAAGAAGTGATTTTGCAATGTCGTTGATGAGGTCACTACCGTAGATAGTGTTTTCTTCTTTCTCAAATGAGAAAGGTTCAACAACTGGAGCACTTGAATATGAAGCGCCATCAATTCTATCGCTTAATGAGTAGAAACCCATGTAAGGGATGGAAAGATCAATGTAGCCATCAATTGATTCAAGTGAAACATAACCTTCAAGATAAGTTCCGCCTTTGTAAAGTTCAGCGATTTTGTCCTTTTGTTCTTTGGTAAGTTCATATGATTTTAAGCTAACAGCTGTTTCGCCATTTGCTTTTAATGTAACTTGACCACAATCAACTGAGGCGATTTCGATATCTTTAATTGATTGATATTCGCTACTTGGAACTTCTTTCCAAACATATTTTCCAGAAGTGTTATCACAATAATATAAACCTTCTTTGAGAACACCTTGTGGATCTTCTGCTAAATATTGTGATTCGTTTTCGAAGTATTCAATATCTTTAGATACTTTGATGACATCTTTATAGTTTGCAGTGCCATCTGCTTCGATAATCTTTTCTTCTTCTGGTGAATAGAATACGAAACCTGGAATTGATTTGACTGAGTCAACTTCAACAGGAGTTCCGTAGTCACTTGTAAGAACTTTGTTGCTATAAGCAACAGCTGGTCTCATAACGTTGTATTTAACATTATAAGTTCTAGCAGTGCTTGATTCGTTATGACCAATAAAGCTTAATGAAATTTTTCCTTTTGAAACATCATCTGAGTTTCTAAGTAAGATTTTGGCTTTATTAAGTCTTGTGCCATCAATGTCCATACCTTCAAGATAAACATCTGTGTTATAGGCACCTTCTAAGTTAACAAGACCTGCACCTTGCATACGTGGTGAGGTAAGTGAAACTTCATTATTTTCATCATTAGCATTGCTATCATGCATTGGAATAGCAGTTGACATCATCTTCATGTCAATTGTTTTTCTTGCTTCGGCAATAACTTTAGAAGCATTCTTGTCTGATAAATTTAATTCACTTGTTGTTTTTGATAAAACAAGAGCCATTGCACCTTCAAAGTTTGGTGCAGCCATTGAGGTACCATTAAGGTACTCATATGCGCTATATGGTGTTTTCTTTTCTTGTTTATTTTGTGGCCAGACAGCACCTTTAATATTGCTACCTGGAGTTGTAATTTCTGGTTTCAAATCAAGATCATAAGTTGCACCATCAGTTGAGAAGTCACTAATTGTACGTGATAAAACGTTTTCAGATGCAGTATTTCTCTTAATTTTGAGTTTTCCTTGTGGTTTTGCTTCAAACATTGGTTTATCTTTGAAAAGTGCAAGTGCGATTGGGAATCCAATTGATTTTGCACTATCACCAAAGTCACAAGTAAATGTAAAGTCTTGTTCGGTTGGGTCATTATTAATAATGACTAAAGCTTTAGCACCATGGTTATCAGCCGTTTCGTATTTTTCTGAGAAGTTGATTTTACCACGATTGAGAACAACTATTTTTCCGGATACATCAAGGTTTTTGTAATCTTTTTCTTCACCGAAACCTTTAACATAGACATAGTCTAATTCAATTTCTTGCTCTTCAGCAGTTGGTTCAAATCCTTCTTCATCAGGATCGATAACACCGCCATTAATAAGTTCAAGGAATCTATGTTCGTTATCTGGATAAGTAGCAGCTTGTCCTTCTCTATTGACGATTTGATCAAGATAAGGAACAACTGCGCCATCTAAATCGAATGAATCAGCATAGAATGTTTTTGTTGGTTGTCCAGCAGCAACTGTCATTGTTGAGGCATTATTTGCGAAAGAACCCATAACACCAGTTTCAACAATGTCTTTTGTCCAGTTGGCATAGCCACCTGTAAATGCATAAGACATTTTTCCGCCGTTACCTGCAGCAATAGCAGATAAAATACCAGCGTCTGAAATCTTTTGAAGTGTTCTTTGGGAAATTGTGCCTTTTTCAAAGTCTGATAAATCAGAACCAATTGAAACGTTGATCGCATCAACACCAATTGTGATACAGTCTTCAAGAGCTTTAATAAATGCAAGTTCACTGAATGATCCATATTCACCAAGGTTGCCAGCTTCGCTGACTGGGGTTTTATGGACGTCTGTGAAGACTTTCATTAAGACTAATTGTGCTTTTGGAGCGATACCTTTGTATGTTTCAGCATTTCCTGCTGCAATTGATGCAACGTGAGATCCGTGAAGATCAACTGTTGATTCAACATTGAAATCACTCGGAACATCAACTGTTACACGGTCATAAGTATCACCAGCGTAGTCATAATAGAATGGAACTTTATTGTTGAAATAGAATGATCCTTCCTTTCCAGCGCCATTAACCATTCCACCATTTTTAACTGCTTCCTTATAGGCATTTGTTTTGGTGAGGTTATTCTTAACATTCAAGTAAGATAATCTTTCCTTTGTGCCTGATGGAAGAGGGCTAAATGTTTCGTGGTTGTAGGCAGGATAGGTAACTCCGTCTTCAACGTGTTCGCCTCTTAAATAGAATTCGTTGTCGAGGACTGCAATTAATGTACCTTCGCCTTCAGCAGTTCCGCTTGGCTTATTCATTGTTGTGGCAGAGACGTTTTCTTCTTCGCCTTGAATTTCACCTTCGCGTTTTTTAAGGTCTAATGAGATCATCTCACCACGAGTTTTCTTAACGATGTGTTGTCCGTTAACTGTAACGTACTTAACACCAGGAATTGCTTTGATGGCTTCAACATCTTCTTTGTTTGCAGAGACAACGACTGCGTTATTCAAAAGTGTAAGATTGTCACTTTGGATAGCGTTTTTGTTAACACTGTGTTTAATTTTTTCAAATACAGCGTTTTGTTGTTTGATAGCTTTCTCAGTTGAGATAGTGTCAATATCATCTTCAAGCTCAATGATGAGTTTTGCATCAATTGGTTTTGATTCAAATGATTTTTGCTTGAGAGAGTTAACACCGCTAACTGACATAGCTGCAATTACACCGCAGAGTAATCCAACTTTTAGCATATCTTGTCCTCCTTTTTTATTTTTCTTTTGAAAAATCGTGTATATATTATACTCGTGTGTGTAGAAATGCAATAATAATTTATTTTTTTCTTTGAAAAAAGGAAATTATTGCAATAAAAAAGGACTCAAATAATGAGTCCTTATATTTGTAATAACAAATATGTATTAGTAATTTACAACAACACCGTTTGGAATTTTAGTAATGCCGAAATTGTTGAATGTGACTGACATAATGTAGTCAACTTCTGCACCGGTTTCAGATTCATCTTCCCAAACAAATGAGAGTGATAATTCTGTTAATTTTCCATTTGCATCAACAGTTGCTTTTCCTTCAACGGTTAAATAACGATCTAGTGGAACGGTTCCACCATTTAAAATAAGATCAGCAGTGTGATAGAAGTTGTTGTATTGAGCAAGATATTCGAGATCATCTTCGATTTCTTCATCAATTGCTTCTGGTGTAGGAAGAGCTTCCATAAATAAGCTTTGGAATAATCCTTCTGCAGTTGCTGCACAGAAACTGAATGAGTAAACATTCTTTGCGAATGAATATGAGTTAACGAATGCTGATGCAAGAACTGAGTCTTCGCTTTCGCCAGTAGTCATAAATGCATAGTTAGCTTTTTCGCCACGTAATTCTTCATCAAAAATTGAACTTGCCTCTGATACTTTAAATGCGTCGTGATTTTCGCCTTCGTAAATGTAAACGCCATCTTTAGAAACTAAGCCATATGAATGTGCTGCGTCTTCATTTTCGACATAAGTTTGTGTTGGGGTAACATATGCTTTAATTGAACCAATTTTGTTAAGGTAATGATTAATCATTGAACCTAAACCTTCAGCACCTTCATAAACAAATGGATTGCTTCCTAATGCTGTACGTTGTCCTCTTGAATTAACTGCGAACCAGTCTGCACTATAAGTGACTGTGAAATTGTGTTCACCTAAAGCAGCATCGATAATAGAAATAAGATTACTAATATCTTTTCCAGAAGGTTTACTTTCTGCGAAATATTCTGCTAATTCTGGTGCAGCATAGCTTTCTTCGCTGAAATCGAAAATAACAAGATCAAATATACCTTCTTCGAATTCACCTGTTTCATCATTAATAAAATTAATGAATAGATAAGCATCCCAGACAGGATTTTTGTTCCCTGCATCATCGATCAAATAGTCTGTTTCGAATTCGACTCTTGTTGGGTAGTAGTCATATTGTGCAAGTAAATCTAATGAATAACCAAAAACACCTTCGACAAATTTTTCTACTGATTCTTGGTCATCGCAAACAAGGGATTCATATGCAGGATATGTTTTTCCGCTTACAACTTCTTCTGGAACATAAACACATTTAATGTCTTCAGATTTAAACATGAATGGAAGTGAATATTCACTTAAATTTTCAGGTTCATAACCAGTGAGTTGATATTCGATTGGGTTTTCTTCATCTTCAGTTAATGCGAATTGGTAAACTTGTCCATCAATATCAACATAACCGACTCCTTCGAACCACTCAATAAAGAAATTCTCGGCATAGTTGTAATAAGTCTCTAAATATTGCCAGTTTTGATCAAGCATGTAGGCAGTATATTTATAGCCGATATCTTTTGTAGCTTCTGCAAAGTCTACATATTCTTGAGAAACAATGTTAACAGTGCCTTCTTTGGTTAAATCTCCAAAGTGAACTGTAAACTTAACTTCTCCAGAATGGGAAGCACTAATAGATTGTCTTGATGCATCTGTGTAACTTGCGAAATCTTCTTCAAATGTTACATAGAAACTTTCCTTTCCGCCTTCGCATGTGACGAATTGTTTAAAATCAACTTTTTCTCCAACTACGAAATTAGGAATTTCTGCAATACTGATGCTTTTTTCAACAGCAGGTGTTTTTTCACCATTATTGCAACCAATTAGACAACCTGTTAGTAACACGCATGACAACAAAGTTGTTATACCTAATGATTTTTTCATACATTTTCTCCTTTCGTGTATAAAAATAATTACGCATATTATACTTGCGTGTGCTCGTGTGTCAAGTTTTAATTTTAGTTAAAAAAACACCAACTACAAGTTGGTGTAAATTGATAAAATTATTGTTGCAATCAGGAATAAGCAACCAACAATTGCAATTGCAATGTAATAACGAGATTTAGTTTCTCGTTTCGTGTTTACGTAATTTTTATAGCCTGAATAATCATGATACTCGTTAGGTTTTCTACCAAACATTTGACTACCAAGTTGTTTGAAACCATAGGCAAAAATATCAAAGAATCCTTCCCTTGCAATAAAGATAAGTAAAGAACTGCTTATCAAGATTATGGCAGCATAACCTGTTCCATCAATTGCTGGACGTTTTAAAATAGGGAAAAATAAACAAAAAATAAGTACACCAATAATAATACTTATTATTGATGCAATGATATAAGGTTTCCAGCTAAATCTCTTTTTCATTTATGAATTCTTACCACTTTTTCTTCTTCAATATGAGTGAAAGTTGTAGGACATTGTCCTGCAATATCAATATCGTAAATTACTTTAGAGTTATCTTCAAGATAAATGTTTGAGATATGACCAAAATAAATGTCGTCTTTATAGAAAAAATCTACATAGTCATTTATGTGGAATTTCGAATTAATAACAATGTTTGGTTTTCGCTTTTTTAAAAACATATTAGATAAATAATAACAAACTTGATAAACAAACTGCTAATGATGGAATTCCGACAATTAATCCATACTTCACAAAATCAACATAAGTAAAGTTAACATCATATTTCTTTAAAATAGAAAGCCACATAATGCCTGCGAGTGCACCAAAAGGTGACAAAAATGCACCAATATTAGATCCAACAATTGAAGAATAAATTGCACTTAGTTTTATTGAAACTGGAGCAAACTCACAAATGGATGAATACAAAACAGACATTGGAATATTGTTTATAAAATTTGCAAAGATTGCGGATGAAAATCCATAAACAAATGTTGGACCACCATTTTCATAAAATTCTGCAAATGATTTAGTGATTCCAAACTTCTCTAATGTTAGAACCAAAGTGAACATTCCAATAACAAAAGGAATAATTTGATAAGGAGCTCTTAAAAATGTATTCCCAAGTTCGCGTGGTCTCTCTTTTTTAATTAAATAATAAAGCAGCGCAGACACAACTAATGCGCCAAGAGAAATGGCACTTATTAAATACATCGGAATTGAAAAATATCCGGAAATTACCAGGAAAATTGTACAAATTCCTAGGATAATTAGGCCAATCACTGTTAATGGAATATTTTGTTTTTCAAGAGTAATTTCTTGTGGTTCGAGTTCTTTTTCTAGTTGTTTTTTAAACAAGAAGAATAGAATGAAAAATTCGACAATTCCTGTTAGTAAAGTTGGTATTGCCATCACCTGAAAATATTCAATAAATGAAATGTTGAAAGATGATGCTAAATAAATGTTTGTTGGGTTTCCGATAATGAAAATCATGCTCCATGTGTTAGCTGCAATAAACTCACTAACTAGGTAAGGGACAGGATTAATTTTTGCGTTTTTACAGAAGAACAAAATGAATGGAGTTAATGTCAGAATAATGATGTCGTTTGATGTAAACATTGTTAATACCGAAATAAAAACATAGAGAATAATAAACAATGTTGTTTGTGAGCTTTTAACTCTTTTAAGCGTCCAATTAGCAAGATGCGAAAAGAAACCAACTTCGTCCAAAAATATCGATATACAAGACATTGATAAAAATAAAATCAATATCTGAATTGGATTAATTCCATCATCTTTAGTTAGTGCACTCCACCATTCTTTCAAAGAAAGAGATGTACATAAAAGAATTAACGCACCCAATAAGGAAATAATCCAAAAAAGATCAATCTTATGTCCTTTAATATTTAAGGAAGGTTTTAAAACCGAAGTTATTACTATTGATAAACAAGTAAATAAAGAAATTATAATTGCAATAATCATAATTCTAATTATATAACAGTTGTCTTTAAAAGACAACTGAAATTTATTTCTTTTAAATATTTTGTTGCTAAAGGTGCTAAAAACTTGCGGTGCACAAACACATTTTAATACAATCCAAAACCTCCTGATATTACTTTATTAAGTTTATTGCCATTTGACCGACGTAATATTCAACACACCAAATAACAAAAAGCAACCAATATTGGTTGCTAATTTTATATTGATGGCAAAGGGCAGCAGAATTAATACAATTTTCCACCCCTAGTTATGATAATAAGACCAAATAATGTTATCTAATCTTGAAACAGTGAGCCCAGATTGATATAGCAGAAATTAGTAATCTATAATATGAGTAAGGAAATATTTGAAAAGATATTGATAAATTAGAATTTGCGCCTACAATGATAAAAAACATATAAATCTTAACGACAAGGAGGAACAACAGTTATGGATAACAAAGAACTGGTAACTCGCTTTTTTGTGGAAGGATATATCAATCACAATTACGACTTTATCATGGAATGTATGGCGGAGAACTACATAGACCACAGTCCTGCCGGAGCAAGAAGTAATGCTGATGCCGTGGGCATCTTGAAAATTGTGGAGGGACAATTCTTTGACCTGAAAATTGAGGTGCTTGACGTATTTGGTGAAGATGATATGGTTGCAACCAGAATTCTCTATCAGGGTATTCATGCCGGAACTTGTATGGGAATACCAGCTACCGGAAAGCATATTAGCTTTGAGGCATTGGAGAACTTTAGGGTTGTGGACGGCAAGATTGTTGAATCATGGGGCTACTGGCCAGATAAAGAAATTGAAGAAAAACTTCGATAAATTTCAGTTTGTAGAAATAAATAATTCAAACGATAACTGAAGTAGAGTTGCTTCAGTTTTTATTTTAAAATAAAAGACAGATTTTAAATCTGTCACTACCTTAATTGGTTATTTGGTGCATCAGGCCCCAAATCTCTAAATTGAACCACCAAAAACGGCTTCAAATGCTTTATTAATGAGTATCTACTTTAACTCTCCACACGTTTTTTACGATTTTCTTTTCTACACCTTGATATAAACCGATCCCTGTAAAGACATTTTCAAAGCCGCATTTTCTCATAACGGCAAGGGATGCGGTATTCTCCGCCAAACAGATACCGTATATTTCAGATATTCCTGCCCGTTTTGCAATCACCGGCAGAAACGCATTTACCGATTCGGTTGCATATCCGTTTCCCGTATATTTCTTTGCAATGTGATAGCCAATTTCCCACTTGCTATTTTCAATCTGACACAACTGAACATAGCCGATATTGTCCTTTGTCTCTTTCACAATGATCGGATACACAAGCGGCCCGTCAAAAGAACCATACTGCGAAATAAGTAGCCTCAAAACTTCTTCTGCTTCTTCAACAGTTTCCCATACTTCATCCGGGACAAATCGCTTATTATCCTCATCCACTGAGTTTTCCTGAACGACCTGTGCCATATCCAAAGTGAATTCGGTGATAATCAATCTTTCGGTTTCAATCAGCATTTTTACTTTCCTTTTTGCTTTATGAACATACTAAACTCAACAAAAGTTCCTGTCAACAGCAGAATAGAGCCTACCATCTAACGCTTTTAATGCTTTTTAGTTTTTTGATAATTTTTCAACTCTAATAATTTCCATGCTCTAGCCTTCACGACACGAGCATACAAAAAACAAATTTATTTGTCATAGAAATTAACTAAGTGGTCTTTTTTGCTAACTATTCGGTAGAAAAAAGCACTGATTTTTGCATCAATGCTGTTGTTTACTAATGCCTCCGTTTACCCATTTTGATACACTGCATACCCTAGCCTAGTTTTTGCATACCCTAGGTGTTTTTTGCATACCCCTATTTCTGAACGATAAATAAAAATTTATCAGTATTACAACCTCTTTATCTCATTGGCAATCGCAGCCACAGCTTTTCCTTTAGTATCAATTTTAATAGTGTCCAATGCTTGATACATAGGTATTCTCGCTATGCTTCTCTCAATTACATCTTCAGAACGAATACCTTTTTCTACATCCGCGGACAATCTTTCACGCAGAGTATTTTCATCGGCTGTCAGAGAGATGCATTTCACCTCACAGTTCTGTATATCCAACTTCTTAAGTATGGAATCGATAATTCTCTGCTCGTGCATCACCCAACAAAAAATAATATTCTCGTATGCATAACATTTCAGAAAATTATTGAGTAAGTAACAAATATTATTCGTCACCATTGCTTTTGTTTCATCGGTTACTTGGAATGGATCGGCATCCCAACACCAATCTCCATCAAGAAATACACTATTCGGTAAATCCTGTTTGAGCTGTTGGCACACAGTTGTTTTTCCAACTCCCATAGTGCCACCAATCATATATAAAGTTTTCATATCTGTTCCTCACAAATCCCGATTTATCGATATCCCGACAAATGCGAATTTCTCTTTATCTATGCTTTTCTAAGCGTAGAAGACCTTCTTCATCCGGTACACTAATTCCGTTTTTATATGTGTATCCCATTTTTATATAAAAGGGAGTTGCAGTGATCGAGGCAGGTATTTCAATTCTCTTCGCGCGAAGAAAATATTCGTCTTTTTCCAAAGTATCTATGATCTTTCTTCCGATTCCTTGCCCGTGATACTCTGGTAAAACAAAGATAGTGAATAAACTACTTTCGTCAACTTTACCCCAGTATGGTCCTATTGCACCGCAGCCCACAATTTTATCCTCATCGCATACTACATAAAAATGAGTCCATTTTGCGCGTTCCAAGATGTCTTTCGGCTGTAATTTTTGAACATCATTTTCGATATATTCCCTCGAATAATCTTTGGTGTTGACTTCTCTGAGCGTCCTAACAATCAAAGCTGATACATTTACTGCATCTTCAGGCTCGATTCTTCTGATAATCATTGCATCGCATCCTCATGAATCTCGATTTCTCTCCGTTTATTATACCGGCGATGCAGGGACATTTCTATTGATAAAAACAGCTGGGACACCCCAACTTCCACAACTTACTCCTCGTGAGATGTGTCTTTCCAAAGGATACTTACGTATTTCTAAAGGCTACCTAGCTGAAGCAAGGATTCTATCAAAAGAGCTGACTAATTATTCCTTATTTATTAGATTTATAAGAAAAAATGCCCATTTCTGAGCATTTTTGCGGTTTTTCGCATATTCCACTTTGTATCAAAGCATGTATACGATTATGTCTTGCTGCAACGAAGTTAATAGTTTTTAACCAAGTGCAACGAAGTTAATGGATCGAACACAACGAAGTTAATATGTGTTTTCAATCAAATGGGCCACTTCAACAATGGTTCAAGTAGCAAGTATGAGACTATTGATGGATACGAAGTAGATAAATATAACTACCAAAATCACACAGTTAATAAGATAAAAACATTTAAAAAGATTTAATCATTAACAAAGAATATCGTGTTCTTATCAAATGCCCCATAGGCAAATCCGAAATTAAGGAAGCCGGGCATTTTTTCATATGCTTTAAATGAAGTTCTATTTATAAATTCATCTACACCAATATTTTCAATATATCCATATGGGTTATAGATGGTGACGTTATCGTTAGAAATATCAAGGCTGGTTACTACTGAATAATGAAGCGTCCATTCATTTTCATATTTGGCGGCCCATTCCACGATAACAGGGTTCTGATCTTTTAAAGATTTGAATATTTCTTTTAAGAGAATATCGTGTTTTAGATATTCGTGTTTATCAAATGATTTTCCTTCAATAAAATTATTGATTTCTTCTAAGAAACCTTTCGATGTTGAGGTAGTAATTCTGCCTTTATTCTTTAGACTTAGTTCGTCTTCAGTGATCTTTTGTCCATAGTAGGAGGATACCATTTCAATTGAGGCGTAGCCACAAGAGATATGTTGTTCAACAAGCTCTATTCCGCTTACTTCTACCTTTTGAGAATAGATGCTGCTATCTTTTAAATAGGAGTAGTCTGATTTTAAAGATGATGTTCTAATTCCTAGAATTGAAAAAGGAATCGCAAGCGAAAGAGAAATTGCTCCCAAAAAAACACTAGAAATAATAATTGCTAATGTTTTCTTTTTAAGCTTCATATTTATACTCCAAAATATCGGCAGGTTGACAATTCAATTCTTTGCACAAAGCATTTAAAGTGGAAAATCGAATTGCTGAAATTTTACCTGTTTTTATGTTGGACAAATTCGCGTCCGTCAAGCCGATTTTTACTGCAAGATCTTTCAGTTTTACACCGCGCTCTTTCATTACTTTATCTAATTTTAATACTATCATAATGTTTCGTCGTCATTCTTTTGTAATTCTTTGCCGTATTTGAAAAACAAACCAAAAATAAACATAACAATACCCGATATAACTCCACCAAGAGAAATTGGGAAGATCAATTCGGTTGTAGGGTAGATAATACGTAAAACTGTTGAGCCGACAAGCGCAGGAACAACCGAAATAAGTATTACGAATATAGCAATCTTTTTCAAATAGTGACTTACTTTTTCTCCAAACGGGGCTTTTTCTTGTTCTATGCTTTTGAAAAGGCTTTCTAGATTCCAAAGCAACCCGATACATATAAACGCATATAAAGCAAGCGTACCAAATATGCTTGCAGTTTCCGCAACGGAAAGTTCTTTAATTGCATTTGTACATGACAGCGCAATCGTCAAAGCGATAAAAACCAAACACGCTGCACAACTTACAAAATAAAGAACTTTCGTTACTATGTAACACACTTTTGCAGTTTTGATAATTTTGTTTTTTGTTTCCATAATGAAATTTCCTTTGTTTTAATTACCAATATATTAGCGCAAAATTATCGTTTATCAATATTTTTTATCGTTTATCAATAATTTTTTGAAAGCAAATAATGCAAAACTTTAAGAAATTATCATTCTTATGGCATAACGCACTATGTTTTATAAAAGAAACAATAAACTAAATATGCCATAAATAATGAAAAAAGCCTTGATTTTAGTGTTTTCAACTGTATCAAAGCTTTAGTCTACATTTGTCTTTGTGCAAATAAGTTGATATATAAATTTGAGGTTCTTGACGCTCATTATTATACATCTTTATTCTTTATTCATTTCATTAAGCTTATTGTTCATTTTCTTTACTGTTTTCTTTGAAACAAGATAGATAATTATCCAAATAATGATAAACGCTCCAATAAATGCTGAAGAATAAATGAGAATCACAATTGGTTTAAGCGGAATCCAATTGTTAATCAAATATCCAGCTGTATATACAGTGTAAAGTGATACACCTTGAAAAAACGCAGACTTAAATGGCGACCATTTTTCAATTTGAGGGAATACACTACTACCAGCATGAACAAACGCAATCACGTATGTTGTAATAATCGCAGAACAAATCTGATATACAGATAATTCCACTTTTACTCCTGACCACTCTAGAATTAAATAAATAATTGCAAGAATAATTGGACCAAAGCCCGCAAAGATTAATCCGCGGAGCAAATAACTTTTTACATATTTGTTCATGTTATAAGCCAATCCTTTCTTTCACGTGTTTTAATTCTCTACGAGAAATATAATCTTTGTATCCATTTTTGAAAATAACCAAAGTGGCGCCACCAATAGAGGTTTTGAATTCTTTCATTTGTTTAATGTTTGCTAAACAAGATTGATTTAGCTTAACGAAATATTCATTAAAAGGCATATCCTCAAGTTGATATAGTCTTTCTTTAAGTTGATATTTCTTTTCACCGATTAAAGCGAAGATTTTTCCGCCTTCCACAATGAAACAAGTAACTTCAATTGGATCAATCAAGATAGTAGTATCTTCATAGGTGCCAGTTAAAGAAACACCTGTTGAAGAAACTAGTTTTTCAATCTCTTCCACTAAAGAAGTTTTTTCCTTCGCGTAGATGACTACTTTTTCTTCTTGTTTATCGTCGATAAATGTATAACATTTCATGTTTTAATTATATATTAGCTGATATCTTTTTTCATTTTATTTGTGAAAACAAACAATGACAAACTAACAAGCACTATCATATAGGCAAGCATTAAGACTAAATATAAGGTTCCACGATCACTGAAATTATAAATAACAGGATTAAATGTGGTTGCTTCATCAATTGAAGTCTGAGTTGCGCCTGTAATACATCTACCTAAATAAGTAGATTCATAGAAAGGCAAGAAACCACAAGCTTTTTCAAAATTTCCCATTGTGTCTAATGGAATCCACGCACCACCCAAGATGCCAGATGCAGAAATGAATATTGATGATACTGCAGGTGAGCTTTTGTCATTCAAAATTGTTCCAAATATCATGCCTAATGAGATGCAAATAATCATCATTGGAAACATTTCAATAAACAACAAGCATGCATTGCCAAAACCAACAAAACCTCTGCCACTTATTAATCCAGATATATACCCAGAAACAATACAAATAACGGTTTGACATAATCCAACAATAATAAAAGGAATTAAATATCCCAATATGAATTGATATGCTTTAAGAGGCGAAGAAAATAGTCTCTTCAAGAAAGCGCTCTCTCTATCTTTTGATATGAGCAAAGAAGACATCAACATTAATAAGGAATAGCTAAACATAACAACCCCTGGAATTAAGCTCTTTTCATAGAAGATAGGGCTTTGTCCATCAGGTATATAATGTAAAATTACATTAAACATCAAAATCATAAAGATAGGAAACCCAACACAAAAGATATATAAAAGAGGATCTCTAATCATTTCAGTTAGGTTTCTTTTTGTAAACAATATTGCCTTTTTCATTATTTGATATCTCCTCCTACAATCTTCACAAACGCTTCTTCAAATGAGTTTTCTTTTGTGTGTTCTTTTATTTCCTCTACAGTGCCTATATCTAATAGATGACCACTACTTAAAATCGCTACTCTATCACATAAAGCTTCAATTTCTTCTAAATAGTGAGAAGTTAATACAATCGTCGTCTTTCCTTTCAAGGATTTAATAACTTCCCATAATTCTCTTCTGATGAGAACATCGAGTCCTAAAGTAGGCTCATCAAGGAAAAGAATCTTTGGTTTAGAAATAAGCGCTACTGCGATTGACAATCTTCTTTGCCAACCGCCTGATAAAGTCTTTACTCTTTTGTTCAGAATTTCTTTTAAAGAAAAAGAATCCACTATCTTATTAAAATATTCTTCATCGTGACTCCCATATAGGCTCTCAAAGAAGAACAAGTTCTCTTTCACAGTCAAATTCATTGCCACAGATATTTCTTGCGGAGAAATGTCTATAATCTTCTTTATTTCATCTATTTCGCTTAATGGATGACCATCAACCACTGCATCTCCACCACTTTTCTTAGCTAATCCAGATAAAATTCTAATCAATGTTGTTTTTCCGGCACCATTAACGCCTAGTAATCCAAATAACTCACCTTCTTTTATAGAAAGAGATACTTCATCTAACGCTTTTAATGCTTTATAGTTCTTTGATAATTTTTCAACTCTAATAATTTCCATGCTCTAGCCTCCACGACACGAGCATACAAAAAAACAAATTCATTTGTCGCAGAAATTAACTAAGTGGCCTTTTTTGCTCACTATTCGGTAGAAAAAAGCACTGATTTTGTATCAATGCTATTGTTTCCTTATGTGTTTGTGCAACGATGTTGATATATCAGTGAAACGAAGTTGATATATGTTTTTTACTCTTTTTATAATTTACAATACCAAAGATCAATAAAACAAAAGAAGCCATAATGCCTGCAGCAGCAACTATTAAAGCAACATTCCCGTTGCTGTAGTTATTCCAATCAACAAAATTAACTTGATAACAATTTGTGACTCCACCCAATAAATAATTTAAAAATCCATTTAATCCAAATGCAAATAGTGTCGAGACAAATACAATAGCACTACCTTTAAAACATTTGTTTATCGGAATTAAACTTAATCCACCACTAATCAAAATTGGAAGAACAACATAAGTCGTTATTTCAATTCCTAAAACAAAATCATAGGATGCATATGAATTTATAACTGCAAGTAATGAAATGATCAATAAATATATAGTTCCAAAATAAATCAAAACAAAGAACTTTTTGAGTTTTTTAAATACCTCATATCGGTAGAAAATAAATGGAAAGAAAAGCATAAAATATCCAAGAATTACCGCTAATATTGCAAGAAAACACCAATAATTTGAAACATAGATTGAGCATGTCAAAAACAAGATAAACATACTTAATAAAGTTAAACTAACAAACCAAAGTAATTTGTGTTTTTTAAATATTTTTGTAACTAATGGAGCATAGAAACTGTCTCCGCATAAACAAGCTGTTAATACAATCCAGAACCAAGAAAGCGTTTTGTTTACTGCTAGGTTAACAATAAAGCAAATAAGCACTGCTAAGGCCATCAAACCTGAAACAATCAGAAAACCTAAAAGATTCCCGTTTTCAATCTTGTTTAATTTCCTTTTTGCGTTCCTATAATCTTGATCTTCGCACGCGGCGAAAAGTTCATGTTCTGAAATTCCTAATGTTTCGCATAACTTTGTTATTATTGAATTATCGGGAAAAGTTTTGCCTCTTTCCCATTTTGAAACTGTAGTAACATCAACAAATAAAATATCAGCAAGTTCTTGTTGAGTTATCTTTTTGTTTATTCTTTTTTGACGAATAAACGAACCAACTTTTTCATAGTCCATACTAGAACCTCCTAACATAAATATAATAAATGCAATAAATTATGGTTATGGCGTGTAATTCAACATACTTGTTGATAATTATATTTTCTTATATCTTTGAATCTTGCTTGTAGGTTTGTCTGGAAATTCCATTTCAATTAATCCGAGTTTAATAGCAGGATCTAAATAATTCTTTCTAAAGTTTGCTCTATCAGAAAGTTTTAGTAACCGTTGAATTTCCTTACTTGTGTACCATTTATTTTGAATAAGAGTTTTCAATAATTTGTTCAAATAAACATTGGTATTATTAATTGTTAAAGATGTTTCTGAAATTAATTCTGTAATTGATAAATCAATCATTTTTAGCATAAATGCTATAAAAACTGTAGAATCACCATTTTTATTAGATTGAGCAATTGCTTCATAATATTCAGCCTGATATTTCTTAATTAATGATTCAATTGGAATAAATTCAAATATAGGTTTCCACTTACTTAATATTAAATTCTGCCACAATCTAGCCATTCTTCCGTTTCCATCTCCAAACGGATGAATAAAAACAAATTCATAATGAAAAACTGAAGACAAAATTAAAGTATTTATAACATTGAAATTTTCTTTAGTCCAAAGAAACAAATTAGACATTAATTCTGGAACCATTTTTCCTGGAGGTGCAATAAAAATTACATTTCCGCTTCCATCAACTATGCCTTCACCACCTGTTCTATATTTTCCAGGATTTTTTACAACATCTTTTGTCATCACCAAATGAACAGATTTTAAATCAACTTCAGAAAATGGATTTTTATCAAATGCTACATCATAAGCTTTAATAGCATTTTTGATTTCTAAAATGTCTTTGCTAGGTCCAACTACTTTATGACCATTTATTACATCCTCTACTTGGCCTAAGGATAATGAATTCGCTTCAATTGCACAGCTAGACTGGATTGATTTAATTCTATTTTGCTTTCTTAGCATCGGAAACTTTGAAAGATTACTAAAAGAAGAAATACTTCCCATCTTTTCCATAATAGAAGAAACATATTCTAGTATTTCATTTGTCAAAACAAATGGCGGTGCATATTTTTCCATAAGAACATTATACCATTATTTCTTCATATTGCAACATTATCTTGTAGGGTATCTTGTAGGGTATCTTGTAGGAAATAAAAAAATAGTTAATACTAAGTATTAACTACTAATCTAACTAAGTGTGTTTGCGCAACGAAGTTGATATGCGCTGCATGTCAGTGAAAGGAAGTTGATATATGATTTTCGTGTTTTCTGACACTAAAATAATACAATTATAACTTATTATTTTAAAAAAGTTTAAACTTTTTTAATTATTTTGTTGCGAATAATCTTGTAGACATAGAATGCAACTATTAACACGACAAATATTAAAATTACAACTACACTATAAAGAGGTTTTATTCCACCAACCATATTCCAAAATATGCTATAAGGCGTTCCATCATGTCTTTCTAAGAACATGTAGTTTGTGGTTTGAGAGAACATGTTTGTAATGTGTGCTAGTAAAGCAATAATAAATAACATAACTAAGGTTTTCCATATATTTTTTAGCTTTAGTTTTGCCATACCAGTAATGCCTATAAATAACGAAGCAAAACAAGAAATGCAATGCGTTATAGCACTTACGACATTATCGAAAGCTAGAACCGGATAGACAGAATAGTTTTGCGCTGCCCCAATTGTGCCTAAAACACCAGCGATAAAGCCAAATATAAGGATGAAATCTAATGATGCTTCTTTAATCCTACCTTTGGTAAAAGCTGCTAAAGGTAAGGCTATAAGCATCATTGAACATAAATATAGAGGCAATACATTTAATAATGTATGAGGTACATCATCGCTACGTAAACAGAAAATAATTATTTTAAAAATCTCAAAAGAATCGATAGCAATTGCAGATATAATTATTACTCTATTTTGAATCTTTTCATTCTTTTTATATTTAATTCCAAGGAATATTCCTAAAAAGAGGGCAATAGACACCATGATTGATGTAAACAAAATATGCTGCCAACTCCAAGCACCTTCTGCTTCCTTCCAGAAACCACCAAAGCCAAAGAAATCACCAAATATTTTCATAATTGAATATTATAGACTCAATTAAGAAAAAAAGAAAAACAGGATTATTGATAACCCTGTTATATTTGTGATGGCGCCCTCGGAACGACTCGAACGTTTGACCCACTGCTTAGAAGGCAGTTGCTCTATCCACCTGAGCTACGAGGGCAGCGCTTAATAATATAGAGCAAAAGCCTCTTATTTTCAACCTTATTTAATTAAATCTTTCAAAGAACAATCCCATTTTATTTTGTAAAAAGTACTTTTTTATATTTATTTCGTACTAATCTTAAATTATAATGTACCAGAGGTAAAAATATGCGTACAATTTCAATTACAGAACTTAAGCAAAATCTACATAAATATGTAGCTATTTCAGCAGACGAACAAGTTATTGTTACTTCTCATGGTCAAATTGTGACTATGTTAAGTAACCCAAAAGGCGATAAATTCGATAATTTTTTGGCTTTAGAAGGGTGTTTAAAAGGAAAAATTCCTAATGATGACTGGGAAAAAGTGCTCGATGAAAGGGAAATGAATAGATGAAAATTTTAGTCGACACAAATGTAATATTAGACGTTCTATTTCAAAGAGAAGGACAAGTTGAATTTTCTAGGAATTTTATTAAACTATGCAAGTCAAAAAGACACCAAATTTATATGACCTCAATGCAAATTCGAGATATCGAATACATAGCGCATAAATATTTTCATAATAAAAAAGACGCACAAAATCTAATTAACACAACTTACTCTTTAATAACAAAATTACTTCCTTTATCAGCCGATTCAGCTATTAATGGTATTTTTTCAAATTATACTGACTTTGAAGATCAATTATTAATAAATGCAGCAGAAGAATCTATGTTAGATTGTATCGTTACAGACAATATAAAAGATTTCATTAAAAATGAAGGTTCTATTGCATTATTTACACCAAAAACCTTTATTGAATCTTGTTCAAATTAATTTAGTTTTTTCAAAATTCTTTCTGCTACTTCTTTAGGTATATATTGAGACAGTTCTTCTGCTGTCGCTTTTTTTAACATATCAATATCAGTATAATGATCTAAAATTAATTGTTTTCTTTTTAAACCTAGACCCTCAATATCATCTAAGATTGATTTAGTGAAATTCTTACTACGTTTTTGATGATGGAAAGTAATTGCAAAACGATGAACTTCATCTTGCATTCTTACAAGTAAGAAAAATAAAGATTTATTGTCATCAAGAGAAATAACGTTGCCATCTTTATCCATCAACCCTTTTGTTTGGTGTTTATCGTTTTTAAATAATCCAAAAACAGGTATTTTTAATCCTAGTTCTTCAATGACTTCGTTTCCAGCGTGAATTTGACCAAGACCACCATCAGTTAATATTAAATCAGGCATTTCTGATTTTTCTTCAATAAGTCTCATGTATCTTCTCTTCATTACTTCTTTCATTGAAGCATAATCATCACGTTTTTCTTTACCTTCAATGTTGAATTTGCGATACATCTTTTTAACAGGTTCACCATTAATGAACACAACCATTGCTCCAACGGGTGCATCACCTTGAATATGAGAATTATCAAATAGCTCAATTCTGTAAGGAGTCTTTATACTTAGTTTTTCGCCTAATTCATCAAGGAGTTTTGAAGCATCATCAGTGAGTCTTGCGCTCATAAAATGTGAGTCTAAAGATTGCACTGCGTTTAGGTTTGCCATCTCGATTTGTTCGATAAGTTTACCTTTGGTAACTGATACAAATTTGGCATCAATTATATCTTTTAGAATTTCAGAAACTCCATCAATATTCATAACAATTTCTTTTGGAACTGAATGCGTTTCGTAGTACTGAAAAATAAGGTCAGAAATTTGTTCAATATTATCTCCGAATTCTTCCACAATATAAGACTCTTTTCCGAGAAGTAAACCGCGTCTATAAGTTAAAATTGCAAGAGATAAATAACCGTCTCTAGTTGTGTATGCAAAGACATCACGATTAACGTGGTCACCACTTTCAACACCTTGTTTAGATAAAACATGTTCAATGGCATCTAAAGTTTTTTTAAGATCGTTAGCTTTTTCAAACTCCATATTTTGGCTTGCTAAAAGCATTTTTTCTTTAATATCTTTTGCGATGTCTGGATTATTTCCCTCAAGGAAAGATTTAATTTGATTAAATAATTTGTCGTTTTCTTCTTGAGAAATCTTGTTAACGCAAGGTCCAAGGCACATTCCCATATGGTAATAAAGACATGTTTCGTGTGGAATGTTATGGCATTTTCTTGTTGGGAATAATTTATTTAGCAAATCAATCACTTCGTAAGCATAACCAGAAGTTGGAAATGGCCCAAAATAATAGTAATTCTTATCTGAATCATTTCTTGCTATTTTTAAGATTGGATCATTCTTCTTTTTAAGTGCAATATAAGGATAATGTTTTGAATCTTTTAAAAGGATATTATAGCGAGGATAATACTTATGTATTAAGTTCATCTCTAAAATAAAGGATTCTTTCTCAGATTTTACAACAATGGTTTCAAAATGATCAACATGTGAAACCATGGCTGCTACTTTCCCAACTTGCGGTCTTAAAAAATATTGTGAAACACGGTTATATAAATTTTTAGCTTTTCCAACATAAATAACTTTGTCGTCCTTATCTTTCATTAAATAACAGCCAGGACGTCTTGGAAGTAATGGAATTGCTATTTTAACTTTATCCGTCATTTTAAATTTACCACCGTCGCTCCAGTTGAGCCCTCAAATGATTCGCCATAACGATAAGAATCAACAAAACTACAGCTGTCTAAATAATCGTGAACTGCATCACGTAAAGCACCTGTTCCCATGCCATGAATTATGCGAACTTGTTTGAAGTGTTTGACAAGACAATCATCGAGATATTTTTTAACTTCCTCCATTGCCTCATCAACATGCTTTCCAATTATGTTAAGTTCAAGTTTTATATTGGTTTTTGAAAATACAATATCATCGGGATTTCTGGCACTTTTTCTGGATTTCTCCGGTAAAACCGCCACTTTTTTTACTTTGTTAAGAGTTGATTTTACAGTCATTCCATCAATTGAAATAAGTTCAATTTTTCCTTTATTAATTTTGGTTATTTTGCCAACCAATTCAAGGCCTGCAACTTCAACGTAATCTCCCAATTTTATTTCTTCATCTTCCTCAAAATCTTCACCATTTTCTTCAAGCTTTTTAAGTTTAGTTTTTGCCTCAATTAATTCATGAGCTTTTGCGTTTGGATTGTTCAAAACTTTTAAGATGTCATTGATTTGTTTTTTGGCATCTTCGATCATCTTTGCCTTAGTAATTTCTACATCAGTAAGTAAGTTTTCTTTCTTACTAGATAAAACCTTATTTTGATAATTTATATCTTTAGTTTTGCTTTCAAGAATTCGTTTATCTTCTTTAAGTTTTTTATTAATCTCTTCATTTTCATGAAGAACATTATTTAATTTATCAATAACATCACTTATTGATTTATCTCCAGTTTTTTGGAGATTCTTTCTTGCAAGATCCACCACTTCTTTATCAAGATGATATCTATTTGCCATCTCAAGCCCATAAGATCTACCCGGATAGCCAATTTTTAATAAATAAGTTGGCAAGAGTTTCTTCTCATCAAAGACCATCATGGCGTTTTTAACGCCTTCTCTTCGATAAGCGTATTCTTTCATTTTCTCAAAATGTGACGAAATAAATGCGAAGCATTTCTTCTTTAGTAAGAAATCGCTAACCGCTAAAGCTAAAGCTTCTCCTTCGTTAGGAGAGGTGCCTGTACCAAGCTCATCAAGCAAAACTAAATCTTTATTTGTCACAAAGTGAGTTATTGTAGAAAGATTGCTTACGTGTGCAGCAAACGTTGAAAGATTATCTGAAAGTGATTGGTTATCACCAATATCAGCGTAAATTCTCGGGAAATATGAAATAACTCCTCTTTCCCTTGTTGGAATAGGAAGTCCCATTTGAGACATCATAATCATTAAACCGAGCGTTTTTAGCGCAACTGTTTTACCGCCAGCATTTGGTCCTGAAATAACAATCATTCTTTGATTTTCGTCAAAGTTAAAATCATTTGCGATAACTTTGTTTTCTTCAATTAATGGATGTTTTGCGCCTTTGAGGTTGATAACTCTTTCCTTAACAAATAAGGCTGAGTAACAATTATGTTTATTCCCATATTCAGCCTTAGCTGAAATGAAATCTAATTTACCAAGAATTTTATTATTTGATGAAATTTGCGATGATGATTTTGCTACTTCTTCAGTTAACATTTTAAGAAGTTTGTAAATTTCCTCTTTTTCTTCAATTCGTAAAACACAAATTTCATTTGATAACTGCACCAATGCATCTGGTTCAATAAAAGTTGTTTGGCCCGAATCAGAAATATCATGAATTACTCCAGGAACTTTGTTTTTGTTTGCAGTTTCAACTGGCAAAACATAATGATCATTTCTTATTGTAAGCGTGTCTTCTGTCAAAACATCATGATATTTACGAATTAAGGCAGAAACAATAGCTCTTACGCTTCCTTCTTTTTTATGTATCTCATTTCTAATTGATTTTAATTTACTAGAAGCATCATCCTTAATAGATAAATTAGGTGCGACAACATTGTGAATCTTTGATTCAAGTTCACTAATATCAAAAAGTTTACCAGCTAATTGAAGGAGCTCAAAATAAACACTTTTGTCACCTCTTTTAAAATAATTGCTTACTTTTGCAGCGGTTAAAATATCACTCGCTATATGGTCTAAATCAAGAGGAGTTAAGACTCCACCCTTTAAAGCAATTTCAATAAATTTTTCGAGTTCAAAAGATGAAGTCACAGGAAGAGAACCGTACTTTAAGATGAAATCAGACATTTGTTCAACTAGTTTTAATTCACTAGAGGCTTCATCTTCAGAAAGCATTCTCAAATCTTTGAGGGTTTTCTTGCCAATTTCCGTATTTGAAAAAAGAGATACTTCTTCTAATACTTTTTGAATTTCAAGCGTTTGATATATATCGAGCATATCATAAATGATACCACATTTATATTCGACAAGTAGAGACAAAAAGATGCGAATTTAAAAAGTGCAAAAAAGTGATTTACTTTGTAAATCAAAAAAATAAATTAACACATTTGCCTAAAAAACACCTATCTAGTATTAGGAGGACACATTTAAACAAAAGGATTATTAAAAAATTTTAATTTTTTAATTTATTATTCCTAAATGATGTGGTAAAATAAAACTATGATTCAAAGAGTTACAATCGAAATTGATTCGTCTTCAAAGAATGAACTTGTAAAATATTACAAATCTATTCAAAAAGACAACAAAGGTGAATACATTTTATTTTTTGGACGTGATAACAAACTTACAGTTACTGTTTACACCTCTAAGAAATCTGATACATTCAAAGTTGTTTTCTTAGGCGAAAATGCCTTAATTGAGGCAAGGCATTGGGACAAAAATGCTGAGCTCAACGAACCGAAAGAAAAAACTGCTCCAAAGAAAGCCTGTTGGGAAGTTCTCACAAACCAAATTGGTTCTGATGAAGTTGGAACAGGCGACTTTTTCGGACCTATTTGTGTATGCGCAGCTTACGTTAAAGAAAAAGATATTAAAAGATTACGTGAATTAGGTGTTGATGATTCAAAACGTTTAACCGATGTTCAAATTAGGAAACTAGGCAAAATCTTAATCAAGGAGTTTGAATATTCACAACTTTCATTAAATAATGAAAAATATAATGAACTTGTTGATAAAAATATGAACATGAATGAGATGAAAGCAAAAATGCATAACCGTGTTTTGCTTAATCTTCACAAGAAACATTGCGCAGTTAAAAACATCTTAATTGATGAATTCCTTGCAGAAAAAAGCTACTACAAATACCTTAAAGATGAATCAGAAATTGTTCGTGGTATTGAATTCAAAACAAAAGGCGAATCTTATTTCCCATCCGTTGCTGTCGGCAGCATAATTGCAAGATATTCATTTATCCAACACATGGATTTATTATCAAAGAAATACGGAATGGAAATTCCTTATGGTGCTTCTAAAAAAGTAACCGAATTTGCAAAGCAGTTCGTCGAAAAATTTGGAATTAAAGAACTTGAGAAAATCTCAAAGAAAAACTTCGTCAATTTTTCAGATTTAACGAAGTTGTTCTAATACTTTTTTAAAATATTCAGGGAGATCGACTGAGAATGTCATCTCCTTTTTTGTTTTCGGATGAATAAAATGAATTTCATGAGCAAATAGGAGCTGGCCATCGTCATAAATGGATCGATTTCCTTTGCCATAAATTGGATCTCCGATTACTGGATGTCCAATGTAATTCATGTGAACTCTAATTTGATGAGTTCTTCCAGTTTTTAAGGAACATTCTACTAATGTAGAATTACTAAATCTTTCAAGCACTATAAAACTTGTTTCGGCTTCTTTCCCACGCATTAGATCTACCGCCATTTTTTGGCGATACTTTTGATCGCGTCCAATAGGGGCAATAATCTTACCAGAATTCTCTGAAATATTTCCTAAAACAAGAGCGTAATACTTTCTTGCAAGGCTATGATCTTGAAGCTGACTTGATAAAAAGGCGTGTGCAGTATCATTTTTAGCAACCACAAGAAGTCCAGCTGTATCTTTATCAATTCTATGTACAATTCCTGGTCTAAAATCACCATTTAAAGTTGATAATTTATCACTATGAAATTTAAGTGCATTTGCAAGTGTATGTTCTGTATTGCCTGCACCAGGATGGACAACTAAACCTTTTGGTTTATTCACGACCATTAAATCATCATCTTCATAAACGATATCTAAAGGAATATTCTCAGGATTTAAATCCGATGTTTCATTAGGAAAATCACTAACGAAAATAACATCATTTTCTTTTAATTTGTATGATGCTTTTTCTTTAACACCGTTAACTAAAATTAAACCATTATCAAGATGGTTTTGAATTTTGCTTCTTGATACATTACTTACTAACGAGGAAAGTGCTTTATCAAGACGAGCATTTTCATATTCTTTAGTTACCTTTATTTCTTGCATTTTTCTTTTCTTCTAATTCTTTTGGAGAATATTTATATTCTCCTTCTTTGCCTTTTTTCATTGCTTCTTTAATTTCGTCAATGATGAGAACAATGACTAAAATTATGATGCCTATTACAAGGCAAGCATCAGCAATATTAAACGATCCAAAAATCTGGACACCACCTACATAAAATTGAATCCAGTCAATAACGCCAGAAAATCCAACTGTCTTGTCCCAATAGAAACATCTATCGATAAGGTTACCAATTCCGCCAGAAATCATAAGAATTAATGAAACTTTGACCCAAGTTCCTAATTTTTTATAGTTCTTAACGTAATACCAAATAAAACAGCCAGATAAAATTACTGAAATTGATGCAAAGAAGATTCTATTTCCTATATCTTTTGAAAAAAGATGGAATGAATAAGCTGCATTTGGATTAATTGCTCCACCAATATAGATAAAGTTTTTAATGATTTGGATTGCTCCATTTTCTTTATAAACACCATTACTCATACGAGTTAATCCAAAATGATTAAAGACAACCCATTTTGTAACAATATCAATAACGAAAAGTAAAACACCAAGCCAAATATAAGTTCTAAAGAACTTCTTCATGTTTTCTTTAGTGAAAATCTTTTTCATTTTTACTTACCTAAAACGTGAGCACAACGTTCACATACTTCAGTTTCATCATCAATCTTGACGAGCTTATCAACATAGTTCCAGCATCTTGGACATTTTTTAGCATCAATGTGATGTGCTTCAGCTTCCTTAACATTGCTAAATTCAACCTTGGAAACGATGAGTAATTTTTCAACATTCTTTTCGCCTAAAATTGTTTTGTATGATTCTGGTAAAACGACTAAAGCTTCTTGGCTAGAACCAATGATTTCTGAATTACGTGCTTCCTCAAGTTTCTTATTTACTTCATCACGAATATCCATGAATTTCTTGTAGTTTTCTAGGACTTTCTTATCAAAATCCCCGGTTTTTTCCGGATAATTTAATAATTGAGCAGATTTGCCATTATAGTCTGGCATGTTAGCATGAACCTCTTCCATAGTGAATGGAATTACAGGTGTTAAAAGTCTAAGAAGTGTATCAGTAACTTTATAAATTACAGATTGCATTTGTCTTCTTCTTAATGAGTTAACAGCCTCACAATAAAGGATGTCTTTTCCAATATCGAGATAGAAGCTAGATAAGTCACTTGACATAAATGCCATAATCTTCATCATTGCTGTTGAGAAATCATATTTATCAAATGATTCAATAACTTCGTTTTTAACTTCTTCAAGTCTTGCAAGAATATAAGTATCAACTGGTTCAAATTCCTTAACCATGTCTTTCTTTGGATCAAATGATGCAGTTTCACCATCACTTAAGTTTCCTAAAAGGAACTTAAATGTGTTACGAATCTTACGATATTGATCAGCAACTTGTCTAAGTAAATTCTCAGAAATTCTAACATCTTGTTGATAGTTAACTGTTGCAACCCAAAGTCTTAAAATATCGGCACCAAAAATGTTGCACATCTTGAGTGGGTCAACTCCATTTCCTTTGGATTTGTGCATTTGTTCACCGTGTTCATCTAAAACCCAACCATGTGAAACAACTGCTTTATAAGGAGCCTTTCCTTGAATTGCGGTAGAAATTGTAAGTGATGAGTTGAACCATCCACGATATTGATCGCTACCTTCAAGATAAAGTTCTGATTGGTCATAACCTAAACGTTTTCTTAAGACAGCATCAAAAGATGATCCTGAGTCAAACCAAACATCCATGATGTCTTTTTCTTTTGTAAATTTGCCATTTGGTGAATGCGAATTCTTATAACCTTTTGGAAGGAAGAATTCGGCGTCTTTTTCATACCAAATATCACTTCCATATTCTTTGAATATGGAGACGATATGATCAAATACTTCTTTTTCAATAATTGGAGTTTCATCTTCACAATAAATAATTGGAATTGGAACGCCCCAAACTCTTTGACGAGAAATGCACCAATCGTTACGATCTTTGATCATGTTGGTCATTCTGTCTTTACCCCAAGCAGGGATCCAATTAACTTTATTAACTTGTTCTAAAAGTTGATCTTTAATTTTGCCAATTGAGCAGAACCATTGTGGAGTAGATCTAAAGATAACTGGTTTTCCAGTTCTCCAGTCATGTGGATAGCTATGAAGAATTTCGCCTTCTTTAATTAAAGCATTATTTTCTCTAAGCATATCTAAAATGACTTTATTAGCATCTTCATAGAATAAACCATTAAGTCTTTCGCCACATTCAGCAGTTAATCTACCATAGTTATCAATTGGACAATATGGCATAATGCCATATTTTGCACAAACGTTGTAGTCATCAACACCAAGTCCTGGAGCTGTATGAACTAAACCTGTACCTGAATCATTTGTAACGTGATCACCAAGAAGAAAAACTGATTCTCTTTCATAGAAAGGATGTTTAGCTTTAAGTCCCTCAAGTTCTTTTCCTTTAACAACCTTGATTTGTTTAAATGTTTCAAAACCAAGTTCTTCTTTTAAAGATTCTGCGTTCTCTTCAAGAAGGATAAAATCACCTTTTTCAGTATGATAAACACCATAATTAAATCTTGGGTTTATACTGATGGCAAGGTTGGATGGAAGTGAGTAAGGAGTTGTTGTCCAAATAACAGCTTTAACACCATTATCAACAACACCTTTTCCATCAATAATATCGAATGCAACGTAAATTGCATATGATTTGACATCTTTGTACTCGATTTCAGCTTCTGCTAAAGCAGACTCTGAGCTCCATGACCAATAAACTGGCTTAAGTCCTTTGTAAATAAGTCCTTGTAAAGCCATGTTGGCAAATACTTCGATTTGATTTGATTCAAATTGTTTTTCAAGAGTCTTGTATGCGCCTTTATAATCACCCATAATTCCAAGACGAACGATTTGATCTTGTTGTCTTTTAACTTGAGTTAAAGCATATTCTCTACATTTTTGTCTAAATTCTGCAGTTGGAGTTGTTTTACGATTAACGCCAGATTTAATAACTTGGTTTTCAATTGGAAGACCATGTGTATCAAAACCAAACACAAAAGGAACATAATAACCTTGCATTGCCTTTTGTCTAACAATCATATCTTTTAAAATACGGTTAAGCATGTGACCACAATGCATATCGCCATTAGCGTATGGAGGACCATCATGAAATGCGAAAGGTTTTGCGCCTTCTCTATTTTTAAGCATCTCGCCATATAAATTTTCATCTTGCCATTTCTTCACTAAAACTGGTTCTTTGGTTGGAAGATTTCCTCTCATTTCAAAGTTAGTTCTTGGCATGAGTAATGTTGTTTTTAGTTCCATTTTTTTACTCCTTTTTCGTAAATAAAAGCATCCCTTATTTAAGGACGCTTTAACGTGGTACCACCTTAATTCTCTTACTTAGTAAGAGCACTTAATTAGTCTATAACGGAGACATCCGGGATTCTTACTATTTTCAGAACCCATACAAAGAAGTGATATTGCTTAATAGATATTGCTAATCTTCCACCATCATTAGCTCGCTATTAATAGAGCTATCAAGTAACTTGTCTTCTAGGATAATTGATTAAAGATTTTTGCCTTTTAAGAAGTTTGGAAGGAATGATTCTTTCTCATCTTCTTCAACGACTTTTTCCTCGCCTTCTTGCTCGGTTTGTTCTGTTTCTTCAACATTTTCATCTTCTTTAGGAAGAGGACGTTGTTCATAGGTAGGAACATGAGTGAAGTCGAATTCTTCTGTAAAGTCTGATGCGATAACAGAAACAAGAATTTGGTCAGAAAGTTCTTCGTTAATTGAGACACCAAACTTAATATCTACTGAACTACCAGCAGCTTCAATGATTCTATTAACTGTTTCTTGCGCTTCATAAAGTGAAACTTCACGACCGCATGTAACAGCACATATTGCACGACGTGCGCCATTAATACTTGCTTCAAGAAGAGGTGAATTAATTGCGTTATTGGCTGCTTCTTGTGAACGATGTGGTCCACTTCCCATACCAAATCCAATTAATGAAATACCTGAATCTTTAAGAGTATTCTTAACATCAGCAAAGTCTAAGTTAATGAAACTTGGGCAAAGGATTAAATCAGTAACTGTTTTAACGCTTTGTGCAAGAACTCCATCACTCTCTGCGAATGCTTGAGAAATTGGAGCGGTTCCACTAACCATCAATAATTTATCGTTAGAAACGATAATAATTGCATCAACTGCGTCTTTAAGGTTATTAAGACCTTCGACAGAGTTTGCAATACGTTTCTTACCTTCAAATGTAAACGGACGAGTAACAATTGCGACTGTAAGAGCGCCTGCTTCCCTGGCTGCTTGTGCGATTATTGGGGCTGCACCTGTACCAGTACCTCCGCCCATACCTGCTGCGATGAAGACCAAGTTTGCGCCTTCAACAATTGAACGAATCTTATCAATTGATTCTTCGGCAGCTTGGCGACCAACTTCAGGATTACCGCCAGCACCTAATCCGCCTGTAGATTTTTCACCTAAAATAATTCTATTTTTTGCTTTTGATCTTGAAAGAGCTTGTTGATCAGTATTGGCAACATAAAACTCAACTGATGATATATTATCATCAATCATTCTATTAACAGCATTATTACCGGCGCCACCAACACCGATGACAACGATTCTAGCAAATGCTTCATAGTTATCTAAATCTTTTTCTTCCATTTTCTTGCTCCTTCCATTTATTCTTGCTTTTCACGAACTCTTTGTAATTGAGTTGTTTTAATTCTTGTATCACTTAATGTTCCTTTGTACTTGCTTGATGCATACATCGCACCTATTAAAGCACAGAATTTTGCATCTCTTGCACCCAAAGCCTTAGGCTCCAAATAATGAATCGATGCATTAGCTGAGAATTTCTCTTTAACAAGTCCTTCGAATCCAAACATTTTTGTAATTCCACCAGTGAATACGATTGGTAATGTTTTAACATTATCCGGATAATCTTTCATGATTGTCTCGTATGCATAGTCAAATTTATCGAAGTATTCTTCTTTGAAGAATTCATTAATGATGAAGTTTAATGACGCTGGATCATGATTTGTTTCCATCCCAGCAATCATTGATGTTGCAATTGTTGGCTTGAATGTTAATGGTCTTTCATCAAGTCCATATCTCATAAGTAATTCAAATGCGTCATCATGGCTAAGATTCATACGATCAGCAATTTTCTTAACCAAATCGTTCGAACCGGTTTGGAAACTTACAGTTGCAAACGGAGATGAATTACCAACTAATGTAATATTCGTAACACCTGCACCAATATCAGCAAGAACAAATGAATCTGGAATATCTGGATCATTCTTAGCAAGTTCTGAAAGTGCATAACAGCTTACACACAATCTACGAATTTTAATACGTGCAGAATCAAATATTCTCTTATAATCAGAAACTACTCTACTTGGTAAAGTATGAATTTTTGCTTTAATTGTAATGTTGTTTGATTTTTCATTAATTGGAGGATTAGCGAATGATCTTCCCATTTCAAGAATGAATGAATCTGGAATAATATCGACAATATCATTTCCTGCCGGGATTGCTTCCTTTTGAACTAATGAAACAACGTTTTCAATATCGATAGTTGCAATTAATGAATAAGGTGAAACAACATTAGTTGTTTTGCTGCTTTGATAAACATTTAATCCAAATGATGGGAGAATAACAGTTGCTTCACTAATTGAGATTTTCTCTTTAGTTGTTTCATCTTTAAATTCTTTCATTGAAGCCAAGATTGATGAAAGCGTTTGGAAGTCAACAATTTCTCCACGAGAGACAAGACCAAAAATAGGTCTTTCTGCGACATGAATTAAATTAATGTTTCCGTCTTTTTCGTAACCGACAGCCATTCTAAGCTGTGTATCGGATATTTCTATAGTTGTAATATACTTTTCCATATTAATAACGAATATATTTTATATATTTACTCCTAATATAGCAAGTAATATAAAAATTGATAGTAAAAAAAAGAAGTAGTTTATTCCGCTACTTCTATTTTACTTTTTCAATAATTCTTAACTTTGCAGATTTGCTTCTCGGATTATTTTCTAACTCAGAATCGCTCGCTGTAATAACTTTGTTATTAACTAGTATAAAATCTGGATTATCTTTTTCGCTTGGAAGGGTGAATACGTTATGCCTTGTGCCCTCAACTTTTGAAACTTCATTAAATGCATTTTTAACCATTCTATCTTCAAGTGAATGGAAGGTAATAAAACATGCTCTACCACCAATTTTTAATGAACTTAGCGCATCCTTTAAGGCATCACTTAATGCTCCAAGTTCATCATTAACTTCAATACGAATTGCTTGGAAGATCTGCTTTGCAGGATGACCTTTTTTTATTAATTCTTTTTGAGGTTTACAAGATTTTATTATTTCCACTAATTCAGTTGTAGTTTCGATAGGTTTACTCTCACGCTCTTTAACAATTTTTAAAGCTATTTGATAAGAATATTTTTCCTCTCCATACTCCCTAAATATTCTTGTTAAGTCATTAAGAGAATAACTGTTAATTACTTCATATGCGGATAAAGATTGGCGTTTATCCATGCGCATATCAAGCCTTGCGTTTTCTTTATAAGAGAAGCCTCTAGAAGCATCATCAAACTGCGGAGATGAGACTCCTAAATCCGCCATAATTCCATCGATTTTTTCAATTCCTAATTCATCTAAATGTTTTCTAAAATTTCGAAAATCATCGTGAATTACCGTATATTTTCCTGCAAATTCCTGTAGATTTTCATTTGACTCCTTGATTGCGGTCTCATCTTTATCAAAGCAAATAAGACGTCCCGTTTTAAGTTTTTTTAAGACCTCTTTTGAATGTCCACCACGACCTAAAGTAAGATCGACATAAATGCCATCTTCTTTAACTGCAAGACCTTCAATAGTCTCATTTAATAAAACTGGAATGTGCTTAGTCATCAAATTCAAGATCCTTTAAAACATCGAACTGAGAATTGCCTTGTTCTTCTTTTTCTTTATAAAAATCTTCTTCCGAAATTACTCGATAACCTTTTCCAGAATCTGGAGCTTTTGCATTAGGAGCTTTTGGAGAAATAGGAATAGATGCACTTAATAAATTAAAGATGTATTGATCAAGTTCAATTGATGTTCCTTTGTACTCGATACAATCGTCATCTTCGTCTTTTCCAGGAGCAAAATGGAGTTCTTCTGATCCCGAAATTGTCGTCTCAAAATTCTTTAATGTATAAGAACATTGAAGCACTACTTTTGCTTTAATCTCTAAAGTGACGTAAATAAATTCCTCAAACCTTTGAGCTTTTAGCTCAACATGACATGATTTTGTCTCAACAAGTGGTAAATAACACTTAAAAACTTCTGGATCAAAACTAATGTCTTCCGATACAGAATATATTTTGGTATAAGGAAGTCTTAAAACATCAATTTTCATTATTTTCTAAGTTCTGCACCAAACTTGGTTTCGAGAGCTTTAATAATAGATTGCTCAATTGAGACAATATCAGCCTCACCAAGAGTTTTGTTTGAATCGTTAAGAGAAACACTTACTGCAAGTGAATAATGCCCTTCTTTAACGTGTTCGCCATGATAAACATCGAATACGTCGACAGACTTAATAACTTCACGATTAACCTTAAATATTTCGTTAACTACTTCTTTAGAAGTAACCGCGTCTTGAAGGACAAACGCAAAGTCACGTTTAACTGTTTGATATTTTGAAATTTGTTGCATCTTAATAGCTGAAGTCTTAGTTTCAAAAACTGCACCTAAATCAACTTCCATCACAACAACGTTTCCACTTAAATCAAGTTCTTTCAATGTTGATGGATGAAGTTCTCCAAGTACTGCAACTTGTTTACCATCAACTTTTAGTTGAGCAGATTTACCTGGATGGAATTCTTTAGCACTTGAACGTTCTAAAACCGTTCTTTTTTCTTCAATATTAAAGAGTTTAAGTAAACCATCAAGAACACCTTTAACGTGATAATAGTTATAAGGTTCGCCTGACATTGCACCGCGTCTTAAATCATTTCCAGCACATGCAATTGCTAAATGAATATGTTTTACACCATCAGTAGTGAATAAATCACTAACTTCAAAGATTGCAACGTTTTCATTGCCGTGATTTAAGTTGTAAGAAAGTGTATTTAATAAGCTTGGTAAAATATTAGTTCTTAAATATTCATGCTCATCAGTTAATGGGTTAAGAATCTTGTAAGATTCTCCTTTGTTTAAAATAGCAAAAGATTTAACTTCTTTCTCACGAACAAGAGAGTAGCAAAGTGCCTCATCAATTCCTAAACCTCTTAAATAAGAACGAACTTGTCTTTTGTGTTCAAGATCTTTTTCAAGACCACCAATTGATAGGTCGATTGTAGGAAGTTTTGATTCAATATTTTCAAAACCGTTAATTCTGATAACTTCTTCAGATAAATCCGCTTCACCTGTAATATCAATACGATGAGCAGGAATTTCACAGACTAATTTGCCAGCTTTTTCACTAACTTTAATCCATGCTGATTCTAAAGAAGCAACAATTGTTTCTTTAGAGAAATTTGTGCCAAGTCTTCCATTGATATAATCAACGCTTGATTCAACAATGGTTGGTTTAACTTCTTTGCCTTGGAAGTTAACAACTTCACCAATTTCTTTTGCACCACAAAGTTCAACTAAAAGTGATGCGGTCATATCTTGAACAAACTTCCATTGTGATGGATTAATTCCTTTAACGAATCTTTGTGATGAATCGCTAACTAAAGCAAGTCTAATTGATGTTCTTCTTATAGAAGCATAATCAAAGTTTGCTGCTTCCACCACAACATTTTTAGTGTTTTCATCAACAGCACATTCAAGGCTTCCCATAACACCACCAAGACACATTACTTTGCCATTTGAGGTAATACAAATATCACCTTTTTGAAGTTTGTATGTCTTTTCATCAAGAGCAACAAAGTCGCCTTCAATATCATCTCTAACCACAAGTTCTTGCTTTGCAAGCTTGTCCATATCATACATGTGAAGTGGTTGGCCTGTTAAAAGCATTACATAGTTTCCGATATCAACAATATTATTAATTGAACGAATACCAGACGAACGTAAAGCTTCTTTCATCCATTTTGGAGATTCACCAACTTTAATTCCTTTAATAACTCTTGCAGAGAATTGTGAACATTTTTCACTAGATGATGAAACAGGGAATTTAGAAACAAGTGTTTCTTTTACATTGTATGTAGGGAGTTTAACTTCTCTTCCAAACAATGTTTTAATTTCTTTTGCAGCATTTAATACACTGTACATATCTGGTCTATTTGCAAGAAGTTTTAAATCTAAAATTGTGTCATCTAAACCAAGATAGCCTAACACATCTTCATTGCCAACTTCTGCATCACCTGGAAGTTCTTCAATTCCTTTAGTTTGAGCTTCACTTAGATACTTTGTATCTACACCAAGTTCTACGAGGGAACAAAGCATACCATTTGAAACATGTCCACGGACCATTCCATTTTTAATAGTACCATCTTTTAAAACACATCCATCAAGGGCAACAATGACCTTTAATCCTTTGCGGCAGTTCGGAGCACCACAGACAATGTCTAATGTTCCATACTTTGGACCAACATTTACTTTAGTAACATGTAGGTGATCTGAATTCTCCATGTTTTCACACATGATAACTTCTCCCACTACAAGTTTTGATGCTTGTGCAGCGTGAGTAATTGCTTCAACCTCAACACCAGCGAAGGTTAATCTATGAGCGATTTCTTCTGGAGTTAATCCATCAAGATTAACGTATTTCTTTAATTCATTTAATGAAACTAACATAATTTTAACCTCCCTAAATTATTTACGGCTGAATTGTTCGATAAATCGAACATCACCTTGATAAAATTTACGAATATCATCAATGCCATAACGAAGCATTGCGACACGTTCAATACCAACGCCAAAGGCGAATCCACTATAAACAGAAGGATCATAACCTGACATTTTTAAAACATTTGGATGAACCATTCCGGCTCCAAGAATTTCAATAAATCCTGTGCCTTTGCAAATAGAACAACCTTTTCCACCACAGTTCATGCAAGAAATATCAACTTCAACAGATGGTTCTGTGAATGGGAAATATGAACCACGGAATCTAACTTCACGTTTTTCACCAAACATTTTTCTAACGAAAAGCTCTAATGTTGCTTTTAAGTTTGCTAATGTAATTCCTTTTCCAACGACTAAACCTTCAATTTGTCCGAATTGATGTGAGTGAGTTGCGTCATCATCATCTCTTCTATAGGTTTTACCTGGACAAATCATCATAAGTGGTTTTCCACCTTTTTCATCCATAGCATGAGCTTGTTCTGGAGATGTGTGGGTTCTTAAAAGAGTAGTTGGATTAATATATAAAGAATCTTGCATTTCTCTTGCAGGATGGTCAGCAGGAATGTTCATTCTTTCAAAGTTATAATAATCACTTTCTACATCTGGACCTTCTTTAACTTCGTATCCCATTGATACAAAGATATCAATAATTTCATCTTGGATTAAGTAGAATGGATTAATTCCACCCATTTTGTAATTAAATGAAGGAAGTGTAATATCGATTTTTTCTGCTTCTAATTTCTTTGCAATTGCAACATCATTAATTTCTTTTTGTTTTGCACTAAAAGCTTCATTAATTGCGCTTCTTGCATCATTCATAGCCTGGCCAAATTTTGTCTTTTCTTCACCCTCTAAAGTTTTGATTTGACCCATTAATTGGTTAAGCTCACTTTTCTTAGACATGTAAGTATCTTGGAAGACTTTTAAAGTGGCTTCATCTTTAATTTTTGAAGCTTCTTCTAAGATTTTTGCCTTAAGTTCAGCGACTTTTTGGAATATTTCTGACATGGTTTCCATCCCCCTTAAATAAATAAAAGGATGACACTAAGGAACGAATTTCTCCGTGGTGCCATCCTAATTCAAATTAAATAATTTGCTCTAACGCCGTAACGTGGTTAACGTCTCTCATTACAAGAGAATGCTCAGAGGTGAATTCACTCGTCTTACTTACACGTGGGTTCCACTATTCCACATTCCCTATTAAGCAAGGTTACCGAGTTACTGCTTCTCGTCAATGCGCCTATATTATAAACGCGAGTATAAAAAAAGTCCATACCTTTAAGGTACAGACTCTTTTATTTTGTTTTAATTATTCTTCTGCAGAGAAGTATGCATTGAATGCACTTTCTTGAGATGTTTTGTAAATGTAGATACAGCTATATGTTTCTGCTGGATCTACTTCTCCATCTCCCCAGTCATATTCGTCATAAGCTTCAACATAAATGTTGTAAGTGTATTCTCCTGAGATATAGTAACGATCATAATAAGCCATGCCATAATCTTCAAGATAGTCTAAATAATCGTTATTAAAATCTAAGGTTGCACCACTTGGTAAATAGCTTGCCATTTTGTCTGCTAAAGATGTATCAAATGTTTCAGTATAATCTTCAATATCAACAAATGTTAATGACGAAGAATCATAATAATAAACATCAGCAGTTGCATTTTCATCTTCATATTCACCGAAGGTGATTGAAGATTCTGCTTTGCCTAACATTTTAGCAGCAACTGGTTTTGCTAAACCTTTTAATGTGTCAAGCAATGTTGCTTCAGTTGTTTGGCCGCCACCAGTTGTATTACCGCTATCTGTGTTTTCACTGTCGGTATTTTGATTTGCGTCTGGTTTTGTGCCGTTTGTTGATTCTTTATTAAAGAATGAGCAACCGCCGAGTGCTAAAGCACTGGCGAATAAACCAAGAGCGAAAATTTTCGTTTTTTTCATAATTCGAGATCTTTTTTTAATAAGCTTCATAAACTTCAACTTGGAAGACGATTCCTTCTGAAACTTCGTAAGTCATAACAAAAATTTCATATTCATCGCTACCATAGCAAGCATAACAATAATCGCCATCTTCGTCAGAATCAGCAGTTGGTGCATCATATTCATCATAATATTCTACAAGAATATCGCAAATTTCTTCGCATGCATCCATCAATGTGCTTTGTTCTGAATAATATGCGCAATAATATTCATCATATTCAGAATCATATTCCAAAACGCCTTCTTCGCCAAAAAGGACATAAGATACTTCATCAGCAAAATCGGCTAAACCATCGGTTGAACCGCTTCCACCTTCTCCGCCACCATTAATTTCAATTGCATTAATGTGGATTTGTCCTGAACTGCTAACAGTTAATGTAACTTCAGTTGCGCTACCTTCCCAAAGGAATCCGCCATCAACAGCCGAGACAGTGCCAGTACTTGCAGAAACAAATGAACCTGTAGCTTTTGATTCGCCACATGTGTTTGCATCAAAGAAAATTGATGTCATTGGTTCATCTGAAGTGAATGTAATTGTGTTATTTGCATAAAGTCTTAATTCTAAACGATTTGCATTGTAGGCCGGGTCAGATTGACCACTAGCTTTGCTGGTAGTGAATGAAACTCCACCTACTGAACCGGAAGTAGTAGTAAGTTCTGCAAAATCAAATGTAATTCCGTCACCACCAACGTCTTCTGGTTGATAGTAAACATCAATTTCAAGAACACCTGTTTCACAAATCCATGGAGTGACAAGAATGTCTCCACTTGTTGCATATAAACCATATTGATCTTCGTCAACTTCAAAACCTAAACCTTCAAGTTCTTCACAATATGCAATATCGTCAATATCTGTGTAAAGATAGATTGTGTAACAATTGTAATAAGAATCGTAATAATAATCTTCTGCAGTTGCGATTGATGTGCCAGTTGGAAGTGGAAGAACGAATTCTTCTTCAACACCACAGGAAGCAAGCCATTCATTAAGCTCTTCCATTGCGATATCGTAATGTGATTTAGCATTAACTGAAAGTACAGTTGAAGCAACAAATCCTGTTCCAACTGCGGTTACAGTAATTGTTGTTTCGCCACCACCTACTAAAGTAACGGTTAAACCTGAGACAGTTGCAACATCAGTATTGGATGAAGTAACTTGAAGTGTTGGATTGTCAAGTTTTACAACTTCGAGATCAAGGTCAAACGAACCATCTGAAAGCATTGCACTCATTGTTTCTGGTAAATAAATGCCTTGAGTTTCATGTTTTGTTTCATCACCATAGACAAAAATATAAAGTGGTCCTTCATCTAAATATTCTTCTGAAGTTTCGTCATAGGTTTGTTCAAGTTGGAAAGCAACAACTAATTTTCCTTTCGTGCAAATCCATGTTGGATAATCTTCATCACTAGCAGGAATATATTCAACTTCAAAACCTGCGGCCTCGTATTTTGCTGCATAAGCAGCTGCTTCTTCAAGGTAGACATAGTCTACACCGATAACCATATCGCTAGATTCGATTTGTGCCATAAATGAAGCGCCTTCGGTTTCTTCATAAGCAATTGCGCTGTTTTCAGAACCAATAACAGTTTCAATAAAACTGTTTACTTCATCAATTGGGAATGCATCAAGAGTTGCGACTCCTTCTTGAACATAAATTGTGTTTCCGGTTTCTTCAAATCCGTATGAAACGAAATATGCACTTAAACCATTAGCGAGTTCATAGTATTCATAACCTTCTTCATCGACAATGGCTTTATATCCTGCACCAAGAAGATCTTCGTCATAACCTTCGAATGGTTCAGCTAATGAGTAGTCATAAATTGTTAAATAAATTTCTGGACCAGTATAGCCAAATGCTTCGAGGTACATTTCTAATTCTTCTTCTGTAAGTGAATCTGGATCAATTCCAAGGAATTCTAAGAACATAAGAATTTCTTCTTTTGCTGAATCATCAATGACCATGTCAATTTCATAGTCTTCACCTAAAGCGACAAATGGAAGAAGTTCAAGATATTCTTTTGCTAAAGCAATTTCTTCAGGATCTTCATTAATAATTTTTTCGAAATCCCATGCGGCGTCACTTGTTAATTCACTGCTATCCCAAACATCTTCTGACTTATAGAATTCAAAGATTGTTGGTGCAACGTATTCGTAAGTTTCTTCATCAAAACCACTATACACATCAACAGTATATTTGCCGGTTGGATCAACGGCTTCGTAGCAAGAATATTTGTAAGAGTAATAAACTCTATCGAAACCTTCTTCTAAAAGAGCGTATGCGTAATCTTCATCGCGAACGCCATCAACAACTACGACAAGTGCTTCTTCACTATCTTCCTCTTGAGAATGGAGATAATAACAACCTCCAACAAGATTATCGAGTCCAAGGATTTCATATTCACCTTCGCCTAAGAATTCTTTAATCTTCTCAACAGGGAATTCTTTGGAATAGGTAAATCCTTCTTCGAGGAAGCTTGGATCGAAACCTTCTTCAACTACTTGAATAGTAACAGAGGCTGATTTTGTTGCATCAAAAGATGATGTAGCAGTAATTGTAACTTCGCCTTCTGCAATTCCTGTAACTAATCCTGAAGTCGAAACTGTCGCAACTGATTCTGCACTTGTGGACCAAGTTACACTGTTTGATGCACCATTCACTACTTCCACGGAAGCTGAGAGTTGCATCGTCAAGCCTATTGATAATTTGGCTTGATTTCCGCTAATAGCTACTGACTTAACGGCTGGAGTGTTCTCGTCAATTGGTTCATATTGAGTTCCTGGATCATCTTTTTTATTAAAGATGCTAGAGAAATCACATCCACCCATTACTAAACCAGCTAATAACGGCAATAAGAGTAAACGTTTTTTCATATTTTTCCCTCCTCTTATATTGCACACATTATATATAAAACGCGCATGAATGCAAGAAAAAACTGTTTAATAATAAACAATTTTTCACTGATAAATACTAAATTTTCTGAGTTATTTCGATAGCTGATACATCGCAATTGCACCAGCGATTGCAACGTTTAATGATTCAATATTTTGAATATCAATTCTTATTCTTTTTGTAGCTAATTCTAAAACATCTTTTGAAACTCCGTGAGCCTCATTTCCTAAAACTAAAATGTGTTTCGTTTTGCTCGAGATTGTTGATAAATCAACACTACCTTTAATTTCAGTTGCATATATTTCATAATTTTTAAGCGATTTTAAATCAAAATTATTTAAAATATTTAATTTGAAAATCGCACCTTGTGTTGATTGCAAAACTTTTTCATTATATTGTGAGCATCCATCGAGCAAAATAACATCATCATAGCCAAAAGCTAATGCTGTTCTTAATAATGTTCCTAAATTTCCTGGATCGGATACATTATCAAGGCACAAAATCTTATCGCCAAACGTCTTTTTTTCTTTAATAAATTCGCACACACATATGACTCCTTGGGGAGATTTTACAGAGGAAATCGTTTCCATTAATTGCGAACTTATCACATATTGATCTACATCCAAATCTTTTATTTCTTTTGTGACAAAAACTGATTTTAGTACACCACTTTCTTTAGCCATTTCAAGGGCATGAAAGCCTTCAATTTTGAATAATTTTTGTTCCTTTAAAAACTTAGGATTGGAAAGTTTAACTAAATATTTAATTTTAGAATTTTGTCTTGAATCAATTTTATAAATCATTTGTGAACACCTCTTTTAAGTTTCTTTTGAATTTCTTTATAATTTGGGTAATATTTATAAACAATTTTGTAAAAATTGCTTCCGTGGTTTCTTTCGAATTCATGCGCTAATTCGTGAACAACTACAGATGTAATTATTTCCTCTGAATAATGTGCTAAATCTTGGCAAAAACTTAGATGATGTGTTTGCAAGGAATTTGATCCAAATCTAGACACAACTTTTCTTACAGTAATTTTATATGGTTTTTTGACATCCATTATCGCTTCATATTTTCTTACTAATGGGATAATTATTTCTGTTGCTTTCTGTTTAATAAACTTATCAATTTCTACATCATCAGTTAAACAAAATTGAGACAAGGAATATTTTTCGCCAAGTAAGTAAATAAAATCTTCTTCAAAAGAATAATTTTTTGAATTTTGAAAACAATTAGTATTTACTAATCTTGGAGCGAATTTTTTTAAGCCGTCAATTAATTTCTTTTTACTTGTAAATAAAGGTGCTGTTATGATAAATTTTTCATTTTTAAAACGATAATAAGCGTTTCTTTGTCGCTTAAAAATTAGATCTACATCATAAGTTTTACCATTTAATTCTACTTTAAATGTTTCAATCATAAATTTATTATACAATAATAATTTTTATAAATCAAATGATTTATAATTATTTATTTTTAGGTAAACATTCTTATATTTTGTTTGATTTTAATCAAAATTAATAAATAATAATCGTTAGAGGAAACGGTTATGATTGAATTATATAATTTAACAAAAGTCTTTAAAAAAGCTATAAGAGGCGACGGCATAAAAGAGATGTTCAAGACCCTTTTCTCACGCAAATACATAACTACAACCGCAGTAGATAACGTTAACCTCCAAATTCCCGATGGGCAAATTGTTGGCTACATTGGTTCAAACGGAGCTGGCAAATCCACCACAATCAAAATGATGTGCGGTATTTTATCACCAACTTCTGGTGAAGTTTTGATCGATGGATTGAATCCATCAAAGAAAAGACGACAAGTTGCTGCAAAAATTGGAGTTGTTTTTGGTCAAAAAACTCAACTTTGGTGGGACATTGCATTAGTTGAAACATTCAAAGTTTTAAAAGAGATTTATCAAATTAGTGACAAAGATTATGAAGAAAGAATGGCTTTTTTAAAGAAAACTCTTGAGCTTGATTCATTTATTAACCAACCTGTTAGGACTCTCTCACTTGGTCAACGTATGAGAGGAGATCTTGCTGCTGCATGGTTGCATAATCCAAAAATTTTATTTTTGGATGAACCCACAATTGGCCTTGATGTTTTGGTTAAGGAAAAAATACGAAATGCAATCAAAGCGATGAATAAAAAATACAATACCACCGTCATTTTAACTACACATGACATGGAAGATGTCGCAAATCTTTGTGATAGAATAATTTTAATTGAAAAGGGCAAAATCATCTATGATGGTCCAATCAAAAATCTAAAAAATGAATTCGGTGACTTAAGAACAATTAAAATTCCTTATAAAGAAGAGTTTGAAAAGACTGAATTCAATACTTTTGATGGAAAAGTAACATATTCTCATGTCGAGCAAAATGAAATAATTAAATTTAATGCCGATGAAGTAAAATTAGAAAACGTTATTGACTATGTTTTCCACACACTAAAGGCTTCTGATTTAAATATTACAGAGCTTTCACTTGAGGATGTTGTTAAACAAATTTTAGGAAAAACAAAATAAAATGTTTAAAAAATATAAACCATTTTTCAAAGCTGGAATGATTAACTCGATGGCGTATAAATCTGCCATCATTGGTTGGTTTTTCATTACCATTATCGAAGTACTTTGTACTTTATTTTTGTGGTTTGCAATTTATAAAAACGCAACTTCTCCAGTTATCAATGGTTTTACATTTAGGGAAATAATTGCATATTTTATCTTCTCAAATATTTTAAGTTTTTGCATTTTTGGCGGCGACACAGGTTACAGAATTGATAAAGAAATTACAGAAGGCACTATTTGTATGTCTTTTACTAAGCCAATTAGTTATAGAGGTAAAAACCTTGCTATAGCATTGGGTATAATAATGAATAAATTTTTAATGATTGGATTACCACTTACTTTAATTGCCTACACCATTTTTATTTTAACTGGAATTATTAAATTTGTTTCGGTATGGGCGCTTCTTTTCTCATTATTTTCATTTTTAATTCTTGTATTATGTTCAATAATTATTTCTGATTCACTTGAGTATTTTACAGGAATTTGCTGTTTTTATACCACAAGCGGTTGGGGATTAAATTTAGCGAAAAATTCAATTGTTGGTTTCTTAGGAGGAGCTTCGCTTCCTTTAGCATTTTTTAAATTTGGTAAAATTGATTTTTCTATAGTCCTAAATTATTTGCCTTTTGCAGGTATGATCCAAAATCCAATTCTAGCTTTACTTGGTGACTACTCACAACCTCAAACTTATCTTTTAATTATACATACAATTGGGTTATCAATAACTTGGATATTTCTTTTAGAATTAATTAATGCAATTTTCTTTAAAATTGCTAGCAAGAAAGTAACGGTACAAGGTGGTTAATATGCATTACATACGATTTTATTTTGCCTCTATCAAACGCTCAATAATGTCTAGACTTGAATATAAAGGCGACACCATTATTGCAATGCTAGCTTTCACAATCGAAAATGTCTGTTCGCTTCTTTCGATTTATTTTGTTGTTAACTCAATTCCTGCCTTAAATATTGACGGCCAAGGAGTATGGAATATTTGGCAAATAGGATTCTTATATGGCTTTGTAATGCTACCAAAAGGAGTTGACCATTTATTCACTGATGAACTTTGGAGAGTTTGTTATTGGAGAGTTACTGATGGTTCATTAGATAGAAACTTCCTTAAACCAATGCCAACATTACTTATGACTATTGCAGAAACTTTTCAACCAGAAGGTTTTGGAGAGATAATTTTAGGCATTGCCATGATTATAATTTGCGGTTTACAACCAAATGTTGTTTTTAATTGGACTTTTGCAAATGTAGTATTGCTAATTATTGCCATTATTTTTGGCGCAATTATTATCTCGGCATTCAAAATAATGTTTGCTGGTTTAGCATTTATTTTAAAGCGTACTGGTCAAATGTTTCAGCTTGTTTATAATTCTTTGACATATGTCAAATATCCAAGAGGAATCTTTCCAAAAGTTATTCGTGTACTTCTTACAGGAATAATTCCATTCATGTTAATAACCACAATACCAGTCGAAATTCTTCTTGGATTTTTATCATATAATCCTTGGATAATTTCTATAATTATTATTAGTGCAGCAGCCATTTTATTAACTTTAGCAATTATTATCTGGAATGTTTGTGCTTCGAAATATGAATCTACAGGAAATTAGTATATAATGATAAAGATATGCAAAAAATTTTAATTAGTGCCTGTTTAGTAGGTGAGAAATGTAATTACAAAGGACAAGGCAAATATTGTCCAAAGATTGAAGCCCTAAAAGAAAAATACGATCTTGTATTATTCTGTCCAGAATGTGAAGGGGGACTTCCAACACCAAGACTGCCTAGTGAAATTAAAGGTGATCAAGTTGTCAGAAAAGACGGCACTGATGTCACAAGATTCTTTGAAGAAGGTGCTCGTAAGGCTCTTGCGTTATGTAAATATTTAGGCATTACAAAAGCTGTCCTTAAAGAAAATTCTCCTTCTTGTGGAACACACATGATTCACAATGGTTACTTCATGGATCGTCTAATAAAAGGGCAAGGTATTACCGCAAAACTTCTTGCATCAAAAGGCATCGAAGTTTATAGCGAAGATGAGATAGAAAAACTATTATAAAATAAAGAAAAATCCCGGAAATTCCCGGGATTTTCCATATTTTTTCCGATTATTTTTTATAAACAACAAAACCTGTTTTTGTGATTTTGTTACCATCGTAGTTTCTTTGTAAGATTATATTTTTAACCTTCAAATCGACGGGTTTATTTCCTTTATAGAAAGCAAGAACATATTCTTCTTTTCCAATGAATCTAGAGATAAAAGCAACTTCATCTTTTTCGTAAGCTCTAACTTCGCCATACTTCACAGGTTCGAGTTCTCTGAGCTTAAGAATTTGCTTGAAGAAGTTATTATCTTCACCACCAAAGACTTTTGAATTCCACTCCATGCCTCTACGGTTAAATGGATCTTGTTCGCCTTCCATCAATATTTCATTTCCATAATAAATTTCTGGAACACCAGGATAAAACATTAATAAAGCGTAGCTCACAAAATAGAAATCTTTATCAAATTTAACAGTGTTATACCATCTTGGAGTGTCATGCGAATCTAAAAGATTGAGCATCTTATGATTGAATGGATCTGGATATCTCACAAGTAAAGAATTTAGTCTGTTGCTAATCCACTTTGCATCTTTCTTTTCATCTTCAAAATATCTCATAAGAGCGTATCTAAATGGATAATTCATTAATGAATCCCATTGATAATTATCGAGACGTTTTTCAGAATTCATCCAATCTTCTGCTATAAAATAGAAGTCTGGATGTTTTTCAAGTAACGCTTTCTTAATACTTCTCCAGAAATAATAAGAAACTTCAAATGCAACATCTAGTCTAAATCCATCAACACCCATGTCTGCCCAATAAAGTACCACTTTAGTAAAATAATCTAAGACTTCTGGGTTTGATGTATTTAATTTTGGCATATTTGCAACATCCGCAAATGTTAAATAGTTACGTTTCTTGTAATCTGCTTTATCTCCGTCGACAAAGAACCAATTATAATATTTTGATTTTTTTCCTTTTTTCACAACATCTTGGAACAAAACATTATGATAAGCACAATGATTAAAAACTAAGTCAATAACTATCTTAATGTCATTTTCGTGAGCAACTTTAAGCATTCGCTTAAAATCCTTGGTTGTTCCAAACATTGGATCAATTTCAAAATAATCATTAACGTCATATTTATGTGCGCTATCAGATGGATGGATTGGATTAAGCCAAATACCACCAACGCCTAAACTCTTTAAGTAAGGAATTTTTTCGATAATTCCTTTAATATCTCCGCCCATAAAATGGTCATTATCGACTTTCTTTTCATACCAATCCATGTTGATATATTTTTTCTTAAAATCTGAACAAGCAAAACGTTCTGGGAAAATCTGATAGAAAAGTCTTCCTGTTAATGTTTTATTTAATTTTGGTAAATCATGTTCATTTGGAAATTTAGACATGAACTCATTTAAAAATGTATTTGCCTCAGAATAATCTTGAGAAAGTCCATCATCAGCTAAATAGTAAATTTCTCCGTCTTTATCGTATATTTTTATAAAATATTCGTAGCTTGCCTTTTCGCTTGCAATAATAGTTTCATAATAATCGAAAAGCTCGTCACTATAAGCTTTTTCAAGTTTGTTTACTTTCTTTTCTTTATAAAATTTACACCACTCATTCCAAACAACTTCAATTTTTTCAATTGTATCGTTCTTTGCAGTTCTTACTCTTATAACGCAGCGTTTATCATCAAGATAAAAACAATATTTTGATTCGTGTTGATGTTCAATTGCTTGTTTATTCATAAAAACTCCTTATCTAAAATAAGTCAGGTTAAATAATAAATTTAGATTAGTATAATCTAATATCGAATTTATTTTCGTAAATTCTAAGGTCTTCTAAATCAAACGTAACTTTAATAGTGTCGTTTTCTTTAATGCCTTTTTCTGCACGCAAAGTGAATTTATCACCAAAGGCTTCTGCAACAATGTATTTCTTACCATTGCCATAATCAATAATTTTGGCAACTTTAGCTTTAAATCCTTCTTTTGCAATATGAAGTGAATCAATTGAGATTTCAAATCTATAATTTGAATTAAAGACTGAAGATCCTAATGCTTGAATAATCTTCTTTGAGATTTCGTAGTTGGATTTTACATAAACACCATTGATTACAAAATAGAAAACTTTTGATGCACTAATAAGTTCATCTTTCTTTGCAGCATAACTATTACGAACAGCTTCAATAAGCTTGTCTTTTTGGTTTTCATCAGCATTTGCAAACTCTTTAGTAGATTTAACTTTCGCAATTTCTGCTTCAAGTTCTTTATTAAGCTTTTCAACATCTTTACAAAGTAAAGTTTCTGCAGCTTTAATATCTTCTAGTGCAATTTTCTTAATCTTAGATGCACCTACTGAAGTGGCTTCAGCAAAACTATGTGCACATTCATTTTTAACTGCAACCTTTGTATCAAATTCTTTATTAGTGCTACTAATTTTGGCTGTTTGTTCACTAGACAACTCTTTCTTACTATTCTCTTTGATTGCTGCCAAATCAGCTTTATATTCACCTTTTGCTTTAGCAAGTTCGCGTTTCTTTTCAGCAACCATTTTCTTCTTTTCATCTTTTGCAATATCGCAATTGGAAAGAATATCAGTTATCTTCATGTTAATGTCATTTACACGATTCTTATATTCATCTTTGACATCACAAACCATTTTGCAGTTAGTAATATCAGCAATCGCTTTTCTTCTATCAAAGTTAATGTTTTTAACTTGCTCTTCTACGCATGCGTTTTTATATTTAACAATTGATTTGCAAGCAAGTTTATTATTTTCGAGATTGGTAAATGAACCAACAACCTTTGAATAACTATGAAGAGGTTTGACTAAAATTTCACCATCTTTTGCAATTGTAATCTTTTCAAGATTAATTGAAATCTTTACTTTTTGGTTAAGTTTTAAATTAGCATCAACAACAAAGAATGAACGTTCACCAATATTTAATGTAAATACTTTGTGTTCGCCAATTTCTTCTACTCTAGTAACCTTTGCTTCAATATCACCATCAAATCCAATAGCTTCAACAGGAACATAGATTTCGCCATTTACTAAATTATCAATTTCAAATGCATCAGGAAGTTTGATCTTCGAACCAAGAACTTCAAGAGTTCTATTTTTAATAGAGCAGTCAAATGTATTTGTGGTAGGAATTCTTGAGCAAATTGTTTTTTCTGTTTTTGCATCAAAGAAATGAGCTTTTTTAACATTAATAGCAGCTTCAACAACATCTCCTGCTTTTAAACCTAAACCTGTTTTATAGTTTTTAACTATAATTGATGTTGAGTTATCACTAAAGTCCTTATTATTAATATTCACATCACCATAAACGAGTGTTTCGTTGCCAAGTTCTTCAAAGTGAGAAATTTTAATTTTAATTTTGGCATCAGATTTCTTAACAACTTCTGGATCGATGCTAACGTCTTCACAACGAATACCAAGAATAACTGGTTTTTCTTTATAGAAATAAGATTGGTCAACTCTAATAACATCATCGAGTTTGGCGTGAATTTCATCACCTGTTTTGGCAAATTTAATTGCAACATCATCTTTCTTTCTATTTAAAGTAACATCAAAGAAGCTCATTTGTGGAGTTCCGATAAATCCAGCAACGAACTTGTTTTCAGGATAATTATAGAGGTTAATTGGAGTATCAATTTGTTGAATGTAACCGAGTTTCATAACAACAACTCTACTTCCAAGAGTCATAGCTTCTACTTGATCGTGTGTAACATAAATAAATGTTGTTTTAAGTTGATTATGGAGTTTTGCAATTTCAGCACGCATTTCAGTTCTTAATTTGGCATCAAGATTTGAAAGAGGTTCGTCAAGTAAGAAAACCTTTGGATTTCTTAGAATAGCTCTACCTAAGGCGACACGTTGACGTTGACCACCAGAAAGTGCTTTTGGTTTTCTGTTTAAATATTCAGTGATTTTTAAAGCATTGGCAGCCCATAAAACCTTCTTATGAATTTCCTCTTGAGGAACATGCCTTAAACGTAAGCCAAATGCCATATTATCGTATACTGACATATGTGGATAAAAAGCATAGTTCTGGAAAACCATTGAAATATCACGGTCTTTTGGCTCTACGTTATTGACGAGTTCATCATCAATATAAAGTTCACCAGCAGAAATCTCTTCAAGACCTGCAATCATTCTTAAAGTAGTTGATTTACCACATCCAGATGGGCCAACGAAAACGATGAATTCGTCATCATTAATCTCCATATTAAAATCATTAACAGCTTTAACGCCGTTTGGATAGACTTTGTACATGTGTCTTAAACTTAATTTTGCCATATTGTTTTCTCCTTAACCAATTATTGCAATTCCTTGTTCAGGAACAGTTAAAACTGTTCCTTTTATTGAGCTCTTTCCGTTTGGTGAAATTTCATCAAGCAAAGAGCATTTTAATCCATACTTACTAAAATCAAATTTGGCAGAATAACTTACTGAGAAATTAACTGCACAATAAATTGTTTCATTGTTATAAGTTCTTTTAATAACACCAAATGTATCAGCGTCATTGACATAAACTGTTGAGAAATCTCCTCTAGCAAGCTGAGGGAATTCTCTTCTTAATCTATTTGCTCTCTTAACATAGTTAAGAATAGATTTTTTATCTTTCATTTGTTCTTTTACATTCTCGTAAGGATAAGCATCATCATGATTATATGAAATAGTTCCAGATGGATCTTTGCAAACATAATTATCGCCCCAATCCATTGGTAAGCGTTTATTTGGGTCATTATTTGTTGCGTTACTTGGCACCGCCATTCCAATTTCATCACCATAATATGTATAGGTAACTCCTGGCATTAATTCAAGTAAACCAAGACCAAATTTGGCGTTATTTGATGAACTTCTGCCTGCAACTGCGCCAACAGATCTTCCAGTGTCATGATTTGCAATGAATACCGCAGGCATTCCTTGTTGGGCAACTTCTTTATTGGAAGCAAAGCTTCCAAAATAACGAGAAAAGTTTTGTCTTTTTAAAGAGCTTCCAATATTTCCATCTGCATTTGCATTAGCGAAATTAAAGAATGAATCAATGCCTGAAGCTTGATATTCTTTATTTTGGGCACTATTTGCAGTCCAATCGCCTTCACCTACAATGTAGCAACTTGGTTTTAAACGTTTTGCAGTATTATTAATCCAAGTTAAAACTGCTTTATTATTTGTAGTGTTTTTATTGCAATATTCATTAACGGCGTCAAGTCTAAATCCATCAATATTATGATCGACCAACCAAAATTTCATAACATCTTCTAAATCTTTGGCCAAATAGCATTGATCATTTTCAATGATAGATTCAAGATTTAAGTCAGGCATTCCTGAGTTAAATGAGCCTTCATAAATCCATGTGTTACTTCCTGGAACTGAATGCCATCCAGTGCTTGGCACTCCTCTTACAAAATTATAGTAATTGTAATATTGATCATCAGGACGATTTCTATTATGTGCATCACAAGCTTTTAAGAACCACTCATTTGCACTTGAAGTGTGATTAATAACTAAATCAAGTAAGATAGTCATTCCTTTTTCATGACATTTATTAACTAATTCATCATAATCTTCAAGAGTTCCAAAGGTCGGATCAATGCTCTTATAATTCATGACATCGTATTTATGGTATGAATTGCTCTTGTGAATTGGGGTAAGCCAAATTCCGGTGTAATTCATATCCTTGATATAATCAAGTTTATCAATTATTCCTCTAATATCACCATAACCATCGCCATTACTATCAGCAAAAGAAATTGGCATAATTTGGTAAATATTTCTGAAATTATCGTTAATTTCGTTTAAAGGAACCTTCTTATCACATCCACAAGCGACCGCGCTTAAAGGAAGTATGCACGCACACATTATAAATTTATTAAAAAGATTAAGTCTTTTCATTTTATCCTTTAACCGCTCCGCCGGTAACACCTTCAACATAGAATTTCTGTAGCCATAAGAACAAAATAACAATCGGCACCGAAACAATAATGCCTGCGGCACAGAATCTAGTGAAGTAATAACATTGACCTTCCATTGTAGTCCATTCTTGTAATCCAACAGCGACTGTATATTTCTCTTTTTCAGCACCTAATAAGTATGATGCCATCATAAAGTCACCCCATGGTCCAATGAATGAATTTAATAAGGTGTAAACAACAATTGGTTTTGAAAGTGGAAGAATAATCTTCCAGAAAACTTGGTTTTTACTTGCGCCATCAATCATTGCAGCTTCATCAAGCGAACGGGAAATCGTATCAAAGAAACCTTTAGAAATGTAATAGTTCATTGCTGATCCAGAAATATAAACAAGGATTAATCCTACTGGTGACGTCTTTAAACCAATTAATTTAAGAAGATTGTAAATAGCAATCATTGTTAAAAATCCTGGGAACATTCCAAGAATTAACATGAATTGCATTAATTGTTTTCTTCCTTTAAATCTTAGTCTAGAAAGTGTATAAGCTGTCATTAATGACAGAACTGTTTGAATTAATGCTGTAACTAAAGCAATAATTAAAGTATTTAAATACCATCTTCCAAATTTGGAAGTATCACGATAAACACCACCGCTTGAGAAAATTGGATTATCCATCTTTTTAAAGAGGGCTAGATAATTATCAAATGTCCAAGTTCTTGGAAGTAAGTGGTTTGAAATTGCAGGTGAAGAACCTTCAAAAGATGTAAACAACAAATAAACAAATGGGAAGACCCAAATAATTGATAATACGCCAAGGAAAATATAAATTGCACTATTTGCAATAGTGGATTTTACTTTGGCATTTGCTTTTCTTTTAGCCATTATTGGAAATCCTCCTCATTCTTAAAGCTCTTACTTCTTGTAAATGTTATTAATGAAGCAACAGCACATAAAACGAACATGAATAAACCAATGACAGATGCAAGACCGTATTTTTTGGCTTGATCATTAACAGTTAATTCATATAACCACGTAATTAATAAGCTTGTTCTTTGAGCTTTTGGGTGTAATAAGGTATCAGTAAGTGCTGTGTTGCCACTAGTTAACAAGAAAATAACGTTAAAGTTATTTAAGTTTCCAATAAATGAAGTGATTAACGATGGAGCCATAACGAACATCATATAAGGAAGTGTGATGTTCGTGTAAGTTTTAAACGGACTAGCACCATCGATTTTGGCAGCCTCATAAAGATCGCTTGGAATGTTCATTAAAATTCCAGTACAAGATAAAACAGTAAATGGAATACCAACCCAAAGGTTAACAATAACAACTGTAACTTTGGCAATTGTTGGATCCGCAAGCCAGTTAACGCTATTTAAGCCAACTGACTTTAAAATAACGTTATAAATACCATCATAGGCACCAGATAAAAGCATATTTTTCATTAATAATAATGAAATAAACTGAGGAACTGCGATAGTTGTAACCAAACATGCTCTCCAGAATTTTTTAAGTTTAATGCCTTTTTTGTTAATAATAATTGCGACAAGCATGCCAAGGAAGAAGCAGCTGAATGTTGCTAAAACTGCCCAAATAAGAGTCCAACCCAATACAACTTTAAATGTATAAGCGAACTGTTGATCTTGGTAGTCACCTTCAGCTCCTGCAACAGAAAACAAAGTTTTAAAGTTATCAGTTCCACACCAACCAAATAATTTATTTGGCGGATAGTGGCCTGCATCGAAGTTTGTAAATGCAACAGTAATCATGAATATTAATGGGATTACAGTAAAAAGGAACATTCCAATCATTGGAAAGGCCAAAAGAGTACGATGGTAATACTTATTACCAAGTTGTCTTAAATCATCTCTGTCAGAAACTAATTTTTTGTTAATTTGTTTAAAGCGATAGTTTTCATATGCTTGCTTGATGTTCTGATACCATAAAAACAAAGTACATCCAATTATGAGTATTGTGACAATTGAGAACAATAAAATATAGAATGAGTTATCAGGATTATTTGCAATAAATCCAGACTCTGATTTTGATGCTTCTACAGTTCCAAGTGAACCAATTTTGGAGAGATATTTCCATCCAAAGAAGATCATGTAAACTATAAAAGCAATTTCATAACCTAAATATAAAAAACCTCTAAGGTATTGTTTGTGTCTAATGCATCCGATGCCCATTACGCCATAGGAGACTCTTGTGGCTGTATCACCGTATTTAAACATTCTCCCTAAATTTAAAAAGAAATAGCCAATTCTTTTAATTAATTTCCAGATTCCAAAAGGAATGCTTTTAAAAAATTTGCCTATTTGCAAGAAAAAATTCTTAAATCCGTGTTTTATATTTGAAATAAAACGTTGGCCTTTCGACAAGCCAAGATATTCTAAATCAGTCATAAATGCCTCCTTACTAAATAAAGAGGGTGGACAAAGTCCACCCTCTAAAAACTACAAATCAAGCAGTAGTTTCAATTGATTTTTGTAAGTTGTAAAGCTCGTTATCAAGGGCTTGAACATTCTTATATTGACCTGGGTTTGTACCTTTATCAACATAGTTGAATACGCCAAGACCTAAGTTTGCGATTGGTGTCCAGAAGTTTTGTGGGACACAGTCTTGAACTCTGAATCCTGGTTTGCCGTTTTCGTCAACTCTTGCACATTCATCATTTAACGCTTTAATGAATGGGTTTGCAGCGACAACAGGATCTGCTTGAGCTTGTAAATTTGATGGTCCAGCATTTGTAGCATTGAAACGCATCATTGAGACATCATAACCTGCAAGATATTCAGCAAAGTCATGTAATTGAGCTAAGCTTTCTTCTGACTTTCTTGCATATTTTGACCATGGATTAACACCCATAAGTTTATAACCGTTGAATGTTTTCCACATATATTTTGTGCCATCACCACCATATTGAGCACATTTTGCTTCGAGCATTGGTAATGATTGACATGCATAATTTTCACCCCAGTTAGTCTTGAGGTTACCGTTATTCCAACAGACAATACCTGCTAATAATTTCTCTTCACCTTCTTTTGAGTAGGTGTTTGCATATGTGTTGTAGTTGGAATCATCTAAGAAATCAAAGTGTTCATTAATTGATCCATCTTCATTTGTGTATGAGTTAACCATACAACGAATTGCATCTTCACCGCGTTTGAAATCTCTACGACCATCTACCATGTCATAAGCGAAGTTACAGCTAGATTTTGTTTGTTTGCCTGTTTCTTCATCAAATGAGACTTCGTAATCGGCTCCGACACCGAAATACATACCGCATTGATACCAAGCAGTACCTGCTGGCCATACAACTTTAGCAGCACCCCATTTTTCGTGTCCTGCTTGAACTCCTCTTTCATCAAGAGCAGCGTAAAGATCTCTAAATGTGTAGCCATCAACTAATTTGTCATTGGCTGCATCCCAAATAGCAGTATCTTTGAATGCATCTTTATTATAAATAAAGACGAAACCGTTATCAGCAGTGATTGGGTAAGCTAAATACTTTCCGCCAAATTTGCCTGCTTCAACAGCACCAGAGACATGTTCTGCTTGAACTCTTGCGAGTCTTTCACCTTGGATTGGTGATAAGGCGCCCATTAAATCAATATCGATTAATTGGTCGTTAGGGAATGTGAAGATTTCACCAGCAGCTTCAACGTCCTTGGAAATGTTTCCATTTGCGCCTGCATCGCCTAAAGCAGAGAATTTCACTTCAGCATCAAATTCTGGGTGAGCTTCTTTGTACTTAGCAGCAGCTTGCAAATAGACTTCTTCGTGTTCAGCAGGGCCCCAAATATTAACAACATTGGATTCTTTGCCACATGAAGATAGGCCCACCATTGCAGTTACAACTAACCCTGCAAGTGGGAGCGCTTTCAATTTTGAAATACTTTTCATACTTTCTCCTTTTGTTGATTGAATATATATTCAAACTGATACTAAAATTATACCACGGCCAAATAAAAATACGAAATATTTCTTTGAAATATGTAAACATTTCTACTTTTTTCAGAAAAAATAAATATAATAAAATTATGAAATTAAAAAAATTTAGAATCTCTTATGTTGCCTTAGTTATTGTGCTTATGCTTTTAGCAGTAGGTGCAATTGTTTATACTTTTTTAGCAAGAGCTTTCTCACTTTACACAAGCACTGGAATGTTTTTTATAAACATTATTAGTTATGGAGCATGTCTTTTCTTCTGTTTCTTTCAACTAAGATTAATTATTCAATCTTTTAGAAACGGAACTTTGCTTTTGAACCAAATTTGTTTCACTCCTAATCACAAAAGAAGAAAAATAACCGGCATAATTGCATCGGTTATCTTTCTAATTTCAATTACTCAAATTGTTATTTTTCTTCTATTAAGATTTAACATATTTTCTTCAACCAATATAGAAGAATATCTCACTTATGAGTATCTAATTTTCTTCGGCTTTTTCTTATTTATTGAAAGCTATATTTTATTATCGTATTACGTATTTTTACGTCTAGATGATCAAACATCAGTTAAGTAAATTATAAGAAGCTTCTTGAATTAAAGTGCCACACGCATTCGTGCTGGCATTTTTAATTTTTGATTCATTATAAACAAGTAAACCTTGTTTATTAATCCACATTTTTTGCGAAGCTAAAATGTTATTCCCGCGATCAATATCTAAATATTCAAAGCCAATATTTTCATTTTCTTCGTCAATTTTAACGTAATTAGAAATTTGCTTATATTGATTTATGAAATAGTCTCCATAATAAAGCCCGCCATAAGGATAACCAGTCCAAGATAGATAAAAAATGCGATTGTAGTAATCTGAAGCTTGATCTAGTGAAATTGACTCTGTATCTACTTCATCACTCGATAAATCAGTGATGAGTAATGTTGCACCAGAATCAGAACAATTAATCTCGATTTTTTTATCTTTGTTTTCTAAAGACTGATCACCGCTATAGGAATAAATTGCAACAATAGAAAAATTAAACTGCGACTCTTTCAAAAAATCACAAGTGATTATGTGCGAAGAATAAACCTTGTTCTCAGAGTTTACTTCTTCATAAGTCTCAATAAAATGACCGTTTTTAACGTAGTCAAAAGCATCATAGTAATTAAACTTTTCAAAATATTTCATTACATTAGAAGGTATGGAAAGTTTCTTTCCACACCCTGATAAAAATAATGTTGGAATAATTAAGATTAATTTATTTAACTGCGATAATCGTTTCATATGGTGCAATAGAAGTTTGCGATGAAAGAACCTTGTCTTGATTTAGAGTATCTAAATAAACTTCAAAATTGCTTAAATCAACAGTCTTGTTCGCTGCAATGGTTCCGTTTGCGTGAATAACTCTATAAGTTTTGCTATTTTCAGTGTCAACAATGTCATAAATAAGAAGTGAATTGTTGTCTTCAAAATAAACATTAATTCCTTGATTTGATCCTGCTCCTAAATGCATTCCGTCAATATTTTGCTTAAATTTAAGCAATTTCTTATAGTTTTCAAAAATATCTAAGTTTTTAACTTTTAATGCATAGTTCAATTCGTTTGTTGCATAACTTGATTGATAAGAGTTGGAATCACCATTCTTAGTTCTTAAGAACTCTTCTCCTGCAAGCATAAATGTTGTGCCTTGAGAAGTAAAGACAAGTGAGTTAGCAAGCATTGCCATCTTTCTGACTGTCTCTTCATCTTTAGTTCCAGAAACCTTGATTCTATCGTATAAAGTATAATTATCGTGACATGTAACATAGTTAACGACTTTATTTGGATCACTAATCATCATTGAATCAGTCTTAACCATGCCTTTAATTCCTGCGACTAACTTATTAGCATCATTATCACTAATTTTGCTTGTGGCATTTGTAATCCAACCTTTAGAACTTCCTGAATTCATACCACCTTTGATTAAAGCATCGCGGAATTGGTCATTAAATGCGCCATAACCAACGTATTTATTTCCATTAGCTTGCGCAGCGCTTAATGAAGAATTTAAACCAGATGTTCCACCAGTCCATGGTTCACCATAAATTACGATACCATCGAAGATTTTCTTTGCTTCTTCATTTACATATTGCATTGTGTCTAAATCATGAAGACCCATTAAGTCAAATCTAAATCCACCTAACTTATAAGTTTTTGCTAAAAAGCAAACAGAATCCTTAATGAATTTTCTTGTCATTGCAAGTTCACTAGAGGTTTCGTTTCCGCAACCAGAACCATTGAATAAGGCTCCGTCTTGTGTGTATCTAAAATAATAACCAGGCATTAAAACATCAAAATTTGAACCTGATGCTCCTGAAACGTGGTTATAAACTACGTCCATAATTATGTTAATTCCTGCTTCGTTATATTTTTGAACCAAAGTTCTAAATTCTTTAATTCTCTTATAACCGTCTTTTGCATCACTTGAATACATTCCCTCAAGTGTGTTGTAATTTAAAGGATTATAGCCCCAGTTAAATGTTTGACCTTTTTCATCATTATCTTGGTCGAAAACTGGCACTAATTGAACAGCATTTACGCCTAATTCTTTAATATGGTCAAATCCTGTCTTAACAGTAACACCATTTTCGGTGTAGGTTGTTCCTTCTTCATACATTCCAGCAAATTTAGCCTTGTTTGCAGCATTACCATTCCATGTTTTTGAAGAAGTAACGTCAGCAACATGAGTTTCATAAACAGTTAAAGCTTTACGATCGATGACATGTGGAGAAACTTCATCCCAACCTTCTGGTTTTGCCTCTTCACATTCGAAGTCTACAATCATGCCTCTTTTACCGTTAATACCTGTACTTTGTGCGTAAGGATCAACAATCTCTTGATTAGAGAATTTTGAGTTAGTTACTACGTAAGTATAATATTTTCCGGCTAAATCTTCATTAACTGTGGCTTCAAAAACACCTTTTTCTCCTTTAACCATTTCAACTTCAAGATAAACAGTGTCATTACCAGTTCCGGAATAAACACTTTTTGGTGTTCCTGATTCATAAATTCTTAATAAAATTCTTGATGAAACTGGAGACCAAACTTTAAAGATTGATTTTTCTTTAGTGTAAGTAACTCCTAAATCATCACCATTATAGGCAAAAGCTTCGTCAAAGCTGCTTGTTTTATATAAAGCAGTGATCGAAACTTCATTTTCTTTTATTGTTCCATCAGCAAATGTAACTTTTACAGAATATGAATTATTTAAATCAGCCTTTGATTCACCTGCAAATGAAATAGTTGCTGTTTTAGCACTTGGATTTACGTCCATTTCACTTATTAAAACTTTGTTTTCTAAAATTTCAACTTTGCTAAATGGTTGAGTAGCATTAACTGTTATTTTTGTATCTGATATAAAGTCAGCACTTATAATGTTTGGCTCTTTATCGAGCGCTTCCGAAGTATAAATCATACGATCTCCTGATTTTAAATAAATGTGGTAAATATTGTTTTCATCTTTAGTATATTTACTAAATTCAACAAATCTGTCGCCATCTGGGTCTTTTTTTGACCATCCACCTTTGCTCTTAACAATAAAGCCAAGTTTAGTGACATTATTTCCGAAATCTGATAGAGGATAAGCAGCAATTGCTCCTAATTCATCTTCTCCATTAAATAAGTATTCTTTTCCGTCCATTCCATCAGCCCAAAGCCATAGTGCCCAAGTAGAATATTTTTTATCTTCTCTCACATAATGGAATGAAATACTATCTTCATCATATTTTGGAGGATCAACGTATTCAGGAAGTGGTTCTTCTTGAGGTTTATCGATTGGTTGTTCTTGTCCACCTTTACAACCACTTATTACAAGGGTTGATAATAAACATAAAGTAAAATTTCTAAATTTCATAAGTCCTCCAATATAAATAAAAAAGCATATGCTAATTATAGCACATGCCTTTTTATAATTAAATTTTTCTTACGATTATAAAACGAATGATGTTGTATCGCCAAGAAGAACGTCGACTTCTCCGCCTTCGTTTAAATCAGTAACGGTGATTGATAAGTTTCCACCACCAACTGCTTCGTTAGCAGCTGATTTGTGAGCCCATGTTAATCCTTCAACGCCTTCTTCTTCAGCGAGTAATTGGAATTCATAGGTGTCTGCATAAATGCTTTCAAATGTGATTGACCATTTTGTTCTATCTTCATTTGGTGACATTAATGAGTTATCAAAACCCCATCCTTGGTGTGAGCCTGCCATGTGGACATTGTATCCTGCTGGAAGTGCTTCTGATAATGTTACAAAGAATGTAACGTTTGCAAGTGGTGCAGCTGGTGCAAGAACTTGTGTTGACCATCTTTGTGAACCTAAATCAATCTTTTGTGCAACACCATCCCATTCAAAACTTGGGTTTGATGTTCCTGTTGTTGTTTGATCTGCTTTGTAAGCATCGTTCCATTGAAGTCCTAATTTTGAAGCAGCCATATTTGATGATTCATTATAGCCAAGGACTAATTGATAGTCGTATGCTCCAGAATCGGCATTGATCCAAGAACTTGGATCTTCAGGTGTGTCAATTTGGACATAGTAGATTCTAGTTTCGCCTAATTTGGTGAAAACTGGAGCTCCTAATCCTGTTGTCCAGTTAGTCATAACACCTGCTAAGTAAATAGAAGCGTAATCGGCTGGCACAACTGAGTCTTCAGCCATTTCAAAGTAAAGTGTTGTTTTACCTTCTGCTACTGGCACGACAACATCATCTGCTGGTGATGGTGCTGGTGTTGGTTTCTCTTTTGCTGGACCACAAGCAACAAGTGCGAGTGCAGCGAATAAAGCTGAAGCTGCAATAGTTTTTTTCATTTCTTTTCCTCCGTATAAAAATTAAATGAAATAAATTTGTTTAAAGAGTAGGCCGTCGATTAAGTAATAAGTGCTTACAATTTAAACTATTTAAATTATAGAACTACCATTATATATTGTCAATGAGCTTGAGAAAAAACAATTAGATTAATCTAATCAAAATAATGACATCATATCAGAATAATCAAGGTTTTCAGTGGATGGAGAAACTTTAAGTTTTTCTTCACAATATGTTTTAAAGAGTAAATTTCCGTTTCGATTTGACTTAGAAACATCCTTATTTACAAGTGGAAATTGGTTTGTAAACTCTTGGAATTTTTGAACATCCAAATATTTATGAGCGTAATGGTAACAATAAGCTTCGTAACGTGATTTGTATTCACTAAACAGTGAATATTTTTTTGAGGAACCAGACGACCCTTCAATAATTGCTCTGTAAAATAATGGGTTAACTTGTTCGTCACTACTAACGATATTTTTGCTTGAAGAATACCAATAATTTTCAGTGTGTATTTCCCAATCTTTTAAAATACCAAAACATCTGTCTAAATCATATTGAAATGCAACCATTTTGTTAGTGTCGCTTCTAAAATAAAGATAGTAGTTGTTATAGTTATTTCTCATGTCATCTGGATTACCTATAACCCAACTTAAAGCAGAGAATCTAATAAATTCATCAACATCCAAAATTTCTTCTAAAGTATCTTTAAATTCTTCTGCAGGACGTTTATCGTCATTAATAATATTAATGAAATTCTCTAGCAATGAATGGTCTGGTTCTTTATCGTTGGTTTTTAAATCATAAACTGGAGTCCATGATGGAGTTTCAATTCCAACATAATTAAATGAATTTTTTGTTAGGTCTGCAGGTGAATTCTTATAAGCGCATTTATATAAATTTCCTAATGCTTGATCTTCTTCAAAATGATTAAGCAAAAATGTCTCATCCACCGCTTCCATCATGTCAGTTAAAAATGTGACTTGATCTTTTTCGTTTTTAATTGTCATTTTTACAATGTTATCTTTTTGTGAAGGAATTCCTTCTTCTTCATAAATATAAGATGCATATGCAGCACGCGTAAAAGTATAATCAAAGTTTTTGTTCCACTTTAAATCAATCTTCTTTTGGCCACCAAGACGTCTATTTTTACGTTCTTTTTTTGCATCTTTACTTTCCCATTCACGAATGTAGTAATCGTTATCTTCTTCGTCATCAAAAGTTTGGTTAAATGAAAGCTTTAAATTTAGAAACCAACCTTTGTTTAAAGTGTCATCATCAAAAACAAAACCATTTGTACGTGAAGTATTTCCTTTCATTCTTGCTCCGACTTCATCATAAACAAATGTTTCGTCATTTATTTTTAAAGTCATTTGGCAAGGATGATACATGTCTCTTTGAATTGTATAGACATTTCCATATTCTTGAAGTTTTCTAAGTGATTCGTTTGAAAAATCCAAAACAATTTCTATCTTATTTTTACGATTGTACAATTTATTGTACATTTCATCTTCGTTTTGCAAAGAGTAACGAGAAACTTCAAAAGTAACAGGGTTCACCACCACATTTGAATTTCCGCCTGTAGATGTTGTTCTACATGCAGTAAGAAGCGGAAATAAAACTAGTAACGATAACGATTTTTTCTTATTCATTTAAAATTCTTCCTAATTCTTTATCAAAGGTTTTAAGTTCAGTTAATTTAAAAGTCCAGTTAACGTCATTAATAATGCCTGGAATGTTCATTCTGTGAGTGCGGTCAACATTTAAAATATCAGAAGCATTAATGATAATGTAGTTCTCTTTTCTACGCAAAGCGTAGTGAATAAGTTTTTCAACCAAATTATTGCCTGGAAGACCAAGTTCTCCAAATCTCCAATTAAGTTGATTTCTTTCTTCTTCAGTTCTATTTTCGCACCACTCATTAAGTGTTTCGTTGTCATGAGTAGATGTGTAATAAAGCATGTTTTCTTTTTCGAAATGTCTATTTTGAATTTCATCTTCAAAAATTGTGAATTCAATTTCTCTCATGCCAGGAAGATTAAAGTAATCTCTAAGTTGGAGAACTTCTGGACGTAAATCGCCTAAATCTTCTACAACAATGTTAATATTTGGGTAAACTTCATAAAGTCTTCTGAAGAAGCCATAACCATCTGGATAACGCCACTCACCTTCTCTAGCAGTCGGACACGTTGGAACAATTGCCCAATAAGAATCGAATGCTCTAAAGTGATCAATACGAATAATGTCAAAGAAGGTAGAAGCAAAACCAATACGATCAACTAAAGTCTTAAATTTTGTTTCGTAAAGATGTTCCCAATTAAAAATTGGATTGCCCCATCTTTGGCCGTCTTCGCTAAAGTAATCTGGAGGCACACCAGCGATACAAGTTGGTTTATCATGATCATCAAGATAGTAACATTCTTTGTGGTAATAAACATCGCTGCTATCGTAGCCAACATAGAATGGAACATCGCCCATGATTTCAATACCGTTTTTATTTGCAAATTTACGAATGTCATTCCATTCTTCTGACATAATCATTTGAGCAAATGCGTGTTTATGGTAATTATATTCATAATCACCAGGTCTATCTTTTTCAAAAACTGTCCAGTTATCCCATGATACTGAATTATTAAATTCTTTTAGGGTAATAAATTTAGAGAATTCAGTGACGTAAGGATTATCTTTTATGAATTTTTCAAGCTTAGCCATGTTCTCTTTATTTTTGGAGAATTTTTCGTAAGCATGATAAATAGCTTTTTCTTTAATTTTGCGAGCTTCTTCGTAGTCAGATTTATCTTTCTGAGGAAGGCCTTTATATTCAGAAATTAATTCTCTTTTTTTAAGGTCTTCAAGTGAAATATAAATTTCATCAAAAGCATAAGATGAAAATGGTTGATATGGACTATGTCCATAACCAATTGGATTTAATGGCAAAATTTGCCAAATATTCATCTTATTCTTTGCTAAAATTTTGATGAAATCTTTTGCTTCTTTTCCAAAGTCACCAACTCCATATTTTCCAGGGAGAGATGAAACAGCAAGTAGAACACCTTTTTTCTGCATATTTTTAACCTCTAATAATTAGTTTCTTGACGTTTATAATTAACAGATAATTTTGTTTTATAAGAAGAAATAATATCTTCACTAGACATGCCTAAACTTGGAGTCAAATTTAGAAATGTTTGAAATGCTTTCTCGTAAGTTTTTAAATTGTAATGTTTTTGCAATGCAATTACTTGTTTATAAAGTTTATGAATTTGAAGTGTTAATTCTTCTTTTTGTTCTTTGATTTCGTAAACGAATTTCTTTGCTTCTAAAGGAATTCCAAGCGAGAGCAAAAAATGAAGTCCGTCCGCAAATTCATCCATCACTATTTCTTTTGCAGAAGGTCCTTTATTTGACCAATATTTGAAACATCTTGTCTCATTAGCGAGTTCACCAATTTCAACAATTAAAGCGAGCAAACGTTTATCATGTGTAGACTTATACGAAACATGATGATTGTCTGCAATCTCTTTATCAAGCTTTGCTTGAAGAGAATAAAGTTCTTCTAAATTTACACTATTCATTTACTTTTCCTAAGTGCCAAATATCGCGAATGTATTCTCTAATTGTTCTATCACTTGTGAAGAATCCACTCATTGCGACGTTATTTAAGCACATCTCAGCCCATTTGGTTTTGTTTTGATACATTTGAGAAATATATTCTTGAGCTTTTACATAACTTTCCAAATCTTTTAAAACAAAGAAGTAGTCGTTATTATTAATAAGTTCATCAAAAATCATTTGATATTGATCTGGTTTTGTAACCCATGGTCCATTAAGTAAAGAATCAATAACATTTTTCACTATGCATGAAGAATTATATTGTTCTCTGGCGTTATAACCACCTTTAGCGTAGTAATCTAAAACTTGGTTTGAAGTAAGACCAAAAATTACAATATTTTCCTTACCTACCAAGTCACAAATTTCAACGTTTGCACCATCGAGTGTTCCTAAAGTAACAGAACCGTTCATCATAAACTTCATATTTGAAGTTCCACTAGCTTCTTTAGAAGCAGTTGAAATTTGTTCACTAACATCAGCGGCAGGAATAATCTTTTCTGCAAGGCTAACACCATAGTTTTCAACAAATACGACTTTCATGTATTTTGAAATCTCTGGATCGTTGTTTACAACATTGGCAACGCAGCAAATTAAATTAATAACTTTCTTGGCAAAAGCATAGCTTGGAGCAGCTTTAGCACCAAAAATATAAGTATGAGGATAAATTCTATAAGTTGGGTCGCTCTTCATACGATTATATTGATACATAACATTAAAAATGTTCATGAGCTGGCGTTTGTAAGCGTGAAGGCGTTTTACTTGGACATCGAAAATTGAGTTAACATCAAGTTCGATTCCCATTTTTTTATAGATATAATCCGCAAATTCTTGTTTCTTTGTTTGTTTGATTTCAAGGAATTTATCTTGGACATCTTTATCTTTTGTAAATTCCTTAAAATCTTTAAGCTTATTTTCCATATCCAAAATCCAAGAATCGCCAATTTTACTTGTAATTAAATTAGCGAGTTCTGGGTTTGAATAAAGTAACCATCTACGATGGGTAACACCATTTGTTTTGTTATTAAACTTATCTGGATAAAGAGAATAGAAACCTTTAAATGTTTCTTTTTTTAGAATTTCAGTGTGAAGCGCTGCAACCCCATTTACCGAGAAAGAAGCATAAATTGCAAGATTTGCCATATAAACAAGTCCATCTTTCAAAATTCTTACTTCTTGAGCAACGTCGCTTGAAACATTTTTCTTTGCAAGTTCTTCATTAAATCTGCGATCAAGTTCCTCAATAATCATTAAGCAACGAGGAGAAACTTCTCTAATAAATCCAGTTGACCACTTTTCAAGTGCTTCTTGCATGATTGTGTGGTTAGTGAATGCAACTGTTTTTTGAACAACGTTCCAAGCATCATCCCAACCATAACCATAGTTATCCATCATAAGTCTCATGAGCTCTGGAATTAAGATAACTGGGTGAGTGTCATTAAGTTGGAATACATAGTATTCATCTAAGTTTAGAAGGGTTTTGAATCTTCTATAATGACCTCTTAAAATTGATTGAAGTCCACTTGAAACAAAGAAATATTGTTGTCTAAGTCTAAGAAGCTTGCCTTTTTCATTTGAATCATCTGGATAAAGACCATGTGAAAGTTCTTTAAGACGATTAAGGTATTCTTCAAATTCCATTCCTTTTGGAAGGTTAAGTTCACTAGGTTCCGCAGACCAAAGTCTTAATGTGTTAACAACCTTATTTTTGTAACCAATGATTGAAACATCATACGGAACAGCCTTAACATGAACTGTGTTTACAGTTCTAAGACCAAACGAACCATCTTTTTTTAGATAAGATTCTGGATTACCACCGAATTGAACTTCAACAGCATGTTTTGGTTTTCTTACTTCAAAACTAAAGCCATTAGTGAGCCATTGATCTGGAACTTCGAATTGTCTATCTTTCTCAATAATTTGTCTAAAGAATCCATATTCATATCTAATGCAGTTTCCAATAACTGGGTAACCTAAAGATGAAATAGAATCAAGGAAACATGCGGCAAGTCTTCCAAGGCCACCATTTCCAAGTCCTGCATCGCTTTCTTGTTCTTCTAAATTGTGAATATTTAAGCCTAGTTCTTCAAGACCTTGTTTTGCAACATCATAAATTCCAAGGTTTTGCATATTGTTGATTAAAAGTCGACCAATAAGGAATTCCATTGAGAAATAAACAACTTGTTTTTTATGTCCTTCAATGACTTTATCTTTAGTTTCACGCCAATATTTTCCGGCGTAGTCTCTAACCATTTCTCCTAAAATGTCATATTGCTCAAAAATATGAGAATCAGGAACATCATTTCCATACTTTTCCTCAAGTCTTTTTAGGAATTCTTTTTTGAAATTTTCTTTTGAACTAAACATAATACTACCTACCTTTTTAGTTTCAATATCATTGCCCCAAATGAAGCAATTTTAAGTGTAATTTTGTATGGTTTTCCATAAGGACCACCTTTGGTGGTTTTTACTGGTAAACCATTGTATTGGTTATTTCCACTATAAACATCTTTATCGGAATTAAAGATTTCTTCATAGCTTCCATTAACATTGACTCCAATGTCGTAATTTTCATAAAAATTTGGAGTCATATTAAAAACACAAACAAAATGATCTTTATCATCAAAACGCTCAAACGCAAAAACAGATTGTTCTTTGTTGTCCACCATTAACCAATCAAAGTTATTTGGGTTATATTCGTTTAAATAAAGAGCAGGTTCGTGTTGATAAATCAAATTTAAGTCCCTTACTAATCTAGTGAAGGAATCATGAGTTGGATAAGATTTTAAATTCCACGCAAGAGATTTTTGTTCATCCCATTCATCAAAAGATGCGATTTCATTTCCCATAAAATTGAGTTTTTTACCTGGATGAGCAAATTGATAAGTTAAAAGATTACGACATAAAGCAAACTTCTGATTGTAATCTCCCCACATCTTATTAATTAATGTTCCTTTTCCAAAAACGACTTCGTCGTGTGAGAAAGGAAGCATAAAGTTTTCGTTAAAATAATAAGCCATTGAGAAGGTGATTTTGCCATGTTCATATTTCTTATAAATAGGATCTTTAGAGTAATAGTTTAAAGTATCATTCATCCAACCAAGATCCCATTTATAATCAAAACCGAGTCCATTTTCAGTTGTTGGTTTTGTAACTCCATAAAAATCTGTGGAATCTTCTGCAATCATCATTAACGAGCAATGTCTATCGTGAAGTCTCGCATTAGTTCTTTTGATAAATTCAATAGCACCATCGTTAGTTCCTAAATCTTTGTTACCGAAATTAAAAATAATATGCGAAACAGCATCAATTCTAAAGCCATCAACGTGCATTTCTGTGGCGTAATAATTCATCGCAGACATTAAAAATGATCTGACTGGGTCTTTGCCTAAATCAAAGTAAACGCTTCCCCATTCAGAAATTCTTTTCTTTGGATTTGATGATTCATATAAATATGAACCATCATAATTATATAAAGCCCACGCATCTTTAGCAAAATGAACAGGTGCAAAATCCATAATTACACCAATACCAGCTTGGTGACATCTGTCGATAAATGACATAAGTTGTTTTGGATTACCGTATTTTGAATCAGCGGCAAAAAATCCTGTGGCTTGATAACCCCAGCTTCTATCAAATGGATGTTGATAGATTGGCATTAATTCAATATGGGTAAACCCATTTTCTTTAATATAAGGAATAATAGAATCTGCAATTTCTTCATATGAAAAGAAACGATTTTCTTGAGGTTTTTTCCAGCTTCCAAGATGTACTTCGTAAATTGACATTGCTTTATCAAAACATCTTGTTCTAGCTTTCATCCAGATTTCATCATGCCAAATGAAACCTTTGTAATCAAAAAGTTTGCTGGCTGTATTTGGACGATATTCCGAAAAGAATGCAAAAGGGTCAATTTTATCTACATATTTTCCTTTTGAATTTTTAAAATGAAATTTGTAGGTTTGATAATCCTTTAAACCTCTAACAAAGACTTCCCAAACGCCTGAATCATCAATTTTGCTCATTTTATGAGCAGAAACATCCCAGTTATTGAATTCACCAATTACTGAAACATCGTCTGCGCCAGGAGCATAAACTCTAAATGTTACGCCTTTGTAACGACCTTTTTTCTCAAAATGTGCGCCGAAAAATGTGTACGCATCAATTGATTGACCAAATAAGAAATCGTACAACAAACCGTATGCCATATTACAATAATCATACCACAAAAAATATTAGGTGATAAATAAAATTTATATCATTTGAAAATAAAGCTAATTTAACTTATAATAACAGCAATTAAGAAGGTAAATTTATGGCAAAAGTAATGGCAGTTAACGCAGGATCATCAAGTTTAAAATTTAAACTTTTTGAAATGCCTGAAGAAAAAGTTTTATGTTCCGGAAACGCTGAAAGAATTGGTCACGAAGACGCAATTTTCGGTATGAAATGGAACGGAGAAAGTGAAAAGAAAACTCTTCCTATTTTGGATCATGCTCGTGCAGTCGAATTAGTTGTAGAAGCTATGCTTGAAAAAGGAATTGTTAAAGATATGAATGAAATTGTCGCAGTTGGACATCGTATCGTTCAAGGCGGTAAATATTTCAGCAAATCAGAATTATTTAATGAAGATACAGAAGCAAAGATTGAATCACTCATTCCACTTGCGCCACTTCATAACAAAGCTCACTTAGTCGGTTTTAGAGCTTTCAAAAAAATTCTTCCAAATGTCACAAACGTTGCAGTTTTTGATACTGCTTTTCACCAAACAATGGAACCAGAAGATTACGTATTTCCAATCCCATACGAATTCACTGAAAAATACGATTGCAGGCGTTATGGAGCACACGGAACTTCACACAAATATTTAAGCGAAAAAGCACTCAAATATTTACCTGGAATTAAGAACCCAAAAATCATCTCTTGTCACATCGGTTCTGGAGCATCAATTACAGCCATAAAAGATGGCAAATGTGTTGCTACATCCATGGGGCTTACACCTTTAGGTGGAATTATGATGGGAACACGTACAGGCGACCTAGATCCAAGCGTTATGAATTACCTTTGCAAATGCACTGGAAAATCAGTTGAAGAAATGTATCAAATTTTTAACAAACAATCGGGCTTCCAAGGCGTGTCAGAAGTAAGTAACGATTCACGTGATGTTATCGCTGCAGCAGAAGCAGGTAACGAGCATGCAAAATTAGCTATCAGATTGTTCACAAGACGTGTTGCAGATTTCATTGGTCAATACTTCGTTCGTTTAGGTGGTGCTGACTTAATTATTTTCTCAGCAGGAATTGGCGAAAACTCATATTCATCTAGAGAAGATATTTGTAAAGAAATTGCTCCAGCCTTAGGAATTGATATTGACTACGAACTTAACAAAAAGATTCGTGGAGAAGAAGCTTTAATTTCGACACCAAAATCAAAGATTAAAGTCGCAATTATTCCAACTGATGAAGAAGTTATGATTGCCCGCGATACATTTGCGTTTTACAAAAAATAAGATATTACAAAATAATAAAGGGAGGATTCATTCCTCTCTTTTTTGTTATAAAACTTGAAAGAAAAGAAATAATCTTGTAATATACTCTATTCCTATGGAAAAGATTGTATTAAATAGAATTAAGAATTACACAAAACAAATAGACGTTTTATTCAAAAAAATTAAACAATTTGATCGAATCGCCGTCTTTAGACATGACCACCCAGATTATGATGCTTTAGGCTCACAAATGGGTTTTGTGTCTTTTTTAAAAGACAACTTTAAAGACAAAGAAGTTATTTATGTTGGCGATGACCATGTTGCATTAACCGGAAAATGCTTCCCAAAAATGCAAAAAGTTAAAGATGAATGGTTTGAAAAACCTTTCCTTGCAATTGTTCTTGATTTAAGCACATCAGATAGAAGTTGCGATGATCGTTTTACAAAAGCAACTTGCGTCGCAAAAATTGACCACCACCCTGATGTTGATAAATATGGAGATATTCAAATCGTTGACCCTTCAATGATTGCTGTTGGAGAACTATTAGCATGTATCTTCCTTTATAAAGGAAAGTACACCATTTCTAGTAAAACAGCTTCGTATTTATTTAAGGCGATTGTTGGAGATTCTGGAAGATTTTTGTATGCAGAAACTTCAGAATTAACTTTCTTTGTTACTCAAAAGCTTCTTCAAACTGGATTTAATATGAAGAAAGCCTACAACGAAATGTATGAAGAAAAACTTTCAGACCTTGAAGTAAGAAAGTTCATTCTTCAAAATTATAAGATTACAAAACACGGTATTGCCTACTACATCCTTAAGGATGAGGATTTAAAAAGATTTAATCTTGTTCCAATTCAAGGCAAAGATAATGTTAACTTATTTGCTCATTTTAAAGGTATAAATGCTTGGATGAGCTGTACCGAGGATAAAGCAAAAGGCAATTGGAGAATATCTATTAGAAGTGCTGATAAATCCATTGAAGATATTGCGATGAAATACAAAGGCGGAGGCCATGCAAACGCATCCGGATGTAAAGTAAAAACCCTTAAGGATTTTGAAAATTTAGTTAAAGATTTAGACAAACTTTTTAAATAAATGCTCATCTATTTTATCCGTCACGGAAACCCTTGTTACGAACCTGATTCTCTTACTCCAAGAGGACATTATGAAGCAGAAGAAACTGCTAAATTTTTGTTAACAAGAAACATTGAAAAAATTTATTCTTCTGACTCAGCTAGAGCCTATGAAACTGCCGAACATTTTGCAAATCTTTCAAAGAAAGAAATTACAAAAATGCATTGGGCAAGTGAATATGTTTCTGGCGAATATTTTGGTACTATGATTAACGGATATTTTGAATTTTTCGACACTGCAAAACAATATCGTGAAGCATGCGCTCGTGACCAGGATGATCCTGAATGGTATAAACACAAACCTTGGTGCGATATGCGAATGAAAGAAGGCTCAGATTACTTTGATAAAGAAATTGATGCTTGGCTTGAAAGCATGAACGTTATTCACGATAGAGAAAAGAAAGAATTTTACACTAAAGGACAAACTCCTGAATCAGTTGCACTATTCTCTCACGGCGGAGTTGGAATGAAATTCTTAACTTCAATGTTAGATATTAATCTTGTTAAGTTCCCAATTCTCTTTAGAGGATTCGATACTTGTAGCGTTACAGTGTTTGAAATCTCGCTTGAAGATTCACACAAATGTCGTTTAGTAACCTTCAACAAAGTTGTCTACGATATTGATGATTCTATCAAGAAAGAAATGAAGGTTTAGTAAATATGTTATAAAGGTGTCAATTATTTGATACCTTTTATTTTTATTTAATATAATTAATGCTACACTATTAGTATGCCTTTTGTCCCACTTCATGTTTATAGCGGTTATTCTTTGCTTAAATCTGGTCTTAAAATCGACCAGTATTTAGACGTCGCTAAAAAGAGGGGATTAACCACCGTTGGCATTTCTGATTTTTCTACTTTTACCGGTGCACCAATTTTATACCATGAAGCTGAAAAAAGAGGTTTAAAGGTAATTCTTGGGGAAGATTTAGTTATTGAAAACTTGCTTTTCTCATTTTTTGTTCTTAGTGAACAAGGTTATCAAAATCTTCTTAAACTTTCACTTGAAGTAGAAAAAGGAAACAACCTAAAAGATGTTATTTTAGAGCATAACGAAGGATTAGCAGTTGTTTTAACAACTCAAAACGATCCTCTTAAAGCATCCTTACTTGCTAGTGAAGACGACTTTGCCAAAAGATTAGCAAAGCTAACTCGTGGAATCGATAATTTCTACTTAGGTTTAGAAATCACAAACGAAAAAACTTATATTGAAGCAATAAGAGAATTTGCTTTTTCACATGGCTATAAGCTGTTAGCTTACCCATCAATTAAATACGTTAAAAAAGAAGATGCAATTGTCCTTGAAATGATGAAGGCAATTGATTCAAAAGAAGTTTTAGAAACTAAAAGTTTAGAGGGAGATGAGTACTTAAAAACTCCTGAAGAAATCGCAAATCTTTACACTGAAGAAGAACTTAAAAATATCGACGAATTAGTTTCACTTGTGAACTTTGATTTTGCAAAGCCAAGAGGAAAAATGATTTCTTGGTTTAATGTTACAGGAGAAAAAGGTGACGATGCTTTAGCCAGACTTGCAAGGCAAGGGCTTGAAGAAAAAGGTAAAACTTCACCTGAATACATCTCTAGATTAGAGTTTGAATTAAACACAATTAAGCAAATGGGTTATAGCGATTATTTTTTAATTGTTAAAGACTACATTGATTTTGCAAAAACTCACGATATCGCTGTCGGTCCAGGACGTGGCTCCGCCGCCGGCTCTCTTGTTTCGTATGCTTTAGGAATTACAGTTCCAGATCCACTTCAATATGACCTTCTTTTCGAACGTTTCTTAAATCCTGCTCGTCAAACAATGCCAGATATCGACGTTGACTTTAGTGATATTCATCGTGAGGAAATCGTTTCATATTTACGTTCAAAATATGGAAGCAATCATGTTGCAAGAATTCAAGCTGTTCAAACATTAGGCGCCAAAGCTGCTTTAAACGATGTAGGCAGAATCTTTAATTATGACAAACATGACATAGAGATGTTTACAAAGTTAATTAAAGATGAAAAAGACGACAAATTGTCACTTAGAGAAATTTATAAAACAAACGCTAAATTTAGAGAACTTGTAAATAACGACAAATATTATTTAGAGATTGTCACTCTTGCAAGCAAGATTGAAGGACTTCCAAGACAAGGTTCTCTTCACGCTGTTGGTATCGTTTTAAATGCTGAACCTCTAGAAGGCGTTATCCCACTTTCAAATGCTTTCGACGGAGGTTATGTCGAGCAATTTGAAAAAGACTATATTGAAGAACAAGGATTTCTAAAAATGGACATCCTTGCACTTCGAAACATTACAATTGTTGAAGATTGTTTAGCTTTGCTAAATGCTAAAGGGATTAAGATTAATAGAGATGAAATTCCTTATGATGACCCTGCTGGAATTAAGTTAATTGCATCAGGGAAAACAACTGGTTTGTTCCAAGTTGATACCGCTACAATGAGAAAAGGTATCGCTTCACTTAAACCAAAAACTTTCGAAGATGTTGTCGCCTTACTTGCGTTAAATAGACCAGGCCCAATGGCTTTCATTAAAAACTATGCTGATCGTAGAGATGGAAAAGAAAAATATTCTTATCTCTCAGAAGCTTTAAAAAATATTCTTGGACCAACTTATGGAATTATTGTTTATCAAGAGCAAATCATGCAAATAGCCTCGAAAATGGCGGGATTTTCGCTTGGAGAAGCAGATTCTTTCCGTAGAGCAGTATCCAAAAAAGACAGCAAAAAACTTGAGGCTCTACGTTCATCATTTGTAAAAGGCGCAGTTAATAAAGGTTATAAACAAGATGAGGCAAATAACGTTTTTAACCTCATTGATAAATTCGCAAATTATGGTTTCAACCGTTCACACTCGCTCGTTTACGCAATATTTACAGGTCGTATGGCGTACCTAAAGGCGCATTATCCGAAAGAATTCTACACATCAATTCTCGCTAATGCTTCCACCACCGAATTTAATAACACAATTGCGGAAATGAAGGCACTTAAAATTAAAGTCAAATGTCCTGACATAAATGAATCTGGTATGGCTTTCAAACTTCAAGGTGATAGCATTCTTTTCCCAATTACCTCTGTAAGAGGTGTTTCAAGTGTAACAGCTCAAAATATCGAAATTGAAAGAGCAAATGGACCTTTTAAAGATTTATTTGATTTTGTTATAAGAATGAAAAAGTACCGCTTTAGCGATGCTCAATTAATTAGTCTTATTGACGCTGGATGTTTCGATTCTATTGAACCATCACGTGCTTCTCTTAGACTTACTATTCCTAATGCACTTAGCTACGCTGGAGCATTACTTGATGATCAAGGTTTACTTAGTATTGATCCAAGCTTCCTTCCTAAACCAACAATTATAAAAACCGATGATGATCTTATAGATAATCTAAACCGTGAATTTAATGCTCTTGGTTTAATGGTATCTGGTTCACCACTTGATGCTTATCAAACAAAGATAAAATCTTTGAAAGCAAAACATTTAGACGAAATTACTAGTTCAACTGGTGATATAAAAATTGTTGGAATTATCAAAAATATCAAAAAAATCACCACAAAGAAGAAACAGCAAATGGCTTACATAACCATTTATGATGATACATTGGAAACTGAGCTTACTGTTTTCCCAGAAGCTTACAATAAATCTATTTCAAGCATTAAGAAAAATAATATTGTCGTGGTTGAAGGCTATTATCGTTCACTTAAAGACGAATTCTCAGTAACTAGAGTTACTTCATTGGAGGAAAAGTAAATGAATAAAATTTATATTGTTGATGGCAACTCATTACTTTTTAGAGCTTATTTCGCTACTGCTGCTATGCAGGGCGACAACATCATGAGAGCTCACGATGGTACTCCAACTAATGGTGTTTTTGCATTTGCAAACATGATTAACAAAATCCTCCAAGGAATGAAAGAAGGGGATTCTATATTTGTTGGATTTGATACAGGACATCAAACTTTTAGACATAAAGAAGACGAAAATTACAAAGCAAATAGAAAACCTTGTCCAGAAGATTTAAAAACACAAATGCCTCTTGCAAGACAATTCCTTACATCAATGGGTATTTTCTGGTACGAAAAAGAAGGATACGAAGCTGATGACTTATGTGGAACTGTCGCAAAACTAGGAAGTGCAAATAAAAAAGATGTTCAAATCTACACATCTGATAAAGATTTTCTTCAATTAATTGATGAAAACGTTACAGTTAATTTAATTAAAACTGGCATGTCTAATGTCGATGTTATGAATACAAAAACAATGCCAGAAAAATTTGGATTTTCTCCACTTCAAATCATTGACTATAAAGGGTTAAGGGGCGACTCATCCGATAACCTTCCAGGTATACCTGGAGTCGGCGATAAAACCGCAGTAAAACTAATCCAAGAGTTTGGATCTTTTGAAGCAATTGTTGAAGCTGCTAAAGATATGAAATCTAAAGTTGGAGAATCAATTGTTCAAAATCAAGACTTAGGAAGACATTGCTACGAAATGGCAAAGATTGAAACTAATGTTGAAATTCCATTTGGGCTTGATGAAATTGTCTATACTGGCTACGAATTTGGAAAAATTAATGACTTCTGTAATTCGCTAGACATGAAACAAATTTTAAATAGACTTCCTCAAAGCTACAAAAAGATGAATGTTGAAGAATTGACAAAAGTTGAATACGAAGAAGTTAATTCCTTGGATGATGTAGAAATTGAAGATGAAATTGCAATCGCACTAGACATTGAACCTGGCAATTATCACGAGGCTTTAGTGCACGGAATGGCACTTGTTGGCAAATCAAAAATCGTTTATATTCGCGAGGAAAATTTCAAAAATACCGGCAAATTTGCGGATATTTTAGCAAATCCATCTATCAAAAAATATTGTTACGATTATAAATCAATTAAGGTTGCTTTATCACATTTAGGATTTGAAATTGAAAGCTTATATTTTGATGTCCTTCTTGCTGCATATCTTCTTGATTCAACGCTAAATAATAACGCTGAACAAATAATGAATTATCTCGGTTCTGATATCTCATCAAAAGAAAATGGGTTATCTCTTTTCGACAATTCAAATCCGGAGCGCACTGCTAAACTTGCTTTCGCATCCAAAAAAGTTGCAAATAAGTGCTTCGCTGAACTTGAAAAATTGGAATGCAAAAAACTTTATGAAGAAGTTGAAATTCCTTTAGCAAGCGTTTTAGCAGAAATTGAAATTGAAGGCTTCCCACTTCATGAGGATGTTCTTTTAAAAATGGGAGAAAACTTCAAAATCAATCTTAACAATATTCGCACAAGAATATTTGAAATGGCGGGCGAAGAATTTAATGTTGATTCACCAAAACAGGTTGGCGAAATTTTATACAACAAACTTCATTTGGCAGATCCTTCAAAAGGAATGTCTACATCTGTCGATGCAATGAAATATATGCTCGATAAACACCCAATTGTAAGTGAGATTCTATTATATAGAAAATATGCAAAATTATTATCTACTTATGTCGATGGATTAATTGCTCACATTCATGGTGATGGCAAAATTCACGCTATCTTTAATCAAGCTTTAACTCAAACAGGAAGATTATCTTCTAGCGAACCAAATTTACAAAATATTTCTGTCCGTGATGAAGAAGGAAAAATGATCAGAAAAGCTTTCTTCTATGACGATGAAGATATTTCAATTCTTTCCTTAGATTACAGTCAAATTGAATTAAGGATTCTTGCATCGCTTTCGGGTTGTAAAACATTGCAATCTGTATTTGAATCAGGAGAAGACATCCACGCCGCCACAGCAAAAAAGGTTTTTCACACCGAAAATCCAACCCCGCTTGAAAGAAGAAAAGCAAAAGCTGTTAACTTCGGAATCATTTATGGAATATCTGATTTTGGTTTAGCAGAACAAATTGGATGTTCTAGAAAAGAAGCTAAAGAAATTATTACAAGCTTCTATGAAGCTTATCCTGAAATAAGCAAATACTTCCAAAAAATAAACGAAGAAGTTAATGATAAGGAATGCGTTTCTACCTTACTAGGAAGAAAACGTTTCTTACGTGAAATTCATGACGCTAACTATCAAGTTAGAGAATTTGCTAGACGTGCTGCAATGAATGCTCCGATCCAAGGAACAGCAGCAGACTTAATTAAAATTGCAATGATTCAAGTAAATAAGGCTCTTAAGGAACAACATTTGAAGAGCAAGATTATTTGTCAAATTCACGACGAACTTTTGTTAAAGGTTCCTTCAAGCGAAAAAGAAAAAGTATACGAAATAGTCAAAAATATCATGGAAAATGCCATGAAATTAGATGTCAAACTAGAAGTTGATGGAGGATTCGGCCGCACTTGGTACGATTGTAAATAATGCCAGAATTACCAGAAGTAGAAACAGTAAAATCGGTATTAGAAGAGCTCACACTTGGTAAGAAAATCACAAGTGTTGATGTTTTAAGAAAGCAAACAATCGAAGGTGACACATCCGATTTTTGCAAAAAAGTAATAAATTCAACCATTACTTCTTTTGAAAGAATTGGCAAATTTATAATTTTCCATCTATCGAATAAAAATGTAATTATTTCCCACCTCAGAATGGAAGGAAAATATTTCCTTAAAAATGAGAACGAAAAAATCACAAAGCACGATTTAGTCGTTTTCCATTTCTCAGATAAAACAAAACTTTTATACAATGACACTCGAAGATTTGGAAGAATGAGTGTTGAAAATGAAACAAATTATAAAGATGTTCCACCACTAAATCACGTTGGCCCAGATCCATTTATGATGAAAGACTCTTCACTATTAGTGAAATCTTTCAAAAATAAGTCAATTGCAATAAAAACTGCATTGCTTGATCAAAGCATTATGTCTGGTTTAGGAAACATTTATGTTGATGAAGTTTTATTTGCAACAAAAGTGCATCCTGAAACTCCAGCAAAAATAATCTCTAATAAAAAACTAGATGAAATTTGGAAACAATCAAAAGTTGTTCTTCAAAAAGCAATTGATGCTGGCGGATCAACAATCAAATCATATCATCCAAGAGAAGGTATTTCTGGTAACTTCCAAGTCAATTTGAAAGTCTATGGCAAGAACAATTCCAAATGCCCTAACTGCGGAAATAATTTAAGAAAGATTTTTGTTAATGGAAGAGGAACAACTTATTGTCCTCATTGTCAAAAAAACCCAGGAATTCCACCACTTTTTGGAGTAACAGGTCCGATTGGAGCTGGAAAATCTACTGTTTCTAAGCTATTTGAAAAACATGACTTTTTGCATTTAGATTGTGATGAGATTGTTCATGATTTATATAAAACTAAAGAGGTTCAAACCAAACTTAAAAAAATAATTCCTGATCTTAAAATTAAGAATCACGACATCGATAGAGAATGGCTCAGAAACTATTTAATTGGAAATCCAAATAAGAAGAAACAACTTGAGAAAATCGTTCATAAAGAAGTTGTTGCTTTTGTAGAAAACGAACTCAAGCATTCAAAAAAGCCAATTGTTTTAGAAGCTGCATTTTTATTCGAAACCGATCTTCATCTTTTGTGCGACAAAACTATTTATGTCTCAACAAATAAAGATAAACAAATCTCTAACTTAAAATCACGCAAAGTTGATGTTGAAAAATCACTTAAATTAAACTCAAATTACAATCATAAAAATATGAAAAAAGCGACACACATTATCATAAATGATAAAGATGTCGCTAATCTAGATAAACAAGTCGCAATTATTTGCGGTAAATAGAAGCTCCTGTTAGATCAAATTCTTTTTGGCACATATCTAGCAATAAATTGCCAAGTTGTTTTCCTCTAATTTCTCCACCATTTTTACCAACAGAATATAGTTTTTGAATTTCTTTAATTGTGAATTCACTAGAGATAAAAGTCGCTCTTTCGTTATGACTTCTTTCATTTAAAACAGGAATAACAATTTGATCTCTAATAAATTCGTTCTTATATTCTTGTCCAAAATCATCAATGACTAAAAGAGGTATATTTGAGAGCATTTCAATAGCTTTTTTGAAGCCTTCTTTATCAGAATACGCAATATCTGCTAATGTTTTAAATTGTTTTGAGGAGTTTATAATTGCCACTGGTCCGCGTCCCAATGCAACAAATTCATTTGCAAATGTAACAAGAATGAATGATTTTCCAACCTTATGATTCCCAGTAACAAATAACCAACGATTGGATTTGCCTTTGGCAACATTTACAAATTCTTTTATAAGAGGGCGTCTATTTTCGCTTAAATCTAATTTTTTAACACGTGATTCTTTCCATTCTTCTGGGAAATCTTTTACAACGTACTTAGAATCAAGCTCCATGTGCTCCATCATCTTTTTACATGGTTCACTTCTAGTGGTAATGTATGAACCGTCTTTATAAACATACATTGAAATATGTCTATTTTGTTTTGGGCATTTTTCAAAACCTGGACAGTTTTTGCAAACATTGAAGTCTTCTTGATAATCGGCGATTTTACCAATATTATCGCGAACTTCTTTATTTGTTAAACCTAAAGGTTTAAGAGATTCGTAAACATCTTTATCAGATTTTAAAGAGGCTAAAAGTTGCTCAATAAGGGACTTTAAATCGACAGTTTTATCAATAATGTCTTTTTTATCGAATTCTTTAAGTTCATTATTTGCCATTCTTTTTTACCTCCAATTCATTTAATAAATCATTCATCTCATCAAGTGAGATTTCATTGTCTTCACCAAATTCTTCTTTTGATTTGTTTAATAATTTCTTATTTTGCTTTCCACCAATGCGTTTTAAGTAGTTCATTGCATCAACTGTTGTAAGAACACCTTGTCTAGCAAGAGATGATGCAATTTTCTCAGCATAATTTTTAGAAAGAATATTATTATTCTTATATAGTACATATTCGACTATTACATTGATTATTCCACTTCCAAATCCATAATCTTTTGAAAGTGAATTTACAATTTCAATATCACTTTTTGCAGGTTTAGTTCCTTGTTGTAAATATTGAAGGAATTTAGCAGGAGCGACTTCTTCCATCATTCTGATTTTATTAGCGAGTTCCGTATTACCAGAAACATTTGATTTAGAAATATTGTTAACTTGAGAGAATCTAATCTCTTTTTCACAATGATTTTTGATTTTTTCAAAATCTAAATGAGTAGATCCTTCAGTAATATATTCATCAATAATAATGAAGGCCATTTGTTTTTCGGCTAAACCGAATAAAGCAGCAAGTCTCGAGATTTCTTTCATATCTTTCTTCTTAAAAGAAGAAACATCGATTCCAGAATTATCGCTTACATAGCCAAAAAATAAATCATAATTAAATTCAAGGTTAGCTCTTCCGTGATCTCTTCCAATAATTGTTCCACCAAATTCTTTTCTAAATGAAGGGTCGTCATAGTCGAGTTTATAGACATCAACAAATGATGCACTAATTTCTTTATATTCCTCTGGTATAACTAAATTTACTTTGTATTTATTAGCAAGGCGTTTAGCTTCTTTTTCACCAACGCTTAAGATTAGTAATCCTTTAAATAAAACGTCATCAAAGAATGCTTTTGGCGATTTTGGAGAATAAATTACATAAATGTAACAACGCACATCTTCGGCCTTAGATTCATAAGTTCTAATTAACCCGACGGCCTCTAAATATTTGCGTGCGCTATGGAATTCGCCAGCTCTAAATTGCATACTTTTAAGTAATTGTTCAGTTTTAAAAATATTTCCACCATCAGCATTTCTTGTCTGTCTTAAAAGTGTTAAGTAAAGGATTGTTGCTTGAGCACCAATAATTGGTTGATAAAGCTCAACAAGTGAATCCTTGTCAATATTAGTAATTAGAGATGCGACCCTTATTTCATAAAAGTCGTTTTTCGATACATAATCCATTGTGAAATAATCTATCAAAAATCAGGCTAATTTTCAATCAAAAAGTTTCGATGAATTCAGCACTTTTTTGAAATTGTGGATAACTTATACACACGCTAGTAATTTCTTTCTCACATTTTATCGAGTATTTTTATATCGTTAACAAAGTTATCCACAGACTTACCCACAAAGAAAAATATTTATTTTTAATAAGAGAAAATTGTATAATGTTTTTGTATGAAGAAGTATTTAGCATTTGACATTGGGGCTACAAACACTCGTTTAGCACTCGTTAATGAATCTTTTGTAATAGAAGATCAATTAATCACAAACACACCTTTAAATGATGAAAGAAAATTCATGGATAATTGTCTTGAAATGATAGGCAAATTTCCACTTGAAAATGTTGTCGCAATTGGAGCAGGAGTTCCAGGCGTTGTCGATAGAGAAAAAGGCGTTATTTTAGACCTCCCAAATGTGTATATAAAAAATGTTAAATTTTCAGAAGAAATTTTTAAAAAATATCATCTTCCAGTCTTCCTTAGAAATGATGCTGAGGTTGCATGTTTAGGCGAAGCCTATTGTGGAGCTGGTAAGAAGTTTGATAGAGTGTTTTTTATCACTATTTCTACTGGTCTTGGCGGAGCACTTTGTGTTGATAAAAAATGTCAAGATTATGTGACCGAAGTTGGGCATACTCTTTTTAGTTACAAAAACACTGTTCAAGAGTACTCAATAATCACTGGTAGAAAACTGGAAAATTTCGCTAAACTTAATGGCATAAATCTTTCTGAACCAAAAGAGATTTTTAAGTTAATGAGAAATGGTTCTAAACAAGGCGAAATGCTTAAAAAAGAATGGATTTCTATTCTTGATTCCTTTATTAAATTAATGAAGAACTCTTATTTACCAGATGTCATTTGTATGACTGGCGGATTTATGAAAGATAAAGACTTATTTTTTGATGAAATCATCTCATTAAATAAAGATGTTTATATCACTGAATGTGAGTTCGAAACAAAGGCTGGAATTATTGGTGCTGCAGCATACGCAATGCAATGCTTAAAAATAATTTGATATTAATTCAAATTAGTAATACACTATATGTGCTAAGACGAAGACACGTTAAAGAAAACTTCTTATTTAGAGAGGGAACGTAAGGTGAAAGGTTCCTATAAGAAATTCATTAATACCACTTCCGAGCTTCTATAAACCAATATAGACGAATAACTCCCGTTAAGAGTACTTGAGAGTATAACTTGTAGTTATAAATTAAGGTGGTACCGCGTTAATAGCGTCCTTAAACAAGGGCGCTTTTTATTTACTTTAGGAGGTAAAAATATGACCGACTTTGAAAAACTTAATCACTCAACTTCTCACCTTATGGCTGAAGCAATTTCACACCTCTATCCAGGTGCAAAATTTGGCTTTGGTCCTGCAATTGAAGAAGGATTCTACTATGACGTAGACTTCCCAACTGCAATCACAGAAGAAGATCTTCCTGCAATTGAAAAAGAAATGCACAAGATTGCAGCAAAGAATGAAAAATTTGTAAAAGAAGTTGTCACAAAAGAAGAAGCAAAGAAATTATTTAAGGACAATCCTTATAAATTAGAATTAATCGATGGTTTTGAAGGTGAAATTTCCATCTATCGCCAAGGCGAATGGTTCGATTTATGTAAAGGTGACCACGTTGAATCAACAGGAAAGATTCAAAACTTTAAACTAACCACAATTGCTGGTGCTTATTGGAGAGGTGACTCAAAAAATAAACAACTTGTTAGAATTTACGGAACTTCTTGGCCATCAAGAAAAGAGCTTGAAGACTATTTAAAAATGATTGAAGAAAGAAAAGCAAGAGACCACAGAAAACTTGGAAAAGAACTTGGTTTATTCATGCTTTCTGAATTTGGTCCAGGACTTCCATTCTGGCTTCCAAACGGTATGATTGTTCGTACTGAACTCGAAAATATGTGGAAAGAGGTTCATAGAAAATATGATTACATGTTAGTAGATACACCAATTATGCTTTCCAAAGAACTTTGGATTACATCTGGTCACTGGGATCACTACAAAGACAACATGTTCACCACCGAAGTTGAAGAAAAAGAATTTGCTATTAAACCAATGAACTGCCCAGGTTCAATTCTTTGTTATAAGAATGATTTACATTCTTATCGTGAGCTTCCACTTCGTTATGCTGAGCTCGGGCACGTTCATAGATTTGAAGCATCAGGCGCATTAAACGGACTCTTCCGTGTGCGTGGATTTACTCAAGATGATGCCCATACATTTGTTCGTCCAGATCAAATTGAATCTGAAATTAGATCGATCTTGAAACTTTATGATGAAATCTATTCAATGTTTGGTCTTGAATACAAAATTGAATTATCAACTCGTCCAGAAGAAGGCTACATTGGCTCAATTGATATTTGGAACGAATCTGAAAGAATTCTTAAAGAAGTTTGCGAAGCAAGCGGTAAAGAATTTAAGATCAATCCAGGTGATGGCGCATTCTATGGTCCAAAACTTGACTTCAAAGTTAGAGACTGTATGAACCGTGTATGGCAATGTGGAACAATTCAACTCGATATGAACTTACCAGAAAGGTTCGATGTTTCTTACATTGATGAAAAAGGTGAAAAAGCTCGTCCAGTTATGATCCACCGTGCTTGCTTTGGTTCAATTGAAAGATTCATCGGAATTATTATTGAAAACTTTGACGGAGCATTCCCACTTTGGATGTCTCCAGAGCAAGTTAGAGTTCTTCCAGTTAACAACGATTTCCATCTTGAAAAAGCAACTGAAATTGTTAATTCATTAAAGAAACTTGGCATTCGTGCATCTTTAGATGCAGGTGAAGACAAGCTTGGCTATAGAATGAGAAATGCTCAAGTTAAGAAAGTTCCTTACACCGTTGTCATTGGTGACCACGAAAGAGATGAAGGAACTGTCACATATCGTCACTTTGGTTGCAAAGCTCAACACACTGTTAAACTTGAAGAATTCGTCGAAATGTTAAAAGGCGAAATTTCTTCAAGAGCCTTGCCAAAATACGAAGAAGATCAAAAATAGTTGACAACACTTATTAAGTGTAGTTAAATAATTGTCGCAGATAACGTAGAAAGAAGAGCGCCCAACGCTTCTCACCAGATCGATTAATCGATTGGTACATGCTACAGTCTAAAAACAAATTTTATGACTTTAGAACGGGCGCAATTCGTGCCCGTTTTCTTGTGTTAGGAGGATAAATTTATAAATAACTATCCAAATCAAGGACAACAACGTCCACAAAAACAAAACCAAGATCTCATTAATGAAAGAGTAAGATTCCCAGAAGTTCTTCTTATTGGCGCAAATGGCGAACAATTAGGAAAGATGTCTTCTCGTGATGCTTACCAACATGCAGTTGAAGCTGATTTAGACCTCGTTTGTGTTGCTCCAAACGCACAACCACCAGTTTGTAAATTACTAAACTATGGTAAATATCGTTATGAACAACAAAAGAAGGCTAAAGAATCTAAGAAAAATCAACATATCGTTGAAATAAAAGAAATTCAACTCACTCCACAAATTGGTCAACATGATATTGATACCAAAGCTAAGGCAGCAAGACGCTTCTTAGAAGATGGTAACAAAGTTAAAGTTGGCGTTAGATATCGTGGAAGACAAATGTCACATGCTGAGATCGGTGAAGAAGTTATGAATAAATTTATTGCCTCACTTGAAGATGTTGCCTCTATTGAAAAGGCTCCATTTATGGAAGGCAAATGGTTAAATGCAGTTTTAGCATCAAAATGTAAAAAGTAGGAGGAAAACAGCATGCCAAAAATGAAAACAAAAAGAGCACTTGCTAAAAGAGTCAAAGTTACAGGCTCCGGTCAATTAAAAAGACACAGTGCTTACACATCACACCTTGCACCACGCAAGACAACAAAACAAAAAAGACATTTAAGAAAGGCTTCACTCGTCGATAAGACAGACTTAAAGAGAGTAAAGACTTTAATTCAATAGGAGGTAGGTAACAATGGCTAGAGTAAAAAACAGTGTTGCAACACGCGCACGTAGACACAAAGTCTTAAAGAGAGCTAAAGGTTACTTCGGAAGTAAACACCTCTTATTCAAGACAGCAAAAGAACAAGTTCTCCACTCACTTCGTTATTCCTACAATGACCGTAGAGATTTAAAGAGTGACATGAGAAAACTCTGGATCAAGAGAATCAACGCAGCTTGCCGTACATACGATATCAGCTACTCAAGATTCATCAATGGTCTTAACAAAGCAAACATCAAAGTTAATAGAAAGATGCTTGCAGAACTTGCAATTAACGATCCAAAAGCATTTGAAGATTTAGTAAAAATTGCAAAGAAAGCAAAATAAATTGCACAAGGAACCGATTGGTTCCTTTTCTTTTTGGTTTGTATTTGTTATTATTAAAATATGAAACAAGATTTAAGAACATTTATTGGTAAAGACGAAAAAATATTATGGCAAGGAAAACCGGTTAAAAAGTGCTTTATTTTAGAAAGTATTATTAATCCACTTTTACCATTTGCTATTATCTGGGCATTAATTGATGGCTTAGTTATTTTTGAAACAGCATTTGCAGACAAAACTGCTGCCGCAATTATTCTTCCTTTCATGTTACTTCACATGATGCCTGTCTGGATTTATATCGGAAGTATTTTCTTTTGTTTAATTAGATATAAAAAATTCGATTATATTATTACAGACAAATGCGTCTATGTAGGCGCAGGCCTATTCTCATATCAATTTCAAATGAAATCATTTGCGGAATTAAATTCAATTTCAATGCATAGAGGAATATTTGACCAAATGTGTAAATGTGGAGATATTATTTTTGAAATCCCTGACGCTAAAATGCAAATAATAAACATTCCTGATTATCAAGAAGTTTATAAATTAATAATTGATCAACAACATAAAGTCCACCAAGATACACAATTTCCGAACAAACTTAGATAAATAAAAAAGCTCCCATAGGGAGCTTATTTTTTAGATTATTTATTTTGCCTCAATCACGCCTTCCGATTCAGCCTTAACCTCATCGAAGAAATGGATTCTAGCCATTTGATGATATGGTTCAACCCATAAAAGTCCAATGCCAAAGCATAAAGAACCTAAAATATACCAACCAATAAATGATAAATCTAAACAAAATAATTCCCATTTATGACCATTCATCATATTTCTAGATTTGGTTATAGCATCATTTGCAGAAATATTTATATCATCATTCATTATGAAAAATGTCATTGCATAAGAATATGATTTAACAAGTCCAGGAATGACAAATAACATTGTCCACAAAGCTTCATAAATGGAAACTAATAATCCAGCGATTATATTTCTGCCAGCATCATTTTTAAAACCATCGACAATAACGTTTCCGATATCGACTTTAGTTGTCTCTTTTCTTGCCACTCTAATAAATCCTCTAGTCATAGCATAGGTTAAAGGACCTAAAACAATTAATGTTCCTGCTATGGTAAAACCAAGCGCTGCTTCAATCAAGCTAACCACTAGTAGTGCAAGTAGTGCGTAAAGCCAAACATCACCAAATATTTTGTGACCAAGACTTTCGCGAGCTTTTGCTCTCAATTCTTTTGATTTACTCATAAATTTTCTCCTTTTTAAAATAAATCTTCTTTTTTAATATAAATCACTTCGACATTTTTAATTGCTTCCTCAATCATTGCTTCGTAGTCCCATTTGTTTTCATACTCTAGAACTTTATCAAGAGCAGGCTTTGTTTTAGGATTTTTTGGAGCAAAGATTGTACAACAATCTTCAAATGGTCGAATTGAGATATCATAGGTATCAAGCTTCTTTGCTAAATCAATAATATCAGTCTTATCATAACACACAACAGGTCTAAGAACTGGAATATTTGTAACTGCATTAATTACATTCATTGAATCAAGCGTTTGAGATGCAACTTGACCAACGGATTCTCCGCTAGAGATTGCAAGGCAACGTCTTCTTTTAGCCAAACGATCCGCAAGTCTAAACATCATTCTCCTCATAAGGGTGATTGCATAGCTTTCATCAGATTGTTTATAAATCTCTTCTTGAAGCTTAGTAAATGGAATTATATTTAACCTGATTTCTGGCTGATATTTATTCAATTTTCCCAGTAAATCCTTGAGTTTTTCAATAACTCCAGCGTTTGTGTATGGTGGGGACGCAAAATGAATGCACTCAATTTTTATTCCTCTTTTCATAAGAAGATATGCTGCAACTGGCGAGTCAATTCCACCACTTAACATATGCATAATTTTTCCACCTACGCCAAGTGGATAACCACCGACACCTTTGTAAGTGTGAGTGAAAACATAAGCTCCTTCTTCTCTAATCTCAATTGAAACTAAAATATCAGGATTATGAACATCAACCTTTAATTCCGTGTTCTGGAGAATGACTTTTGCAATTTCACGATTTATTTGATCTGAAACAATTGGATATTTTTTATTTGCCCTTTTTGAGTGAACTTTAAATGTTTTGCCTTCTTCTTGTTTTACAAGTTCAAGACAAACATTGCGAAGATTTTCGATGTCTTCATTAGTTTTTAAAACTAATGACAAGGCTTGAATTCCTGACACATCTTTCAAAATTTCAATAATTGGTTCTGGCTCATTATCATTGAGTTTTACATAAATATGATCGTATTGAGAAATAATTTCAAGACCGGAAAAATCGCTTAAAGCTGCACGAATATTTTTTGCTAAAACTTTAATGAATTCTTTTTTATTTTTGCCTTTGGTAGACAATTCTCCAAAGCGCACCATTATGTGATCGTATTTCATTTTATTGTCTCCAAAATATTTTTAAGTTCTTCGATAAAATTATGAAGTTCATCCATAGTTGTCGAAGTTGACATTGAAACTCTTATCGTATTATGAGCACGCAACTCATCTTTTCCTAATGCACTTACTACGTAAGAAGAAGCTTCGCCCTTTGAATTACAAGCACTAACTGAACTCACAAAAATATTCTTATTTGATAAAGCTTCAACAACAACAGAAGCTTTTTTCTCTAATAATGAGAAATTAACAATAAATGTTGAGCCTTTTTCGCTTGAATTAAGTTCAACACCGTTAATGTTTTTAAGTTCATTTATTAAATAAGTTTGCTTTTCCTTCATGTTTTTAAGTGGATATGAAAGCTTAATTGCTTTAGCAAGAGAACATGCTAAGGCGATAGAAACGGTTCCACTTCTATTTCCTTCTTCTTGTCCACCACCACTTAATACTGGATCAAATGAAATTGAATTTTTCGCAATTAAAGCGCCAGATCCTTTTAAGCCATGAATTTTATGTGAAGAAACAACAAACATATCAATATCATTAAAATCTAAAGGGGTTTTTCCAATATCTTGAGTTGTGTCAACATGAAAAACAGCTTTAGGATTTTTATGAACAATTTTTGATAATTCTTTAATGTTATTTATTGAACCAATTTCATTGTTCGTGCCCATGATAGAAACAAGAACGGTGTCTTTTCTCATCGAATTTTCTAATACTTTTGGTTCTACTACTCCATCTCCGTTTACCTTAAGGTAAGTTACTTCAAAACCTTCTTTTTCTAAAGCCTTAAAACATTCTAAAACAGAAGGATGTTCAATGTTAGAAGTAATAAGGTGTTTTCCTCTAGAAGAATATTTTCTAGCATAGCCTTTTATTGCTAAGTTATTTGCTTCAGTAGAACAACTTGTGAAGTAAACTTTATAATTTTTTAATCCAAATGTATGAAGTATTGAGTCCCTAGCTTTATTTAAGTAATTTAAAGAATCAACACCGAGTTTATGAATTGAACCACTATTGCCAAAGTGATTAATTTCAATGTCATTATATAAAGCGACAACCTCCTTATTTGGGATAGTTGTCGCAGCGTTATCTAAATAAATAACTTTGTTATCTGCCATTGTTTTCCTTAATCTTTTTAAGAATATTTCCGCTCATCTTGTAAGCTTCTTCGAATTCGCCATTATTGAAACATGTTTCAGCTTGAGCAACAAGGTTATCAATGTCTGCTAAATGATAACGATGTCTATTTGCGAATAAAATTGCGTTTTCTGCAAGCATCATCATGTTGTAATCTTGCGCAACATCTCCATCATCAACAATAGCATTTGCGATATTGAAGAATTCGTGTTGTAAATTATTGACTTCATCAATATCTATTGGACTTGTCACTAAGCCTTGATAAATTTTATTTAACAATTCGTATAATGTATCAAATTTTGGATTGTATTTTTCAGACACCTTTGTGTTATTCATTTTACGAACCTGAAATTCAGCATTTTTTACCTTAGTATAGAATTCAAATACAGTTCTATATGCTGTTTCGGCATCTACTTTTAATGAAGCAATATATGAATTAAATTCATCTATATCAGAAATGATAGTATTTGAAGCATTTGAAAGTTCATTCATCTTATTAAGAAGCAATGTATAAGGTTGCTTTGTTGTTGAATGAATGTAAGTATCCAACGAACGTTTTAAAGCTCCAACTTTGTTGATGTTGCTTTGAATTTCATTAATTTTGGTTTTGTGTTCTTCATTAATATTGAAATATTTGCTAACTTCAGGAATTGTGTTTCTCAATTTAATAAAGTTTCTTTCAATAAGATTGACAGTGCTATAAACGTTTTCGTTATTGTTTTCAAATTGTTCTCTAGCATTTTTCTCTTCATCAAATTGGGTGAAGAAAGAATCAAGTTTATTATTCATTTCCTCAAATTTTTGAGCTAAACCACCAATTTCAAATCGTTTAATTTGTTTAACATATTCCTCAAGTCTTGCTTCAGATTCTTCAATTGTTTGGACAACACAAAGATGATAAAGAGGATATTTCTCATCAACGAGTTGCTTATGGGCTGTTTTAACAGATTCAATTTTCTCAGGAAGTACAGTTGCAGCCATTGTGCATAATGCAGGTAGGTCGCTCATGTGCGTAGTAAGTTCATGAAGAATTTGATCGATTGTCGGAAGAATTGTATTTGCTTCATCATATTGAGCAGATTCAACAAGGCCTTCAAAAGTTTCAAATTTTTCGTCAATAAATTTGAAAATTTCATCAAATGATGAAGCCATGAGTGCAAGTTCAGATTCCTTTGAATAGTAATCTTGTTTAATGCGGCGAAGTTGTTCTTTAAAAGAAAGAGCGCTTTGACGGCAATCTTCCTCTGGTTTTACAACCTTTAAAAGATCATCATTAAGTGTATTAACTAATTCGTCATATTCATCAACAATTTTATAAATTCTTGGAAGAGCTTCTTTGTAGGCTGAGTAATCTTTTGCATCAAGGAAATCTCTTAATGAAGCAATTGCTTGTTCTGCGTCACCATCGTTTTTGTTTTTAATTTCCTTAAAACGTTTCAAATATCTTGAATGAGTTTCAACATATAAAAGGTTTGTTCTTGAAATAATTTCGAGTCTTTTAACGTATTGAGCAACTTGTCCTATCAATAAAGCATGTAAAAATTGAACTCGTCTATCAAGTTCACGAATTTGTTTTTTTGCGATTTTCTCTCTTAAAACGAAGAAATATATAACTAAAAAGCCTGCTGTTAAGACTCCAAGAGACCCTAACGCTATTCCAATAATTGCACCAGTATTCATTTTATCTACCTAATTTCGTGAATATTCTATCATATTACGATTATGTTTTTAAACAAAAAACACTCAATAAATAAACTTTATATTGATATTATAGATGAAATTTGATGGTTAATATCTATATTAAATTACAATTTTTGTTGACAAGAATATTACACTAGTTAATAATATTAACCGCATTGTTGCAGCATGTAATTACAGCTCGACTGATGTCCTAACTATCGTGGATAAGTAGCCAATGCTCATAGGTGAAAGTCAAATTCAGGTACATCCGGAGTAAGGAAATTACACCTCTTGCTAAATAATGCATTTAGTGAAAGGAGTCATATATCATGAGATATACTGGTTCAGACTACAAAAGATCACGTCGTCTCGGCTTTTCAGTTCTCGAAACTGGAAAAGAACTCGCAAAGAGACCTTATGGTCCAGGCCAACACGGTAATGGACGTAAGAAAAAACCATCCGAATACGGCAAACAATTGATCGAAAAGCAAAAACTCGAACAAATGTATGGTGTTAACGAAAGACAATTCCGTCGTTTATTCAATCTTGCTTTAAAATCAGACGAAGTTACAGGTATTGCTTTCTTCAGAATTCTCGAATCACGTTTAGACAATCTTGTCTACAGAATGGGATTTGCAAGAACTCGTAGAGCAGCAAGACAACTCGTCAATCACGGTCACATCACTGTTAATGGAGCAAAAGTTGATATTCCATCATACCTTTGCAAAGTCGGTGATAAGATTGCTATCAAAGAAGGCCACGACCTCGCAGTCGTCAAGGCTTCACTTGAAAGCAAACCAGCTTCAGTTGGTTATGTCAAAGTCGATGCTTCAAAACTTGAAGGTGAATTCGTAAGAGTTCCTGAAAGAAACGAACTTCCAGCAGACATCAACGAAGCCCAAGTCATTGAATACTATAACAGAATGTTATAATTCACTGAATATGAGCAAATTAAAGGGAACCATTTTTGGTTCCCTTTTCTTTTACTAAAATGCTTTAGTTAAATTTCACTAAATAGTAATTTTTCTTACCACGTTTAATGACAACATATTCACCAAACAAAGCATCTTTTTCATCAACGACATGAGTTAAGTCTGCAACTTTTTCACCATTGATTGCAACGGCGTTTCCGTTTACGAATTCTCTAGCTTCACGTTTGGAAGAAGCTGCCTTAATTGCGATAAGTAAATCTTCAAGAAGAAGTCCTTTTGGTTGTTCAACTTTTAAATCACCAAATAATTCTTCAATATTTTCTTTTGAAAGAGATTTGATTTCACCTGAGAAAAGAACCTCTGACATTTTCTTGCATTCTTCAGCTTTATCATGACCGTGAATTAATTCAATAATCTCATAAGCTAAAGCTTTTTGAGCTATTCTAGCGCCAAGATTTTCATAATGTTCTTTTGTAATTGCTGCGATTTCATCGAGTGTTTTGAATGAGAAAACCTTCATATATCTTGCAGCATCATCATCACTTACATTGATAAAATATTGATAAATTTTGTAAGGTGAAACAAGCTTTGCATCAAGGTAAAGTGCACCACCTTCGCTCTTACCAAACTTCTTTCCGTTTTGATCAAGAAGAAGTGGAACAGTGAAACAACCAACTTTTGCTTCTTGTCCTTCAATCTTTCGAATAAGTTCAAGACCAGAAGTTAAGTTGCCCCATTGGTCGCCACCACCAATTTGCATAGAAACTCCATGTTCTTGGTGAAGTTTTAAGAAGTCGACTGATTGAAGAATCATATAAGCGAATTCTGTAAATGAAACACCAGATTCAAGTCTAGAAGCAACAATATCTTTAGATAACATGTAATTTACTGGGAAATATTTTCCATAATCTCTAAGGAAATCTAAAACTCCCATTGCACCAAACCATTCATAGTTATTGATAATCATTCCTTTTTCTGGATCAGATAAATCAATAAATCTTTCAAGTTGTTTTTTAATGCACTCAGTGTTTGCTTTTAATGTTTCAACACCTTGTAAATTTCTTTCTTTTGATTTGCCAGATGGGTCACCAATCATTCCGGTTGCACCACCAACAATTGCGATAATTTTATGACCTGCTCTTTGAAGTCTCATAAGCATTGAAATCATAACAAAGTTACCAACGTGCATCGAAGATGCAGATGGGTCGAAACCGCAATAAATAGTTTGTTTTGTATTTAATAATTCGCGAACTTCTTCTTCATTTGAGAAATCCTTAATAAGTCCACGAGCTTTTAATTCGTCAATAATATTTGTCATAAACTACTCCTTTGTTGAGCCGCGTTTCTTATACACGGTTTCAATTCTATATGTTTTCTTCTCGAGCTCATTGTTCATAAGATCCATGAGCATATGCATTGATCTACGACCGACGTCTTGCATATTAATATTCAAACTCGACAAAGTCGGACGAGTAATATTAGCATATTTTGTGCCAATTAGCGAGAGAACTTCAACATTTTCTGGAATTTTTAATCCAGAATCTGTTGCAGCATTAACAATTGCGGCAGCGATTGAATCACGATAAGCAACAAAATATCCTGAATCATATTTTTTAAAATATTCCATGAAATCTTCGTATGTTCTTGTGGAAGAATCATCTACATTCAAAACTGCATAATTTCTGCCAAGTTCTTTACAAAGAGAAACGAATGCTTTTTCTGTTCTTGCAAGAAGTCTTCCGCAATCATGAACATGTAAAAATACAGGTGTGATTTTCTTATCTTTTTCAAGCTTTTCACTAAGAATTCTTTTTAGGTTATGTTCGTAACCAAAAACAATACATCCAACACGTTCGCCTTCAACTTTATTGTTTATAACAATAGTTGGAACATAATATGAGTTAATTAATTGAATATCTTCCTCTTCGAGTTCATCATCAAAAATGATGCAACCATCAACGTGAGAGGTAATAACTTTCTCAACAACAGAAAGTGCGTCTTGTTTTGAGTGGGAGGTTGAAAAAAGTGAAATTGCAAAGCCTTTTTCTTTTGCGACTTCTGCAATGCCGTTTAAAACGGATGAAATGTAAACATAATTTGCTCTTGGAATAACAACACCAATTGTTGTTGATCTATTTGTGGCAAGAGCTTGTGCTAAACCTGAAGGTTTATATCCAAGTCTTTTAATGACCGCTTGAACTTTTTCTCTAGTTTTTTCAGTAACGTTTCCTTGATTATTAATAACACGTGAAACAGTGGCTAAAGAAACACCACTTGCTTTAGCAACTTCATAAATCGTTACACGTTCTTTCAAATTTTCCATAATTCCACCTCAATGTGTTTCATTATAAATGAAAGAATTTTCATTCACAAGAAAACTTTTCACCAATTTTTCACGATAAAATAAAAAGGGAACTTTGTTCCCTTATAATTATTGTAAGCGATGAAAATTAGTAGATTGGGTAAGGAACTTTTTTAAGTCTTATAGAAGGAATATTTTCGCGTCCTTCCTTAGCTTGTTTCTTGCCATCAAGCATAACTAAATCACCTGTAAATCCAACTGTTGTGTTGTTGCAAAGAGCTGTTCCAACGCCATAAGTATCAACAGGAACCCCAAGTGAAACCCATTCAGCAATTTTCTCTGCTGTAAATGAAGATGACACGATAATTTTAACATAGTTAAAACCGTTATCATCTAGTGCTTTTCTCAACGCAAAAATAAGTTCCTTACAAACACCATGAGGATCAAATCCGCTAGTGTCTTTATCGTCAAAATAATGGTCGATAAGTGATTTAGAAGTATCAACTCTAACTGCTCTTAATTCTTCCCCTAAATGTTTTGCGAGCATAATTGAATCATGAACAACATTGTTGTTATAGTCAATTAAGGCTGTAACTTTTTCATTTGGGAATGATTTTCTGTAAATATCAGCGGCTTTACAAATATCTCCACCGCAAACTTGAATCAATGCATGAGGCATCGTGCCTACGCCATGTCCGCCCCACCAATAACCTTGCGCATCAGTTGAAACTTTTCTAATACCAGCAACATAAGTTGCATAGCCATCACCAATTTGAGTGTGATAATCATCTTGTCTATCAGCCATCGAAAACACATCATTTCCTTTGAGTGCTTTCATAACTTCATAAACATTTGTGCAAACAGAAGTTCTTCTAGCAAGAATTCCATCAATCATGCTCTCTAAAAAACCAAAATTTTCGTATTTGCCAGTTATTTTTAAGACAGGTTCGCCATAGTTAATAATATCGCCATCATTAAGGGCTTCGATTTGCAATTCTTCTGGATGAACAGCAAATGTATGTACTAGTGCGATTGCTTCATCAACACCGCACAATTTTACATCATCTTTCCTTTGGAAAAATTGCATTGTTACAATATGTCCTGGAACATTTTCTTCAACAATTTTTCTTGATTTTAAGAAATAATTTGCCGCATAAAATCCTTCTTTTAAACGAGGATCAAAATTGAATGTTTTGTTGGTAAGTCTAGAAATTTTTCCGCTTTCCTTAAGTTTAATTTCAAGTTCCATAATCTTCCCCTTATTTTTCAAGAATAATTCTATGAATACTTTTTCCTACAGACCTAAATTTATTCTCGTATTCAGTTATGAAATCTGTGGTCTCATCAAACTGATAATTTTCTTCATCAGAAATAACTTTAAATTTAGTGAGTTGAATTTCTTCTTTTGTGTATTCGTAAAGGCCATCATTGTCTGATTTAAAGTATAAACGACCGCCTTTTTTTAAAATTCGATAATATTGTTCTAAAAATGAAATGAAAGTAAGACGTCTTTTTTCGTGTTTTTTCTTTGGCCAAGGGTCAGAGAAATTAAGGTAAATTGAATGAATAAAACCATCTTTAATTTCGTCAAAAATTAGCTCTGCATTCCATGGAAAAACCATAACATTTTTATTACCTTGTTCCACGAGTTTTTTACTCATCATTCCAGCAACAGTTTTTACTCTTTCGATTGCTAAATAATTGTATTCTGGATGAGCCAAAGAGATGGCTGCAATAAAGTCACCTTTTCCCGCTCCAATTTCAAAAATAACCGGTTTTTCACGGAAGAATTTATCGTTTATATCGAGTTTTTGTATAGCAATTTCAGGATGTTCATCAACATAATCAACAGCCCATTGCTTATATTTTGTTCTCATTATTTAAGCTTTCCTAAAAGATAGATTGCCTTTGCATAAATAAATGCTGATTTCATGATGTCAACAACTGGCATGTATTCGTTTGGTTGATGCATGACATAATCTCTTCCTGGGAAAAGCGCTCCAAATGCGACTGTATTTTTACAATGTTTTGCATAAGTTCCGCCACCAATTGTCATCGGATCATGGAAAAGGTCATAAGATTCTTTTCTGTATGCCTTCATTAATGTTTTAACAAGTTTAGATTTTGGATCAAACAAAAGATATGGAGATTCGGTTCCCATCTTTGATTTTGTGCCAAACTCGGCATCAAAATTGTCTTTATATTCAACGCATTTAACTGTTTCCGGATATCTAAAATTAACACTGAATTTTAAAAGTCCTTTTTCATAAGAAACTAGACCAACACAATAGGTTGTTTCGCCCATCAATTTTGTTGATGCATAACCATTAAAAGATTTGCCTCTTGTGTCACTTAATTTATTATAAAGTTCAAGAAGTTTATCATTATGATAAACATGTCCCAAAACATCAAATGCCTTTAATGCAGCATTCACGCCTCTTTCTGGTGTTGAACCATGAGCAGATTTTCCAAAAATACGAACAATATTTCCTTCTGTTTTGTGAGCAATACAATTCTTTGTTAAATACTCTTCAACTTCAGTAGCATCATCGAGTTCAATTTTAACTTTATCGCAAACAGCATTTGTTGCTGCTCCGCCACTAATTGAAATAACATGTGGAAGATCGATTTTAAGTTCTGGGAAGAAATCAACGATGCCTTTTTCACCATAAATTAATGGGAAATCTGCATCTGGTGTAAAACCATATGTTGGATCAGGTTTCTTTAATGTTTTGAAATAGTAATCAAGACATTTTGAGCCTCTTTCTTCATCACCGCCAACAACTAAACGAATTTTATAATTCTTAATTAAATCGAACTTTTTAAGTGCAAGAACGGCATAAAATGCTGCCATAAAAGGTCCTTTATCATCAGAGGTTCCTCTACCATAAATTTTTCCGTTTTCAATAAATGGAGAGAATGGTCCTTGTGTCCAAACACCAGTTGGAGGGACAACATCAGCGTGAGCAAAAATGCCAATCATCTTATCACCTTCACCAATGGTGAGTTCTGTACAATAACCATCACAACGATCAACTTTAAATCCATTCTTTTCGCCTAGGCGAGCAACGTATTCAAGCGCGTCTGCAACACCAGCGCCAAAAGGATGTTCCTTAGTTACTGTTTTTTCATCATAAACTGAGTTTATTGAAACAAATCTCATAAGCTCTTCGAGCATGTTGTCTTTTGACTCTCTTAAAAAGCTATCGTATTTCATTTTTCTACCTCTTTGTACAACAAGTACATTCCTTTCAAAGTTAAATATGGTTCAAATATTGCTTCTGGGAATTCGTTTTTAATAAATCTTAAATTCCCACCAGTAATAATTAATTTTGTATTTTTACCTTTAATGTTTTTGTAAACATTTTCAATACCAGCAACAGTTGACCAATAAGCACCATGATTCATAGAATCAATTGTATTAGTGCCTAACTTGTCGCTATGTTTGAACATTCCTTCAGCATTAGGAAGGAGCGCAGTTCTTTCATGAAACATTTTTATCATTGTTTCGATGCCAGGAAACATTGATAATCCTTCAAATGAAGATTTTGTGTTCAAATAAATAAGTTTTGTAATTGTCCCACAATCTGCAATAAGTGATGAACCAGGATAATACTTTTCAGCGGCCTTGATATCTGCAAGCAAATCGCCTCCAATAGGTTCGGTTATCTTCTTATTTTTATTCTTAAGTTCATAGCTCTTCCAATCAAAAATTGAAAGATTTAAACCTAAGAATTTTTTAACAGATTTTCTAACCAATTTTTCATTAGAAGGAGCAACTGAAAAAATCATCCCTTTTTCTGGAAATCCATGGGTTTTTCCGTATATTTTCAAGGTTTCATCAAGTTTTTTCTTTTCGTCTGGTAGCTTGAAAAATCCAACAAAATCAACCATTTTTTCTTTCTCAAAAACAGCTAATTCAGTTGCGGTATTTCCAATGTCTACAATTAAAACTTTACTCATTTTATAAAGCGATAATATTAACTATCTTTCCTTTTACAACAATGACACGTTTAATTTCTTTTCCTTCAATGTGACGTTTAACGCCTTCGCATTGCATAGCAAGCTTTGTTAATTCGTCATCACTTGCGTCGATTGGAGCATCAAATGTGTCTCTTAATTTTCCACAAACAGATGCAGCAATTTTAACAGTATTCAAAACAAGTTTTGACTCATCAAATGTTGGCCACTTCTCATAAGCAATGATTTGCTTTTTGGTTGTTAACTCAAAGAGTTCTTCCCCAACAAATGGGCAGACACAGCTAAACATCTTTAAGAAATTAACCATGTATGGTCTATATAATGTTTTGGCTTTGAATAAAGCATTAACAAATATCATCATTTGAGCAATGCCAGTATTTATTTGAAGTGACTCAAAATCATTTGTTACTTTCTTCACTGTAGCGTTATAGACAAAGTCTAACTCTCCAGAATTTGTATCACTAAAACGATTTGTGAACTCTGAATCGGTGTAGAGTCTATACACACGCTCAATAAACCTGCGTGCGCCGCCTAAGCCTGTGGTTGACCAAGCAAATCCTTCTTCAAGTGGTCCGGCAAACATTTCAAATAATCTAAGTGAATCTGCACCATATTCTGCGATAACGTCATCTGGATTAACTACGTTACCACGAGATTTGGACATTTTTTCACCATTTTCACCCAAAATCATTCCTTGATGGAATAATTTTTTAAATGGTTCATCGCAGAAAACAACCTTTTGATCATAAAGGAATTTATGCCAGAATCTTGCATATAATAAGTGGAGAACAGCATGTTCTGCACCACCAATATAAAGATCGACTGGAAGCCAATGTTTAATTAATTTTTCGTCAGCAATAGCTTTGCTATTATGAGGATCTAAATAACGAATATAATACCAACATGAACCTGCCCATTGTGGCATTGTATTAGTTTCTCTTTCGCCCTTCTTGCCATTAATTTCAACATTTAACCATGATGTTGCATTAGCAAGAGGTGATTTTCCATCTCCGTTTGGAGCATACTTATCCATTTCTGGAAGAGTAAGTGGAAGCTCATCAGCGCCATAACAATAAGTTGTTCCGTCACTGAAAGTGACAACTGGAATTGGTTCACCCCAATAACGTTGACGTGAGAAAATCCAGTCTCTTAACTTATAGTTAACTTTTGATTTACCAGCACCAAGTTCTTCAAGTTTAGCAATAATTGCTTTCTTTGCATCGGCAATATTTAAGCCATCGGCAAAGCCGGAGTTGATGTGTTTTGCATCGCCTTCCATAGCTTTTTCTGAAACATCACCTTCAAGGACTTGGATCATTTCAAGTTTGTATTTCTTGGCGAATTCATAATCTCTTTGATCATGAGTTGGAACAGCCATAACTGCACCGCTTCCATAACCAAAAAGGACGTAATCAGCCGCGAAAATAGGTACTTTTTTACCATTAATTGGGTTAATAGCATATGCACCAGTAAACACGCCAGTCTTATCTTTGTTGAGTTCAGTTCTTTCCATATCTGACTTGGATTGAACTTCTTTAATATATTTTTCGACAGCAGGAAGTTGTTCCTTTGTTGCAAGTTTCTTTACGAGTGGGTGTTCAGGCGCTAAGCAACAATATGTGCATCCGAATAATGTGTCTGCACGTGTTGTGAAGACTGTGAATGATTCATTAGAATCAGCAACCTTAAATGTTATTTCTGCACCAAGAGATTTGCCAATCCAGTTCTTTTGCATAACCAAAGTTGATTTTGGCCAATCCATTGTTTCTAAAGAATCAATGAGTTTATCAGCATATCTTGTAATTCTTAAAACCCATTGTCTCATTGGCATTTTAATAACTGGGAAACCACCACGTTCGGATTTTCCATCAATAACTTCTTCGTTAGCAAGAACTGTACCAAGTTCTGGACAGAAGTTAACAGGAATATTTGAGACGTATGCTAAATCTTCCTTATATAATAAGGAGAAAATCCATTGAGTCCATTTATAATACTCTGGTTCACATGTAGCAATTTCTTTGCTCCAGTCATATGAAAATCCTAAGGCTTTAATTTGATCTCTAAAATGATCTATGTTCTTCTTTGTGAATTCATAAGGGTGTTTATTATTTTGAATTGCGTATTGTTCTGCAGGAAGACCAAAAGCATCGTATCCCATCGGATGAAGGACGTTAAATCCTTGCATTCTCTTCATACGAGCAACAACATCTGAGGCTGTGTATCCTAAAGGATGACCGACATGTAAACCTTGTCCTGATGGATAAGGAAACATATCTAATACATAGTATTTTGGTTTGCTGAAGTCATAAACATCGCAATAAAATGGTTTCTTATCTTCGTAAATCTTCAACCATTTCTGTTCAATTTTCTTGTGATCGTAACTCATAATTAACAACACCTCTCACATTAAATTTTAAAATTTAATCGTTTAAGATTATATCATAATCAAGAATTATATAAATAATTATTGTTTCCCTTTTTCAAAAAGTCTTTGTAAAATATAGTCATGTCGAAAGAAAAAAACGATAAAATTTTAAAGGTTGGACCATGGCGAATTATTAAGATTTTTGCCCTTGCTTTTTTTGTGCTTGAAATCATCTTTTATATCACCTTCCAAGGCGCAAATAATGGTGACTTTTGGCCATTAGATAGAAGTTTTTACTTCTACACTCCACTTTTATTCGCTGCAACAGTAGTCTTTTGCATCATCTCAATCACATCAACTTTTTACGAAATTAGAGGAGCAGTTTTTGCTCACGTAAAAATGGGAAAAGTCACTGAATATACTTTTAACAATATTATCTATGTTGATGAAGATTTTTCGTTAAGCAAAAAAATGCTAAGATTTTACACAAAAGACGGCACAGAACATCTTCTAGTCTTTGATAAAAAAGGCGTTTTATTCCAAACAATTTTAGAAAAATCTCCATTAATCACAAAAGAGGAGTTTAAAAGACGCTTCCCAAATATAAAGATGTAAAAATATACTTATTTACATCAATGCATTCATTTGCTAAAATATATCTCGCTTTTTAGAAAAGAGGAAATAGTTATGTCAAGAAAATGTGAAATCTCAGGCGTTGGTCCAAAGAGCGGAAATGCACGTTCACACTCAATGATCGCAACTCGTAGAGTTTGGAATGGCAATCTTCAAAAATATAAAATGAACATTAATGGCAAGATGGTTACTGTTAAAATGACAGCAAGAGCACATCGTGCATTAATGAAAAACGCTAAATAATTTACTATTTAGATATGAAAAGAAGAGATTCGAATGAATCTCTTTTTTATTTAATTAATAATTGAACAAAATAAGTTAATTCGTTCATAAAAAGCAAGACAAATAGAATCCATTCGCTATAAGCGAGTACAAATTTCTTTGGTCTTGCGTATTTATTTTCTTTCTCACTAACCACATCAAGACTGGCCCATGTGCGAAGTTTTGGGTTGAAGATAGTTAGTAATGTAACTAAACATACAATTCCAGAGACAATTTCACATGCAATAAAAAGCGGCTCAACGTGTCCATAACGTTCACATGTTTTATAAGATACAAGCGCGCGTGCAAATAATAATGCACCACTTAACAAAGTTAAAAATACAAATATCACAAACAAATTTAAATGAACTTTCACGTGTGTTGCATCAAAAATATGAATGAAAATAAAAATAATTGAAGCAAATCCAAGAATAACACATATTAAAATTGATAAAGGGTTTAATCCTTTGAACTTACTCGGTCCTTCAAACAAAACAATAAGTGGAGTGAAACAAGCTCCTGAAAATAGGTAAGTAAAAAATGAATAAACTTTTGAAGCAGAGCCACTATTATTGATTACTTCAAAAGGAAATATTCTCATAAATGAGAATTTATATTCATCAATTGGTTTTGTAAAAATCTTTGCAACAATAATCGTTCCGAAGAAACTAACAATTAATAATGAAACTGAAATAATCCAGCTTATTGAAAAATTCATCTTAAAGTCTCAAATCTTTTTGCGATGTCTTCGTGGCCATAAAGATATGAACCAGCAACTAAAATATCAGCACCAGCTTTACGACATTTTTGTCCTGTTTCACCATTAATTCCACCATCAACTTCAATCAAACAATTTAAATTATTTTTATCAATCCATTTACGGAGTTTTCTAATTTTTCCAAGAGCACTAGGAATAAAAGCTTGACCGCCTTTTCCTGGTTCTACAGACATGACTAAAACTAATTCTACTTCTTTAACAAGTTCTTTTAGAACTTTGACTTTAGTTTTTGGTTTTATTGAAATACCAGCCTTGCATCCCTTTTTATGAATAAGATCTATTACTTTTGAACAACAATTTGGACATTCAAGAGCTTCATAATGGAATGTAACGATGTCGGCGCCAGCTTTAATGAATTCAGGAGCGACTTTTTCAGGATCTTGAACCATAATATGGACGTCGTTTACCATCTTGTGAACTTTAGCATTTTCTTTAACTGCACTAACTTCAAAAGATTTATTTGGAACAAAAATTCCATCCATTATATCCCAATGGATATATTCGGCTCCAAGGGCTTCTACTTTTAAAATTTCAGACTTTAAATTCTTTTTGTCTGCAGATAATAAACTTGGTGCAATATAGTTTTTCATTTCTGATACCTCTTTGATTTATATTCTAGTTCGTTAAGTAATTTAATATATACTTCATAACCTTCTTTTGAAAGGTTACCTTTAGATATTTCTTCTTTAATTTTACACTCTTTTTCTTTTTGGTGAAGGCAATTTGAAAAATAACATTCTAAATAATGTTTCTCATAACCCGGAAAATACTGAGCTAAATCTTCTTTGTATAGATCGAGTTCTAAGGATGAAAATCCTGGAGTGTCTCCAATAAAACCATTTCTGAATGGCAAAAGGATGACTTCCTTGGTTTGATGTTTGCCTCTTCCAAGAGCTTCACTATATTCTCCAACCTTACGATTAAAATGCGGATCAATTAAATTTATAGCGGAACTTTTTCCAACACCGGTTTGCCCCATTATTATTGTGGTTTTATCTTGCAAAAACCCCTGTAATTCCTGGATATTTTCAGGTTTCTTCGTGGAAATTAAGAAAACTTTATAACCTAGTTTTTCCAAATCATTTTTAAGATTTTCAACCTTTGATGTGTCAACTAGACAATCCATTTTTGTGAACATGACAGCCGCAGGAATTCCATTTAAATTTGCATACGTTAAAAACTTATAAACAAGTTCTGGAGAAAGTTCTGGTTCAACAACAGACATTGTAATCATAAGCAAATCAATATTTGCAGATCTAGGTCTAATAATTGAATTTGTTCTTTCAATAATGCTTTCAATTATTCCTTCTTTTTCATCAAAGATAACATTGTCACCAGCAAGTAAAGAAATTGATTTATGTTTTAAAGCACCACGCGAAAAAAGATTATAAATCTTTCCATCACTAATAACTTTATAATTTCCACCAACTATTGATAAAACTTTTCCCTTCATTTAGAAAAACCTTTCAAAAAATGAGCGCTTTATCTTTTTGCCTTGTTGGAAAAGCATAATGTCTTTTTTAAATTCAGCAGCGTTATGATACCTTTTTCCAGGATTTTTATTAACTGCTTTTAAAATTATATAATCCAAATTTTTATCAATTGAATTAACAATATCTGAAGGTAGCGGACATGCTTTTGAAACATGCGCTTCCGCTATTTCCTTTGTGGTTCCATCAAACGGAAGAATGCCTGTTATTAATTGAAAAAAAGTGACTCCTGCAGCATAAATATCCGAGAAAACCGAGAATTTTTTACTTGTTAACACTTCTGGAGCAAGGTAATGAACTGACCCCATTATCTCATCTTCAACAGAAGTATCATTTTCTTTTTTTGCAATACCAAAATCACCAAGTTTTATTAATCCGTTTGGAAGATAAAAAATGTTTTGTGGTTTAATATCTCGATGCAAAATTTTATGATTATGAATGCATTCAATTGCGTCCAATAATTGAATCATAATTTCACATGCTTCTTTCACGCTAAATTTAGTGTAAAACTCAAGTTTATCAAGTAAAGTTTGGCTCTTTAAATATTCTAAAACTAAGTAAGGTCTATTTTCCCAACGACCTTCTTCATAAATAGACATAATATTAATATGTGACATGGTCACACTTGCTTTAATTTCCTTCTCAAAATCCTTAATTGCAGTTGGATTATCAAGTAACTCTTCTTTTAAAATTTTAAGAGCCACCACTTTTCCAAGAAATAAATCTTTGCATTCAAAAACGACGGCCATTCCGCCTGTTCCTAAATGTGACAAAACACTGTAGCGATTATCAATAATATCGCCTATTTTAATCATTCTTGTATGGCTCCCAAAGTGAAATGGCAATGTTGTCTGTTCCACCATTTGAATTAGCTACACCAATTAGGCTACTAATCTTTTGATCTAATCTTTCCTGGCTAGAAAGCACAGAAGAAATTTGTTTATTTGTTGCGTTATTGTATAAGCCATCTGAGCATAAAAGTATGGTTTTTCTATTGTTTTTTAGTACTTTTAGCTCATAATCAACGCTCTTTTTCTGTCCGATAAAGTTCATAAGAGCATGGCGATCTTTTGAAGTGAGTTTTTCTTCTTCCTTAATTTCTTTGTAAGAAGCCAAATATTCAACATATGTTTGATCTCTTGTGATTTGTTTAGCATCTTCATTTATCAAGATGTAGCAACGAGAGTCACCAATATTTGCAACATAAATTCTTTCTCTAAAGAAGATGGCTATGCATAATGTTGTGCCCATTCCTTTTAACGTATCGCTATCGTTAGCTTGGCTAAAAACAGAAGAATTTATTGTTTTAATGATTTTGTCAATCCATTGTCTAACTTGGAAAGCAAAAATCCATTTTCTCTTAGTTTTAAAAGCATTTGAGACAATATCTGCAGCTATTTTGCTTGCAAAATCGCCTTTCATGTATCCGCCCATTCCATCGCATACGCAAAGAAGGACGTTTCCATCAGCGTCGATTAAAGATAGTGCTTTGTCTTCGTTAGAAGCACGCACTAATCCAATATCAGTTGCACTACCAAATCTTCCTTTAATCATTTTTTAAGTATTTCCTTTGCACGAAGTTGACCACAAGCGGCGTCAATATCGTTTCCAAATTCTTTTCTTACTGTGGTATTTACACCATGTTGCATCAAGTATGAGAAGAAATTATGAACATTTTTGTCTGAACTACGTTTAAATGAATGCTCATCAACTGGGTTATATGGAATTAAGTTAATATAACTCATTGTTCCTTTCACTAACTTCACTAATTCTTGAGCACATTCAATTGAATCATTAACTCCATCAAGCATGATGTATTCAAATGTAACTCTTCTGCCTGCTGTTTTTTCGTAATAACGAACAGCTTCCATAAGTTTATCCATAGGATAAGCTTTTGAAATTGGCATTAATTTATTTCTAATTTCATCATTTGGTGCATGTAATGAAATTGCAAGATTAGTTTGAAGACCTTCACTTGCATATTTCATAATGCCTGGCACGAGTCCACATGTGGAAACACTTATGTGTCTTGCACCTATTGCGAGTGCCTTCGGGTGATTTACAATGCGTATAAAGTCCATAACATTGTCATAATTGTCAAAAGGTTCGCCAGTTCCCATCACAACAATGTGAGAAACGTGTTCGCCCTTTTCTTCAAGGAGTTTGTTCATTACTAAAACTTGACCAACAATTTCATGAACTTCTAGATTTCTCTTCTTTTTAAGAAGACCAGATGCGCAGAAAGCACAGCCCATGTTGCAACCAACTTGAGAAGTAACACAAATTGCGTTGCCATAATTATATGGCATTAAAGCTGTTTCAACCTTTGCACCATCTTCAAGTTCTAAAAGAAGTTTAATTGTTCCGTCTTTAGACACTTGTTTTTTATAGATTGTTGGAAGAGTTAATGAGAAATCTCTATTTAATTCTTCTCTGAATGTCTTTGAGACATCACTCATTTCATCAAAAGAACGTGCTTTCTTTTCATAAATCCATGTGAAAAGTTGCGTGGCACGATATTTCTTTTGACCACGGTCCATTAATAGTTTTTCTAATTTATGAATTTCTTGACCGTATAAATTAATCATAGATTAATAATTAGTTTTTATGATGCTCGCAGCAGCATTCTCCTTCTTCGTGATCGCATTCGCAATCACCATCGCAATCACATTCGTGATCATGGCAATGACATTCTTCTTTTTCTTTATAAATTTCGTCTAATTTTTCTTCCATACCTTTGAAAATGTTTCCTTCATAAAGTTCTTCGTCTTCATCACCATCTTCTACGTTTACAAGATTTTCATCAGTTATAAAACGTGGATATTCCTTATTGTGATATTCATATTCATGATGTGAATGGAAATATTCAAAAGTAATTTTTATGTTTATTGCGAATTCACATAGTGTTTTCAAAATATAAGAAGCGATTCTATCTTCCATTGGTTCATATTTTTCAGGTGCATCAACTTTGACAAGCGCTTGCCATGAATTTTGATCTACACCATCATGAAAAACGTATGCATCAGATGCAACAAAAACAATTTCTTCTTTTGTTTCAAAAAGAGAAGTTAAGTTTGCTAAGTGCTCTCTGGAATAATGACCAATTGTGTATTGATCTAAACCATAAACTGTAATTGTAATCATAATTTACTCCTACATTTTTGCTTTAATAATTTGACGAATTTCATCGACTGCGTCTTCTAATTTGTCATTAATGACAACGTGTTTATAAAGAGACTTATATTCAAGTTCTTTTGCTGCAGCAGAAACTCTATTTGCAATAACTTCTTCAGATTCGGTACCTCTGCCTCTTAATCTATTGGCGAGTTCTTCAACTGATGGAGGTGCAATAAATATTGAAATGACATCTGGTACCTTTTTAAATACGTTTGAAGCTCCTTTAACATCGATTTCGAGTAAAACGTTTTTACCATCATTTCTCATTTCTTCAACTTTATCTCTTGGGGTTCCATAGCAATTTCCTACGTATTCTGCCCATTCAAGTAAGTTGTCATTTTCGACGTTTCTCATGAATTCGTCTCTAGTTACAAAGTAATATTCGCGGCCATTAACTTCACCGGGTCTCATGTTGCGGGTAGTCATCGAAACAGAATAAAAAAGATTGAGGCTTTTATCCTCCATCAACAATTCGCGAATTGTTCCTTTTCCGACTCCGCTCGGGCCAGACATGATAAGCAAAAGGCCCTTTTTCTTATTATTTTCCATGCTTTAATTATATTAAATTGAAAAAGTTCTTTCAATTAGATAATTATGCTTTCAATTTTATTGAATTTTTCATTATAATAATTTTATGAGAATTTCACATTCAAGTTACCAAAATTACATTAAAAAATTGTCCAAAGAAATTGAGGGTAAAACTTTGTTTTCACCTATTTTAATTAATAATGAAACTTTGCTTTTTCCTTTTATGGATAATTACGAAAATTCTCTTGTTATTTCGCTTAACAATAGATGCCCATTAATTTATAAAATTAACTGTAACATATTCTTTAAATCTTTTGGGAATACTTTTTTAGCAAAATTTAAGAAGATATTTAACCGCACAATAATTTCGAATTTAAAGTTATCAGATAAAGATAACATTGTTACCTTCACTTTAACCTCGAACGAAAGTGACGAAGAAAGAAAATTCGTCGCAGAATTAATTCCTAACTGCCCAAATCTAATTGTTCTTAAAGATGAAAAGGTTGAAGATGTCTTCTATAAAAATAAGAATAGAGATTTATCTTTTGGTGCAGTTTATTCTGCACCACTTTCCCTTGATTCACTAGCGGGTGAGCAAGAAATAAATGAAGAATTTTTAAAACAACACTTCAAAACTGAAGATGAATTAAGATTTAAAGAAAAGTATGCTGAATTCATCAAATTTTTAAACACAAAAATTAAATCTGTGAATAAAAAAATCGCATCAATAAATAATGACCTCAAGAACGCTGATGAAAATAGAAAATATAAAGATTATGCAGATGAAATTTATACACTTGGTCTTGATTTGAAAAGCAATTTATCATCTGTTGAATTATCTTCTGGAATTATTAAGCTAGATCCATCAAAAACTTTGGGTGAAAACGTCCAACTTTTCTATAAAAAATCAAAGAAGGCAAAAGAGACAAGAAATCACTTTGAAATAAATATACAAAATGCTCAAAAATCACTTGATGAATTTAATAGAATTTTATCGGAATTTGAGAAGGCTGATGAGAAAGAAAAAGACAAAATTATGCAAGCCTTTTTCCCAGTAAATAAGAAGAGAGAAACGACAGAGACGATTTTTAATCGTCCTTGGAAATATAATCTTAATGGAACTTACATTTATTTTGGAAAGAATGCTTCTCAAAATGACTATCTAAGTTTCGTTATGAAATTAGATAAAGAATTTCCTTGGCTCCACATCAAGAATGTAAGTGGCTCACACCTTGTAATTTGCAATAGAAAACCTACTGAAAATGAGCTACTTTTCGCATGTGAATTTGCATTACTTTGTTCTCACCAAAAAACAGGCGAAATTGTATGGACAAAAAAGAAAAATGTCCGTAGGGGACATGTTCTTGGGGAAGCAATAATTAAGAATCAACAAACTATTAAATTAAATAGAATAAGAGAAGAAACAATTGTTGCTTTTAAAAATGCAGTTCGCGTTGATTAAATTGTGTATTTTTTAATCATGTCAAAACTTGCCAAATTTGGGAAATTTTGTTGACGTAAAATTTCATAAACCACAATTGAAACTGAATTCGAAAGATTTAAACTTCTTGCAGTTGAAATCATTGGAATTCTTAGGGTTGTTTCTTTATGTGCGCTTAATATTTCTTTATCAATTCCAGTAGACTCTCTACCAAACATCACATAAACGTCTTCAGTAGGATCACTTAAATCAACTTTGCTATAAATATTAGCGCCATATTTAGTGACATAATAAATCTTTTTATCTTTGAATTTTTCAACAAATGATTCATAAGAATCATAATAATCATATTTTGCATCTTTAATATAATCCATTCCTGCTCTTTGAACAGCCTTTTCAGACATGTCAAAAGGAATAGGACCAATAATGTGAACAAATGAATTTGTCGCCATTGCGGTTCTTAAAATGTTTCCTGTATTTTGAGGAATTTCAGGATGATACAAAATAATATGAATCATTATTATTCTTCTTTTCTATATTCAAGAACTGGATCAACACCGAATTTGTCAACGTAAGCTTTGATACATTTTTCAATAACTTCCATTGCGATTTGACGTCCTCTAATTCTATTAACAACTGTTTCTTTACCTTCTAGTTGTTTATAAACTTGGAAGAAGTGCTGAATTTCTTTTAAGATATGATCAGGAATTTGTTTAATATCTGTAAATGAGTTATAAACAGGGTCATTTTTAGCAATAGCTAAAATCTTAGCGTCTTTACTTCCACCATCAACCATCTCTAAAAGTCCAATTGGATAGCATTCAACTAAAGCAAGTGGAACGATTGGTTCACTACAAATGACTAAAACGTCAAGTGCGTCACCATCGTCTGCTAAAGTCTTTGGAATAAATCCATAGTTATGTGGATAGTGGGTTGATGTGTATAAAATACGATCAAGTTTTAAAGCTCCTGAATATTTATCCAATTCATATTTGTTTTTGGAGCCTTGTGGAATTTCAATACATGCTAAGAAATTCTCTGGTTTAATGTTGTCTGGGTTAACTCTGTGCCATAAATTCATGGTTTTACCTCCTAATAATTTATTGTCTCTAAACGAGCTAAAGCTCGTTGCAAAGCTAATTCTGCACGTTTAATATCAATATCTGGTCCTTTTTCTAAGAGTCGTTTTTCTGCTCTTTCTTTAGCAGCCTTAGCTCTTGCAGCATCGATATCTTTCGCATGTTCTATAGCATTAGTAATAACAGTAATTTTTTCTTTTGTAACGTTTATTGCTCCACCATGAACCGCGTAGTAAATCGTTTTGCCATTTTTTATAATGTGCATTGATGCATAACTGAGCGATCCAATTAAAGGCATGTGACCACACAAAAAAGTTCTATAACCACTTGTTAATTTAATAGTTAAAGATTCAACCTTTTCGCTAAGGTAAATTCCTCTTGGAGTAATTATTTCTAGAGAAAATTCCATTATTTTCCTGCTTTCTTTTCTATATCTTCAATTGTTCCTACGTAAAGGAATGCACTTTCTGGATAGTTATCATATTTACCATCCAAAATAGCTCTAAATGAACGAACTGTATCCTTTAATGGAACGTATTTTCCTGGCATTGCATTAAATCCTTCAGCAACGAAGAATGGTTGAGAAAGGAAGTTTCTAATACGACGTGCACGATTTACGATGACTTTGTCATCATCTGATAACTCATCCATGCCTAAGATTGCAATGATGTCTTGAAGTTCTTTATATCTTTGAAGAATTTTTTGAACTTCACGAGCAACTTTATAATGTTCTTCTCCAACAATGTTTGGATCAAGAATATTACTTGTTGAATCAAGTGGATCAACAGCTGGATAAATTCCTAATGCTGCTGTATTTCTATCCAAAACGGTTTTTGCATCGAGGTGAGAGAATGTTGTAGCAGGAGCCGGATCTGTAAGATCGTCTGCTGGAACATAGATCGCTTGAACTGATGTAATAGAACCGTTTTTAGTAGATGTAATTCTTTCTTGAAGTTGGCCCATTTCAGTCGCAAGTGTTGGTTGATAACCAACAGCACTTGGCATTCTACCTAAAAGAGCGGAAACTTCGCTACCTGCTTGAGTAAATCTAAAGATGTTATCGATGAAGAGTAAAACATCTTGATGTTCTTCATCTCTAAAGTACTCAGCCATTGTTAAACCTGAAAGAGCAACTCTCATTCTTGCTCCTGGAGGCTCGTTCATTTGACCAAACACAAGTGCGGTCTTCGAAAGAACTCCAGATGCTTTCATTTCGTGATAAAGGTCGTTTCCTTCACGTGAACGTTCACCAACGCCAGCGAAAACTGAAATGCCTTTTTGCTCTGTGGCAATGTTATGAATTAGCTCTTGAATAAGAACTGTTTTTCCAACACCAGCACCACCAAACAAACCAACTTTTCCGCCCTTAACATAAGGACATAATAAGTCGATAACTTTAATGCCTGTTTCAAGGATTTCTGTTTGAACATTTTGATCCTTGAATGTTGGGGCTTTTCTGTGAATTGGTAAGCGTTTTCCCGGGGATTTTGTAGATTTTAAGCCATCAATTGGTTCGCCAAGAACATTGAACATTCTCCCTAAAGTTTCGTTTCCAACAGGCACTGTAATTGGTGAGTTTGTGTCAATTACATCAAGGCCTCTTAAAACACCTTCAGTAGGTCCCATGGCGATGCATCTAACAATGTCATCTCCAATATGTTGAGCAACCTCGACTACAAGTGTTGCTTCACCTGGTAATTTTACGATTAAGGCAGTAAGTAATTCTGGTAAATGTTCATCTTCAAAACGGACATCAATAATTGGTCCGACTGCTTGAACAACTTTACCAATGTTTTCATTTTTCATTATTTTGCCTCCTTATTTTTGTTGACCCGCTACAACTTCAATAATTTCTTGAGTAATTGCAGCTTGTCTTGCTTTATTAAATTCAATTGTTAATTTATCAATTAACTCATCAGCGTTATCATTAGCGTTTTCCATTGCGGTTCTTCTAGATGCTTGTTCGCTAACTTGTGACTCAATAAGTTTTTGATATAAAGAAGAAGTAAGTTCAATAGGCATAAGCTCTTCGATCAAGGTCTTAACATTCGGGTCGAAGATTGGAGCGTATCCAACATTTGACTTATTTTCTTCTTTTTTAACTGGGAAAAGAGTATAAAGAGTTGGTTCAAATCTAAGTGAATTTATATACTTTGTATATATAACTTTGATTTGACGATATTTTCCTTTTATAAATTCAGAGTGTAAAAATCTTCCAAGTTTTACTACATCGTCATAATCAAGTTTGTCATTAAGTGAAACGAACTCACTTATTACTTGGTAACCTTCTTTTGAATAATTTGTTTCTCCTTTTAAACCAATAGTTAAAAGAACTGATTCTTTCTTAGAAATGTTGCTAGTAACGAAGTTAAATACGTTTGAGTTATAAGAAGCACATAAACCCAGATTTGAGTTAATAACCACCACTAAATCTTTTTCGCCTTTTCCATTATGTAAGTATGGAATTTCTTCACTTGCATCAAGCATAGCAAAAAGATCAGAAATGACTTTTTCCATTTCTTTTACAAAGAACTGGTTCTTTTCCATCACATTTTTAAACTTTTTTAGTTTAACTGTGGCAACTAGTTCCATTGCTTCAGTAATCTTTTTAGTGGATTTAACTGAAGCTATTCTTCTTTTTGTTTTGTTTAATGCCTGTGCCATATTACTTTAATGTTTCAAAGAAAGATTTCATAACTTCGTGAAGCTTTGCTTCAAGAGTTTCTGAAATAACTTTCTTAGTGTTGATTTCTTTTAGAATTTCCTTATGAGATGAAGAAATGTGTGAATAAAGTTTATTTAAAACTTTGTGCATATCTTCAATCTTAATTTCTTCAAGATATCTATGTTTTGCTGCGAAAAGTTCAATAATTTGTCTATCAACTGGGTAGGTATCGTATTGAGCTTGTTTAAGAATTTCCATTAAGACTCCACCATGAGTCAAAACTTTCTTTGTATCAGCATCAAGATCACTTCCAAATTGAGAGAATGCTTGAAGTTCGCGGTAGTTCGCAAGTTCAATCTTTAAAGAACCTGCAACTTGTTTCATAGCTTTGAGTTGAGCAGCACTTCCAACACGGCTTACTGATAAGCCAGAGTCAATAGCAGGTCTTTGACCTGCGTTAAACAAATCTGTCATTAAGAAGATTTGTCCATCTGTAATAGAAATAACATTTGTTGGAATGTATGCTGAAATATCTCCAGCTTGAGTTTCGATAATTGGAAGTGCTGTAATTGAGCCACCACCATTTTCATCATTTAATTTACATGCACGTTCAAGAAGTCTTGAATGTAAATAGAAGACATCTCCTGGGTAAGCTTCACGTCCACTTGGTCTCTTTAATAAGAGAGAAAGTGTACGATACGCAACTGCGTGTTTAGATAAATCGTCAAAGACGATTAATGTATCTTTTCCTTGTTCTAACCATTCTTCTGCCATTGCCATACCTGAATAAGGGGCAAGGTAAAGAAGAGGGGCAAGTTCGCTAGCTGTAGCAGAAACAACAGTTGTGTATTCCATAGCGCCAGCTTTAGTGAGTTTATCAACAATTGATGCTACAGTGGAATTCTTTTGTCCAATTGCAACATAAATACAGTTAACGTTTTGACCTTTTTGGTTAATGATTGTATCAACTGCTATAGCAGTTTTTCCGGTTTGTCTATCACCAATGATGAGCTCTCTTTGACCACGTCCAATAGGAATCATAGCGTCGATAGCCTTAATACCTGTTTGCAAAGGCGTATCGACCGACTTTCTATAAATAACACCTGGTGCAATTCTTTCGACTGGACGTGACTTTTTTGTTTTAATTTCGCCAAGTCCGTCAAGAGGTTGACCAAGAGCATTTACGACTCTGCCAAGGAGTGCATCACCAACAGGAACTTCGACAACTTTTTTGGTACGTTTGACAATGTCACCTTCTTTAATATCGGTGTCACTACCAAGTAAAACGCAACCAACATTTTCTTCTTCAAGGTTCATAACCATTCCGTAAACGGAAGAGTTAAATTCAACTAGTTCGCCTAGCATTGCTTTATCAAGACCATAAACCAAAGCAACACCATCACCTACGGTAATAACAGTGCCAACGTCGTTAGAATCAACCTTGCTTTCGAAATCAGTAATTTGCTTTTTAATTAATGCAGAAATTTCTGAGGTTTTAATTTTCATTAGCCGTTTCTCCTTTCTTTTAATTGTTCTTTCATTGTTTCAAGTTTGTACTTAATAGATCCATCAAAAACATGATCGTGAACAACAACCTTAACACCACCAATAAGACGTGAATCAAGTTTGTTAGTTAATTCAACTTTTCTATGGAGTTTTTCGGAAATAACACGGGAAATCTCCAGTATTTTTGAATTTTCTAATGGTTCAGTTGAATAAACAAAACCTTCAAAAATATCAAGTTCAAAGTTGATACCTTTTGTTATTTCTTTAACGATATCTTTGTAAATGTGAATCTTGTGTTTAATGACTAAAAGTTTGATGAAGTTGGTGAAATTTTCTAAACCAAAAGATTTAGTTAATTCTTCAACAACTTTTTCTTTTTCATCATCTTTCAAAAAGTACGATTTGAGGAACTTAAATAATTCTGGATTTGCATCAAGAGTTTCTTTCACGCTTAAAACAGCAGACTTATAATCTTCGAGTCTACGTTCATCTTTAGCTATGCTAACAAGTGCGCTAGCGTATCTTGAGGCAATTTCGTTCATTATTTACCCTCTTTTAAATCATCGATGAAACTATCGATAAGTTTCTCGTTATCTTTTTTAGTAACTTCTCTTTTGAGAACTTTACTAGATGCATCAATCGCGACCGAAACAATTTCGCGATGAATTTCATCTTTGCTTGCTTCAATTTCTTGAGCAATTTCGGCTTTAGCTTTTTCAACTTCAGCCTTTTTCTCTTGTTTTGCTTTTTCTAGGATTGCTTGTCTTTCGACATTTGCTTCTTCTTTAGCCTTTTCAACAATTCCTAAAGCTTCAATCTTCTTCTCTTTAATCTCGTTATTTGCGTTTTCTAAAAGTTTGGTTGCCTCTGCTTCTTTTGCTTCAGCATCCTTAATTTTTCCTTCAACATAATCCCCACGCTTTTTAAGTAAATTCTTTACAGGTTTATATGCGAAGAAAAACACAACGAGAACAAGAAGAATAAAAGCGAGGAACACTGCTAAAGCATCCCAAGGATTTGGGAATAATTTGTCTAAGAATTCATCTTTTTCAATTCCACAACTTGTAAGCACCACTGGAGCCCCAAGTAATGGAAGAAATTTGATAACTTTTTTCATTAACAATCCTCCATTACATAACAAAGATGATTAAAATTGAGATCAAAAGTGCATAAATACCACATGTTTCAACAAGGGCAGCACCAATGATCATGCTGGAACGTAATTTTCCATACATTTCAGGATTTCTAGCCATACCATCAATAGCCTTGGTTACAAGTAAACCTTCACCAATTGATGAACATCCGGCTGAGAAAATAGCAATAGCTGCAGCAATTGCTCTTGCGCCTAAATCTGTCATTTATTTCCCTCCTTTCTTGAAGTCATCATAACTTCACTTTCTATAGAATCTGGTCTTTCTTGAGCGACGAATAAACATGTTAAGAACACGAATACCATCGTCTGAACAAAGCCAGAGAATAGATCAAAATATGCGTGTAACACTGGTGTTAAGATTGGAACCAATAAAATTTGGTTCGCTCCACCAGGAATAAAGCTAAATATAGAAGCAGACAATGATTCAAGTCCACCATTTAATAAACCAAGTAAAACCCAACCAACAATCGCATTGCCAAACATACGAAGTGTCATACTTAAAAGTGGGGCCCACATTGAAAGTAAGTTGATTGGTAAGAAAACTGGGAATGGATCAATATAACGTTTGAAATAACTCCATTTCGTATAACGAACCGACGTAGCGTGAATCAAAATAAACGTCACTAACGTAAGCGTTAAAGGGACCGCTAATGAATTCATTGGAGAAGGAAGCCCTACAATTCCGATTGTGAAACTCAAGAATAAGAATGGAATCATTGCTAAAAGATAACCACCAAAGTTTTCAAAACCTGGTCCCATTACATCTTTTACAAAGGCATCAAGTTTCTCAACAGCCCATTCAACTAATTTAAGAAGTCCTCTAGGACGTTTAAGTGGATCTGCTCTTTTTGCAAGGATTCCAACGATAATGGCAAGTACAATTAAAACAGCGATAATTGCTAAAGCAATAATCACTTCACCAGATGGATTAAATGATTTATATGTTTCTGGATTAGTGTACTTGTCCATCATTTCCTCCTTTAAACTTTAGTTGAGTGATAATCGTTACAAATACTGATGGGAAGAATGCGATGATAAATCCCCAGCATGAATAAGTAAAAACCTCGATGTGAAGTTTGTATTGAAAAATAACAAGCATTGCGAAAAGACCTACAAACAAAATCATTCTTCCGAAATACGAAAGAAGATAAATACCAGTTTTAGAGTCTCTAAGTGTAGCAGTTGATGAGACTTGAGTTAAAAATACACTCACAAGACTAGCGAACCCTCCAAAAGCAACTCCAATCATCCAACCAGGTTGTTTGAAAAATAAACCAATTGTAGAAAGGGCTAATAAAATAACGGAAATTATTCCGGAAAGTAATAATGTTGCTTGAAGCTCTGATAACTTTGTTAAATATCTTTTCATAATACATATATTATGTATGTGAATAAAATAAAAAGTCAACGATTAATCGCTGACTTTTTAATTTTTATATGTGTGTGAATTAAGCTTTGACCTTTTTGAGGACAGTTGATTTAATAACGCCATCTTCCATTTGAACTTTAATTTCGCCTTGGATAAGTGGGAATAAGTAGTCCTTAAATTCTTTGGTCATGTGTCCTGGATCTTTGACCCATTCTACTGGAACTTTTTGTTCAACGTTTGCAATCTTTTTAATGTTAACTGCTTTGTAACTTACTTTGTAAGGATTTGTAGAAACACGTTTAATTGCAATCATTTTTCCGGTCATTCCATTAACAGCTTTTTTAACTGCAAGAGAACCACATTTGAGTGCCTCTTTTTGGTCAACTTTTGATGTTAAGAATGAATAAGCTCTTTGTGGAAGTGAAAGTTCAATTGCTCTAATTTTGTAACCAAATTTTGATTCAACCATTTTTGCGAGTTCTGCACCTGCACCACCGAGTTGAGCGTGTCCGAATGAGTCATATTTGACGTTGGACATATCTCTTTCAAATTCAATACCTTCACTGACTGCAACAATGGCGTTGCCTTTAGCCTCATAAAGGTCATGAACTTTTGAAAGGAAATCTTCGATATCAAGTTTTTGTTCTGGGAGGTAAATTAAGTCTGGTCTTAAGCCTTCTGGGAGAAGATCAACTGCTGCTGTTAACCAGCCTGCATTTCTACCCATAATTTCGATGACGTAAACCTTACCTTTTTTGTAACAAACTGCATCAATAATTATTTCTTTAACTGTGTTAATAACATATTTTGCAGCACTTGGGAAACCTAATGAGTGGTCTGTTTCTGCGAGGTCATTATCAACTGTTTTTGGAACGCCCATAACCTTGATATCAAGGCCTTTTTCCTTGCAGAGTTTTGAGAGTTTCATGCAAGTGTCCATTGAGTCATTTCCACCATTGACAAAGACATAACCGATATCATGTTTTTTGCATGTTTTTAAGATTGTTTCGTATTCTTCATCATGGAAATCTTTTGGAAGTTTATGACGTGATGTTCCAAGAATTGAGCCTGGAGTTTGAAGAAGCAAATCAAGTTGTTCTTGGTCTTCTTTTCCAAGGTCAATAATGTTGTCGGTTAATAAACCCTCAATTCCATTGAGTGATCCGTAAATATGTCCGATTTCTGGATGTTTTCTTGCTTCCATAATAGCACCATAAAGTGATGTATTAATGACGGAAGTTGGTCCACCAGATTGGATATAAACCATATTTTTTGCCATTTTAAATATCTCCTTTAAATTAGCTTAACTTTTTAGGTTAATTTCTAAATCGTTTATAATTTTACTAAATTATATTTAGATGTAAAGACAATTTAGCAAATTATTTAATGCAAGCGATTACATTTTTATTGAAAATTTGCGCACGCTCTTGTATGATTATTTCACTCGCATAAAAGGAGAAATTGCTATGTCATTTACAATTAAATACCTCAATCAAGAGAAAGTTTTTGACAAAAAAGTCCAAGTTCTCGACCTTTTAGAAAAAGGTAATAGAGACGTCATTTGTTGTAGAGTTAACAATAAGTTAAGAGAACTCACTTACTACGTTGAAGAAGACGCAAAAGTTGAATTCCTCACAATTAAGGATGAAGACGCAGCAAAGATTTATGAATCAACCGTTAGATTCATTGCTGTTATGGCATTTGCTCGTTTATATCCAATGCTTAAAGTGAGATTAACACGTAACGTTTCACGTTCAACATTCATTCAAATTTTGAATGAAGGTGCTGTTACAACATCAAAGATGAGAGATGAAATTGAAGCAGAAATGAAGAAAATCATTGCTGCAGATTTCCCACTCGTTCGTCATAGCTATGAAAAGAAAGAAGCAGCTCAAATCTACTCAAAGATGGGCTTAGAAGACAAACTCGAAGCTCTTGAATACCGTCCAGAGAAGTCAGTTCATTTATATGAATGTGATGGTTATTATAACTACCTCTTCTCCAGAATGGTTCCATCAACTGGTTATATCAAAGACTTTAAACTTAATCTTTATGTTCCAGGTTTAATTCTTCAAACCCCAAGAAGCGAATGTAAAGGTGAAATCCCAGAATTCGTTGATGCTCCTACCTATGGTAAGACACTTAAACAAGCACACGTTTGGGCAAAACAAGTCAATGCTGAAACAGTTGTTAAAATTAATGAACACATCCACAAAGATGGTGTCATTGATTTCATTCAACTTTGCGAAGCAAGACATAACAGAATGCTTGCTGAGCTCGGCGAAATCATCGAAAAGAACGAAGATATTAAAATCATCTGTGTTGCAGGTCCATCAAGCTCAGGCAAGACAACGTTTGCAAACAGATTAAGAATTGAACTTATGGCTCGTGGTTTAAAACCAATCAGAATTTCAATGGACGACTACTACCTCACAAAGGCACAAGCTCCAAAAGATGAAGATGGCAAACCAGATCTTGAATCAATCGAAGCTCTCGACATTGAATTATTCAATCAAAACATGCTTGACTTAATCAATGGCGAAGAAGTTCAACTTCCAAAATTCGATTTCAAAGTTGGACACCGTATTCCAGGTAGAAAACTTAAAGTTGGTAAAGGCGAACCAATCATCATCGAAGGTATTCATGCCCTCAATGATCGTATGACAAGCCTCATTCCAAGAAATCAAAAATTCAAAATCTTTATTGCTCCACAAGCTCAAATTAACTTAGATAACCACTACCCAATTTCAACAGTTGACTTACGTCTACTTCGTAGATTGGTTCGTGATTACAAGTTCAGAGGTGCTTCCGCAGAAGAAACGATTGGTATGTGGCCAAGCGTCAGACGTGGAGAATTCCGTTGGATTTATGAAACTCAAGAAGGTGCAGACTTTGTCTATAACTCAATGCTCTCATATGAACTTTGTGTTATGAAAAAGTATGCTCAACCACTTCTTGAAGCAGTTGAATCTGAATCAGTGTACTTCCCAGTCGCTGAAAGATTACTCCGCATGCTCAAATACTTTGATGACATGCCAGATGAATGGGTTCCATGTAACTCTCTTATGAGAGAATTCATTGGTGGCTCATGCTACGCTGACTAATTAGTAAAATAAAAAGTGAACTCAATGGGGTTCACTTTTTTTATATCTTTTTTTATGATTAGAGTTTGAATTGCTGTGCACTTTGTACAGCTTTTTTCCAGCCTTTTGCTAAAGCAACAGCTTCTTTTTTCTCCATCTTTGGAGAGAAAGTTTTTTGGAAATTATGGCAAGACTTAATGTGGTCAATATCTTTAAAGAATCCAGATTCAAGACCTGCTAAATAGCAAACGCCTAAAGCTGTTGATTCAAGGCAACATGGTTTAGCAATTTCAAGTTGAAGAATATCGCTTTGGAATTGCATCAAAACATTTGAATTTGTAGCACCACCATCAACTTGTAATGATTTAATGCTAATTTGAGATTCATCCATCATGACGTCAAAGACGTCTTTAGATTGGAATGCAATTGATTCAAGAGTTGCTAAAACAATGTGATTTCTTGTGGTGCCTCTTGTCATACCAAAGATTGAACCACGAACATCATCATCCCAATAAGGAGTGCCGAGTCCAACGAATGCTGGAACAAAGTAAACTCCACCAGTATTTTCAACCTCTGATGCTAAAACATCACAATCCGAAGCTTCTTTAATAATTTTGATTCCATCACGGAGCCATTGAATTGCGGCTCCTCCAATGAAAACTGAACCTTCTAAAGCGTAAGTTGTTTTGCCATCTAAAGTCCATGCAATTGTGGTCAAAAGTCCTTTACGAGAAAGAATTGGTTTTGAGCCTGTATTCATGAGCATAAAACAACCTGTTCCATACGTGTTTTTGCACTCGCCAGGTTTAAAACATGTGTGCCCAAACAAACTTGCTTGTTGGTCGCCAGCAACACCTAAGATATGAATATTTTTATAAAAATATTCAAGTTTACCAAAATCATGTTTTGAATCGTGAACTTTCGGAAGCATTTTCTTAGGAATATTAAACATTTTTAATAGCTCATCATCCCACTTTAAATCAAAGATATTAAAGAGCATTGTTCTTGATGCGTTTGTTGTATCAGTTGCGTGAGTTTTTCCGTTTGTTAATTTCCAAATAATCCAGGTGTCAATTGTGCCAAAAAGAAGATCTCCTTTTTCAGCTTTTTCTTGAGCACCTTTTACTGCATCCAAGATAAACCTAATTTTTGACGCAGAGAAATATGGATTAATTAGTAATCCGGTTTTGTTATGAATTATTGTTTCTTTCTTTGAAAGTTTTTCACAAATTGGAAGTGATTGACGAGATTGCCAAACGATTGCGTTATAAATTGGTTTTCCACTCTTTTTATCCCAAACAACTGTCGTTTCTCTTTGGTTAGTGATTCCAACTGAATCAATCTCATCCCATTTGGCGTTTGCTTTAATTAAGACGTTATTAGTAACGTCTACAACTGAACTCCAAATCTCTAGAGCATCAGCCTCTACATAACCTTCTTTAGGGTAAATGAGTTTTATTTCTTTTGAGGCACTACAAACAATTTCACCTTTTTTGTTAAAAAGAATGGCTCTACTTGAAGTTGTGCCTTGGTCTATTGAAAGGATGTATTTTTTCATAACCTTGTGTTAAGTAACCTTTCAATATCATCAATTTCTTTTATAACGCCTTCAGAAAGAACTTTTGATCCTTCTTCAGTGATTAAGATGTCATCTTCAATTCTTACACCAATGCCAAGATCTTTAAAATAAAGACCTGGTTCACATGTAACAACATTGCCTGGTACAAGTTTGGTATTTTTGCTTACTGCTCTATCTCTTCCATCATGTGTATCAAGACCTAAATGATGAGAAACTGAGTGGTAATAAACTTTTCCTATTTCATCTTTAGATGAAATTAATCCTTTTTCGAAGCATTCTGATGCTAAGAAATTCTTTGCAAATTCATTTGCCTCATTTAGTGTAATTCCTGGACGCATAAATTTAGCGGTTTGTTTATTACAATTTAAAACAATTTCATAAATGATTCTTTGTTTTCCGATGAACTTACCACTAACTGGATAAGTACGTGAAATGTCAGCGCAATAAAATTCATTTGCTGCACCAACATCAAATAAAACCAAATCTCCTTCTTTTACAACACTCTTTTGTTGTGGATAATGAAGCACAACAGCATTACTTCCCGCTGCAACAATTGAGTCAAAAGCGGTCTTTGAATCTTGAACTTCGCTTATAGCGAACTCAAATTCATTACGTAAATTATATTCGTGTTTACCGGCTCTAAGATTACTTAGAACTGTCTTCAAACCTAAATCTGTTGTTTGAATTGCTTCGCAAATCATTTCAATTTCAGCTTCAGATTTGACTTCTCTCATTTCCATAATTATGTCATGAACATCGCTTACGACAATCTTGTGAGAGACTTCTAATTCTTTTTTATAGTTTTGAGTGGATTTGCATTCACCGATTTTAAGTTCGTTTTCAAGATCTAAATAAAATTTAGAAATTGGTTCTGAATCAGCTGAATTTGCAGAGAAAAATGCAAGCATTTTACCATCAAAATTTGATCTAACTTCAACATTTTCAATTCCGGAAATAACTTTAGCATCAGAAAGAGTCATTCTGTAGCCAGTCCATTTCTCTTTCATTTCATCTTTTTCTTCTACAAATAAATAAGTGAGTTTTTCACCATTATTTCTTATTAATAAAAGGATAGAGTTTTCTTGAGAAATTCCAGTTAAATAGTAGAAATTCTTGTTTACAACAAACTTATAGTTTTCATCTGCAGATGCTTTTTTGCCAACACCTGAAAATAAAATGGTGACTGAGTTGTCATCTAAAGCATCAAACAATTTATTTCTTCTTAATGTGTATTCATTGCTATCAATCATATTTCTACCTTCTATAAACTTTCTTGTTTCCTAGTAACTCAATTGTGGAGTGAGGAAATGAATTCGCTAGTATTTCACCACTATTTTCATCTCCAAGTACATCTACACTAATTTTATCCTCATATTTAACATTTTCAAAGGAAAAACCATAAGTTTTTCCAATTCTTTTCAAATCATCAAACTCTTTGTAAGTTGTAACAAGCTTATAAACGAACCTATTTTGGATCTCAACAATGTCCGCAGAACTTACAACTTGAACACCAGTTTCAAGATAAGTAGACATAAGTCTAGATGCTCCAAGAAGAACACCTCCAAAATATCTCACAACAATCAAAAGAGTTTCGTCCATTTCTTTCTTTTCAAGTAACTCAAGAAGTGGTCTTCCTGCAGTTTTAGCAGGTTCACCATCATCAGAACACTTTTTCTGACCACCAATTACATAAGCATAGCAATAATGTTTTGCTTTTGGATATTGCTTCCTAATATCTAAAAGATATTGTTTTGCAGATTCTACACTTGTAACGTGGATTAAAACACCAATAAAAGATGATTTATCTCTAATTAAAGTAATTTCATTTCTTTCTAAAATGGTGTTCATTGGAATTAATTATACAATTTTTCAAAGAAAAAAGATATAATATAAAACAATAGATTTTGTTTATTAATTTAAGGAGTTAGTTATGTTTAAAGTCAAATCTCTTCTTGGTCTTGTTTCGGCCATATCTTCAATAGTAACTTATGTAAAATATGACCCTGAAGCTAAAATAAATGAGAATTTTAAACTTTCTGTAAATACTTTTGGAAATGAAGAATCTAGTTTTGACACCATAAGTTGGTTTGAAAATGATGACGAATATTCACTTTTTTTGCCATCAGATGTAGATAGAAGTTCTCTTAAGATTTATTTTTCTGGCGCTGAAACAATTGAAATCGGAAATACAACCTTGCATTCTGGAGACACCACAAATGTTTTCGCAGGAAGCGATTCATATTCAGTAAAAGTCGGAAATAATTCATATTCAGTAAAAATATTCCAATCAGAAAATATTCCATCAATGTTTTTAGAAACAAAAAAACCATTAGACTATATTAATGAAGATAAAAACAACAAGACAACTGCTAAAATTCGTACATTCGAAAATGGAGAAATGACCCTTGATTCTGAATTAAAACAAATTAAAGGGCGTGGTAATTCAACATGGAACCATCCTAAAAAACCTTATAATATAAAATTTGATAAAAAGACCTCATTGCTCGGAATGGAGAAAGCCAAAAAATGGACGCTTTTAGCAAATTATCTTGACCCAGTTGCCAGTAAGAATGCTATAGGGTGGGAATTAGCTAAATATTTTGAGCAAGATTTTATTCCGGATTATCGATATGTTGATTTGTACATCAATAATGGCTATTACGGAAATTATATTGTTTGCGATCCTGTAGAAATCGGCGAAACAAGAATTGATATATTCGATCTTACAAAAGCAACCGAAAAAGCTAATGATGATGCAGATTTAGAAACATTCCCAATTGAATCTATGGAACCATTCAACAAACTTGCTAGAGCACAATGGGTTAATATTCCAAATGATCCAATAGATATAACTGGCGGCTATCTCCTTGAATGCGATTATCATGCTAGAGCCAGGAGCGAAGTGAGCCATTTTGTAACCTCTAGACAACAACATATTACAATAAAGGAGCCAGAATATGCTTCAAAAAAGCAAGTTGAATATATTGGAAACTTTTTCCAGGAAGCAGAGGACGCTCTTGTAAGTCCAACTGGATATAACAATCACGGCAAACATTACACCGATTATTTTGATATTGATTCACTTGTAAATTTCTATATTTTGCTTGAATTATCTGCGAACTCAGATGGAGGCATTTCATCAACTTTCTTTTATAAAGATAGGGGAGGAAAACTTTGTGCTGGGCCTCTTTGGGATAATGACTCAGCATTTGGAAACCTCGGCATTGCAAATAGAGTTACAAATACTGACCCAAGTCAATGGATTGTTAATCAGAATTATTACCAATACGATGATACTCCAGTAAATGAATTACCGACAATTTACACAAGATTGTTTAGACTTCGTTCTTTTAGAGATAAAGTATGCGAAAGATGGAGCGAAATTAGGAACAATTTAACAGCAACTGTTATAGATGAAACTGTTACTTCGATTCAAGAAATTACCAATAAATCTGTTTTAATAAACAGTTATAGATGGTATGGCGCAACAAACGAAGTAACTGCCAACTTACTTTTTAACTTATCTAAGGATTTTTTAACTACCAGAATAAAATACTTTGATATCGGATTTTCTAAGCATGCAGCTTACTTATTCTATGATGTAAATGGCGGAAAAGGATACTGCGTTGAAAATAAAATAATGAGAGATGGACAATTTGTACTAGCAAATGGTCCTTATAACTCAGACATGAGAAAGATTACTAATGTTGATAATATTTTTGGTGTTTATGAAGAAATAATTACCCCGATCAAACCTCCAAAAGACGACATGGTCTTTGTTGGATGGAACACTAGAAAAGACGGTAAGGGAAAAATGTATCGTCCAGGCGATCCAATCTTTATGTATGGCACCACCACTTTATACGCTCAATGGAAAGTCGCAACTGGAGATGAAAAAGATTACAATGAACCAGGGCTTTTAGATAATCCTATCATTGAATTCTTGGGTTCAGTTCTTAATGCATTAAAACTTGTTTTAAATAATTAATCATGGAAGAGAATAGAACTAGAAATTTTGAACCTATTGAGATTGAACCAGGCAGACAAGTTGCCTTATTTTTGACTGGTTGGTTAGGATTTCAGTTAATGGCAATGTTATTGCAATTTATTTTTCTTGCAATTTTTAAGTACATTCCAGATACAACAAATAGTCTTTTTAACATGACAGTAAATTGTACTGCCTATGCTCTTCTATTTACTGCTTTACTATTTATAGTAACACCTCTAGCATTTAAAGACTTATTAAAAGGATTTAAAAAGCTTACTCCTTATGTCGCTGGAATTGCTTGTTTAGTTGCTATTCTTTCATTCAATTTTGTCTATGGAATCATTTTAAGTTTCATTAAAGTTCCAGTTAGTGACAATGTGAACGAGCAAAACATTGAAACAATGACAAAGATGTATTTCTTACCATCACTTATTTTCTTTGGGATTATTGGTCCTGTGTGTGAAGAATTAACCTACAGAGTAGGTTTGTTCTCACTTGGAGCACGTAAATCAAAATTCCTTGGTTACATTATTACCATTGTTGTATTTGCATTTATTCACTTTAATTTCGAACCAGATTCATTAGTAAATGAGCTTTTAAACTTACCTTATTATGCGTTCGCTGCACTAGCATTTTCATTTACATACGATAAATTTGGTTTTGCAGGTTCTGTCACAGGCCACATTCTAAATAATTTACTTTCAATTGTTTCAACATATTTATTAACAAGATGAAAAAACAATTTTCGCTTCGTTCATTAACAGGTTTTTCTTTAAAAATAATCGCCATGATATCAATGACTTTTGATCATCTTGGTATTTTTGTGCCTTTAATTGATTCACCATCATCCTCTGTAATAGCAGACATATTTCGTGCAATAGGCCGACTTGCATTACCTCTTTTCATCTTTTTAATTTCAGAAGGTGTTAGACACACTAAAAATGAGAAAAAGTATTTACTTCGACTTGGAATACTAGCTTCAACTTATCTTATTGGACAATTATTTATTTATCTTTTAGCAGAAGAGGCAATTACTTCTCCAATTATTGATTTATTGCTAACTGCAATTACTTTAATTTTATTAAAAAGAAAAGATAAATTTTCATTTTTTGCAATACTTCCAATTGCATTCTCAATTCTTACTTTTGTGATTATAAATGTTAACCCGAATATCAAATGGGTCCCATTTATTTTAAGACCAGATTATTCGCTTTTTAGCATGCTTCTTGGCCTTGGATTTTACTACGCTAAACCAATAAGCATTTTCCTTCTTAAAAATAATCCAAATACTGCTAACTTAGTAGATACTTCATATCAAAGATATGCTGAGTCAATTATATCTGCTATTTTTGTTGTGGTATTATCTGGAATTTTCTACATTACTTTCTTAACTTTAGGAGTAAGTTATTCAGTGATTCCGGCACAAATATTTGCAATGCTTTCGTGCATTCCAATTTTGTTTTATTCAGGAAAGCGTGGTTATAACGCTAAATGGTTTCAAATTGGTTGCTATATTTATGTTCCAACGCATTTGATTTTGATTGCAATTCCTTTCTTGCTAATATGTTTATGAGGTGAAGATATGATTAAGCACTTAGAAAAAGCCGAAGATTTTGAAAAAGAAGTACAAGGCGAACTTGTCGTTGTTGATTTTTACGCTGACTGGTGTGGACCATGCCAAATGCTTGCACCTGTTCTTGAACAACTTGATAAAGAAACAAATATAAAAATTGTTAAAATTGACACAGATTTAGTTCCAGAAATTGCCAGAATGTTTAGAGTTATGTCAATTCCAACACTTCTTTTATTCAAAAACGGAAAATTTGTAAAAAAAGATCTTGGTTACATGCCAATTGAAAGACTTAGAGAGTTCATTAAGTAAAAAACTCTTTAATAAATTAAATCAGTGTGATATTATTTTTCTCGCTGATTAGGATCCTTGGTCTATCGGTTTATGATGCCTCCCTGTCACGGAGGCGAGACGAGTTCGACTCTCGTAGGATCCGCCAGTATTTTGCAGGCGTAGTTCAGTGGTAGAACATCAGCCTTCCAAGCTGATTATACGGGTTCGATTCCCGCCGCCTGCTCCATTAGTTATTAATAGCTTATGCTATTGATATAATAAGTAATTAGTTTAATCTGAGGTTAATGACCCCTGGCGACTCCGAACAAGATTTGGGGAACTAATTACTTTTTTTCTTTCACTTTAATAAAATCGAGTTGAACATTATAAGGAAGTTTGCCTGAAAACAAATACTTAAAGTCTTCTTCTTGATTATGAATAATGTACATCGGTTGATTTTTGGTTGAATCAGGATTTGGATCAATTTTCCAATTTAAATGATGACCTGATTTTGGTGATTTTGTCACTCTATGAAATTGATATTTGTCGCCATTCTCATCAACAATATAAGCAGGATGGCCACTTTTTAAATAAATTCGAAAATGTCGTCTAAAAACTCTTTTCATAAAAAACATAAGCTCCTTCAAAACAAATTAATAGACATGTGAGAAGAAGGAATCACATGGTTTTTATGAATCCCAAATCATAATACCAAATTTTAATTAAAAATTAAATGTTTCTTGAAAGCATTTTTTTATTACTTTATAATAAAGAAATTATGACACCTGTATTATGGTTATTACTATATTTAGTACTTGCAGCAATAGTCGTATTTTTAGCTATTAAACTTTCAGACTATGTTGATCTTTTAGATAAGAAAACAAAACTTTCAGGAGCTTTACTTGGAGGCATTCTTTTAGCAGCGGTAACCTCGTTACCTGAGCTTTTTACTTCTCTAACCGGAACAGTTATTCTTGGAAATAACCAAATGGTTTTAGGCAACATTATGGGAAGTGATTTCTTTGATATTGTTATTTTTGGTGTTGTTTATTTCCTTTTCTTTAAAAAAATAACTGAGGGAAAAGTTGGAAAGCAACATTATTACACCATTTTCTTTACAGCCTTAATGGTTGCTGCGGTTACAGTTGCATATTTTGTATTCCATAAACAACATTGGTTAATTGGCGGTTATTTTAACCCAATGTCAATTGCAATAATTGCAATTTATTGCATTTCTGTTTGGAAAACACCAAAAACTGAAGAAAAAGAGAAAGAAGAAGATACTTCAAAACTCACTGTAAAACAAATCTGGACTTTATTTGCAATTTGCTCGGCTTTATTAATTGCTGCATCAATCTTTGTCACAATAGTCACAGATAAAGTTATTAGCGAGGATGAAGGCTTTGGGTTTGGTGCCACCTTTGGTGGTTCACTCTTCCTTGGCGTTGCAACATCTCTTCCAGAAGTCACCGCTACCATCGCTCTTTGCAAAAAGAAAAACTTTGATGCAGCTTATGGAGATATCTTTGGAAGTTGTGTTTTCAACATCATAATTCTTGCAATTGCTGATGCTCTTTCATTTAAAGCAAGTACTCATTTATATCAAGTTGATGCTTCATCATTTATGTTAATTATTGGAACAGTCTTCGCACTTATTGTTTCATTAATTTCAATCATCTTTATTCGTTCAAAGAAATTCAAAAATAATATTCAATCAAGAATCGTCTTATATTCAATTGGAGCTTTGCTCATTGCTTCATATATCGCTTATCTAGTTTTATCAAATATGGGCCTAGTTTTACCTTTCTAATATGTTTGAACTTTTAGTAGCATCCAACAATCAACACAAAATCCACGAATATGAAGAAATGTTCGCCGGTTTTGATGTAAAAATTCATTCTCCAAAAGAGCTTGGAATTAACGTTAATCCAGATGAAAATGGAGAAACTTATGAAGCAAACTCATTAATTAAAGCAAGCGCTTTAGCTGAGTTCACAAAAATGCCAATTATTGCTGATGATTCTGGTTTAAATGTTGTAGCCTTGGATAACTTCCCGGGAATTCATTCTTCAAGATTCGCAGATTCGTGCGGAGGAAATAAATTCGCTAATCCAGAATTAATTAAAAAACTTCTTCCGTTTGAAGATAAATCAGCGTTCTTTACATGTGTAATTACTTTAGTAAATGTTGAAAATAGTCCTGTTGTGTTCAAAGGAATTTGCCCTGGTAAAATACTTGATAAACCAGAAGGAGAGGGTGGATTTGGTTATGATCCAATCTTCTACTCAAACGAAGCTAAGATGTGCTTTGGAACAGCTCCTGAAGAAATTAAAAACAAATATTCCCATCGTGCTAAAGCAATGGAACAATTACTTAATTATTTAAAAGAAAAGCATCTTATTTAAAAACTTACTTTATAAAAAGTAGAAAAATGATATAATACTTCTCGCTGGAGTAGTACCCAAGAGGCTCAAGGGGACGGTTTGCTAAACCGTTAGACCGGGTTACTGGTGCATGGGTTCGAATCCCATCTACTCCGCCATTAAAAATTTAAATAGCGCTAAGCGCTATTTTTTTATATAATAAGAACTATGAAAAAGATATTTCCATTACTCTTATTCTCGTTAACCTTAACAGGTTGTGATTTTTCATTCTTTGCTCTAAAAGAGCAAGAAACCACCACTCAAGATGATAAAGAAGATTCTGAAAATCATGATTGGATTATTTCTTATGATGATTATGGTGCGTTTTTAGGAAGAAGCGAAAACAACACTCAAGGATTCGAGAACTACAATTATTTATCTTTTGAATTTGATGAATTTTCTGACTCAAACATTCAAAAACTTAACAATAAAGGAATTAAAACTTTTGCATATTTAAATGTTGGTTCCTTAGAAGAATATAGATCTTATTACAATGATTTTAAAAATATCACCATAGGTGAATATGAAAACTGGGAAGATGAAGCTTGGATTGATGTTTCAAATTCTTCTTGGCAAAATTTCATCGTTAACACCATTGCTAAAGGTTTTAAAGATCGTGGAGCATTTGGAGTTTACATGGACAATGTTGACGTCTACACTGTCGCTAAAGAAAGTAGACTTAATTACTCAAGCTATGCTTCCGGACTTAAAAATATTATTAAGGGAGTCTCTGACCTTGGATTAAAAGTTATGATTAATGGCGGATCAGAATTCCTTGATGATATGAACGATAAAAATGATGATATTTTTGATTCTATTTGGGGTTATCATCAAGAAGAAGTCTTCTCACTTATTGAAGATTACGACAAGAATATTTTCGGAAAACAAACAGCTGAAGATAGTGAATATTACAAAGAAATTGCAAGTATGATGGCAAATAAAGGTAAAAATATGTTTTTACTTGAATACACAAAAGACGAAAATTTAGCTCAAACAATTAAACAATATTGTGAAATAAATCATTACCATTTCTACATAGCAAAAAGTATCGAACTTGATTAGTAAAAATATTTTTTAAAAAATTTTTTACTCTTTTTTTACGCTGTGTAATAATATAGGTGCTTTTATAAATAAAGGAGGAATATTGATGGATAAAATAAAAACAACCGATTTATTTGAAAAAAGCAACATCGATTATATCGATAACTTTGTATTTTCAAAGGAAAACCCTTGGGAATTGCTCAAAGATATAAAAGATTACGTTATGTCACTTATATCAAAAGGAATGGAAGGTTTTACCTTACTTGATAAAGATGTTTTAGTTGGTAAAGATGTTAAAATTGCAAAAACTGCAACAATCATCGGACCAACAATCATCGGCAATAACGTTGAAATTAGACCAGGAGCTTATATTCGTGGTTCAGTCATTGTTGGAGATGAATCTGTAGTTGGTAATTCTTCGGAATTAAAGAACGCAGTTTTAATGAGGCACACACAAGTTCCACATTATAACTATGCTGGAGATTCAATTCTTGGAAACTATGCTCACATGGGGGCAGGTTCAATTCTCTCAAACCTTAAAAGCGATGGCAAAAACATTGTTATTCATGGTGAAAAAGAACACGAAACCGGTTTAAGAAAAATCGGCGGAATTCTTGGAGACCACGCTGACATCGGATGTGGTTCAGTTCTTAATCCAGGAACAATCGTTGGTAAAAATACTCAAGTATATCCATTAAGTATGCTTAGAGGCGTCTATAAAGAAAACTCAATTGTAAAATCAACCAAAGAAGTTGTAAAAAAGGAGATCAGATAATATGAAAATTGTAGTTAACAAAGAAGAAGTCATCTCAAAGATGATCGCAGAAGATTTTATTAATGTTGTACTTAAAAAACCTAACGCAGTTTTAGGTTTAGCAACCGGAACTTCACCACTTGGCGTTTACGCCAACATGGCAAAAGCTTGCAAAGAAGGCAGAGTTTCATTTGCAAAATGTACTTCATTCAACCTTGATGAATATGTTGGCCTTGAAGGCACACATAATCAATCATACAGATATTTCATGAACGAAAATCTTTTCAACCACATCGATATTGATAAAAAGAACACAAACGTTCTTCTCGGTGTTGGCGATTACAAGAAATTCATGAGTGAATACGATGGCATGATTGCAAAAGCAGGCGGAATAGATATTCAAATCCTTGGCATTGGTTCTGACGGCCACATCGCATTTAATGAACCAGGTACACCATTTGATTCATTAACACATGAAACTGCACTTACTGAACAAACTATCAAAGATAATTCTCGTTTATTTAACGATATCAGCGAAGTTCCAACACGCGCAGTTACAATGGGACTTAAATCAATCATGAACGCTAAAAAGATCGTTCTTATCGCTACAGGCAAAAATAAAGCAAAAGCCGTTTACGGCTTAATCAAAGGTCCTATGACCGAAGATATGCCTTGCTCAATTCTTCAAAAACATAACGATGTCACTGTTTATGTTGATGAAGATGCATATTCACTTTGTAAATAGTGTCAATGAGTATTCTAGAAATTAAGCAAATAACTAAAAGTTATCCATCATTCAAATTAGATGATGTTTCTTTTAGCATTGAAGAAGGCTCCATTTGCGGTTTTATTGGCCGTAATGGCGCAGGAAAGACCACTACTTTAAAAGGAATCATGGGTCTCATTCATCTTGATGGAGGTGAGATTCATGTTTTCGGACACAATATTCTTGAAAATGAGGATGAAAATAGACAAGATATTTCGTTTTCTCTTTCAGAGCTTAATTATTTTACCGAAGTTAAAATTGGTAAATTAACCGAAGTCACAAAACGTTTCTACAAGAACTGGAATGACGAAACATACGAGAAAATCTGCAAGAAGTTTAATCTAGACCAAAATAAACGTGTTAAAGAACTCTCAAGCGGAATGAAAGTTAAGTATGGACTTGCTGTCGCTTTATCGCATAAAGCAAAGCTTTTAATTTTTGATGAGCCAACAAGCGGACTTGATCCAGTAAGTAGAGACGAAATTTTAGACATTTTTAAATCTGTTGTTAAAGATGGACAAAGAAGCATTCTTTTCTCCACTCATATTACTTCAGATTTAGAGAAATGCGCTGATCATATTGTCTATATTAGAAATGGCAAAATTGTCGCTTCTAATACAAAGGATGAATTTATTAATTCATACAAGACAGTTAATGGCGAAGTTGCAGAACTTGAAAAAACTAAAGAACTATTAATCTCCTACAAAGTAGATGGAGACAAATTTGAAGGTCTTGTGAAGAAAGAAAATGTTTCTAAACTTGCAAAATCTTTGAAGACTTCAACACCAGCTTTAGACACAATTATGGTTTATGAAGATAATATAGGGGAGGAAATTAAAGATGAAGAATTTGATTTTTAAAGAATTTAAACTCTCCGTTCATCCATTAACTTACTTAATGATGATCTTAATTTCCCTTTCTTCCTTATCAGGACTTGGACCTTCTTATCCATTAATGTTGTTTGGTGTTTTCTACACATTTTTATTCATTGGAATAAAAAAGGGAGTCACTAATAACGATTTATATTATTCACTTCTACTCCCAGTAAGAAGAGAAAAGGTTGTCTTAGCAAGGGTTACTTCCACCACATTTTTACAAATTCTTTACACTGTGATGGTTTTTATTACATGTGTTCTTGCAAAATTTATTCCTCAACCAAATCCGGTTCCATCCATTGGAATTGAACAATCATTTGTTTATATAGCAATTGCATTAATCAACTATACAATTTTTGATTTTGTTTACTTTCCTTGGTTTTACAAGAAAGGTAAAGAAGTTATCTGGAACATGCTTGTTGGAACTATTGCTTGTGCAATAGTAACAATAGGTTTGTGCATTGGTTTAGCGGTTATTCCAGGTGTTAAAGATGTTTTAACAATTGGAAGTCCTAACGCTAACTATTTAATTCAAATTGTGATTTTAATACTTGGAATTGCTATTTACATTCTTGGCAAGTTTTTACTTGTAAAAATCTGCACAAAAGAAATTAAGAAATTGGACTTTTAATATGATTCAAAACGGCATAAATAAAGAATTTATTAAAAAAGACAAATCTCATACACAAAAGATTGTTAAGTTAACAATCATGTGCATGGTTTATAAAGATGACGGATCTTTCTTAGTGGAAAACCGCTTAAAGAAAGATTGGCCAGGTTTAACTTTCCCTGGTGGTCATGTCGAAGATAATGAATTCATCACTGATGCTGTTATTCGTGAAATGAAAGAAGAAACTGGTTTAGAAGTCTCCAACCTTGAACCTAGAGGTTATATTGAATGGAATGATTTTGGAGATAACGTAAGACACCTTGCAATGTTATTTAAAACAAAATCATTTAAAGGGACTTTAAAATCATCCAAAGAAGGTAAAATCTTCTTCATAAGAGAAGAAGATATTGAAAAATATCCTCTTTCAAATGATTTTTTAGAAATCTACAGAAAGTTAAAATGAAGAAAATAATACTTTTGTTGCCGCTACTTTTAGTTAGTTGCAAAGAAAAATATGAAGCGCCAACCTTCACCATTTTTAGCATTCAACCACTTTATGATGATTTAAAAGAAAGAACAGATTCCTATATGGAACTTCCTTTAGATATTTCATCACAAGCTGACATTCTTATTAATGGATGCGAAAAATTAAAAGAAAATGCTTCAAATGTTACTTTTCCAGAAGAAAACAAAATTTGTAATAAGCCTTTAACTAAAGAATTAGTTTCTTCTTTTAAGAAGAATTCCATCATCGTTTTCCAAAATCATGGATTTTACGACGAAGAACATCACTCAATAATCGCAAGTGGAGCGTATTATCCTTGGGGTGAAGAAAGCGAAGATTATTTAATGGATGTGAATGAAGGAAGAATTATTGATTATTTCGGCTCCATGACTGGAGAATGTTACACATCAAAATGGATTGATAAATATTGTCCAAATATTGAAGGCTCGATTGTATATTTAGATTGTTGCTATTCAACATTTGATAATACACTTGCAAACGCCTTTATTAATAAAGGCGCAAAAGCAGTATTTGGTAACTCAACATATGTTATGATGAGATATGGCGATTTAATGTGCAATGAAATTATTCAAAGTTTAGGACAAGTAAATCCTAAAACAAATAAATATTTCACTACAGGAGAAGCACTTCAAAAAGCAAAAGATAAATATGCTGAAAACCAAAGAATCATTTATGATTATGATCCTGTAGAGGAATGTGAAGTTCAGTTAGTTGGTTCACAAGACTATAGAATCTCAGAACAAAAGTTTTAAAAAAAGACCAGTCAAACTGGTCTTTTTATTAATCTTTGATTAATATGCTCTTGCGAAGAAGACAACTTTCTTAGCAGGTTTTCCGCATACTGGGCACTTTGTATCAAATGGGCTTTGATCAAATGGTAAGCAACGAGCAGTAGCTTGATAAAGTTCTTTAATCTTAACTTCACATTCTTGTTCGCCACACCACATAACTTTTGCATATCCACCACGATCAAGAATTTCTTTAAGTTCATCAAGTGAATGTGCTTCTGTTGTGTGATCAAGTAAATACTTGAATGCTTTCTTATACATTTCGTCATGAATAACATCAAGTAAACGAGCAGCTTCTTTCACTACGTCTTTGTCGTTAACAGTAACTTTGGTTCCATCATTACGTTTTGCTAAGACTGCAACGCCTGCGCCAACATCTCTTGGTCCGATTTCCACTCTTAGTGGAATACCTTTCATTTCATGTTCAGCAAACTTCCATCCTGGAGATCTATCTGAATCATCTAATTTAACTCTAATTCCAGCCTTTGCTAAAGCATCTCTATATTCGATTGCTTTCTTCATAACATCTGGATTCTTTTGCATAATAGGCACGATCACAACTTGTGTAGGTGCAACTCTTGGTGGGAGAACAAGGCCATTATCATCACCATGAACCATAATAATTGATCCAAGAAGTCTCGTTGAAACACCCCAAGAAGTTTGATGTGGAGTCATAAGCTTTTGGTCTTTAGATTGATAAGAAATACCAAATGCTTTAGCAAATCCATCGCCAAAGTAGTGAGTTGTACCACTTTGAAGTGCTTTTCCATCTGGCATTAAAGCTTCAATAGTATAAGTTTCTTTTGCACCAGCAAATTTTTCTTTATCAGTCTTAATACCTTTAACAAATGGAACTGCTAAAAGTTCACGACCCATTTCATCATAAATCTCAAGCATACGAAGAGCATCTTTTCTTGCTTCTTCTTCTGTTTCATACATAGTATGACCTTCTTGCCAAAGGAATTCTGATCCTCTTAAGAAAGGACGAGTTGTTTTTTCCCAACGGACAACGCTACACCATTGGTTATAACGTTTTGGAAGGTCTCTATAAGATTCGATAATATTTTTGTAGTGTTCGCAGAATAAAACTTCACTTGTTGGACGAACAATAAGTTCATCATCAAGAGTTGTTTCTCCGCCTTTAGTACAAATTAAAGTTTCAGGAGCAAAACCTGAAATATGATCTTTTTCCTTTTGAAAAAGACTTGCAGGAATAACCATAGGCATATAAACATTTTCAACACCAACGCCTTTAAATTTAGCATCTAAATAATGTTGAATTTGCTCCCAAATGGCATAGCCATATGGGCGATAAATAATAAAACCTTTAACGGATGAATAATCCATTAATTCGGCTTTTTTACATACATCTGTGTACCATTGAGCAAAGTCTTGCTCTTGAGTGGTAATTGCATCATTCTTAATATCCATAAATAAATCTCCTTTTATGACTTAAGATTAATCATCTTAGTAAGTATTTTCTTTTGAAGTGGCAATATGTTTTCAGCAGGTAAAGCTATAGCATCACTACAAATTGCTGAAATGCCAAGTTTATAAACAAGTTCCACAATATCCCAGCTTTGAATATCGTAAGCTAGTATTGTTTTGTTGTAATGTAACAATTTTTCAATTAAACCTTGGAATGTCGGAAGGTTCTTACTAGCATTCTTCTTTTGAATGTGAGTGTTGACACTCAAATTGAAATAATCAAATACTTCGTAGAGTCGGGGTGTTAGAGTTAAGATATCATCATCAATCTCAAGTGCTACAGAGTAGCCTTTTGATTTTAAAGATAAGATTGCATCAACAATTGTTTCTTCTTCATAATCTGTAGGCAATGCAGATAAATCTTTTTCTTTTAAGGTGAGAACTAGATTTACACTACCTGCACCATTAATTCTTCCTAAAGTTCTAGAAGCATAAGCAAGTTCATTATATGAAATCGGGAATAATAGCTTAGTGTGGCTATCATCTCTTTCTTGAACAAATTGTGCGAATGTATTCCTTGCAATTGTTGAGAATAATTCTTTTTCCTCTTGAGTACGTGCAGCGTAGCTCTTAAGCATGTCTATGCTAGTAAAGAACTCGTCTTTAGGTTGGAAAGTTGCCTTATAGGCAGTGACTTTACCTCTTTCAACATTAAAGATTGGCTGGAAGAAATAACTAATCTTGTTTTCTTCAATAATTGCTTGAACATCATTCTTATATTCATCACCTTTTTCTTCGGTTAACAAAGCTTTGTTTTCGCTATAGAAACCTAAGAGTTGATCATTGTCTTTGCACATATTAGAAACTGCAATAACGTTTTTTATTAAGTTATTTGCGTCTCTAAAGCTTTCTTCGTTTTCAATGATACCAATTGATAAATGAATATCATTTGAATATGACTTAATAGATAAATATCTATTAACTTTGGTTGTAATTTCATTAGCAAATGTTAAGATTTCAGCTTTATTCTTTAAATCAAAGTTTGTGACAATGATTTGACCGAATTCTTGTTCTACAATAAGAACTTTCTCACTTGCAAATGTAAGAATGATGTCTCTTAAGTCTGCATATGCAAGTTGTGAAATGTCTGATGTTTTTGTAACTTGGTTATAGAAGTTAAAATAAAGCGTTGCGCCTCTACCATTGCTCATGAGAATCTTTTTATTAAGGTAATCACGTTTTGAAAATGATACTTTTTCGCCTTTTCTATGAGCCTCTAAGTCTGTTTGCAAAAGATGGGATTCAATAAAAATTAATTTCTTTTCAAATTCAATCTTTTGAACTTCAAGAATTGTGGAAACAAGTGATTTAAGTGATTTAATGTAGACTTTTGTCTCCATAAATTTAGGAGTTTGAGTGTTTTGATCAAGCAAATCACCAACCCAATGAATAATTTTTTCTCTATCCTTTGGTTCATATTGATTATAGAACGCTGTAATAGATAAAGCTCTACGGTTATGTAAATGGGCTGAATTAAAATAATTTACTTTGTCATTTTTAACATCAATAATGAATGCGCGAGTTGAGTTTGATAATTCCTTAATTTCTTTTTGGTGTTGAGATTGTTTATGATTCGAAACACCAAAAAAGAAACAAAGGAAAACTAAACATACAAAAGCTGCTAATGCAAAGATAGCAACTTCGAATTTAGAAATAGTGAGAAATGTTGTTAAAATTAAACGCATGCTTGTATTATACATCATTACGTGTTTTATACAACGTATGTTTGTTAAAATAAGCCAAAAAATCTTTGATTTGTTCACTTATAATCCTAACAGCCAAGAATATAGAAAAATGTAAATAATATAATCTCAGTTGTGTTATAATCTTTCACGGAGGAATACCCAAGCCCGGTTGAAGGGGTCGGTTTCGAAAACCGATAGTAGTCGCAAGATTAGCAGGGGTTCGAATCCCCTTTCCTCCGCCAGAATTTAATAAAAAAATCAAGCCGTTTCTAGCTTGATTTTTTCTTTTTGTTTGATTTGATTTTTTGTATCAATTTTACGATCAAATATATCAAAATTAGCAGGAAAACCCCCACTAAATAGCCCGAAACGTCAATTCCAACATCTCTAAAATTTCCGCTTCTTCCAGCAGTAAAAAGTTGGAAAAGTTCAGAGAGAAATGCAATGAATGCACCAACGCAAATTGAGTATAAAACTTGAAAGAATTTTTTCTTTGAATCACCAACTAAAACTAAGCTCCAAGTTGTGAAAATTCCTGATGCAACAAATAATGAAAAATGCCCTAAAATTTTTCTTAATTTGGCAGCAAATGTTGGGAAATTGCTTTGAGTTATTGTTTCAGGTTTTACAGTGTTAATAACATCTGCAGTTGTGTGTGCAATTTGATTAGATTCCTGTGCGGATGCTTCACCATTAATGCAAGCATTAACCAAAATAAAAATATTTATTGCTAAAGCAATAATTATGACAATAAAGGTTAATACTTTTCTCTTTTTCATTATTTAATAGGCTTCATATGGAACTTTCCATAAACTCCAATTAGTGATGAAACATTGATGAAACTATCTGGGTCAAGTTCTCTAATGATATCAACTGATCTTTTGATTTCAGGTGTGGAAACAACCATGTAGATGATAATTTTTGAGTCATCTGTATAGACGCCTTGAGCCTCTACAATAGTAGCACCGTGAGGAATATTTGCGAGCAATAATTTTGGTAAATCCTTGTTCGAACTAATGATTTGTATTTGTGCTTTCTTATTACGGATGTTGATTACATCAATAACAAGCATAACTGTTAATAAATATACGAGTGAAAAAAGCACACCAGTAATTGATGATGCAACGTCTTTTGTTTTTGCTCCAGTAACGATAGCGAATGATGCAATGATAATAGCGTTAATCATAACGCCGTATTTACCTGCTAATTTTGATTTTTTATTAGAAATATAATAAGAAACAATATCGAAACCACCAGCAGATGAATCTGCTTTGAATGCGATAGCACTACTTAAGCCCGTACAAATGCCTGCGAAAAATGAGCGAGAAAGCATGCCTCCGCCTCTTTCATTAACATATGTTGAAACTTCGTACAAGACTTTGGCCATTCCCGAACCTTCTATTGCGAATAAAAAGTCAAATAGAACAACACAACCAACATTGATTAATGTAAAAATAGCAAATCTTTTGCCAACTCCAAAGTATGCAAGTACGAGTAAAGGCACATTAATTGCGAAATAGAAAACGTTATAAACTATAATTTGCTTTTCTGGTGAAAAATCTTTACCAATTATTAATTCAACGAATGCTTTGAATACCTGCGCAAGACCAGAAGATCCGCCTGAAACCATTGTTGTAGCATTTGCGACTTTAACAAGTTCAGGTTGAATAAAAGCTGTCATTCCAAAAGCGAATATTGCCGCACTTAAGACTGACAATAATAATGGAACAGCGTAATCATAAATATGTTTTAACCATAAATGGTTATAAAGAAGTGAGTTAAGTTTTTGTTTTGTTTTCATAAGTTGCTAGAAATATTCTATACGTTTTTACGTATAAAGCAATCTTTACTTAGATATTTCTAATTTAAAAATATCTTGTGTTTTTTTCTGTTGAGTCTATATTAATATAGTGCTAAAATATAACAGCATTTTATCCCGGAGGTAAATTGATATGGCAGTTTTATTAGCAATTGGTAGATTCTTTAAAAAGATTTGGGATTGGATTAAACAAACAGCATGGATCCAACCACTTTTAATAGTTGGTATCATTTTCGGAATTATTTTCTCAATCCGTCCAATTATTGAAGCTACAAAGAAACACAGAGCAAAACAAGGTGAATTTGATAAATTCTACACAACATACAGACTTTCTCTTAATGGAGAAGGCGAAGAAAGTTCTTCAGAAGCAGGCGTCTTCACCACAAAATTAACTATGTTAATGAATGGTGAAATCGACAAAGAAACATTCAAATCAGAATGTGGTAGAGATGTTGAAGACAAATTCTTCTTTGCAGTTGTTGCAAAAGAATGTACAGAATGTGATGAATGTAAAGAAGGTTTCGCAACATTCAAGAGCAAATTAAACAATGCTGCTGAATATTATGGCGCAAATACTGAAGAAAAATTCGATATGGTTACAATCTTCCAAGACGAAGAAAAATATAAAGATTCAGAAGTCGAAGATACACCATTCTATGATTATTGCTTAAATCACTCTGACTTCTTCGCAGAAGCAGCAGGTGTCGCAGAAGGTTCTTATTACTATAAGAATAACGGAATCAGTGATTCAGACATTGCTGACTTAGCAGAAGCTCAAGCAGAAACATTCAATACTCCAACAATCTTACTCATTGATTTAAATTCTGAAGAATCAATCATCAGCGAAGTTATGTTTGGTGTTGAAGGTTCATCCAAAGATCAAAAAGCAAAAACATTATTCAACTGTTGGGAACACAAAGGTAAGTTCTCCGAATCAGGAAAATAATTATTTACTAGTAAATAAAAAGTAACTCAATCGAGTTACTTTTTTTGATATTTCTTAACGACTGATTTCGGAACCAAATGTCTAATATCAACTTTTGATTTAGCCATTGAATCAATTACGCTACTAGAGATAAATGAATATTCAGAGTTAGCCATGAAAAAGACCATGTCAATTGATGAATCAATGTATTTATTAGCTTCAGCTAATGAGAATTCATATTCGAAGTCTGTGACAGCTCTAAGACCTCTAATTAAGTGTTTAGCACCAACCTTTTTAGCGTATTCCACTGTTAAGCCATGAGTTGAATCGACTTTGACTCCTTTTAAGCCCTTTGTTGCATCTTTAATCATTGAAACCCTGTCTTCGACAGAGAATCTAGATTTTTTATCTTGATTGTCTGCAACAAGCACAATAACTTCATCAAATACTTCAAGAGCACGTTGTAAGATATCTAAGTGTCCATTGGTAATTGGATCAAATGATCCTGGATAAACTGCTTTCTTCATAACTATTTCCTTAATATATATACTTTCGCGAGTCCGTATTTATAGAAGCGAACTTCTTTAAACATTGTTTTATCAATATTTAATTCTCTTTCACTCTCTAACACTATTATACCACCATCATTTAATGAATTATTTGATATAAGCGTTTTCACAATATCTTCATATACTTCTAATTTATATGGAGGATCTACAAAGACAATATCAACTTTTTCATTAAATTGTTTTAGAAAATCTAAAACATCACTTCTAATTATCTCAAAATTATCTTCTTTTAATTTTAAAGCATTATCTTTGATACATTTAATTGCGTCGATTGATTTATCAACAAAAATAGCACTCTTTGCACCTCTTGATAAAGACTCGAAGCCATATGAACCTGATCCAGCGAATAAATCAAGAACAGACGCTCCTACTACTTTATCTCCAAGTGCAGAGAAAACTGCAGAACGAACTTTATCCATTGTTGGTTTAGTGAGTTCTGTATTTGGAGTATCTAATAATCTTGATCTATTTTGACCACCAGTAATGCGTATCATAATTAATTAAAAGGATTAAATATTTCCTCATTTATTTTATCATAAAGTTTTCTAACTTTTTTAAATTGATTGTTATACATCATAACAAGCTCATTTTTATCAAGCTCAAGCTTTGCTTGATGTAGTACTTTTTGGGCTGCTAAAACTTCATCTGAATTCTCTCCAAAATATCGCATTGCATCTTCATATTTTGTGATAGCGATATCTTTCTTGTAAGCAAGCTTCATAACTTCATCATTTTCATTCAAAAGTTTGTCTAATTCGTTAAGTTTTATAACATCAGGATGATTTTCAATTTCGCTTTTAAGTAAATCGAGTTTATCAGCTAAAATTTCATTCATGCTTTTATGATACCAAATTATATTCATTTATGATAGAATTTGATGCATGAAGATATATTTCAAAATTGTTAAAGATTCAGAACCTTCATTAAGACAAAAATGTGAGGAAATAACCGAAATAACACCAGAAATTGTGCAACTTCTTAATGATATGCATGATTATTTAGTGGATTCTCAAGACGAAGAAATATCAAAAAAGTATCACATTAGAAGCGGAGTTGGTTTAGCAGCTCCTCAAATTGGTAAGAACATTAAAGCAATTGCTGTTTATTTTAAAGAAAGAACAGATGAAGGCGAAATTATAGTTGATCACCGCCTTGTTAACCCAAAAATAATTTTAGAATCAGTAAAAGAAACATACCTTGAAGATGGGGAAGGCTGCCTTTCAGTAGACAATGTCCATGAAGGATATGTCTATAGACATAACAAGATACAAGTTAAGGCATTTAACGTCAAAACAATGAAAGAAGAAATAATCACTGCACGTGGTTATGAAGCCATTGTTTTACAACACGAAATTGACCATTTAAGTGGAATTCTTTACTACGATAGAATTGATAAAAAAGATCCATTTAATAAAAAAGAAGACGCAATTAGACTCTAGTCTTGACAAAGACTAATTTTAAACTAAAATATTATTGCTTTTTATAGCAACGAAAATAATTCATCTATTGGAGGAAATTTATGGCTATTTCCGAATCTCCAATTTGCATATATGCCTTAGGCGGTTTGTGTGAAGTTGGTAAAAACACTTATTGTATTGAATCAGAAAACTCCATCGTAATTATCGATGCTGGAGTTCTTTTCCCAAGCGGAGATTTACCAGGAGTTGACTATGTCATTCCTGATTACTCAAAACTTAAAAACTCACGTCAAAAAGTAAAAGCGTTATTTATAACGCACGGACACGAAGACCACATTGGAGGCATTCCATTTTTGGTCCAATCTTTACATATTCCAGTAATTTATGCTCCAAGACTCGCCATAAAGCTCATTAGACATAAATTAGATGACATGAAAGTTCGTGAAGAAGTTAATCTTGTTGAATACGATGCAGACTCAGTTATAAATGTAGCTGAATTTAAATTCAGCTTCTTCCAAGTAACTCACTCTATTCCAGATTCATATGGAATTGTCGTAGACACTCCACAAGGAAGAATTGTTCATACAGGAGACTTTAAGATTGATTTAACTCCTGTTGGACAAAAGATTGAGTTATCAAAGATAGCTCAAATAGGAGATAAAGGCGTTGATTTACTTCTTAGTGACTCCACAAACGCAGAAATTGAAGGTTACACTCCAAGTGAGAAAAACGTATTAAATTCAATTAAAAATATATTTAAGCACGCACACGGAAGACTTATTTTGTCTACATTCTCCTCAAATATCTCTCGTATTGAGCAGATTTGTGAGGTTGCAGTCTCATATAATAGAAAAATTGCGATTATTGGAAGATCAATGGAAGCCGCAGTTCAAGCTGCAAGAGACTTTGGTTACATCAAAGTTCCTGATACATCGTTCATTCCAATAAGCGAAGTAAATGAATTCAAACTAAATGAAGTTTGTATTTTGTGTACAGGTTCTCAAGGAGAACCTATGGCAGCGTTATCTCGTATCGCCAATGATGAACACAAAGAATTAAAGATAATTCCTGGAGATACAATTGTTTTCTCATCAAGTGCTATTCCAGGAAATGGCATATTTATTGATAAGGTTGTTAACCAACTTGTTAAAAAAGGTGCTACTGTTATGACTAACTCAGTTTTATATGCAGTACACTCATCTGGCCACCCATCAAAACAAGAATTAAGAATCATGCTTCACCTTATTCATCCAAAGTATTTCATGCCAATTCATGGTGAATATAGAATGCTAAAAATACACGGAGAAATCGCAGAATCCCTGGGAATTCCCGCACAAAATGTATTTGTAATGGATAATGGTGACTCACTCGTTTTATCGAAACATCGTGTTGTAAAAGGACCACATTATGATGTTGATCCAGTCTACATTGATAGCAAGAATATTAATGGTACAAATGAGGCAGTTATTAAAGATAGGGAGATCATGAAAAATGATGGAATGATTACTGTCGCTGTATCAATTAATTCAAAAACATCAAAGATCATTGTTAACCCAAAATGTCTCACTAAAGCCTTTATAGCTAATGACACAAATATGGTGAGAAAGATTGAAGACTTATGTCTTCAAAAGTTAAATGAAATAATGCCAACAAAGCCAAGCTTTGCAACCATTAAATCTGCGCTTAAGAAAGAAATATCACTTTACGTTTTAAGAAAAACAGAAAGGCAACCACTTATTATTCCAGTGGTTATGGATGAAAATTTATGATTATTCTCGCAAGTGAATCTCCACGTAGAAAAGAATTAATTAAGAAGATTGTTAAGGATTTTACAGTAATTCCTGCAAATGTTGATGAATCTTCTCTTCACATCCCAGCATGTGACCTTCCAGGAGAACTATCTAAGCTAAAAGCTTATGATGTATTCGCTAAATACCCAAACGATACAGTTTTAGCATGTGATACAGTTGTTATTCTTGATGGAGTTGTGATGGGAAAACCTCACACAAAAGAAAAAGCATCTGAAATGCTTCATAAACTTTCTGGAAAAAGACATGTTGTTATTTCTGGATACACATTTGTTAATAAAAATGTAGAAATAACAAAAACTGTTAGAACTTATGTTTATTTTAATAAACTAAGTGATGAACTAATTGATAAATACATCGCTACAGGTTCTCCAATGGATAAAGCTGGAGCGTATGGAATCCAAGATAAAGAATTTGATCTAGTAAATCACATTGAAGGAAGTTTCGATAATGTTATGGGACTTCCTACTGAAGATATTAAGAAACACTGCTTCTAAAACAAAAGGACACTTAGTGTCCTTTTTTCTTACTTAATAATAAAATAACTAGAATTATTATTAGCAGCACTCCTGCAACAGAGATTGCTACATATAATCCGTTTTGTCTAAGCCATTCACTGAATGGATTATTAATGAGTTCACTTAATGTAACCATGTTAATATGTTATCATATTTTACGTTTATGAGTACAAATCTTGAATTTGAAGCTAAATCAATGTTAGAAAAAAGCGAGTATGAATTACTCAAAAACGAGTTTTCAAGTTCCAAAAAATACACTCAGAAAAATTACTATTTGTCCTCTCCAAAACTCTCAAAAAATTTAGGCATGAGAGTAAGAGAAAAATCTCATAAATTTGAACTCACAATTAAGGTGGATTTAGGGGATCACAAAAAAGAAATAAATCAAAAAATATCCAGGATTTCCTGGGGATTTCTTAGATTTCTTCGTATTTTTCCAAAAGGCGAGGTTTCTTCATGTTTAATTGAAAATGACATCATTGATCCACGAGAATTACGCGTTATTGGATGTATGAAAACTAAGAGAATTGATGTTAAATTTTTGACCTCTTTAATTTCAATTGATAGGTCCAAATATAATCACATTACCGATTATGAAATTGAATGTGAAGATTCTTCATACAAATTAGCAGAAGCCAATCTTCTTAAATTTCTAAAAACAAGAAATATTGAGTATAAAAAAAGCAAGTTTTCTAAGCTTGCTAGATTTATTAACTCTAAATAACTACTTGTTATCTTCACAAGTATCACAAACGAAATCTTTTAATCTGCGTGCTTTTGGGATAAATGTGGTCATTTCATCAGTGTCATATCCAACTTGAATGTGTGAATCATCCACCATTATCGGTCTTTTTAAAACTGTTGGATTTTGACGAATAAATTGAATCATTTCAGACACTGACATGTCATCAAGTTTTACATTCTTTTCTTTTATGATTTTACTTCGTAAAGAAATGATATCATCGGTTCCATTTTCGCTTTTTTCAAGCATCTCTTTAAGCTCTTTTTCGCTTAAACCTTGACCATTGATATTTTTCTCGACATAAGGAATCTTTTGATCATCAAACCATTTCTTCACTTTAATGCAAGAAGAACAAGATGGGGAAACATAAATCTTAATCATGCTTTTTATTGTATCTTCAAATAGGGCAAAGTCAATAAAATTGACATCAATTATTTAAATAACATATAATATTCGCATTACTCGGAGGATATCAAAATGGATCATATCTTAAGTGGAATTAAACCGACAGGCCAATTAACACTTGGTAACTACATCGGAGCTATTAAAAACTTCGCAAAAGTACAAAATGAAGGCGAAGCATTTTTGTTTATTGCAGATTTACATGCCTTAACTCTTCCAATTGAAGCTGAAGTATTAAGAAATAACTCAAGAGATATTGCTGCTTATTATTTAGCAGCAGGTCTTGATCCAGAAAAAGCAAACATCTTCCTCCAAAGTGATGTCCCTTCACATAGTGAACTTGCAATCATTCTTCAAAATTATCTCTACATGGGTGAACTTTCAAGAATGACTCAATTTAAAGATAAATCATCAAAAATGAAAGAAGAAGCCATTGGCTTAGGTCTTTTTGCTTATCCTGTCTTAATGGCAGCAGATATTGTTTTGTATGATTCAAAACGTATTCCTGTTGGAGAAGACCAAGTTCAACACGTTGAACTCGCTCGTGATTTAGTGAAACGCTTTAACAACCGTTATGGTGATGTTCTTGTTATGCCAAAGGCAGAAGTTGCAAAAGTTGGCAAAAGAATCATGTCACTTTCTGATCCAACAAAGAAAATGTCAAAATCTGACCCAAAAGGTGACATTTATCTAAAAGATGACCTTGCAACAATCAGAAAGAAAATTATGTCCGCTGTTACCGATATGGAAGCACACGTACATTATGATTCAGAAAAACAACCTGGTATTTCAAACCTTATGACGATTTTATCGTCACTTACCAATAAATCTTTTGAAGAAATTGAAAAAGAATTCGAAGGAAAAGGTTATGGTGATTTCAAGCGTGCAGTCGCAGATGCTGTCTGTGCTGAACTTGAACCATTCAAAGCTAAATATGATAAAATCATTTCTTCTGGTTTAGTGGATAAAGTTTTAGAGAAAGGCGCAAAACGCGCAAACGAAATTGCAAAAGTAACACTTGCAAGAGTTCAAAAAGCTGTTGGCTTATATCACAAATAATGAGAAAAGTCGTTGAACCTTACTTATTAGCGTTTGATATGGATGGAACTCTTCTTGATGATAAGAAGAAGATTTGTCCTAAAACTTTAAGATATCTTAGAAAGCTTATTAAACAAGGACACAAAGTTGTTATCTCTAGTGGTAGACCAATTAGATCTATCATGTCTTATTATAATAAGCTAGGTTTAGACACTCCTGTTGTTTGCTATAACGGAGAGCTCGTATGTTCTCCAAAAGATCCAAATTTTAAAGAAGAAAGATATGAAATTCCAAGAGAAGTTATTCTTGAAATTTTAAGCAAAATAAAAGATAACGCTTTAAATGTTATGTGCGAAACTGATGATGAAGTCTTTATAGATAAAGAAGATGAATATCTTGATAGATTTTTCTGGTACGAAGGAATGAAAATAAAAAAAGGAAAAATAGAAGATGTTCTTTCAAAAGACACAATGACATTCCTTGTAAAAGCACCAAAAGAATATAAGACTCTAGGTCAAATAGAAAAGGTTGTTGAAAAATGGCCTGAATTAGTGCCTATTTTCTGGATTGGAAGTCCATATTTTGAAATCCATCATAAAGCAACCTCAAAAGGCACTGGAGTTAAACATGTTGCAGAATACTTTAACATCCCAAGAGAAAGAGTTATTGCCTTCGGTGATGCTACTAATGATATTGAGATGTTTGAATACGCTAAAACATCAGTGTTAATGTCTAATGCTAAATTTGATCTAAAAGATAAAGTCACTATGGTATCTTTAAAAGATAATAATCACAATGGCATTTACCATACGCTTAAGAAAATTTTAAAAAATTATTAGCAACTAATTGCAATTACGTAATTGTATCATATGATACAAACACCTACTTTAATATTTGAAGTAATTTATCCTCTTCTTTAGGAAGAGAGCATTCAAATGATTTGCCACTTAAATAACTTAGGTGGCCTTTTAAATTTTTAAATGTAAGTTTATACGCAGTTAAAAATTGGTTTTCAAAACCATATAATTCTTTAACTTGTTTATTAACTTTAAAATCTCCGTATTTAGAGTCTCCCACAACCGGATGAGAGATAGAGGCTAAATGAACTCTTATTTGATGAGTTCTTCCAGTTAATATCTCAACATTAACAAGTGTGTAATTTCCATATCTTTTAATTGGTTTAACAATACTTTTCGCAGTTTTGCCAAGTTTTGATATTCTCACAAGGCCTGTAGAGACGTCTTTTAAAAGTGGGGCGTCTATTTCCCTTTGGGATTCTAAATTACCCACTACAAGGGCCTTATATTCCTTTTTAATGTCATTTTTCTCTTTAAAGAGAGTCTCAAGTTCTTGCAAAGAAACAAGATTTTTCGCAAATACGACTAAACCAGAGGTATTTCTGTCTAATCTATGTGCAGGGGCAGGAGTAAATGCTTTTGTTTCTTTTGGATCATATTCACCTTTGAAATAAAGATAATTAATAACTTCATTTGCAAGGGTAAGTTTCTTTTCACTTTCATCACCATGTACTAGTAAGCCTCTAGGTTTATTAATTATGATTATGTTTTCATCTTCATAAATAATTTCATGGTTAAGGTTAACTTTTTCAATTTCTTTTTCTTTGGAGAATTCCTCTATTTGAGAATCTGTTACATAAATAGAAAGTTCTTCACCTTCATTTAATATGTAAGATTCCTTAACCCAATGCCCATTTATCTTTACATCTTTCTTTCTAAAAAGTTTATAGATGAAAGATAATGGAGCAAGGTTAAGATATTTCTTAACATATTTATCCACTCTTTGATTTGCTTCTTTAGAAGAGACAATAATCTTTTTCATGTAATTTCCATTATACTTTTAAGTTGCTTTAATGTATAATACTTTCGCTAATGGAGGATTACCCAAGTGGCTGAAGGGGCGGGCTTGGAAAGCTCGTAGGTATCGAAAGGTGCGCTAGGGTTCAAATCCCTAATCCTCCGCCATCATTGATTGTCAAGACACGTACAAATTGTATGTGTCTTTTCTTTTTTCTTTTATCATTAATATATAAAAATAAGGGAGTTGAAATTCAATCCTTTCACCCATATCTAACTTGATCCAGTATTTTTGACCTTTTTAATGTGAACTCACACTACTTCAAAAAAACTGGACAGACACGAGGGTTGAACCCACTTAAGTGATCAAAAATAAAAGCGAAACAACTATAAAAAAGCTATCGTTATCCTGACTATATTGGTACTGCTTGCAAGTTTAACGTTCCTAATTTGATACTTTTCAATCAAAGTTAACGTATATTCAACTGTATAGAACAAAACCTCCTGATTTGAAGGATAACATAGATTATGTTTTACATTAAAATGAATATCTTTTAGGCACGCTGACAGTTGGACGAATCCGGATATTTTTTAATTAAAGAATGCAAGGTGTTGTGCAATCAGTACAATCGCTATTACAGTTGCAGTCACAATCGCAGTCACAATCGCAGTTTTGTTCGCAAACACAGTCGCATGCTCCGCGGCAATCACTTGGTCTACAATCATATCCACAATCGCAGTCACAATCGCAGTCACAATCAACGTTGCAGTTACAATCCGCTTTATAGTAGCAGCAGCATCCTCTAATTGGCTCCATTTTCACGTCAATAAAATCTCCTCTTAAATTTAATTTTAAAAACAATTCCTTGATTGGTTCCATAAAATCTTCCTCTATTCCTTTATCCATCTTAATAAGCACCCTCCACCACAACTCTTGTAATTACTACACAAAGAACATTTTTTAAAAGGTGCTTTTAATATGGTTTGATAAATCTTGTAAGTTTTATTGCTTTGAAGATATTTCTTTAATGTGTCAAAGTCGTAGTAATCAACATTGTAGCGACCATATTGATAATTGTATAATGAATTGCACAACAACAAGTCTCCGTTTTCGTCAAAAATAAGACCCTTTTTCTCTTGCAATTGACAAATTGTTCTAATGTGTGGCTTTGCTATATCTATAAACCCATTAGGAAAAAACAAAAAGGTATATTAATGTGCACGCTAAATTGCTTTATTTTTTCAAGAAGCTCACCATAGGAATTCACAAATTCCATAATTATATTTCTTTGATTTAAACCATAATTTGAAATTGCATCATTAACAAAGAACGGATTACAAAATGAAATATAAAAATTTTTAGCGCCTAATTCTTTAGCTTTTTTCAAAACACTTACATATCCGTTGATTGTTTTATCAGAAAGAACATATGAAACAATAAATTTTATTGATGAAGATGATAAATTTTTTATTGCTTCAAAAACATTTTCAAAACAATCATTTTGTGTCAATGCACAATAATCTTCTTTCGTTGGTGCTTTGATCGAAATGTTTACTGATTCTAACCCAGATTGTATCAGTTCTTTTAAATATGAATTGTTTGCTAATTTGATTCCGTTTGTTATTAACCCTGTTTTTATCCCTTTTGATTTGCAATATGAAATGATTAGCGGAAGGCTGCTATAGCAAGTAGGCTCACCACCTATAATGTTAACATGTCTTATACCAAATTGTTCGATTATATCGATAATTTTATAGGCCAAATCTTCTTTCATTTCGGAAGCATATTTTGTTCCTTGAGCATAGCACCATTCGCACCGCAAATTGCAATTTCTATTAATGGTTAGCCAAGCACATTGAGGCATGTCCGAAAACCTTATATTTTTCTTCATATTTCTCTCCCAACAATGATTAAAGCAGTCATTTTTCTTCCCTAAACACAATTATTGATACTTGCAAAAATAATTCAGGTAATGTTAGAACCTATTAGCGTATATCGACAATAAAAAATAAAGCGATCTTTTCTATATTCTCTTTTGTAGGTTGCCGCATCACATTCGTATTTCGCAATCACACTACGAGATAAAAATAATTTAGAAGCAAATTCCGCTTGAGTTAAATTATGTTTTATTCTAAGTTCCTTTAGACTTTTGCTAAATTTCACTATGCACAATCCTCCTTACGCTTAAAATATAACTTCAAATAAACAAATTTAATTGTTCTTTTTATGGAACATTTTGTTGTAACAATCTACAAATGGTTTTTGCAATGATTCTTTTGTGGTATTTTATAACAAAATTTATAAACATCCACCTAGTGTTAAAACTATTCTCGTATGTCTGTAGCCTTTATTTTTAGAACTACATTCCATAACAATATAATAATCATCATCTCCATCAACCTTAACAACTATACCTTGTGAATAATCTGTCTTCCACAAAGGCCTATTTCCATAAAAAGAAGATACAAATGCATTGGTTGGATTTGGCGAATTAATATCAAATCCATTTTTGTATAACCATGCATGATAATTTTTGAGGGCTGGCGGAGCACCCATTATCTGAAAAGACATTAGAATGGCGGATTGCATTTTTAATTCTGATTCAAAATCGATTAGCACATATTCTTGTGTTGGATCTAGCTCGTATTCATCCGAAATTTTATTTGGATTTTTATACTCAGATAACTTAATATTCATTAATAATCATCCTCTTCTTTTGGCCTAGTAGAATTATATGGTTGGTCATTAGATAAGAATTCATCAACTCTTAAAAATGATTTTCCTAAATCGTTTAATGTAAGAATCAACATATATTCGGCAACTTCCCCAGCATGGTCAACGCTCCTCATTGGATTAAGACTTTTGCGAAATTCTTCAAAAGATTCTCCTACAACAATCCAATCATCTTCTTCTTTGTCATACCAACAATTTAAATCTTTCCACAGTGTTTCATCACTATCTTGGTAAAATTCCTCGTCGACAGAAAAAGAAGCCCAAGGAAATAAACGCGGAAAAACGTCTTCGTATGGAGTAAAAGGGAACCAATAGGGATAGGAATATTTCTTTATTTCATTCCCATCATCTATTATTAGTTCGGTTTCACCCCTGCCACTAGATTTATTTACCCATTCATACGAATGTAGTTTCACAACCCCACCATTGTTAATCACTTCCATAAACACCTTTTGAGATAACAGGAAATTATAATTTACGATATGTTCAGGAAGATTGGTTAATGAAAGCAATTTTTCATTTGATGAAGAATCTAAAAAAATCTGGTTAAGTGGGATTTTAACAAAATAGCCTTTCCCATTACCATTTTTTGTTTTTTCTATTGTTTTATTTGATAACTCCTGCCATATACAAACTTTATCATTAGGATTATACAGAACTATAATGCAAGGTAAGGAGTTCATTGTCCAATATGAATATTGCCTCTCGTCGATATCGCGAAAAACAACATAATCTTTTGTTTTCTCATTAAACCAACTACTGCCAGATTTTATTTGTAAGGCAATTAGTTGTTTTGGTTTATTAGATGAATCAATAAACTCAATATGAGCGTCAATACCGATATCATTTGTTAGCTGTTCGCGAAATAACCATCCACTACTTTCTGCTATTTCGCCTATATGATGAATTCCCTTTCTTTCGGTTGAATTTGCCATAATATTTCCTATTTGAATAACGAACTAATAGTTTCCTTTATGATTAATTCCTTTATAAGTTACACACTTAGCAATTGGTTCATTGATCTTATCATATGCTCTATCAATATATTTTTCAGGGTCATTCATAAATTCACTATATCGACACAAAACACAAAACCGTCCATCTTCACAATAATGTCCACATTGATCTGCTTTTAAATAATAATTCTTGGAGAACTCTCTAATCACAGTTGAATCATTTATATTAATGACATTTATAAGTTGTTGACAATGTTCACACTTATACGAACCACCATAAATTTTCTGCTCCATTTCTGGCAAAACTACGCCAAGAATGCCATCGCGAGGATTACCATCTCTATCAGAAAGAGCCGATCTTAATTCCCTTATAATAAAACTTTGATGATTTCTTCCGTATATATCAACGCCCTCATTTTCTGAAGAATGTAACCCAATCAAAAAAATAGTAACTGTTGTTGAACCTTGCCATTTATCACGGATTTGTTGCATTACATAATCAATATTGTTTGATTGAATTGTTTCATCTAAGTGATTAACTTGTATTTCTTTTTCTTCAAGCCTTTTAACAATCGCATCTTTATATCGACAGTCTTCTTTTTTAAAACTAATAAATACCCTATGATTCATATAACTTCTCCTTAATCATAAATAGAAACTTTATCTCTAGGCCCTTCATATAATGCATTGGTTCCGTAAAACAAGATATTGTTAAAATAATAGTTTGTCCATATTTTTTAAATTCTAATTATATTTACAATTTTTGTAAATTTAAAGAAACAAAAACTAGGCAAACGCTAATTATACTTAACCTCGAAATTATCAAGGCAGATCCTCCCTTTATTTCTGTTCCCTGAAGGCGAATTGTGTTCAGCTATGAACCTAATTCTTGATGTATTTTTCGGCAATAAAACGATAAAATCATCAGGATAATCTTTTAGACGCGAGAGACTGTTCAAATCAATCTCTACATGATTAATCCATCCGCTATCCCAATATTGTATTTTAAAGCTTTCTCCAAAAATACCTTCCTGTCCGCTCCATAACGAAGCTGAGAACGATAAATAAGGAACATGGTGTTGGAAGGTTATATCGAGATATGCAGTTCCAGCATTTGCTCTATTTGGTGATAAAACCAAATATTGGTTCTCAATGTAACTCGTTCTTAATCGTTGAGTTTGAAGAAGCATTCCGTTCGGGAGATAAAAGGATTTATTAATATTGTAGAAAAAGTATTGTCCACCACCATCATTGTTGACAAAGCAATCGAAATCATTAGCTTCAAATGAATAAGAATGTGAATAATTTAGATTATATGTAATTATTCCTATTTGGCCACAATTAAGAATATCTGCATCGCAATAATAAAAGCAATAGTCCCAGCCCCAGTTTAAACGGGCTTTTATAAATTTCTTAGTTATTGTCTCATTATTGTTACCATATCCAACCCAAGTTTCGTAACCGTATATATTTGTATAGTGTTGTGAGAAATTCCCATCTCCACATGCTAATCCAGTGAAAAGAGTAACTGGCAATCCAGAATCAATGTTTGCAACAACTGCATTCCAATAATTATTTCCTTGTCCACCAAATAAAGTCCATTGTTCATTTGCAGAAATAACATTAGATAAACCATGCAAATTAATAACCGAATTAAAACAACTTTTATAATCCCAAGGCCAAACTAGCGTGTTGTCTACGCCTCCAAAAATAGAGAAATGTGTTCTTGTCAAAACTTCTGTTGCTAAAATAACTCTTTTGTCAGAATCCGTTGGGTCACTAATGATTTCGTTATAACCTAAATATCTAGCAAAATAATCTAGCACGCCCATTGCGGCTATAGGTCCACATCCACCATATGATGTATAGTTACTAACGTTTGCTACTTGAATTGCTCTTTGAATATCGCTTTCAGGAAAATCAGATGATTGCATTTCAATTGGTATATTATTTGAAACATTGCTAGTTAAACCACAGCTGCTATTATCTTTTATCCAATAATATTCGCTATATGAATTGTTTAAATATTCAGAAACGTTTGTTATAGAATCACTTACCGAACCAGAACCACCGTTGTTTTTGCCCTTGCTATTATTTTTGTTTTCTTTGGTGCCCAAATATAAATAATACTCTTCCCAACCATTAATAGAATTTGATTCAGCCATTTGAATTTCAGAATCAGAAGTTTTGCTCAACAATTTTGAAAAAGAAGATTGTTGATTTGACAAGAGTAATGGAAGCAAATTCGCTAAAATTAAAAGATTAGACATATGTAATGTTCTCCTCGCTAATAAAAAGTGTAAAGTAGAAATGTTGTTGTTTTAATTCATAATTGCTTTCTATCACATAACATGCACTATCAGAAGCATTTTTACCACCGGTAAATAATGGCTTAATATATATAAAATTTTCATCGACATATGTTACAGGTGCGCCTTTTGATCCCTTATGAGCGTCAACTAAATTAAAAAAATCTATAGCTTTTTTAGACCCACCTTCATCATAAACATAGAACGACAAAAGAAAATAATTTTTCCCAACTAAATCTTCCACAGCATTTCTACCATTGCATAAGATATATTCATCTTTATCAATTTTGGAAACAACCAAGTGGCAGCTTTCAGATGAGTTATATGAATTGAATCCGCTATATATGCCCTCAACAAAAAAATTTTTACGATGATCAACGCAGCTAGTCAAAGCATTTAAAAAAGTAAACAAGATTGCAATTGAAATATTTTTTTTCATACTAACTTATAATTTATCTTACCAATCATTTTAATAAAATTCAATTATTTGAAAGTATCATTTTCTGTCGCCAAATATAATAGTTATGTCCAGCTCATTAGCTTCGTATAAGGAATGAGGTATTTTATGAAGTGAAAATATCAAAGGGATACAAATACAAAAAAACAATTTAGAAAATTGTAGAAGATTTAACAAATCCAAATATCAAATCAGCAAATGAGACTGCTAGAAGTAGAGGCTTAGAAATTTCAAATTATATAAACATATTAAGCAATTCCGTACTTAAAAAGAAACATCCGAAATAAATAAACTTTCAAAGAAATACGTTTGTTCAATTAAAACCAAAACTTGTTCTAAATAGTTTTACATAATCAATCTTGCCAGATTAAATCATACCATTTAAATGATTGACTTGTATTTCTTTTTCTTCAAGGCTCTTAACAATTGAGTCTTTATATCTACGATCTTCTTTTTTTATAACTTATAAATACTCTATGGCTCATTTTGTGTCTACTTAATCATAGATTGAAACTTTATCTCTAGACTCTTCAAAGATGACGATAGATATAGATGCCCTCAAGGAACATTTTTTATTTAATGCTGCATTCTTTATATATTCAAATGAAGATAAATCATCAATTCCAAAAAGAGCAATTTTTGTTCCCATTACAGGAATATAGACGTGTTTACCAGCACATTCATCAGTGATATCCATAAGTTTTTTCATTAAGATAGTAAATTCCTCAACATCTTTTTTTATAACTTTATTATGTTCGTTAAATTCAGTTAGCGCGAATAACAAAAAGATACAATCGTTTGTTTCAATGAATACATAGCTTCCTAGAGGATAAACATCTTTCTTGCCTCTTTTATTGTCTAGCACTTTAATCGGAATCCAATGTTTGTTAGCAATAAATTTACTAATATCCCTATCAAGTTTTTCTAATAATCTAGGTGTTGAGGCATATTGTCTTAACCATTGTCCATGAATCGAAGTCCCCTCAACAATTCTATCTACAATGCTTGGGCTATCCTCCACTATAGTGTCAAACGAAGAATTAACAGGAATTACAACAACTGGTTTTGATTTTTCACGTTTGTCCTTTTTGATGTTCAAAACATTACCATACCTAGATTCAATAAAAACCGAGCCTCTGCCAGAGATTCTGTGGCGTTTCTTGAATCTTAAAACTAAATATATTGTAAGTAACACTATTATAAATGTTGCTACAAATATAATTAGCCCAATCCACCAAAAATTACTTGGAAGTAATATAAAAGACAAAAGTGCCCCAATAAAAGAAGAAATAGATAGAGACCAGTTTAGAGATTTGATTGCATTTTTCTTTTTCCACATATCTAAATTCATTATACATCATTTGTCCTTGTTTGTTATAAACAATGTTTTTTATATCCAAACAAGCAGTAGTTAATATTTTCTTACAATAATTAGGAATTATGGAGACAAAACAATGGGTATTTTTGATTTTGAAAAATCATTGGTCCACAATGATGAAACCATAGGCAATAGTGATTATTTTTCAGAGTTGCTACAACAACCAAGAAGCAGTCATAAGAGAAACTCAGCAAAAGATGTTACAGTTTCAAACATATTCTCTAAAAGACAATGTTGGTCATTTTCTTCTTTTAAAAACGTTTCTTTCATCAACACAAAATTAAGCAATTTTTCATTTCAAAGTTGTTATTTGGATGGATGTTGTTTCATTAATGATAAGAAAAAGAAATGGCTTCATACTGTTTATTACACCAATTCTTTTATAAAGAACACAACTTTTAAAAAAATCGATTTTACAAATGTAGATTTTTCAAATGCTATTTTCCAAAACTGCATTTTTTATTCAGTCTCTTTTAGATCATGCAATTTTATGCACTCAAAATTTATTAATTGTTCATTTAGATTTGTTTCAATGCGATATTCTAATTTTGAGTATTCTATGTTTATAAATCCTTCTGTAAGTTCATCCGTCTTATCGTTTAATCAATCACCGTACATTATTGGTGGCATTGAAATGGTTAAAAATGGTAAATATATTAGACTCAATCAAAAAGGTGTCTTCATGAAAGCTAATGAATATGGCGATTATTTTCAAGACTTTATTAATTATTATTTAGAAAAAAACGAATTCTTCCCTCTTGTTAATCTTTATATGAATTTAAAAGAAGTCGAAAAAGCAAAAGAAGTTGCTTCAATGGGATTTAAAAAAGCAATCATGTTAAATAATCATGAACTAGCTTTTTCGTTTGCCAGATTGATTAATTATTATGGATTTTTATCTTTTGATGAAAAAAATAGCCTTCTTGAATTTGCGAATCAATCATTAGCACAGCAAGAAAATAACGATTATTTAAAAGAAAGATTCTTTTCAATTCAAAATATTGAAGAAGAATTGTTATATCGACCATCTCAAGGCAGCATGCTTGTTGCAGTTTTTAAAACTAATTTGTTCGAGGGTGATGAAAGACTAAATGATACATTAAAAGATATCGATGAATTTGGCGAGGGGTGTAGCGATGAAAATGGATATCATGTTTTAAAAGTCTCGCACAACTCTCCGTTCGAAATAGTTTGTTTGATTGTAGAGTTTATTGGGAGTGTTGCTTCTATTTCAAGCGTTATCGATACGGTTATCAAAAAAATCAAGGAGCGGAAAGCTAAAAAAGATAGCCGCAACAACGAAGTTGATAATGTTGCTATTTCTGGGGCGATTGTCACCATTACATATTCTGATGGCAAGGTAATAAGAATTGAAAAAAAGATAAACTAATATCTTTTATAAATAAGTTTTAATAAGTACGTCTTGTTATCATATTCTTCGTATTGTTCTACAGCATCTGTCTTTATCTTATAAAGATAGCCATTACTAATTCTTTTAACATTAAAGAAATCCTCGTTCGTTAATATAATCGAAGAATAATTAATAACTAATGTTTCACATTTTTTAATTGTTTCTAAATCGAAGAATTCTTTTGAAAACCAGGAAAAATAATTCAGCTCTTGCAAAGAAGGTAAACCGTTATCCTTTAACGACATGTTGATTAAAAAGGAAGATGCTTGAAAGCGAGCGTTTATTTCGATTGCATATAATGTGTTTTTTCGATCACACATAAAATCGACACCACATATGCCTCTATATCCAAACAATTGCATCTTATGGGCAATTTCTTTAGCCGCAAAATAAGATGACTTAAGAATTTCGTTACCAAGTATTTCGTTAGCATTGATAAAGTCTGCACCTTGATATGATTGCCTTTTTAGGTCGATTATTTGTATGGATGGTTGGAATATTATTACATCTTTTTCACTTATCAAAATATGTCTATTAAAGCTAATTGTGTTTTCAATAAATTCAGAAACAAGGTAAGTGGTTTCGGGTTTTGTTTCTAGTAATAACTCATCCTTTCTTAACAAAAGAGTATTGTCACATCCTGCGCCATAAGGCTGTTGCAGAACGAACAATTCAGTATCCTTAAAATATGACGAAAGAGCTTTGTCATTTATTTGAGAACCTTTCAAAACAACATATTTCGGAAAGTGAAAAGAAGACAAATTGAATAGTTTTCGAAATTCGATTTTATTATTAAATAAATCAACAACTTTTTTATCGTTTACAACAAGAAAATTATTTTTAATAATTTCAGCATCAAAAGAATATGCTCGGCATTGATTATAAAACATGAATTTTGTATTGTGATTCAAAAACAATATGTTTTTGATTTGTTTTTCTATAAATTCGCTTTGGGCAGCATTTGACGCTAAATTTGGAGTTCTTATCTGCTTGAATGAAATATGGTTCGAATCATTGCCCCCATATAAAGAAATTGTTTTGCTAAAAAAGTCTCCACAATCATCGACATCAGATTGTTTGTTTCCAACCCAAATAAAACAATTATTGTTAAACATAATTCCTAATTACTGTAAGAAAATTTTAGCAAATTAATGTTATATTTACAAATAAAACAAAGGAGCAAACTGCAATGAAAATAAAAGAGTTACTAGAAAATTACTTATGTTATTTAGAATCATCCTCTAATAAAAGCAAAGAGACAATAAGTGCATATAAATATGATGTGTCAGCGTTTATTACATTTTTAAAAGATGGTCAATTATGCAAAAAATCGATTGTATATTATTTTCAATCATTAATTAAAAACGAGTATGCGACATCGTCGATAAAAAGAAAAAGAATCTCAGTTTCATTATTTTTGGATTATGCAAAGCAAAAGAAGAGAATCAGAACAAACTTTATTAAAGACATTAGTTTAAATTTAAAGGATGAAAAAAGAATGCCAAGAACAATACCAGTACCAATCATTAAAAGGATGCTTAATTATTTGAATGATGAAAGAAACAATTTGGGGTCTGAATATGATTGTTTCAAAACTAATCGCGATTTAGCGTTATTTGATTTACTAATTACTACAGGAATTCGCATTGGTGAGGCAAGCGCTATTAAGATTAGCGATATCGACTCTATCAATAGAACAATTCTTATTCATGGCAAAGGAAAGAAAGAACGAATTGTTTATATTCCAAACAATGGCTGTTGGGCTAATATTCAAAACTATCAAAGAATAAGAGGGCAGATTGCGTGTTCAAACGATTATCTTTTCTTAAACAAATACAAAGAAGGACTAGGAACGCATTCAATAGATTTGTTATTTAAGAAAATGATGAAAGAATTACATATATCTTCTATATTCACACCTCATTGTTTAAGACATACTTTTGCAACAAATCTTTTATCTAATGGAGGAGATTTAAGAACAGTTCAAGAATTGATGGGCCATTCTTCAATATCCACTACTGAAATATACACACATGTCGACTTTAAACGAAAGAAATTTGTACTCGATAATTTTAATTATAGAAATAAAATTTAGTTACTAAATCTAGTCTTGCATAACAACCATTCGTATTGATTGCGGGTATGCGCTTTGGTTTATGTCCCGCCATTTTACATTGTTGGTTAACAATGAACAATCTCATATCAAATGAAGAAAATATAACAATAGTAACCTTATATATGATTATGGAATATAAACAACAGTTTAATAATGATAAAATATACATTGATTTGTTTTGTTTTTCTTTGATAGTATTAAAGCACTATTTTAAATCATAGAAATAACCAACAATATACCAAAACATTGAATACTATTTTAGTTTTTAAAAAATTGAGGAGGCTAAAAGGTAAAAAACAAAAAAATGAGGAATTGAAGGAAAAGATTGATGTTTTACAGACAAAATTTAAAAAATATAAAGATGTTTGATAATGAATTTTATCGCGAGGTCAATAAAGCCTATAAGAAAAAGCTCAAACCTTTATATCTTAGAAAAGTAGCTCTAGAAAACATGATCTCCACTGCTACAAACATTTCTGATTATCTTTATCAATTTAAGAAGACCTTAATGCCTAATAACCGCATTATCTCTTCACTATCTGAATTTCCGTTAAGCAAGGTGTTTAGTAGGGTAATTATACATGATAGAGAACACATTACTTTTGTATTAGGAAATGCTGGTGATATTTCTCTTATTCAGAATATGGATGACGATATACTTCTCGAGGAAGAAACATACTACATTAGAAAGAAGAAATTCGTTCTCCACTACGGCATTTACATAAATTAAAAAAATAAATTGTATAATATATCAGTCGAGAGTAAAGACATTAAACCTCTAAATGGAGACTAGAACAATGACAGAATTTATTGTTGCCGTGTTGGCCTCCATCGTAGCAAACATAATTTGATGAGCAATCATTAAATTGTTACGATGGCTGAAGCGCAAGTAGAAGCCCACGGCAGTGCACCGACACTATAATCCGGTTTTTCTTTTATTTGCATATTCTCATACCCTAGTGTGTTTTGACATTTAAGGACATTTATAAAAAAATTCGATATATTCGAACTTTTCTAATATTTAATGTGAAAATAATCCAAATAAGTCTTAACAATATCTTGCCCATGCAAACAAGTATCAATTAAATAACCTTTTTCGTATTTCCATTCTTTAAGACCGCGATAATAAAACTCTTTAAATTCATCCAAAATTATTATTGGGACAAAGTTGTTTCTCAGGCATTCTTTAAACATTAACAATCTTCCGACTCTTCCATTGCCATCTTGAAATGGATGAATTTCTTCAAATTTTTTGTGAAATTCAATAATATCTTCGATGCCAATATTTATTTTGGAATTATATTCAGATAATAGTTTTACTATTTCTTGTTTTACATTTTTAGGCTCGGTAGTGCTTTGACCTCCAACTTCATTAGGTAAAGCTTTGTAATCTCCAACTTTAAACCAAGGTTTTAAAGCATCGCTTGTTCCTGATTTTAAAACGAAATGTAATTGTTTAATGAAAGATTCAGATAATTTATAATTTGCTGCATCAATAACTAAATCAATGCACCTAAAATGATTGACGGTTTCTATAATATCATCCACTTTAACGTCAGTATCTGATATTCCAATCGTATTAGTTTCATAAATATGCCTTGTTTGATCATGGGTTAATTTGCTCCCTTCAATATGATTGGAGTTATAAGTCATTTCAATTTGTATTTTATGATAAATGCCACCTTTTAATGAACTTTGTTTTTCTTCTTTTAAAACTTCAGATAGTTTCATCACTCTATTCGAAAAGCGAACTTGCCTTTTAGGTTTTTGAGCTTCTTGAGGTATTAACCAAGTTTTTCCATTCAAAATTGCACCTGGAACTTTTCCATGATTGCAGTAATTTCTTACGCTTCTGTCAGATAAACTCCAAATTTTAGCAATTTCAGAAGATGTTAAATATTTATTTTTCATGCCAAAATTATACAATGTATCGGCAAATTATACAAGTATTTTCAAGTTAAATTTTCTACGATATTTTGCCGATAAATCTTCTATTTAAATATCTGTGTAATGGCAATGTCGTTATACATCAACATTTAATTATTCTATTTCTTTAACAATAAAAAAGGCAGGAGCATTACGTTCCTGCCTGTATACGTATCATATACGAATTACTAGATATCTAAGTGATTAGATTTCTTTACGTTTTCTGTAGAAGAAGTAACCACCTATAGCGGTTAATCCCACAAGTGAGACCACTGCAATGATCCATGTAGAATCAGTGATATTCTCTAATGAGATAATTGGATTAATTCTTGAACCCGATGAAGCAACGCTTCTACCAAGATAGTTATAATCAGTCTCTGTTGCGTAATTGCTAACAACACGATCATATTTCTGTAAGAATTCAATAACCATGTCTGAGGATTGCTTTTCGCCACTTGCGACATAAACACCATCAGGGCCGTAAGCACCTTCACCACAGATAGCAGATTTTAATAGGTTATAGCTATTTGTATCTGCTAAAAGTGCTTCGTATTCATCACTCTCAAGAACTGAACGCCATGTGGTTAAATCTGGTTTTAAATTATTACCTTCAGAGCCACATACACTAGCATATGTTTCATTTGCTAAAGCAATAAAGTTATAAATTGTTGCTGTCATAGCGTTATTTGAATATGTCGTGTTGTATGTGCCTTGACCTGGTGTAGTTTTTGAAATATACACAATGAATGGATCATATGAACTGGTTGTTTTATAGCAACGCAAATAGTTACCATTTGCATATAATCTTCTCTCATCACCGCTGCCATCAACATACACTAATTCACCATCTTCATCTACTGTGAAAACAGCACCTTTTCCGCTATCTGCACTGATTGTAAATTTATTGCTTGAAAGGCTCGAAATTTCTTTTTTTGAAGTTGGATCACACAATCTAAATGTTCCTTCACTTGAATCAACAATGATTACATCGAACTTAATACATGAATTCAAATTATCAACAACAGTGGCATCGGAACTGCTGTAACCGCTGACGTATCCTTTATCAGCATTATAGATATAAACTTTTTCAGCAGCATCTAATTGACCGGCACCAGTAAGTTTGCTCCATGAAGTTGTTGGTGTCCCTGGTGTGTATGATGTACTTGATGTAACAAGGTTTTCACCTGTTGGCATTCCGACACTTATTGTTACGGAAGCAGTTGCTTCAGCATTTTCTGCTGAAGTAATAGTTAATTGATATGAAGCAACTCTATTGAATGATCCTTCTGGTAATCCAGAAACTGTAAATTCAGAACTCAATAATGTACCATTGGCACCAGAATCTCTTACGTATGTAACGGTTAAGTCATCTTTGCTAAATGTTTGACCTTGTCCAGCAGTGTATGTAACACCAGATTTTAATGCTGCCGAAATGGATTTAATGTTATCATTAACAGCTAATACTTCAATATCAACTGATAATGTTTCACCCTTTCCTGTAACTGCGCTAAATGTAAGTGTATCTAAAACTTCGTCTGTGAAATAAATTGTTCCAACAAAGCCTGTGTTATCTTCGGTTTCTGATTCGATAACAAAGTCACCTTGTGGAAGAGTCCATGTAGCAGATTCAACGTTATTTAATTGAATATTAATATCATAAGAGAATGATGAGCCAACATAAGCAACAATTTCATTATTGGAAATTAATTGAATTCCTTCAGCTGCACTAATATTGACTGTTAATGTAGCGCTAGCGCTACCAGCCTTAAATGAAACTGTGATTTGTTCGTTTGTTTTTGTTGAAGAATTGACACTTAACTTTCCATTTGCGAATGTAACAACGTTTTGATCGCCTTGAACGAATTCAGCTGTCTCATCACCATCACATCCTAATGTTAAATCAACTTCATTTGTTACACCTGAAGCTAATGTATATGCGCCATTTGAACCTTCGATACCATCACCAGCGATTGTTACGCTTGTTGATACCTTTGGAGTAACTGTAACACTATAAATTGTGTTCTTAGTAACTCCATTTTCTGTATATGAAACTGAAACATCGTATGTATCAGCAACATTCATTTGAGCAGATGTTAATGGAGTCACAGTAAATCCTGATGAAAGTTCACGATCTGGGAACTTTGTTTTATCAGTATTACTGTAGTAAGCTTTAATCTTAAGACCTGTTGAGTTGAATGATGTACCACGTGTAAATGAGCGTGTTCCAGTACCTTCAACGACTTCAATATGATCTAAGTGTGCTGATTCAGCAGCATTAACAATGACTTTCGTTGTAAAAGTACCATAATTGATGGTAATTTCATTGCTTCCTGCAGAATACTTTTCATTAACTATACTGTAATCTGTGATTGGCGAAGAAGTACCTGTATTATATAATACAGAAACGTTGAAATGAGATTTGGAAACAGTATCGCCTTCATTTACAGAAAGATTTGCAACAGGTGAAGCATTTAATTTTATAGCTGTTGGTTGTTCACCTTGTGTTTGGCATCTCTTGTATATGTCAACAAACCCATAACCCGAGGTATCGTCTTTTGGGGTTTGACTTGCATAACAAGCAAATCTTGGAGAACCATAGTTCCAAAGCATTATTCTTGATGTATCATTTGCATTTTTAATACAAGTGTGTCCAGAATATGTTGACCAGTCTATATACCATGATGTATTTTTAGCAACGTCTGTTCCTGCCATATCCAATGAGTTGCCGGAATTCCATCTTAAATAATTGGTACCATTTTTAAAACTAAATGAACCGGTTTCAGACCCAGCAATAACATCAAATTTTAATCCGTTTGTAACATCTAAATGACTCTGGGAGTCTAATTCGACATCAATTGCAACACCATATTTTGTACTAGTTGTAGAAATTGACGTCATAAGTTTTTTAACATAAGGAGCATAGAAAACAACAGTATCACCAACACTGATGCTGTCTGCAAATGCATAATAATCTGCACCAGGTTGCAATGTCTTCTTATTAACTGTAATAGTATATGTTCCAGTTACACTACCATTTGTTTTTAAACTTGCTGTGACTGTTTGTGTTCCCTCTGTGTATGGATCATATCCCTCAAAATTAACTTCTGAAGAGGTGACGGTTTTGGTTGTTTTATTATCATTATAATAACCAGTTATAGTTCCAGCAAAACTAAATTGATCACCTAAAGTAAATATTGTTTTTGTTGCATTAACAATTAAGTGGTCCAATTCAAAAGCTGTGACTGTGACATTGATATTTTTTGTTGGCTCAGTGCCTTCATATCCTTGATAATGAGCCGTGACTGTAATTTGTGTTGTGGATGTTGCAACAACGGCGTCAGTACTGAAACTGACCTTTGATGAATCAATTTTTGCTTGCCTTCCTGAATCCATTGTTCCAACAATTGAAAGGCCGCCGAAATTCCAGGTTTCATTTGTTAAATATGATTTTTTGGTCATATCGCATCCTTCAGTGAATGCAATTGATACGACAGTATCATTAACAACTGTAACTCCTGTGATTATTACTGTGAATTCACCATCAGCACATGAATATGTACCGGTTGGATTTGATCCAGCTACCAATGCATTCCATGAAATATCATTAGCGGTAATTACTACATCGTCGTGATCACCTTCTGACCAAGTTGGTGCAAAAGAGAAACCTTGAGGGTCAAATGCATCACCGACATATTGTTTTGCAACGATTTCGCCTGTTGCAGATGCTGTAACACCAGTAATATTTGCGATTTGAGCAGCTTGTACTGAATAAACAACTATTGCTGTTTTTGATGAATTACCAGTTGCAGTAGCTGTAAATTGAATTGTTCCTTCAACGACGTTGTTTGCATCAATTGCTAATTCATGTGTTGAAGGATCATAAGTGTATACAATTCCTTCAGTAGCAACTGGATCACTCCAAGAATAATTTTGGTTTGCATTTGCAGGTTCAATTGTGACACCTGGTAATGTTGTTTGTGCACCTTTACCAAGAGTGCCTTCTTCATAGTCTAATTCGACTGATTCAACTGCTGCATAGTTAACATTAATTGAATAAGTAGTTGATTTTCCACCCGCATTGACTGTAACTGTTTGAGAACCAACAGTGTTAAGTTTGGTTCCTGCGGCAGGAGATGTAGTAATTCCAGTACTTATTTGTTCTTGTGAATCACCATCGCCATTCGTGTGTGAATAGGTTCCAGTAACAACTAAACCTGTAGTTGCAAAAGAATCACCTAATGTGAATGTTGATTGAGCACCAGAAGCAGATATTGATTGTAAGGTTTTGGTATCTGCTTTAACTGTAATTGTTTTTGTTGCATCTTCATAGCCATCTTTTTTAGCTGTGATAGTTACGCTAGCACCAGAAGTTGTGCCACCAACACCTGTGACATCACCAGTATTGCTAACTGTTGCAACACCAGTGTTACTTGAAGACCAAGTGACTCCACTTACAGCAGTGCCGTTTGAAGATGCACTTAGTGTAATTGTTTTTCCGTTATAAACAGTAGAATCACCAGAAATAGACAAAGGTAATGCTGCAGCCTTCTCTTCATAAGTAACCTTAATATCGGATGTAAGTAAAACACGATCACCACCATTAACGATTTTAAAATATGAATAATTTTTAGTTGTATCAAAAGTTATAGTTTGGCTATTAGCAGTTGATGATAATCCAGTAATTGATTTTACATCAACAAAAGTTGAACCGTTGGTGCTTCCTTGCACCTTAAACGAACCATCGGTTTTACTGGATGTTGTTTTACAATCCGCAACATAAACAGAAGATATTACTCCTGGAAATTCAGTACTAATAATAGTGCCGCTTTTTACTAATTGTATGCAAGAGCCGTTTTTAGCACTAATACTTGAAGCCGTTAAAGTTACATTGCTTTTGGTATATGAAAGATTGCTTTTCGTACCGCTAGTATATCCAAATCCGTTAATAATATCGTTAAAGTCAATTGTGACACTTCCTGCATTAACTTCACTAGCCTTATTTCCTGCTGTCACACCGGCGGCGACACCAAGACCCATAGCTAAGCCTAGGAATAAGCCTCCTATTTTTTTGAATATTGATTTTTTCATAATTTTCCTCCCTTTTGAGTAATGTATGATTGAATCAATTTGACGAATTGTTTCTGAGACGATCTTCTCATACAATTTAATTCGCCAATTAATTT
>JAZQOV010000007.1:0-72703 GCA_045628045.1 Bacilli bacterium
GGTTTGGCACCTCGATGTCGGCTCATCACATCCTGGAGGGGAAGTACCTTCCAAGGGTTTGGCTGTTCGCCAATTAAAGTGGTACGCGAGCTGGGTTCAAAACGTCGTGAGACAGTTTGGTCCCTATCTGTCGTGGGCGCAAGAAATTTGAGCGGACCTGTCCTTAGTACGAGAGGACCGGGATGGACATAGCAATGGTCTATCAGTTGTCACGCCAGTGGCATGGCTGAGTAGCTACCTATGGAATGGATAAACGCTGAAAGCATCTAAGCGTGAAGCCAACCGCAAGATTAGATTTCTCATGCGTAAGCAGTAAGACCCCCGTAATGTTAACGGGTTGATAGGTCGGAAGTGTAGGTACAGCAATGTATTCAGCTGACCGATACTAATAGGTCGAGGACTTAATTTCATAAAATTTAATAAGATTTTTATCTGAGAAATGAATAAAGTAAAATAAGGGTAAATCAATGTAATATACTTGAAGAACATGGAAATAAACGTAATATCTAGTTTTGAGAGAATAATTCTCTCTAAAGAAAAAGTCTGGTGACGATGGCGCGGTGGACACACCTGTTCCCATCCCGAACACAGAAGTTAAGCACCGTAGTGGCGAAGGTATCCGAGCAATCGGGAAGAATAGCGAGCCGCCGGGCTTTTTCTTTTTGTCCAGAATTTGATATACTATTTAATATGAATAAAATACATTTTATATTTCTAAGATCTAAGGTTGGTAAGGACGAACGTTTTAAAGACGAAGAAAAGAATACTTACCTTAATAAACTTAACGAAAATAATGACTTTATCTTTAGTGAAGATGGCACCCCAGTTTTCTTTATTGAAACTGGTGGAACTGAAGAAATTTTTAAGTCCAAATTTAATGAATATAAAGAGCCATTTTATATCCTAGCAACGGACGCAAATAACTCTCTTCCGGCCTCTCTTGAGATTGCAACTTTTTTAAGAAAAAATAACAAAAAATTCCAAATTTTTCATGGCAAACCAGAAGAAGTTAGAGAACTCTTAAAATCCGATGAAATCGAGAAAATATCAGGGAATTCCAGGGGATTTTTGAAATTTGAAGGTTTAAAAAATATGCGTTTAGGCGTAATTGGAAAGCCTTCAGATTGGTTAATTGCAAGTGAGACAAATTACGAAGAAGTAAAAGAAAAATTTGGTGCCACTTTAGTTGATATTCCAAGTGAAGAATTAGTAAGTCTTTCTAAGAGCGTAAAAGAGAAAGTTGATCCTGTAATTTTTGAGAACTTGATTAATGAAAAAGTCGATAAAGAAACTCTTGAAGGCGCACTCAAAATCTATTCTGCTCTTAGAGAGATTATTGTGAAATATAACTTAAATGGAATCACTGTTAGATGTTTTGATCTTTTAGACACAGTTAAGAACACTTCTTGTCTTGCTTTAGCTATGCTAAACAAAGATGGATACATTGCAACATGCGAAGGAGACATTCCAACCATGCTTTCAATGGCAATAGTGAAGAGAGCTTTTAATGAATCCTCATTTCAAGTTAATCCAAGCTATCTTAATTTAAAAGAACGTTATGGTTATTTCGCTCATTGCACACTTCCTCTTGATATGTGTTTATCTTATTCATTTGATACTCATTTCGAGTCTGGAATCGGTTTAGGAGTGAAAGGACGCCTTAATTTAGGAAAAGTCACAGTCTTCAAAATGAATGCGAACCTAAAAGATTATGAGATTTTTGAAGGTTCAATTGTTCAAAATCTACATAAGAATAACTTATGTAGAACTCAAGTGAAAATTAGTTTTAACGAAGACATAAATTCAATGTTTACTTCTCCAAACGGAAATCACTTAGTGATTTTTTATGGAGCTCACAAAGACGAATTAGTTAAGATTCTATCTAACTAATTTACCTCTCATTTTGCAATTTATATATAAATATGCTATATTCTAGGCAAAGATAATTAATTATCTTAAATTTAATATGGCAATAAATAAACAAACCTCATTAGGTAAAATAAATATCACAACGAAAGCAATTGTTTCGCTTGTAGCTGACGCCACGCTTGAATGTTATGGCGTTGTTGCAATTTGCGAAAAAGACCCAAAAACCAAGGTCGCAAAACGCGATGATTTTTCAAAAATGATTATCGTTAAGGAAGAAAAAGACGGATATGAAATTAGTTTTGCGATGGTTGTAACTCTTGGCGTTAAGGTCACAGAAATATTGCGCAGTGTTCAAAAGAAAGTTAAGTATGTTGTCGAAAATACTTTTGATGTTCGCGTAGCGAAAGTCAATATTTTTGTACAAGATCTTGAGAAGGTACAATAATGAAAACGATAAATTCGAAGTTATTAAAAGAGATGTTAATCTCTGGTGCCAATAATCTATATAACCATTATCCAGAGATTGATGCATTAAATGTTTTCCCTGTTCCAGATGGCGACACAGGAATGAATATGAATCTTACTTTAGCAAGTGGTGCTAAGGAGATTCAAAATAGAAACGACAATGAAGTCTATCCAATTGCCCTTTCGTTCTCAAAGGGCTTACTTATGGGAGCAAGAGGCAATTCAGGTGTTATTACCTCACAAATTTTTAGAGGTTTTGCTCAAGCACTTGAAGGATCAAAGACAATTGACGCACTTTTACTTGGTGATGCTTTTGCAAATGGCTCGAAAGTTGCTTATAAAGCAGTTATGAGACCAGTTGAAGGTACAATTCTCACTGTTATTAGAGAAGCCTCAACATCACTCAAAAATTACGTCACAGAGGAAAATGATATTGAAGAATGCTTCAAGAAATTATTAACAGAAGCTAAAGCTTCTCTTAAACGTACTCCAGAACTTCTTCCTGTACTAAAGGAAGTTGGAGTTGTTGACTCTGGTGGTGCTGGACTTGTTAAAATTCTTGAAGGTATGAATTCTGCCTTAAAAGGCAAATTTATTGAGAAGAAAGAAATCTCTAGAGGCACCGATAATAGTGCTCAACAGGCTGTTGAAAGTGATGAATTTGGTTATTGCACTGAATTTATCTTAAGACTTGATCCAGAAAACAAAAAACCATTTGTTGAATCAAGATTTAAATCAATTTTATCAAGCTACGGAAATTCACTTGTTGTTGTCCATGACGATGACATTGTAAAAGTACACGTTCATACTCTTACTCCAGGTGCTGTATTGACCTTTGGTCAATCATTTGGTGAATTCGTTAAAATCAAAGTTGAAAATATGACCGAACAACACACTTCACTTCAAGAGAAAAAAGAAGGCGAAGAACAACCTGTTGATGAACCAGTTAGTGAACTTAAGAAAGAACCTACAAAAGAAACTGCTCTTGTTGCAGTTGCGGCAGGTAAAGGCGTTGAAGAAGCATTTAGAGAACTTGGCGCAAATGAGATTATTACTGGTGGCCAAACAATGAACCCATCAATTGCTGACATTGTTAAAGCAATTAGAGCAACTGATGCAAAGACGGTTTATGTCTTCCCAAATAACTCAAATATTGTTATGGCTGCACTTCAAGCAAAAGATGTTTTACATGAAGAAGTCGAGGTAGTTGTTGTACAAACTAAGACAATCCCTCAAGGTGTTGCTGCATTATCACAATTTTCACCTGATTTAAACGTTGCAGATAACGTTAAAAATATGAAAGAAGTCATAGCTCACATTTCATCTGGCGAGATTACTTACGCAGTAAAAGATACAACAATGAATGGTGTTGATATCAAAAAAGATGATTTTATGGCTATCGCAAATAAGAAAGTTGTTTGCTGTGAAAATAAGCCAGAAAAAGCCTTATTCAAAATGCTTAAGAAAATGATTAAGGAAGACAATTACTTAGCTACAATTTTCGTTGGTGAAGATGTAAGTGATAAACTTCTTGCAACACTCAAGAAAGAATTACCTGGAACTTATCCAAATATCGAATTTGATATTCGTAGAGGAGATCAACCAGTTTATAACTTCCTTGTTGGTATTGAATAACTAATTAGCCATCTAAAAGATGGCTTTTTTATTGCCGAAACAAAGTAATATTATCGCAAGATTAAACATTTATGTTTTTTAGTGTGATATTTGTTTTTGCGTGATACAATACATGCGGAGGATTTACTATGGTCAAATTAGTTATTGATATGATGGGCGGAGATAATGGCGTTAGCGCAACTATCGATGCTGTTAAAAGTTTTTGTGCAACTCATAAAGATTGTGAAATCATCGCAGTTGGTGATGAAAAAGCTTTAGAACCAATTAAAGACATTGTCGCTAAGATTATCCCTTCTCAAAGTATTCTTCCTATGGAATGTGGTGTCATGCAAGCCATGAGACAAAAAGATTCTAGTGTTTACAAAGCAGTTAGTGCTGTTAACGAAGAGAAAGCTGATGGCGTTTTATCCGCCGGTTCAACTGGTGCGTTCCTTTCGTTAGCCACATTAATCACAAAGAAAATTCCAGGTGTTGAAAGACCAGCTCTTATAACTCCATTTCCATGCAAAGTTCATGGCAAATATGTAGTTTTACTAGACGTTGGTGCATCAAGTGAAAACTCACCAGAAGATCTTTATCAATTCGCCACAATGGGAGAAGCATACTACAAAGTAGTATATGGAAAAGAAAATCCTAATATCAATTTAATTTGTAATGGTACCGAAGAAGGTAAGGGCAATGAACTTTCAAAGAAAGCCTACGCATTGCTTAAGGAAAAACCAAATTTCAAAGGTTACATTGAAGGACGCCATGTTTTCGATGGAGAATGTGACGTTTGTGTCTTTGATGGATTTACCGGAAATGTTTTCCTAAAGACAGCAGAAGGTGTTGCTAAAATGATGGGTTCAATGATGAAAGAGTCATTCACCTCATCATTTGCATCAAAGATTGGTTATTTACTTGCTAAGAAAGGCTTTAAACCAATGTTGAGCACAATGGACTATAAGAAAGTTGGTGGTGCTTTACTTCTTGGTGTAAATACCGTAGCTGTTAAGGCACACGGAAACTCAGATGGTTATTCTTTTGCCTCTGCAATGGATATTGCGTACAAATTAGCCAAAAACAAAATTGTTGACCATATTAAAGAAAATATTAAATGAAAGATTTAAAGTTATTCCTAAAGAAATTTAGCATTGAACCAAAGCATATTGTTCTTTATGAACAAGCTTTTACTCATCCTTCATATAACGCTGATGCAAATACAAAGCATCACGATTATGAAAGGTTAGAATTTTTAGGTGACTCAGTAATTGATTTAGCGGTTGCTGAAATTTCTTTCGTAACTCGTCCTGATTTAAATCAAGGAAGTCTTACTAAAATGAGAGCAGCACTTGTTTCAACAGGTGGTTTATCTTCTCTTGCAAGGAAATATGGATTGCATGAATATATTCGCTTAGGAAATTCATTTTCTGGCGATATTGCTAAGGCAAATCATATTTTAGAAAACGTTTTCGAGGCATTTATAGGAGCTTTATACCTAGATCAAGGTTTTAAGGTCACTAAGGATGTTCTTGTGAATATTTTTATTGATTTGATCAAAACGTTTAATGCTGAGGCTTTAAATGATTATAAATCAAGACTTCAAGAAGAAATGCAGGCTGAACATAGAGAGTCTGTTTCTTATGAAGTTGTTTCAGAAAGTGGTCCAGCGCATGATAAAAAATTTAAAGTCAGGGTTTTATTTGATGGCATTGAACTTGGTACTGGTGAAGGAAGTACTAAGAAAGAAGCTGAACAATTAGCAGCAAAAGCTGCACTCGAAAAGGAAGCAAACAAATAATGGGTTTATTAAAGTTTCTAAAAGAAAAGTTTAACAAAAACAAATCGCAAGAGTCCTCTAACTATGTTAAAGGAATGGAAAAATCTCGCGAGAATTTTGCTGCTAAACTTGATTCTATCGCTAAAAAGTCAAAGAAAATCAATGAAGAATATTTTGACGAACTTGAAGAAATTTTAATTGAAGCTGATGTTGGTGTTGCTTTAACGATGAAAGTAATTGAACAAGTTATTAAGGAAAGCAAAGAGAAGAAAATTTCTGATGCAGATGAAATTAATGAACTTGTTATTGATAAATTATTTGAAGGCTACATGAATAGTGGAGATAAGGTCTGCAGTGACATTTCTTTTAGAAATGAAGGACCAACCGTTTTACTTGTTGCCGGCGTAAATGGTGTTGGAAAAACCACAACAATTGCTAAACTTGCTTACAGATACATTTCTCAAGGCAAAAAAGTTATGCTTTGTGCTGCTGATACATTTAGAGCAGGAGCGATAGAGCAACTAAAAGTTTGGGCTGATAGACTTGGTTGCGATATTGTTACAGGAAAGCCAGAATCCGATCCAGCTTCTGTAGCATTTGATGGTGCAAAGAAAGCAAAAGAAAATGGTGTTGATTTATTAATTGTTGATACAGCAGGAAGACTCCAAAACAAAGTTAATTTAATGAATGAACTTTCAAAAATGTGTAGAGTTATTTCTAAAGAAATACCTGATGCTCCACATGAAGTGTTTTTGGTTATTGATGCAACCACTGGACAAAATGGTGTTGTTCAAGCAAAACAGTTTATGGATTGTATTAAATTAACAGGTATTGTCATTACAAAAATGGATGGTACTTCTAAGGGCGGAATTATTCTCGCCATTAGAGATGAACTTGGCATTCCTGTAAGATTTATTGGTCTTGGTGAAAAGATGGAAGACCTCAAAGAATTTGATTTAGAAAATTACTTAATCGGTCTTTGTATTGGAGATAAAAAATGAGCGAGATTAAAAAGACCCTAGAAATTAATCGTTTGCTCGATATTTATGGTCGACTTTTAACCAAACAGCAATTCGAAATTATGTCTGATTACTATTATTGTGATCTTTCATTAAGCGAGATTTCTGAGCTTAGAAAAATTTCAAGAACTGCTGTTTCTGACTCTATAAAAACATCATCAAAAAAACTCGATAAATTCGAAAAATCCCTGGGAATTTGCGGGGTTTTTGATAAAAATCGTACGAAGCAAAACGCTAAAATTTTAGATAAAATTGAAGAGGATATAAAGAATGGCATTTGAGTCTTTAACAGAAAAATTTAAACGAATATTTAAAGGTATTAGAGGCCAAGCACACTTAACAGAATCTAATATGGATGAAATGCTTAAGGAAGTGCGTGTTGCCCTTCTTGAAGCCGACGTTAATTTTAAGGTTGTTAAAACATTTTTAGATAATATAAAACAAAAGGCAATTGGTGCAGAAGTTTATACAAAATTAAATCCTTCACAAATGGTTGTCAAAATTGTTCACGATGAACTTGAAACATTACTTGGATCTGAAAATTCCGGATTAAAATTCGAAAATAATAAACCAACAATTATTATGATGGTTGGTCTTCAAGGTACTGGTAAAACAACAACTGCAGGTAAGCTTGCTTACCTGATGAAGAATAAACTTAACAAAAAAGTTATGTTAGCAGCAGGTGATATTTATAGACCTGGTGCTATTGATCAATTAGAACAACTTGGTAAGCAAATAGATGTTCCGGTATTCTCCTTAGGAACAAACATTTCACCTGTCGAAATTGCAAAACAAGCAAAAGAAAAAGCTTACAATGAACATTTTGATGTTCTTATCATTGATACTGCAGGTCGTTTGCAAATTGATGAGTTATTAATGAAAGAATTAAACGACATTTCCGATGCGGTTTCTCCAACAGAAGTATTACTTCTTGTTGATGCGATGTCAGGACAAGATGCAATTAACGTTGCAAATGCTTTCCATAACGCACTCGATGTTACAGGAATTGTGATGTCTAAATTAGATGGTGATGCACGTGGTGGTGCTGCACTTTCGATTAAACATTTAACAGGAATTCCTATTAAATTTGCTGGTGTTGGCGAAAAAATCACTGATTTAGATATTTTCCATCCTGATAGAATGGCAGATCGTATTCTTGGAATGGGCGATATCGTAACTCTTGCTGAAAAAGTAAAAGATGAGATTGATGAAAAAGAAGCTGCTAAAGAAGCAGCAAAGATGATGGATGGCAAATTCACATTAGACGATCTTGTCAAAAATATGAAACGTATTCAACGCATGGGTTCAATTGGCGGATTAATAAAATTAATCCCTGGCATGCCAACAATCACCGATGAGCAAAAAGAAGCTGGAGAAAAAGAGATGAGAGTTATGGAAGCTCTTATTAACTCAATGACTCCAGAAGAAAGACGTAATCCAGAAATTCTTAAGAATTCTAGAAAAGTTCGTATCGCTAAAGGTTCTGGCAAAACCAATGCCGATATTAATCGTCTACTTAAGAAATATGAACAAATGCAAGAAATGATGAAACGAATGCAACAATTTAAAAAGACCGGGCGCATGCCTCCAGGAATGAATTTTCCTGGAATGGGTGGCTTCGGAATGTAAAAGAAAAGACCCAAAGGGTCTTTTTATTTTGTAAATTTTTTACCTTTTTCAAGTGCCTGTGTTAACCATTTTGGATTGTCAATTTTTTGATCAATCTCATCAAGCAATTTTTTATCTTGTTTTGTTAAATCGTGTTTTTTGAATAAATCAGGCCTACATTCACGAGTAAGCTTTAAACTTTCTTTCCTTCTATATTTTTCAATAGCGGTGTGGTTACCTGTATATAAAATATCAGGTACTTTCTTACCATCGAATTCTTTTGGCTCAGTATACTGAGGATACTCTAACAAATTATCATTAAATGATTCTTCATCAAGAGAAACATCGGTAATTGCCCCATCAAGTAATCTAATAACTGAATCGGCAATTGCCATTGCTCCGATTTCACCACCTGTTAAAACATAATCGCCGATTGATACAAGGCCATCGACGTAATCATTAACTCTCTCATCAATGCCTTCATAGTGACCACAGAGCAAGACAATATCATCAAGTTTTGCAAGCTTAGTCGCATCTTCTTGGGTGTATTGTTTTCCTCTAGGCGAAAGCATTAATTTAAATGATTTCTTAGAGGAAACGCTCTTCAGAGCGTCTACTATTGGTTGGCACTTCATAATAAGGCCAGCTCCGCCCCCAACTGGTGGTGTGTCAACTCTTCCATATTTGTCTTTTGTGAAATCACGAATGTTTACAATTTTAACTTCACAAACTTTCTTTCCGATTGCACGCTTAATAATTGAGTTTGTTAAAAACCCATCAAACATTTCTGGAAATAAAGTTAAGATAGTTATTTTCATAGTAAGCCTTCAATATATTTTACAATGATTTTTTTGTCTTCAAGAGATACGGATTTAATAAATGCTTTTACGAACGGAATAAGTACATCTTTATCAGAAGTTTTTACACGCAATGTTACATAAGAACAGAACTCTTCAATCTGTGAAACTATTCCTATTTCTTTGCCTGTATCAAAGGTAGCACTCATACCAATTAAGTCAGAGTAGAAAAATTCATTTTCCCCGAGAAATCCCTGGTTTTTTTCGACAAATAGGTACTTTTTATTTATCTTCTCAGCTTCTTCAATTGATGTAATTTCTTCAAAAATTATGTTATCGCAATCACCGTTTGTGCGGTGCATTTTGATAGTTAATTCTTTCTCAATTTCGTGTTTATCATTTAAAAGAAAAACGCGACTTCCTTTTTTGAAACGGGTGTCGCGAAAATGAGTAGAGGGATAAATTTTAACTTCACCTTTGAGTCCGATAGTTCTAACTATTTGACCTACAGTAAGAAATTCCATGCTTATTTATTTTCTTCTTCGAATGATTCGAATTTTAAATGAACGTGTTTTCCTTCGTTCTTTCCGGTAATTGCGATAACTTCGCGGAGAGCGTTAGCAACGCTTCCTTTTTTACCGATTAATCTGGCTGTGTCTTCGCTTTCTGCACAAATGAGAAGGACTACGTCCTTTTCGTTCTCAGTAGGCATTTCACGAACCATTACTGCATCTGGATTAATTAGAAAAGGATCAACAATTGTATGAATGATCTTCTCGTAGTCCATTATTTAGATTCCTTTTTTGCCTTTGCGTATTTTTCCATAATACCTTTCTTTGTGAAAAGTGTACGGATTGAATCTGATGGTGTTGCACCTTTTTCTAACCATTTAAGAGCTAATTCGACATTGATGTCTGCTGCATCTTCTGGTTTTGCTGGATCATAGAATCCAATTTGTTCGATATAACGTCCATCTCTTGCAAATCTTGAATCTGCAACAACGACACGATAAATTGCTTCGTTGTGACGGCCAATTCTGGTAAGTCTAATTTTAACTGACATTTTAGTAATCTCCTTTTTACCGACATCTATTATATATAGATTATTATAAGTGTCAAGTAATTTTACTTAACACCATAAAAAACTTGCATCTCTTTTTAATAAAGAGTATTATCTTTCTTGCGAGTTTAGAAAACTTGCTGAGGGCGTCCCGCTTTCATAAATGATATGAACGCACCAAAATATTACTTGTAAAGAGAGGAGAAAAGACATGAACACAAATATCGTTAACGAAGTTACTGCACGTCAACTTAAGAAAAATGTTCCAGAATTTAAAGCTGGTGACACTGTCTCAGTTTCCGTCAGAATTACTGAAAATAACAAATCACGTATCCAAGTCTTCCAAGGTGTTGTTATTCAACGCCGTGGCTCCGGTGTCAGCGAGACCTTCACTGTTAGAAAAATTTCTTCAGGTGTCGGCGTAGAAAGAACTTTCCCAATTCACTCACCAGCTGTTGCTGATATTAAAGTTGAGAAACATGGTAAAGTTCGTAGAAGCAGAATCTTCTACTTACGTGATCGTGCTGGCAAGGCAGCCCGTATTAAAGAAGTTCTTTAATCAGAAGCTAAGAAATAAAACCCGATTCGTCGGGTTTTTTCTTTACTTAATATTTAGAAATTTGAAAACTTTGTTTTGTTGAAGCCTAAAACCTACAGGCGTATAATGAAAGCATGGCAAAAGAAAAGAAACAAAAAAGATCATCTAAGAAATCAACAGTTGTAGATATTGTTTTGACTGTCTTTTGTTTTTGCTTACTCTGTTTGTCATGTGTTTTCTTTTACCAAAATGTTTATTTGGAAAAGTTCTATGTGAGTGGTCAATCTATGTGGCCTACTCTTAATGAGTATGCACTTGATCAAAACGGAAAATTATTTGGCCAAGATGGAAGAGATAAATCTGGCGAGGTTGGCACTAAAGTTGAAGTTGGAGTTATGGACACTCATAAGAGTGCTAAAAAGAAAATTAAACGTTTTGATATTGTAACTACTTACTACAATGACAATGACACATACTTCAAAATTAAACGCATTATTGGATTACCAGGTGAAACATTAAGATTCACCGAAACAGGTGATTTATATATTAATGATAGCTTTGTTGAACAACCAATTAATAGCGAAGTTGTGGCAAGCGGAACTTATACAACAGAAGAAGTTAAATTAGCAGACGATGAATATTTTGTTTGCGGAGATAACCGTAAAGGAAGTAACTCTGGTGATTCTAGAACCAACGGAAATATAAAGAAAAGATGGATCGTCGGAAGAGTTGTTGCAATTTACGGAATTGGAATCGTTTCTGAAAGAAACGGTGAAAAAGATGTCAGAAATAGAGACATTGATTATTATAAATGGCCGAGGTTTATGATATGAAGCAAATCCACTGGTATCCAGGCCACATGAAAAAAGCTCAAATTGAAGTTCAAGACAAGCTTAAAGTTGTTGATGTTATTGTCGAACTTTTAGATGCAAGAATTCCAGTTTCTTCTAGAAACAATGTGCTTTACAAAATGACTAAAGATAAAACACGTTTGGTCGTTTTAACAAAGACTGATTTAGCAGATAAAAGTGAAACAAAAAAGTGGCTTGACCATTTTAAAAATGAAGGTTTTTCTGCTATCTTTGCAGACTTAAATAAGCAAAATGATATTAAAAATATCATAAAAGCAGTAGAAGACCTTGGCGAAACTAAGAAACAAAAATGTATCGCGAAAGGAATGAAACCTCAGCCTGTACGCGCAATGATTATAGGAATTCCAAATGTTGGAAAATCCACTTTAATCAATAAAATTTCAGGTCGTCATGCAGCCTCAGTTCAAAATAAACCAGCACACACCAAAGCTCAACAATGGATCAAAGTCTCTAATAAGTTTGAGTTATTAGATACTCCAGGGATTTTGCCACCTTCATATGAAGATGTTAAAGATGCAGTTAATCTCGCGTTGGTGGGTTCAATTAATTCTGAAATTCTTCCAAATGAAGATTTAGCAAGAATTGCTTTTAACTTCCTTAAGGAAAATTATAAAGACGAACTTCTTAAACGTTTTGATTATTTAAATTTAAATGATGAATTTGTAACATCCTTTGAAAAAATAGCCGAAAAACGCGGTTATTTAACAAAGGGTGGTAAAGATATCGAAAAAGCATACAAGGTCTTCTTAAACGAGTTAAAAAACGGCTTAATAGGCCAAATTACTTTTGAAAGAATCTAACATGGCGCTTAATTATCAAGATCAATTTTACTCAAAAAAGATAAAAGTTATTGTTGGTGTAGATGAAGCTGGACGAGGTCCTCTCGCAGGCCCTGTGGTCGCGGCCGCCTGTGTTTTTTCGCGCGCGTATATAAATAAAGAAATAAACGACTCGAAACAACTTAGTGAAAAGAAAAGAGAAGAACTTTTTGAAGTTATCAAGAAAGACGCAATTGCCTATGGAGTTGGAATTGTCTCAGCAGAAGAAATAGACAAAATTAATATTTATGAAGCCACAAAGAAGGCAATGACTGAAGCAATTAATAATTTAAAAGTAAAATTTGATCTAATTCTTACTGATGCAATGCCTTTAAAAGGTTTTGATGTGGAAGTGGTGCCAATTATTAAAGGTGATGCTAAGGCTTTGCCTATTGCAGCCGCAAGCATTATTGCAAAGGTAACGCGTGATCACATGATGGATGAACTTGCGAAGAAATATCCTGAATATCATTTTGATGAACATAAAGGCTATGGAACCGCAAAACACATGGAAGCCTTAAAGAAATTTGGGCCAATAAAAGGTGTTCATAGATATTCATATAAACCTGTTGCTAAAATTGAACTACAGGAAATAAACCTTTTCGAAATGTGAAAAAAGTGATTTACATTGTAAATCAAAAAAATAAATTAACAGTTTTGTAAAAATTTCTCGAATTAGTAAGTGAGGTATACTTATGAAAGCACGAGAAATTTTATTATTTTATTCAATGATTTATAACGGCGATTGGAAAGCCATAAATCAGCAATTACATGAACACTCTGATGAAGATCCTGATGAGAAAGAAATGAAGAAAGTTATTAAGGGTGTGAAGTCAAACTACATTACTTGTCTCGATGAAGAATATCCTGAGAGTTTAAAACAATCTAAGTTGCCGCCTTTTGTTCTTTACTATCATGGTGATATTTCTTTACTTAAGAAAGAACCGATGCTTGGAGTTGTTGGAACTAGAAAATGTAGTCCCTATGGAATAGAGCAAACAGAGAAACTTGTAGGCGAACTTTCCAATGACTTTGTCATTGTTTCTGGAATGGCGCTTGGCATTGATGCGTGCGCACATCGAACCGCAATTAAAAGTGGTGGTCGTACAATTGCAGTTTTAGGATGTGGAATTAATCTTTGTTATTTAGACAAAAACTTAGATATTTATGAAAATTGCAAAACTAAGAATCTTGTTATTTCCGAATTTCCTGACATGGTCCAACCTTCTACGACTACATTTCCGATCAGAAATAGAATAATAGTGGGTCTATCTGATGTTTTGCTAATTCCTGAGGGTAAAATGAACTCCGGAACACAAGTCTCAGCATTTCTTATGGCGGAGAAAAACGGCAACGTATGTTGTGTACCAACCCGTAATGGTGAAGACTCACTTTGCAATCACTTAATTTCTAGTGGAGCTTACATCACAGAAACGGCTAATGATGTTTATGAAGTGGCTCATGTTAGACCAAAGAGAAGCATTTTTGAAAAGTAAAAAAAGTTAAAGATAATATATATTTTCTTTAATATAAATATAGCTTTGACATTGCTAATTTTTGCATCTATATTATTGGACGTTTATGAAGTTAGTTATTGTTGAGTCTCCAAACAAATGCCACACTATATCAAGGTACTTAGGTGAAGGTTATCAAGTATTGGCAACCGTTGGTCACTTAAGAGATCTTTCCACTAGTGGAAAGGGTGGATTTGGAGTTGATATTGATAACGGCTTCAAGCCAACTTATATTGTCTCCTCTTTAAAAAGAGGAACTGTTCAAGAATTAAAAGATGCAGCTAAAAAGGCTGATGATATTTATCTTGCAACCGACCCTGATCGTGAGGGTGAAGCTATTGCATGGCATTTAACACAAATTTTAGGACTTGATCCAAAGACAACAAAGCGTCTTGAGTTCCACGAAATTACACGTGTTTCTATTAATAATGCTATTAAGCATCCAAGAGTTCTTGATATGAATTTAGTCGAGTCACAAGAAACTCGTCGAATCATGGACAGAATTATTGGTTTTAAACTTTCAAATGTTATTCAAAAAAAGATTAAATCTCCATCTGCTGGTAGAGTTCAATCTGCAACACTTGAATTAATCTGTGATCACGATAAAGAAATTGCTGAATTTGTACCAGAACCTTACTGGTCATTAAATATAGAATTAAAGAAGAATAACGCGAAAATAGTGGCAAATTTCCATAGTTTTTCGGATATTAAGAAAATTGAAGATGAAAAAATTAACGCCGATATTCTTAAAAAATTAGAGCTTGGAAAAGCTAAAGTTTTATCAGTTAAAAAGAGTGTTAAAACAGTTGAATCAAAACCTGCATTTACAACCTCAACACTTCAACAAGAAGCTTTCAATACTTATAAATTTTCAACAAAGAAAACCTCAAGTCTTGCACAACAACTTTACGAAGGTGTTCAAATTCGTGGAGAACATCAAGGCTTAATTACATACATCCGTACTGACTCTACTTATCTTTCCGACACTTTCGTTGAACGTGCAGAAAGCTTTATTGAAAAGAAATTCGGTAAAGAATATTGTGGCAAGAGAAAAGTTGTCGCGGTAGCTGGCGCGCAAAATGCACACGAAGCTATTAGACCAACTTCAAATCACACAACTCCTGCCTCAATTAGAGATTATTTAACTCCTGATCAATATAAATTATATAAACTCATTTATGAAAGAGCTCTTGAGTCATTAATGGCTCCAAAGAAAGAAAGCGTTGTTGCTGTTACTTTCGATGTCGATGGAGTTACTTTCAAAGTAGAAAGTTCAAGCGTAGTTTTTGATGGTTATACTAAACTTTCTGGAATTAGCGAAGATTCATATCAATTACCTCCAATGAAAGAAGGAGAAGAACTTGATATTAACAAAGTTAATAATGAAAAGAAATTTACAGAAGCTCCTGCAAGTTATACTGAAGCAAAAATCGTTAAATTAATGGAAGACAAAAAGATTGGTCGTCCATCTACATACGCATCAACGATCGCAACTCTATTAAAAAGAGAATATGTTGAGTCTAAATCTGGTTCAATTACAACAACTGAACAAGGCAAAAAGACCGGCATTGTTTTAAGAAAATATTTCCCAGATTTTGTTGATGTTAAATACACAGCACAAATGGAAGATAAACTTGACTTAATTCAAGATGGTCAAGTTACAAGGGTTGATGCATTAACTGAATTCTATTATCCATTTATTAAAAATGTTGAGGATGCATCAGCAAAAATGTATAAAGAAGACGACGAACCAACAGGCAGAGTTTGTCCAAAATGTGGTGCACCTCTTGTTTACAAGAAATCTAAATATGGCAACTTTATTGGTTGTTCAAACTTCCCAACATGTTCTTATAGAGAAAAGGAACCAGAGCAGCTTGAATACACTGGTGAGAAATGTCCAAAATGTGGCAAACCTCTTGTCTATCGTGTAGGAAAAAAGAACAAAAAATTTATTGCTTGTTCAGGTTACCCACAATGTAATTACATTAAAAAAGAAGAACCTGAAATTGTTCCAGTAAAGAAATGCCCAGAATGTGGTGGTGACTTAGTCGTTAGAGGCTATGGTAAGAAGAAATTCCTCGGCTGTGTCAACTATCCAAAATGTAAACACATTGAAAAATTATCAATTAAGTAAGCAAATTGCTTACTTTTTTGTTATAATAATTTTATGAAGAAAATTAATGTTGTTGGTGGAGGACTTGCGGGCGTTGAAGCTTGTTACTTTTTCTTAAAAAGAAATTACGAGGTTCATCTCTACGAAAAGCGTCCTTCTAAAATGACACCAGCACATGTTACTGGGAATTTTGGAGAACTTGTTTGCTCAAATTCACTTAAGTCAAATAAGCTTGATAATGCATGTGGTTTGCTTAAGGAAGAAATGAGACACATGGATTCTTTAACAATGAAAGTTGCATCAGAAACCGCAGTACCAAGTGGCAATGCATTAAGTGTAGATAGAGACGAGTTTTCCTCAAAAATCACAGGAATTCTCAAGGATTTTCCTAATTTAATCGTACACGAGGAAGAAATTTCAGACTTTCTAGATGGACCTACAATTATTGCTACTGGACCATTAACAAGTGATGCTTTAGCGAAAAAATTAGCAGAAACAATTGGTCAAGAATCTTTATTCTTTTTTGATGCAAGTGCACCAATAGTTTTAAAAGACTCTATTAACATGAACATTGCTTATAAGAAGTCTCGTTATGATCAAGGCGATGATTCTTATATTAATTGCCCATTCTCTATTGAAGAATATGAAAAGTTTTATGAAGAACTAATTCATGCTGAAGTAGCGATGGTGCATGATTTTGATAAAAATTATTTTGAAGGCTGTATGCCAATTGAAGTAATGGCAAAACGTGGCAAAGAAACTTTGCGCTTTGGTCCTATGAAACCTAAAGGTTTACAAGTAGAAGGTAGAGATAAATTTCACGCTGTTATTCAATTAAGACAAGATAATTTAAATGGTGATTTATACAACATTGTTGGTTTTCAAACTAATTTAACTTATCCAGAACAAAAACGTGTTTTTCGAATGATTCCTGGACTCGAAAATGCCGAATTCGTGCGTTATGGATTAATGCATAGGAACACTTATATTTGTTCTCCATTAGCTCTTGCAGAAGACCTTAGTTTAAAGAAAAGAAACGATACATTTTTAGCAGGTCAATTAATTGGTGTTGAAGGTTATGTTGAATCTGCTGCAATGGGAATTTTAAGTGCCATTTTTGCGTATCAAAAATTAGAAGGAAAAGAGTTCTTAAAACCTTCAATTGAGACAATGATAGGCTCACTTTACAACTATGTTGTAAATGGCAATCCTGAGACCTTTCAACCAATGAACGCTAACTTTGGAATTTTATATAATTCAAACAGACATAATAGAGAAGAATCTATTGAACGTTCTTTAAAAAATATTGATGAATTTTGGGCTAAAATTAATGACAAATAAAGAGCAATTTTTTAAGCATCTTAAGTTTGATTTAAATTATTCGGATCAGACAATCAAATCTTATGGTCAAGACATAGACAGTTTTGAAGAATTTTTAAAATTTGTAAATCTTAGTATTGAACAAGCAAACACTCAAACAATTAGAGATTATCTTTCAAAAGAAATAGAAGAAGGAAAATCAAAAGTAACTTGTTGTAGAAGAATTTCCGCACTTAGACATTATTTTGAATTTTTAGTGAGAATAAATGTTTTATCTACAAATCCTTTTCTTCTTATAAATTCTCCAAAGAAGGAAATACGTTATCCTGAAGCACTTTACCTAGAGCAAATTGAGGAACTTTTTAAGAAGAATAGAGAAAGAACTGATGAATTAAAATTAAGAGATCAAGCCATCATTGAACTCCTTTATGCATCAGGTCTAAGAGTGAGCGAACTTGTTAATATAAAACTAAGCCAAATTGACATAAAAAATCGTGTCATAAGAATCATGGGAAAAGGTAGAAAAGAACGCCTTGTAATGTTCTCAAAATCTTGCCAAAGTACTTTGTTAGACTATTTAAATAGTCTCTCTTTAACAACTAATGATTATTTATTCTCAAATGCTAAGGGTGATCAACTTACAACTCGAGGCGTTGAATACATCTTAAAAAAGATAGAAGAAAAAACCGGAATTTTTATTGGTTTACATCCGCATTTATTTAGGCATACTTTTGCTACACATCTACTTGAGGGCGGTGCAGATTTGAGGGTAATCCAGGACCTACTTGGGCACGAATCTATAAACACAACGCAGGTTTATACACATGTAACTCCTGAGGCAATGAAAAATCAATTTTTAATGTCTCATCCGAGGGCAAAAAAGAAATAAAATTCATATAGTTTATAAAAACTATTTGAGTTATTAGAATTAGAGTGATATTATTTAGACACTCTTTTTCTTTAGAAAGAGAGAATACACACACTATGGATTCAATTTCCGAGTCCGGTGACCAAGGGGTCGTATTCCGGGGAAATCGTTAGAAGTAGTGGAGGCAAAACGAATGGAGGCCAAAAGTATGGCAGAAGAAAAGAAAGTTGAAGCAGCAGTTGCAGAAGCACCAGCTGCAGAAGCAAACGTCATGGAAATGGTAATGCATGACGAAAATGCACCAGTCATTACCGTAAGAAAACTTCTTGATGGTGGAGTTCACTTTGGACATCACACAAGAAAATGGAATCCAAAAATGAGCAAATACATTTATGGTGCTCGTAATGGAATCTACCTAATTGACTTAGTCAAATCAGCAGAATGCGTTAAGGAAGCATATGCTGCCCTCAAGAAAATCGTTGATGAAAACGGTAAAGTCTTATTTGTTGGTGTTAAACCACAAGCTAAGGCACTTGTTGAAGCAGAAGCTCTCCGTAGCGGATCATTCTACATCACAAATAGATGGTTAGGTGGTACTTTAACCAACTTCAAGACAATTCAATCAAGAATTCGTCGTTTAAAAGAACTCGAAACAATGGAAATTGACGGTTCTTATGACAATCTTTCAAAGAAAGAAGTTGCTCTTTTAAAGAAAGAACAAGACAAACTCGCAAAGAACCTTTCTGGTATTAAAGAAATGAGAAAGATTCCAAATGCAGTCTTCGTTTGTGATCCAATGACAGAACACAACGCAGTTGCAGAAGCACGCAAATTACACATTCCAGTATTTGGTATTTGTGATACAAATACAGATCCAGATATGGTTGATTATGTTATCCCAGGAAACGATGATGCACTTCGTTCACTTACAGTTTTAGTTAAAGTAATGGCAGATGCTATTGTTGAATCAAAAGGTGGCGTTACAGAAGTTGCTTATATTAAAGATGAACTTGAAGAAGCAACAATGAAAGATGCAGTTAGATTAGCAGATAAAGAAAATGCTGAAAGAATTGCAGCAATCCGTAAAGCTCGTGCAGAAAAACAAGAAAGATTAGAAAAAATCCAAGCTCTTCGTAAACAAAGAGAAGAAGCTCGTAAAAATCCTGAAGCAAAACCAGAAGCAGCAGAAGAAAAACCAGCTGAAGAAGTAAAAGCAGAAGCAGCTCCAGAAGAAAAACCAGCTGAAGAAGCAAAACCAGCAGCAAAGAAACCAGCTGCTAAAAAAGCTCCAGCAAAGAAAGCTGAGGAAAAATAATCATGGCAAGCATGATCGAACTCATTAAAGAATTACGCGATCGTACTGGCGCAGGCATGATGGACTGCAAAAAGGCTCTTGAAGCCACTGGTTCAGATGTCGATAAAGCAATCGATTGGTTAAGAGAAAAAGGAATTGCTAAAGCTCAAGCAAAATCATCAAGAATTGCTGCTGAAGGTTTAGCAGGCGTCGTCATTAAAGGCGACAAAGCAATCATTGTTGAAGTTAACTGTGAAACTGACTTCGTCGCAAAAGGCGAAAGATTCCAAAAACTTGTCAATGATGCTGCAGAAGCAACTTTAGCCAAAGGCTATGCTTCAATTGAAGAAGCAAAAACTGGTGTTGCACAATTATTTACTGATGCAACAGTTGCTATGGGTGAAAAACTCGATTATAGACGTTTCGAAATCGTTAGCAAAAATGCAGGTGAAGGCTTTGGTTCATATCTCCACATGGGTGGTAAGATTGGTACCATTGTTGTTCTTGAAAAAGATGATGCTGAACTTGCAAAAGGTTTAGCAATGCACATTGCAGCTAACGCACCAAAATACGTTTCAGATGCTGATATTCCAGCAGATGTTATTGCTCACGAAAAAGGAATTTTCCTCCAACAAATTAAGGAAGATCCAAAGTTTGCTGGTAAACCAGAACAAATGATCAATGGTATTGTTGATGGAAAAGTTAAGAAATTGCTTTCAGAATCAGTCCTTGGTTCACAAGTATTCTTAATTGATGGTGAAAAAACAGTTGCCGCTGTCTTAAAAGAAAAAGGCAATAATGTTAAAGCTTTCGTTAGATTCGCTGTTGGCGAAGGTATCGAAAAGCGTAAAGATGACTTTGCTGCAGAAGTAATGTCACAATGTAAATAATTGGAAGGAGCCTTATGTACTCAAGAATCTTAGTTAAACTCTCTGGAGAAGCACTCTCTGGAAACGGTAAAAACGGAATCCTTGATACGGAGGCTCTTTTAAATACTGCTAAAGCAATTAAAAGTATTGCTGAAACAGGATCGGAAGTTTCTATCGTAATCGGCGCAGGTAATATTGCCCGTGGCTCAATTATTGAGAAAACAGGCATTGATAGAGTAAGCGGCGATTCAATGGGAATGCTTGGCACAGTTATCAACTGTATTGCCTTAAAAGAAGCTTTAGTGAATCTTGGACAAAAAGCGGTAGTTTTATCTGCTGTTAATGTCACTTTCGTTGAAACTTATTCCCCAGAACTTGCCGATAAATATTTGAAGGAAAAATATGTTGTTTTGTTTGGTGCGGGAACTGGAAAACCATTCTTCACTACAGACACATGTGCAACACTCCGTGCTATTGAAATTAAAGCAGATGCTATTTTAATAGCAAAAAATGGAGTTGATGGAATTTATTCCGATAATCCATTAATTAATAAAGACGCTTATATGTTTAAAGAAATTACTTGTTCTGAAATCATTAAACGAGACTTAAAAATTATGGATTTAAGTGCTGTTGAAATGCTAAAAGACAAAGATATTGATGTTCGTGTATTTAACATGAATAATACTGATAATTTTGCCAAAGTAGCAAGAGGCGAAGACATCGGAACAACTATCAAGAAAGGATAACAAAAATGGACGCTATTGCATTAGAAGCTAAAGAAGGAATGAGCAAGACAATTGCTGCCTTTGAAAATGAACTTGTCACACTTAGAACAGGCAGAGCATCACCTGCTATGCTTGAAAGAATCGAATGTGATTATTATGGAGACAAAATTGGTATCAACCAAATCTCATCAGTTTCATCTCCAGAGCCACGTCAATTACTTGTTAAACCTTATGATAAAAATGACGTTAAATCCATTTGTGCTGCTATAGCAGCAGCTAACATTGGGGTTAACCCAGTGAATGAAGGCGATTGTATCAGAATTACAATTGCTCCACTTACTGAAGAAACTCGTCGTGAACTTGTTAAAAAAGCAAAGGCTATGAGTGAAGAAAGCAAAGTTGCAATTCGTAACATTCGTCGTGATTACATTGATCTTGTTAAGGCAAGCGATGACATGACAGAAGACCTTCAAAGACAAGTGCAGGACGAAATTCAAAAAGTAACTGATGAAGCAGTTGCTCAAATTGATTCAATACTTGCAAAAAAAGAGTCAGAAATTATGGCGATATAAGAGAGGCTAATGCTTCTCTTTTCTTTTTAAAAAGAATTCATCACATTATTTTTTTTATGCCCTTGCGCCTAAGCCTCGTATGTATGTATAATATACACACATGAACGAAATAACATTAAACAAGCCAATTAAGCATGTTGCTATTATTATGGATGGCAACGGAAGATGGGCTAATGAACGTGGTTTACCACGTACAAAAGGCCATAAAGAGGCAATGAACCGCATTGTCGAAATTTTCGACTACTGTGTTGATTATGATATTAAAGTTGTATCATTCTATGCGTTTTCTACTGAAAACTGGAAAAGACCAAAATCAGAAATAGCATTTTTGTTTAGATATCTTGATATTTTCTTTAGAAAAGAAATTAACAAAATTATGAAAGATGGCACAAGGATAATTGTGTCTGGAGATATTTCAAAACTTCCTCCTAAAACAAGAAAAACCACGGAGAAAGCTATTGAAATGACAAAGAACAATAAAAACTATGTCATGAATATTTGCCTTAATTATGGTGGAAAAGAAGAACTCACTAGAGCTGCAAGGCTCATTGCAGAAGAAGTGAAAGAGGGAAAACTTGAGTTAAAAGATATTAACGAACAAGTTATGGAAAATCATCTTTATACCGCTGGACTTCCAAACGTTGATCTTATGATCAGGACAAGTGGAGAAATAAGGACATCAAATTTCCTACCGTGGCAGATTGCATACGCTGAATATGTGTTCACACCGGTTTACTTCCCGGATTTCAAAAGAAAAGAATTTGTCGATTGTCTGATTGAATTTAATAAACGTAATAGAAGATATGGAGGGCTAACAAATGAAAAAGATAATAAATGAAATATCTGAATCAGCTAAGAAATCGCTTCTTACTAGAACAATAACTGCGATTATTTTAGTTGTCATTACAGTTCCGTGTCTTATTCTTGGTGGCTGGTATTTCTTTATTTTTAGTGCTGTTATTGCACTTTGCTGTTCCTTTGAAATAGTCAAAGCATCAAATTTAAAAGGACTTATTAGAGTTTTAATCTATTTTATTACGATTGTCTTTACGATTGGCATTATTTACTATGTCATGTTTCAAGACAAATTAGGAACAGGTTATAAAATTACCGAAAAAGAAACTCAACTTTATAATGCTTTCGGCAATAAAATTGACCTTTCTATTATGCTCATTACAGTGATGTTATCAGTTTATTTCTTAATATCATTTGCTTCAGAACCATTTAACATTGCATACGTTTTCTATTTCGTAACAATGATTTTGGTTATTGCAATTGGAATTCAGTCTATTTTATTCCTTCGTTACGCTCCTTTTATTTGTTTTTCAAATGAATCTAAAGGTGCACTAGGTGAATACGTAGGAAAACAACTTGTTGAAAAATCTAATTTTAAATACATTCAATCAACATTCTTATCTGTTTACGTCATTTTAGGTGTTGTTTGTAACGACGTTGGTGCTTACTTTATTGGTATGCTTTTTGGTAAACATAAAATGAACGAAAGAATTTCTCCTAAGAAAACTTGGGAAGGATTCGTTGGTGGCGTTGTTTTATCAATAATTGCTTCGATTCTATTTGCACTTTTGTGTGCTGTATTTGAAAAACCAATTTTACCAATCTTTGATTTAAGCCACTTATACTATGTAATCGTTGTTTCGATCTTAATTCCGCTTATCGCTGATATCGGAGACTTCGTTTTCTCCTCTGTTAAACGTACATTTGGAGTTAAAGACTTCTCAAATCTCCTTCCAGGACATGGTGGTGTATTAGATCGTATCGATTCATTAATATTTGCTGCAGCTTTAGTTTCTTGTTTAATCATCTTTATATATTTGGTTCAAGGTAATCCATTAAATGCAATGCAAATCTAAGGTTCTTTTATTAGGTGCCTCAGGTTCTATTGGTGGACAAGCCATTGATATTATCAATGGGGCGAGTGATAAGTTTATACTTACCGCTTTTTCTGTTGGCAAAAATTACGAAAAAGCTCGTGAGATTTTACTTTCACACCCAAGTGTAGAAGAAGTTTATATTTGCTCAAAAGTTGATGCTGAAAAGCTTAAAGACGAATTTCATAATTTAATTGTTTATAGCGGAAAAAGAGGTTTAGCAAAGCTAACAAGAAGTGCTGAATACGATATGTGTGTTGATGCACTTGTTGGATTTGCAGGACTTGAACCAGCTATTATTTCATTAAGAAAAAAGAAAGTTTTATGTTTAGCAAACAAAGAAGCTTTAGTCGCTGGTGGAACTATAATTAACCGCATTTTAAAAAGAGGAAAATCAAAACTTTATCCAATTGATTCTGAGCACGTTGCTTTAGCAAAATGTCTCGCAAATTGTGACAAAAAAGATGTCAAACGTCTTATTATTACTGCTTCTGGTGGAGCTTTAAGAAATGTTCCACTTAAAGAATTAAAAGATGTAAAAGCAGAACGTGCATTAATGCACCCAACATGGAAAATGGGAAATAAAATTACCATTGATTGTGCCACAATGATGAACAAAGGTTTTGAAATTATTGAAGCATTTTATTTATATCATTATCCATTGGATAAAATCACTGTTCAAATGCATGATGAATCACTTGTTCATTCCGCAGTTGAACTTAATGACGGAACATTGCTTGTTGAATATGGAAAACCAGACATGCATAACCCAATTAGATGGGCAATGAATGAAGGCAAGATTGAAAATGATGTTTTAAAAATCAAATCATTCGACGAACTCAAAGATTGTCATTTTCATAATTATGATCCTAAACGTTATCCATGCACTGAACTTGCTAAAAAAGCACTCCAAGACGGTGCTTCAAAAATGATTGCTCTTAATGCTTCAAACGAAGTTTTAGTAAGAAAATACTTAGCTGGAGAAATTGGATTTTTAGATATTTCTAAAAACGTAGAAGAAATTGTTAATAAAACTCCGCTTAAAAAGAAATTGAGTTTATTTAAAGTTAAACTTATTGATAAAAAAGCTAGAAAGGCCGCTGAAAAATGCTAACAAAAATACTTGCAATTATTGTATTTATTATCGCGTTTGCTGCTTTAATTTGTATTCATGAAGCAGGTCATTTTTCAATGGCTAAACTTTTTAAAGTTTATTGTAAAGAATTTTCTATTGGATTTGGTCCTGCTATTTATTCTAAAAAGAAAAAAGGCCACGAAACAAAATTCTCACTCCGCTGGATTCCACTTGGTGGATACGTTGCAATGTATGGCGAAGACACTGAAGATGACGATGAATTTAAAGATCTTCCAAAGGAACGCTCACTTGAGCACATTAAAAAGTGGAAAAAGGCAATTATTGTTTCTGCAGGAATTATTCTTAACGCTTTACTTGCCTTGATTCTTATTGGAATTTCAAATATCTGTTTTAGAGTAACTTATGTTACTAGACAAGCGGTGGTAGCGGAAAATTCACTTATTTCAGAAGCAGGAATTAAAGAAAATGACAAACTGGAATTCGTTATTCCAAAGCAAATGGAAGATGAAGGGGTAATAGAACCATTCACTTATGAATTTACAGATAATCAAAAATTAATTCACGCTGGTTCATTTTATATTGTTGACCCAAATATTAAGCTCGAATCTGGTGAAAGATATGTTTTAACATTTATGTTTGCAGGAGATAAAAAAGAACCTGTATTTACGGATGGATTATCTCTTTATAAAGCTATTTCTAAGGAAGAATTATCCACAAAAACAAACTCATACAATCTTTTTAAAGATTGGGCTAATGAAGAAGGATCTCCTAATTATTATCCAATAATTGAAGATGATGTTGTTACTTTAACTGAAGGAATGGCGTTTGATGCAAATATCGGATTTTTAGTTGGAGAAAATGAAGAAGTTGTCATCAAAACAATCCATATTCAAACAATTAAAGATGGAAAGAAATTTGTTTTTGAAGACATTGGTCTATCATTCAAACTCGTTAAAGAATGGCTTCCATTTAAAACTAGACTTGCAAACACATTTAGAGATTATGGCGAAGCCTCAATCGCAGTATTTAAAGGATTAAAAGTTTTATTTACTGGTGGTATTAAAAATCTTGGTGGATTTATAAGAATTGCCGCTACATCAACAACAGTATTTACTACTAGAACATTTGCAACTTATTTATATTTCTGGGGTTTGATCTCAGTTAACTTAGCGATATTTAATTTATTACCGTTCCCTGGACTTGATGGATGGCAGTTACTTGTAACTGCAATTGAAGGAATTACTAAGAAAAAACTTCCTTCTAAATTTAAAACAATTATGTCCATTATCGGACTAGCGTTATTATTTGCACTTATGATTGTGATTGTAGTGCTTGATATAAAAAGTATTGCGGGTATTTAACTATGAAAGACAAAATGATTAGATTTTTAACATCTATCGGCATCCAGAATGTCGAACGTTTTGACATGGATTTTGATTTAGTTACTCGTAATCGCACTCATTTCATGCAAATTGACATGTTAATTGTGAAACAAACTCCTTGGGAGTATGAACTTCTTGAAGAATTCCAAAATCATTTAGAAGGAATTAAGTATCCTTATTCAATTAAATTTTCTTACGTGAAAAAACCTGTTGCTTGTGATGCAACAAAACTTTTTAAAGAATGGCATTTTTCACATTGTAGAGTGCCTTCAACTTTAAAACTTGTCGGTATTGGAAACACAATTACTTTCTATTATGAATCTGTTGAAGAAAAGGAAAAGAACAATAGCGTTGTCAAAGACTTTAAATCATTCTTAGATTTCCTTGGATACGACTTTACTTTTGAACACAAACTTTTGGACAAAACTGAGGAACTTCCGAAGGAAAGCCCAAAAGAAGAGATTAAAACCGAGATGTCAGAGGAAGAGGAAGAAACACTAAAAGCATATCAATCTTCCATTGTTGAAATGCGTCATGAATTTGAGAAAATGCCTCATAAAAATGATTCATGGAAAGATAGAATTCCTTACAAGAAACTTGAGAATATTTCTGATATAAATGAAGATTCAGCAAACGTCGAGATTGAAGGTCAACTTTATGGCATTGATAAACCAAAAATCATTCGTAATGGCAAGACGCTTTTAACTTGTGGACTTGGAAAAGGTGATTGTGGAATTGCTCTTAAAGTTCTTGAAAACGACAACATGTCTCCTGACTTTATTGAAGATGAACTTAAAAATGAAAAATGGGCAAGAGTTAAAGGATACGTTTCTAGAGATTCTTATAAAGGTTCACTTGTTTTAGATGCAAGAAGTATTGAAATTACTGAAGGGCCTCAGCTTAGAACTGATGATGAAGAAGAAAAACGTGTTGAATTACATTTACATACAAAAATGTCTTCAATGGATGGAGTAACCTCAACAGAAGATTACTTTAAACTTGCGAAAAACATGGGTCATAAAGCAGTTGCAATTACTGACCATGGTGTTGTCCAATCTTACCCTAATGCACAAAAAATATCCGGGAAAACCGGGGTAAAAGCGCTATATGGCTGTGAATTTTACATGGTTAATGATGAACTTCCGTTCGCGTTAAATCCTGTTGATATTCCTCTTAATAAAGCAACCTATGTTGTGTTCGACTTAGAAACAACTGGGCTTTCCACTAGATACGATAGAATCACCGAATTCGGTGGTATTAGATTTGAGAATGGTCAAATCGTTAAAACTTTAGATTTGCTTATTAATCCAGAAAGACAAATCCCTAAAGCAATCGTTGAAAAAACTCATATTTCAAACGAAATGGTTAAAGACAAACCAACGATTGAACAAGTTATTGATCAAATTCTTGAATTCATGGATGGCGCAATCCTTGTTTCTCATAACATTACATTCGACTATGGATTTATTGCAGAAAATTTAAGAAGAATGGGTAGAGAGAAGTTTGTTAAACCTGCTATCGATACTCTTTCACTTTCAAGATATCTTTTCCCGGAAGCAAGTGCGCATAGATTAGGAAGCCTTTCTAAGAACCTTGGAATGGATAATTATGATGATGAAGAAGCACACCGTGCTGATTACGACGCAAAGATATTAAATGAAGTTTGGTTGGCAATGCTTTCTAGACTTACAAAAACTAATAAAGATTTAAAACATAGTGACCTCGCAAAGATTAAAACTACAAACTCTATGCTAAAGCATATGAGACCAGATCATGTCACTGTACTTGCTAAAAATGAAGAAGGTATCAAAGATATTTTTGAACTTGTTTCGTTATCACATATTAATTACTTAGCAGATGTTCCTAAAATTCCAAAACGTGAGATTGAAAGATTACGTAAAAACTTGTTAGTTGGTTCTGCATGTCAAAATGGTGAAATTTTTGATATGGAAAGAACTAGATCAAAACAAGATTTACTCGATGCAATGGAATTTTATGATTACATCGAGGTTCAACCTATTGAAAACTACCTTAACCTTGTTAATAGAGGAATTGTTTTAAATAACGAACAAATTCAAGCTTACATTACAGATATTGTTGAATGTGCTGACTCAATTGGAAAAATGGTGGTGGCAACTGGTGATGTTCACTATGCAAACCCAGAAGATAAAATTTCTAGAGATATTTACATTGCAGCTAAAGCTGTCGGCGGAAAATTCCATCCACTCCATTTAAAAGATCCTACTCTTCAAAATCCAAATCAACACTATAGAACAACAAGAGAAATGCTTGATGCCTTTAGTTTTTTGGGTGAAGAAAAAGCAAAAGAAATTGTTATTAAAAATACAAATATTATTGCCGACTCTTTAAAGGAAATGGCGCCAATAAAAGAAGTTCTTGAAAAACCTGTTATTGAAAATTCTGAGCAAATGTTAACAGATGCTTGCTTTAACAAAGCAAAAGAACTTTATGGTGAAAATATTCCTCAGGATATTGTCGATAGATTAAATAAAGAATTAAATGGTATTAATGGCCATGGTTATTCTGTTACTTATTACATTGCTCATGAAATTATTCGTCGTGCTAACGAAGATGGTTACATGGTTGGTTCCCGTGGTTCTGTTGGTTCATCTTTAGCAGCCCACTTATATGGAATTACTGAGGTTAATCCTTTAGCACCTCACTATAGATGTCCAAAATGTAAACATTTCGAATATTCGGATGATCCTGAATGTTATTCTGGTTCAGACTTACCAGAAAAGAAATGCCCTGTTTGTGGTGAACCTATGGTTCACGATGGACAAGAAATTCCATTTGAAACATTCCTTGGATTTGATGCTGAGAAAGTTCCTGATATTGATCTTAACTTCCCAAGCGATTACCAAGCCAAAGCCCACGAATCTACAAAAGATATTTTTGGTGCTGAAAACGTTTATCGTGCTGGAACAATTGGAACAGTTGCTAGCAAGACCGCATTTGGTTATGTTCGTAACTATTTTGAATCAAAAGGAATTGATCCAAGCTCAATTGCTGGTGAAAGAATTGCTTATATGGCGTCACATTGTACCGATGTTAAACGTACAACTGGACAACACCCTGGTGGAATTGTTGTTCTTCCAAAAGGACGTTCAATTTATGAGTTCACTCCAATTCAATATCCAGCTGATGATAAGGAATCAAATTGGCTTACAACACATCTTGATTATCATGCTGCACTTGATGCGCAACTTTTAAAACTTGACCTACTAGGTCACGTTGACCCATTAGCTCTTCGCTTAATGTCACTTTTAACAGGTGTTGATGTTAAGAAAATTCCTCTTAACGATAAGAAAGTTATTTCACTTTTCACATCTACAAAGGCACTTAACTTGAGTGAAAACTATTTGAAGACAAAGATTGGTTCATCTGGACTTCCAGAGTACGGAACTGAAACATGTCGTGATATTTTGTTAAAAGCAAAACCAAAAACATTCGCTGAAGTTGTTGCAGTCGCAGGTCTTGCTCACGGTACTAACGTTTGGGGTCATAACCAAGAAGATTTGATTAGAAATGGCACAATGTCTCTTCATAACTGTGTTGCTGCTCGTGATGATATTATGAAGTATTTAATTGCTCATGGAGTTGACTCTTCAACAGCATTTAAAATAATGGAAAAAGTACGTAAAGGTAAGAAAATTCCTGAGGAATTCCTTCCTATTTTGAGAAAACAAGGCATTCCAGAGTACTACATTGAAGCATGTAATAAAATCAAATATCTTTATCCAAAAGCACACGCTGTTGCTTATGCTACAATGGCTGTTCGTGTTGGTTATTTTAAAGTTTATTATCCACTCGAATTCTATGCTGTTTGGTTCTCTGCTCGTTGCGATGCTTATGATATTCGCACTATGCTTGCAGGTTATGAAAAAATTAAAGAGCGTTATGATGAACTTACTCGTTTGCTTAACGACAGAACCCAAAAGACTGTTAAAAAGGATGAAGATTTACACGCAATGCTAGAAGTTTGCATTGAGATGTTTGAACGTGGTTATAAATTTGGCAACATTGATTTATATAAATCAAAGGCTAAAGAATTTATAGTCGATAAAGAAAATGGTTTACTAATCCCACCATTCGTCGTTATCGATGGTTTAGGCGACGCTGCTGCTGAATCGGTAGTGGAAGCAAGAAAAGATGGAGAGTTCTCTTCTAAAGAAGACTTACTTAAACGTACTAAACTAAATGGCACTAACGTAGAAGATTTAGATTCTATTGGTGTTTTAAAAGGATTAGGAGAAACAGATCAAATGTCACTTTTTGAATTTGGTCTAGGTGATTAAGTCGGGGCGTAGCACATCTGGTAGTGCGCTTGCTTCGGGAGCAAGAGGTGGCGAGTTCAAGTCTCGCCGCTCCGACCATTACGCGCCTGTAGCTCAATTGGATAGAGCGTTCCCCTCCTAAGGGAAAGGTTGCACGTTCAATTCGTGTCAGGCGCGCCAATTAGTATGAAAAAAAGAATACTTTTTATTAATATTGCAGCATTAGTAACTCTTTGTGGGTGTGGAACAAACGAAAAACCTAACTCACAAGTTTTTTCTATTATGTCTTTTAACACCAAAAGAAATCCAGGTATAAAAAGACTTAACGAAATTGTTGATATTGTGAAAGATAACAACCCAGATTTAATTGGATTTCAAGAAATAAAATCGTATACTGAACCTTTTTTGAAAGCAAAGCTTTCAGATTATAAAACTATTTATAATATTAGAGGTTTTGATAATGAAGGAATTGCGATTTATTACAAGAAATCAAAATTTGAATTACTTGAATCAGGACATAAATGGTTAACCGAAACTCCTGATAAAATGTCGAAGATTAAGGATTCAAATTGCTATAGAATCCTCAATTATGCAGTGTTAAAAGAGAAATTTTCTCAAAAAGTTTTTATGCACGTGAACACTCACATTGATAATAATAAAAATGTTCAAACTGAACAAATGGTGGAGTTTACTCAAATAGTAAGATCATTAAAATCTTATCCAACTTTGGTTACAGGAGACTTTAATTTTAATCCTACTACGAACATGTATTCTGATTTCATAAACGTTGGTTATGATGACTTATCAATTTCTGATTCTCGAGGTAATAAAAAAATCGATTATATTTTTGCAACTCAAAATCAATTTTTAATCTCAGATTTTAAAGTCATTGATCATCATAAATATTCATTGACTGCAAGTGATCATTTTGCAATTATTTGTAAAATTGATTTCGATTTCTAAACAAATTATTGTAAATAATAGAAAATAAAAGTATTATATTACTCGCTGGGCCTGTAGCTCACCTGGGAGAGCGCCTCCATGGCATGGAGGAGGTAGCCGGTTCGATCCCGGTCAGGTCCACCAGATAACAAATTAAGAACCATATATGGTTCTTTTTATTTTAACTTTTTTAACAATGAATAAACTTCATTTGTTTGGTATAATTTAGTTAACTGGTGCGAAAGCACACATAAAGGAGGATACCAATAAGGTATAAAAACATATGGCATACAATGGATTCGCTATTGATAAGTATCTTGATGCTGTTCAAGTTACAAAAGATCTTGATGAATTAATTAAGAAACCAATTTACTCAATCAAACCTGAGGCACTTCAAGTTTACGAAGAAGAATATTTTGGAAAGAAATGTCAAAAATCAAAAGAAATGATTGAAAAGGCAAAAAACATCATTCCAGGTGGTGTTCAACATAACCTTGCATTTAACTATCCATTCCCAATCGTTATGACTAAGGCTTTAGGAAATAAGCTTTATGATATTGATGGAAATGTTTATTTCGACCTTCTCCAAGCTGGCGGACCAACACTTCTTGGTTCAAATGATCCAGTTGTAAGAGAAAAAGTCATTGAACTTTTAAATACATGTGGTCCTTCTACAGGTTTATTCCATGAATATGAATACAAATTAGCAGAACTTATTCACCAATGTGTTCCTTCAGTTGAAAAATTCAGAATGTTAGGTTCTGGAACTGAAGCATGTATGTGTGCACTTCGTATTGCTAGACTTAAAACAGGACATAAAAATGTCCTTAAAATGGGTGGAGCCTATCATGGTTGGTCAGATCAAATGGCCTATGGCATGAGAGTTCCAGGAACAAAAAATATTAAATCTGGTGGTGTTCCAATGTTCGTCTTTAAACACACAGACGAATTCTTTCCAGGCGATTTAAAATCTCTTGAACGTAAGTTAAGAAAAAATAGATTATGCGGTGGAACAGCTGCTGTTTATATTGAACCAATTGGTCCAGAATCTGGTACAAGACCAGTCACAAAAGAATTCGTCCAAGGTTGTGAAAGATTAGCTCACAAATACGGCGCACTTCTTGTCTGCGACGAAGTCGTTTCTGGTTTTAGAATTGGCGTTGGTGGTGCTCAAGCATATTTTGGCATCAACCCAGACTTAACAATTTTTGGTAAGATTGTTGCTGGCGGTTATCCAGGCGCAGGTGGCGTCGGTGGACACGCAGATTGTATGGCTCACTTAGGTGCTGGCCTTGATACAGGCGCTAAAAAAGGAAAAAAACAAAAGAAGATTAAAAAAGCTATGTGCGGTGGCACAATGGCTGCAACTCCAATCAGCTGCGTAGCAGGTTATTACGCAATTAGTGAAATTATTAGACGCAATGCTTGTGAAGTCGCAGGTCGTATGGGTGATCGTTTAACAAAAGGATTACAAGATTTAATTAAGAAATATAATTTACCATTCGTTGCATTTAATATAGGTTCAGTTTGTCACTTAGACACTGTTGGCACAATGCACTTCTGTATTGATTGGAAACGTATTTGGACAATTCCACATGTCTTAAAAGAAACAACAAAGAGACAAAGAGAAATGGAACATATGGGTGCTGCTTACATGGCAGAAGGTATTGTTACCTTAGCAGGTTCAAGACTTTATACTTCTGCAGCATACACTGAAGCAGATGTTGATGAAGTTTTACGTAGATTTGAAAAAGTCTTCCAAAACTGTGCTCAACTTGAATTCCCAAATAAAAAATAATTATGGCTTATTCATTAGAGGAAGCAAAAAAACTTGTCATTAAGGCTGGCCTTGAGCTTTCGAAAAAGAAACTCATTGCTAGAACTTGGGGCAATATTTCTGCTCGTATTTCTGATACAGAATTTGTTATTACTCCAAGCGGAATTCCTTATGACAAAGTTAATAACAACAACATAGTTGTTGTAAAGATTGAAGATTGCTCTTGGAGTGGCGATGTTAAACCAAGTGGAGAAAAGAAGGTTCACGCTGCTATTTATAAAGCACGTCCGGATGTTAATTTCATTCTTCACACACATCAAAACTACGCAACAGCAATCTCTGTTGATGGAAAAGATAAGGACTTCGTTCCTGTAGCAAAATATGGACTTCCATCCACAAAAACTTTAGTTAATAACGTTGCAACAGCAGTTATTAATAACAAAAATAAAAATGCTGTTTTAATGGCACGTCATGGCGCAGTTATTTACGCAGATAACTACGATGATGCTTTTAAGACCGCTCTAGAACTTGAAGAAAAATCAAAAGAATTGTTTGATAAAGTTGCAACAAAAAAGAGTGCTAAACAAGAAGCCAAACCATATTTAGATGATTATGCACAAATGTTTGGACACTCAAAGAAAGCAGTTGAAGAAGATAAAGAAGCAATTGAACTTATTAAATTTAAGAATTCACTTGCTGCTTCTTATCAAAAGAAATTAAAACCAATGAAATGCTTAGACGTTGCATTACAACATTTCATTTATAAGAAAAAATATTCAAAGTTAGCTAATAAAGCTAAATAGGAGAAAATTTATGAAATATGTAATTGCATATGACATAGGTACTACTGGAGTAAAGACCTGTATTTTTAAGCTTAGCGATAAGATTGAATTTATTGCTGGCGAATCAGCGTCTTATCCACTTTTCGTTCTTCCAAACGGTGGAGCTGAACAAGATCCAAACGATTGGTGGAAGGGAATGTGCGAATCTACTGCCGCAGTACTTAAAAAAGCCAAAATTAAACCAGAACAAATTGAAGCTTTATCATTTTGTTCTCAAGCACAAGGCGTTGTTTTAGTAGATAAAAATGGAAAACCTGTAAGACGCGCAATGTCTTATATGGATCAAAGAGCTACTGAAGAAGTTAAGAAAGGTATTTCGTATGGCTTACAAATTGCTGGTGCAAATATCTTTAAACTTATTCCAAGCTTAGTGATTACTGGTGCTGTAACCTCAAGTGCTAAAGACCCTGTTTGGAAATATAAATGGGTCGAAGCTCATGAACCAGAAGTATTTAAAAAGATTTATAAATGGCTTGATGTTAAAGATTATTTAATCTGTCGTTGTACAAAAGAATTTACGATGACAGATGACACAGCATTTGGCACTCTTATCTATGATAATAGACCAGAAAAAGGTGGTTGTTTCTCAGAAAAGATGTGCAAAATGTTTAACATTAACATGGACCATCTTCCAAAGATTATTCGTTCAACTGATGTAGCTGGCTTACTGTGTAAGGAAGCCGCAAAAGAACTTGGACTTAAAGAAGGAACAAAGGTTTTTGGTGGCGGCGGAGATTCAAGTTTAATTGGTATCGGCGCTGGCGCAACACGTGTAGGTGATACACACGTTTATGTTGGAACGTCAGGTTGGGTTATTACAGTCACTGACAAGAGAATGGTTGATACATCTGCAATGATAGCCGCTATTACTGGTGCTGATCCAGGCAAATACAATTACTTTGCAGAAATGGAAACCGCAGGTAAATGTTATGAATGGGTTCATGACCATTTGGCATTAGATGAAATTAACATGTACATGGCTGAATTTGGTGATAAATTCCCAGGTTATGAAGGCCACAAAAGAACAATGTATGAATTCTTAAATGAATCTATCAAAGACGTAAAACCAGGAAGCAATGGTGTAATTTTTACACCATGGTTACACGGTAATAGATGTCCATTCGAAGATCCACATGCTTTGGGAATGTTTTTTGGTCTTAAAATTGATACCGGAAAACGCGATATGATTCGTTCAGTTCTTGAAGGTATTTATTATCACTTAAGATGGATGATGGAATGTGAAGATAAAAAACTCGACATTAAAGACACATTAAGATTCTGTGGTGGTGGAGCACTTTCTCCTATTGCATGTCAAATTCTTTGCGATGTTTTAGGAAAGAAACTTGAAGTTGTGGAGCATCCTCAAAACGTTGGAGCAATGGGCGCAGCTGCAGTTATGGGAATCGGTTTAGGCTTAATTAAAAACTTTGATGAAGTTAGAAAATATATTCCTGTAAAAGATACATTTACACCAAATAAAGAAAACCATGAAGCTTATGAAGTTTATTATCAAACATTCAAGAGTTTACATGACGCGAATAAAAAACAATTCAAAATGATTGAAGGAGCAAAATAACATGGAAAAAGCAAAGAAAAAAGAGTTAATACGTACATTAAAGTACGTACTCATTGCAGCATCAGCTGGTCTTATTCAACTTGGCACAACTGCAATTTTATCATTGATTTGGCCTGTTGAAAAATTTGCAAACGGACCAGTACTATTCTATTTAATCGGTTTAGTTTTATCAGTTATTTGGAATTTAACAATTAATAGAAAATACACTTTCAAGAGTGCAAATAATATTGGCATTGCAATTCTTTGGACAATTGGATTCTATTTGATTTTCACTCCTGCTTCATTGCTTTTACAAGGTTGGCTAACAAATGGTGTCATGATTGAAAACTCAACTTTAATCTTAAAAAATCACTTAGGATGGCACACTCTTATTGGAACTATTATTTGTATGGTTCTCAATCTTAGTCTTGAATTCCCATTCCAAAAATATATTGTCTTCAGAGGCTCGATTGACCAAACTGAAAAGAAATAAAAATAGGGCTCGAATTTGAGCACTTTTTCTTACCTTATTTTTAGTAATAAACTTTTAATTATATCTTCACAACATTGAGTGATTTGATCGCACACAATTGAGTATTCTCCGGAATACCACGGATCGTCAATTTCCCCGGGATTTTCCGAATATTTTGTGATATTTACGTACTTTTTTGAAACGTCTTCAATCAAGTGTTTCATGAAATTTAAGTTGTTATTATCCATAAAGAAAATATAGTCAGCCCAATCATAATCTTGCTTTGTTATTTGCATTGCGTGGTGAGATTCATAAGCAATATTTCGATGATCTAATTCTCTTTTCATTGGAGGGTAAATATCGTTTCCGATTTCTTCTCTAGATGCCGCTCTCGAGATAACAGAAAAATATTCCTCTAATTCATATTTTCTTAGAAGATCTTTCATTATCCATTCTGCAGCAGGAGATCTGCAGATATTGCCATGACAAACAAAAATAATATTTTTCATAATTTAAATTCTATTTACATTTTTTATGTAAATCAATATCATATTACGTATGAATTCTAAAAGGGAAGTATTTGTAGTTGCAGGTGCTATCGTAAAAGATGGCAAAGTTTTTTCTGCACAACGTGGAAATAAAGGAAAGACTGCATACAAATGGGAATTCCCTGGAGGAAAAATAGAACCAGGAGAGACTCCTGAACATGCACTTGCTAGGGAACTTCAAGAAGAACTTTCCATAAATGTTGAGGTTCATGAATTAATCACAGCAATAGTGGATGAATATGAAGATGTTATTTTGCACATTGATACTTATCGTTGTACTTTACTTTCGGGAACTCCAACTTTATCAGAGCACATTGCTTTGCAATGGTCTAATAAAGAAGAACTCGATAAACTCACATTTTCACCTGCTGACGCACCAACTCTGAAAAAGATTAAAGAACTGTATCTCTAATACTTTGCAGAGGTGGCGAAATTGGTAAACGCGTAGGCCTCAGAAACCTATCCGCAAGGTTGTGAGTTCAAGTCTCACCCTCTGCACCAACAAGAAATAAAGATAAGGTCAATTTATAGACCTTTTCTTTTTATTGAAAATAAGCTTTATCTTTAGTAATATAATAACGTTGCCCAAGTGGTGAAATTGGTAGACGCAAAGGACTCAAAATCCTTCGGAGAAATCCATGCCGGTTCGAGTCCGGCCTTGGGCACCATCTTAGATTACATTCCTATGGAATATATAGGAGAATATATATGACAAATTATCAAATATTTACAGACTCATCAAGTGATCTCACTCATGAGATGAGACAACAATTTAATATTGATTATTTTAGAATGGCTTTTACTGTCAACGGAGAAGAAATTAAGGCAGATTTAGACTTTAAACTCTATTCTTATGAACAACTCTATGAATGGATTAAAAATCCTGAAGTAGAAATAAAAACATCGCTTGTTAAAATGCAAGAATTCATCGATAGACTTACTCCATATTTAGATAAAGGAATCGATATTCTTTATATTGCGTGCACAACTGTTTTAAGTGGAACACTTAATTTCTTTAGACTTGCAGCAGAGGAATTAAAACAAAAATATCCTGAAAGAAAGATTGTTGGTGTTGATTCATCTCGCGCTGGCATGACTCTTGGCATCATGGTTATGGATGCTTGCAAACTTCAAAAAGAAGGCAAAACAATTGAAGAAGTTATTACTTTTGTTGAAAAGGAAAAACAAAAATATAACCTATGTGGAACTGTTGAAACATTAACCTATTTGAAGAATGCTGGCAGAGTTTCTGGCGCAGCTGCTTTCTTTGCAAATATGTTTGGAATTAAACCTATTATTGTTGCCGATACCAAAGGACATAACTATGTTATTGGCAAAGTAAAAGGCATGAGAACCGCATACGAAAAATTATTTGAAATTGTTAAAGAAACTGTTGAGGAACAAACTACACCTATCATTTATGTTGGTCAAGGGTTTAACCAAGAAGCAGAAGATTATTTTATTGAAAGATTTACAAAGGAATTAAATGCAAAAATTGTGAAATATAAAGTTGGTCCTATTATTGGCATTTCCTGTGGACCAGGAGTTATTCATATTGTTTGCAAAGGTAAAGAAATGACTATTACTGCACCGGAGGAATAAAAAATGGTAGAGATAAAAGAGGTTAAAACTAGACAAGAAATAAAATCTTTTATTAATTTTCCTTTAGAGATGTATAAAGATAATAAAAATTTTGTTCCACCTCTATACATGTCTGAAAAAGAATGTTTTAAAAAGAATAATTCTTTTTCTTCTGCTTGTGATACTGTTTATTATTTAGCATACAAAGAAGGAAACCTTGTTGGTAGAATTTCTGGAATTATTCAAAAAGATGCTAATGAAAAATGGAATCAAAAACGTGTCAGATTCACTCGATTTGATTCAATAAATGATCAAGAAGTGGCGGATGCATTATTTGATGCTGTCGAAAAATGGGCAAAAAATAAAGGAATGAAAGAAATTTGTGGTCCGCTTGGTTTTAACGACCTTGAAAGGGAAGGACTCCTGATTGATGGTTTTGATAAATTATCGACGTTCGAGGAACAATATAATGCCGAATATTACCCTACTTTGGTAGAAAAACATGGCTTCAAAGGCGAAACGGATTGGATTGAAAGAGAACTTAGATTACCTAAGGACCGTGAAGCTTTAGACAAGATTACTCGTATAAGCGAACTTATGATGAAAAAATATAAGCTTACTTATATGATTGAAAAAAGTGTTAATGTTTTTATAAAAAAACATAAAGATGAATTTTTTGAACTCTTAGATGATACTTATTCTGATTTGTATGGAACTTGTCCAATTAGAAAGGAAGTCCAAAAAGAACTTCTTGTTGGTTTCAAATTGCTTCTTACAAGCGATAATATTGTAGGTATTAAAAACGAAAAAGGTGAAATGATTTGTTTTGGACTTTATTTCCCATCTATTGCAAAAGCACTTCAACCATCTGGTGGTAGACTTACTCCTGCTGGAATAAGAAGAGTACTTAAGGCAATTAGAAATCCAAACATTCTTGATCTTGGTTTAATTGGTGTCAGAAAGGATTATCGCAATTATGGCGTTCCTGCGATGTTGCTCGTTAAATTAATTGAACTTTTAGAGACAGGAAAATATGAACATCTTGAAACAAATTTAACACTTGTTGATAATTACGAAATTAATAACCTTCTAAAGAGATTTGATGGTGTTGTTCATAAAGCCAGAAGATCGTATTGCAAAACAATAAAATAATCAGGATTTATCGCAAAATCCCCAGGAATTCCTTGATATTTTGATTATGAAAATTCTAAATTTAATAAAAACTTTAGTGTTCGCGATTGCTGGAATTTTAACCATTTGTTTTCATGATTTTCTTTTTCAAATTATTGATTGTAATTTAAATATTTTTGTTGGGGCAATCATTGTTCTTTTTTCAATTGAACCAATTATTTTATTATTTGTAAAAACTGAAAGACATGAATTTTTATCAAATCTCCTAAAAGGGTCTCTCACTTTTTGTTTTGGTTTACTTATGATGTTGTTAGTGAAGACTGTCTCTTCTCAAATTCTACTCGCTTGTGTTATTTGGGGTGTTTGGTCAATTCTTCGTGAGCTCGAGGAAATTCGTTCTAATATATCAGAAAAAATCAAAATAACTCCAGTGTGTGCCTTATTAAATATTTCGGAATCTGTTACAGTTATTGTGCTTACTATTATTTTTATTGTTGGACACAACCCAAAAGAAGTTAATTTTCATCTTTACATTTTGGGTGCCGAGTTAGTTCTTGAATCACTCTGGCCATTTGCTTACAAATTAGAAAGAATATTAAAAAATAGAAAATAATATATCTTGATTTAATCAAGATATAATTGTATAATGTCAACGTATGTGGGCATTTCTTTTAATCTCAACATTAGCCTGGGGCATTGCTGAAATTTTCTATAAAAAAGGTAATTGCGCTGACGAAAAATATTCACATTTGAAAACGACAGTTTTTGTGGGCTTTTTCATGGGCATTTACGCCTTGATTATTTTGTTTACTCAAGGAATTGATCTAAAGACTTTTCCTTCATATTTTGTGAGGTATTTGCCTATTGCAATTTGCTACATTGTTTCTATGGTGTGTTCTTATTTTGGAGTTAGATTTGTTGAAGAATCTATTTCCGATCCTATTGAAAACACTTCTGGAGCAATTGTTCCTATTTTGTGTGCAATTTTTCTAAAAGAAACATTTTCAAGATTGCAAGTCATAGGAATCATTGTAGTTTTTATCGGTTTAGTTTGTGTTGGATTATTGGATAAAAAAGGCAACAATGATCGCAAACAGAAATTTGGAAAGAAATTGGCAATTTGGGCAATTTCAATGCCGTTTTGTTATCTTTTTTTAGATTCAGTCGGAACTTTTTTGGATATTTATTATGTCCAAACTTTATCAGATTCAATTTTATTGAATTCTACTGAGCGAGTGGCAGAGCACACTGCAAACTGTGCTTATGAATTAACTTTCTTTATTGTTGCTGTTGTTCTTTTTATATTTTTAAAAATCAAAAAACAAAGTCTGTTTAGTATTTCCAAAGGAACTAGAGACAACAATCTTTTATCTGCTGTTGTAAGTCAAAAATGGAAAATTCTCGCAGCAGTTTTTGAAACAATCGGACAAGCAACTTATCTTTTTGCATTAAGCGAAGGGACCGGAATTGCTGCAGTAATTATTGGTGCGGGAACAGTAATTGTTTCTCTAATCTTATCTAGACTCATTCTTAAAGAAAAATTGAGTATTAATCAATACATTTTTGTAGCAATTATTTTAATAGGTATAGTCATTCTTTCGTTATCCTAGATAAAAAATAATAAAAAGTATAAAATTTTAATTTTAAAATTTTAGAAAAGTTCAATTTATTGAACTTGTTTTTTTTTTTTTTTTTTTTATAATATATTATATTCACGAATCGGAGGTTCGATATGATTTTAACAAAAATATTATTAGCATGTTCATTGCTTGGTTTGTATCCGAAGTATGATAATAACGAAAAAACAGAATTTAATTATGTTAGTTTTGGATCATCTCAAACAAATGGTTATGGTTTACACGGATTTATTCCAGAACCATTCTACCTAGAACCAAGTAAAATTTATGGTTTATATGACGGTGATAGAGACGGATATTTCTCATCAGGATATTATTTTTATTCCGAAAAATGTTATCCAGTTCTTGTTAAGGAAAAACTTGAAAAAGAATATGACAAAGTTAATTTTCACCAATGTGCACTAAACTCAATGCGTGCTTATGATTTAGCATACATTCTAGATGAAAGTGTTCCCGCAGATGCTTATGTTAATTGGCGTCTCGGAGAAAAATTTGATTGGATTGGCGACATTGAGAAAGAAAGAAACCAAGATGTCGAAATTGACGGTCAAATTTATAATTTCTCTAAAGAGAAAACGAATCTAAAAGAAGAATTTATTCAATCTATTAAAGATGCTGATTTAATTAGCTATGATCTTGGAATCAATGATTTCACCGTTTATGTTGCAAACATGATTTTAGAGATGGAAGATGGCGGTTTATTCGACAATAATCTATTCAACACTCTTGGCAAATACGCAAGATATTACTATTTGATGAAAAATGTTCTCGAAGAATCCATTCTTAAAAATGTTCTTTCAGTTGATGAAGAAACAGTAAAAACGATTGGTTTTGTTGTTGATACATTAGCATACGCATTCTCTGGATTTATTCTTGGTTTTGAAAAATCTATGAAAGTCATTTATGAACTAAATCCAGATGTTGAAGTAGTGGTCGTCGCTCTTCAAAATATGCTCGATGGTTACAAAATAAAACTTGGCGATATTGAAATTGATGCAGGTATTATTTTTGGTATTTTAACTAACGCTGCAAATTTATATTTGAATTCATTTTCTCCATATTGCACCAAATATTATTTCGCAAGTTTTGGTCCTAAACAAAAAGCTACAAACTTTGCTGATGAAATTTGCGCATGGGACGGAAATGCCGAAACAATTCCTTCAAACGTAATCGATTGTTTTGACTGCTATGAAGAAGATTTTTTAATTTCATCTATTGTTGATGATCTCGTTAAAAAGAATTCATCATTGATTAAGACACTTTATGGATTAGGTGATGAAGATTTTCCAATCATTATTGACCGTATTTCAACATACATTCATTTCTTAACAGCAACTGTTGCAAAAGAATCACTATCCAATACCGTAATTGATATTGAAAATTTAGATCTTTCCGTTATTGAAGAATTTGCATCAGAAGCAACTTCTCTTGATACAATTAATTCAATAATATTGAATTACGTAAACGGGAATGACGATCAAAAAGTTTATGAACTCGGAAAAGCATCAATGCTTTCACTTCTTAGCAAAGAAGGAGCAAAAGGAAGTGTTGCAGCTGTCTTTATTCTTCAATTTGGTAACTCATTCTTTTCGCATCCTAATGAACAAGGTCATGCAGAAATTGCTGAATTAGTTTATAGAGCATACAAAGTTAAATTAATTGCTGCAGCAACTGTTTTTGATAATGTTGGAAATGTTAGTGTGTCTTTACTCGCAAAGATTTTCCTTCCAAATACTAAATTTACAATTAAACATAGATAAAACTGATAATAATTTACTATTTAGTATTTGACTAAATATATGTAAATTTATTAAAATACTTAAGACTTTGAAAGTTAATTATATTAAAGTGAGGTAAAAATTATGGCAATTGAAGCAGGCGATTTTAGAACAGGTCTTACACTTCTCATTGATGGTGATCCATGGGTAGTCTTAGACTTCATGCACGTTAAACCAGGCAAAGGTGCAGCTATCTTAAAAACAAAGATGAAAAACCTTAAAACCGGTTCAACACAAGAAAGAAACTTCAACGCATCTACAAAATTTGATGCAGCAGAAATCATTCGTAAACAAGTTCAATATTCATACAATGCAGGCACATCATACGTCTTCATGGATATGGAAACATTTGAACAATATGAATTAGATGAAAAGATTTTAGGAAATAATAAATATTTCCTTATCGAAGGAATGGATACAAATATTGTCTTCTTTGAAGGTAAAATTCTTGATATTTCCCTTCCAGATAAAGTCGAGATGGAAATTACCGAAACTGCTCCAGCAGTATCAAATGCATCTGCAACTGCAACAAAGGATGCTGTTACAAATACAGGTCTTAGACTCCGCGTTCCAATGTTTATTAAGGAAGGCGAAAAGATCATTGTCTCAACAGCTGACGGTAAATATTCTTCAAGAGCTTAATATAAGCTCTTTTTTCTATTATGGGGAAAGTCGCGTTAGTTACTGGTGGTGCTAAAGGTATTGGCGCTGCCATTTGTAGAGAACTCGCAAGTGCAGGCTATGATGTAGTAATTAATTACTTGTCGTCAAAAGAGAAGGCTGAAGCACTCGCCAAGGAATTAACATCACTAGGTGTTAAATCTTTTTCGTACCAATGTGACGTTTCAAAAGAAAAAGAAGTTGATAAGATGATTCAATTGATTGAATCAAAACTTGGCACTGTTGATATTTTAATTAACAATGCTGCAGTTGATCTTTCGTGTATGTGGAGTGAGAAAACTGCAGAAAGCTTTAGAAAAACTTTAGATGTTAATGTTATTGGAGCATTTAATGTTGCCCACAGAGTTTATAAAGGTATGATGGATAAGAAGTGGGGGAGAATTGTTAATATTTCTTCTACAAATGGAATTGATACTTACTATCCGATGTGTCTTGAATATGATGCATCTAAAGCAGCGTTAATTTCATTAACACATAATTTATCAATTCAGTTTGCACCTTATGCAACCGTGAATGCGATTGCACCAGGATTTATTGGTACAGAATCAGAACTTGAAGGTTATGATGAAGAATTTCTAAAATCAGAACAAGAAAAAATACTTCTTGGAAGATATGGGAAACCAGAAGAAGTTGCACACTTAGTTAAATTCTTAGTGAGTGATGAAGCAAGCTACATTAATAATGCAGTTCTTAAAATAGATGGAGGCCGTTACGGAGGATAATCCGAGGCCTTTTTCTTTAAATTTTTAAAAAATTATTTCGATGAAGCCACATAAATGTGGCTTTTTTTCACTTTATATTTGAAAAGTATTTTTCTTTGTGGTATATTATAGCGCTTAAGCGCTATAATATAGCTAAAGGAGGCCTAAATTATGGCAGAAAAATTTGAAATAATCACCTTTAAAGACGGTGAATTCGCTCTTGATGTTAGAGCTGACAAAAATGGAGAAACTGTATGGTTAACGCAACGAGAAATAGCACAACTTTTTGACGTGACTCCACAAAGTGTTACCATTCACACAAAAAATATTTATCTAGATAATGAATTATCTAAAAGAGCAACTTGTAAAAAATCCTTACAAGTTCAAAAGGAAGGTAATAGAAGTATAGAAAGATCGTTAACTTTGTATAACCTCGATATGATACTTTCGATTGGATATAGGGTAAACGGAAAAAGAGGTTCTTTATTTAGAAAATGGGCTAACTCAATTTTAAAAGATTATTTGATTAAAGGATATGCCGTTAATGAGAAAAGGCTCATTTCATTAAATAAGACTATTGAGATTCAAAATAGAATGCTTTCTTCAGTTCTTAATATTGAAACAAGTGAATTGTCATCAGTTATAAGCGCATATACAGAGGCTTTAGATCTTTTAGATGATTATGACCATCAATGTGTAAAACCTATCAAAGGAAGGGCTGCAACATATGTTTTAACATATGACGACTCAAGAGCAATTATTAATTCTATGAAATTTGGAAACAGCTCTGATATTTTTGGAGTTGAAAAAGAAGAAGGCAAACTTAATGGTATTTTGGCAGCGGTGTATCAAAATGTTTTTGGTAAAGAGATATACGAAACCTTAGAAGATAAAGCTGCTCACTTGCTTTATTTTCTTGTCAAAGATCATCCTTTTGTTGACGGCTGTAAAAGAATTGCTGCCACTTTATTTCTTGAATTTTTAAATCGTAATCATGCATTAGTAAAAGAAGGCAAGTTAGTTATTTCTAATGATGCATTGGTTGCAATTACATTATTAACAGCAGAATCAAAACCAGAAGAGATTGAAATGATTATCAAAATAATTGTAAGCCTATTAGCGAAATAAAAACCACTCGATGAGTGGTTTATTTTTTAATCATTTTTGATAACGCGAGCATTATTCCAAGTTTTCCGTACTCTTCAGTTAATCCGCCTTGCATGTAAAGCGTATAAGGCGGAATTACTGGAGCATCAGCGCTTAATTCAATCGTTGATCCTTGAGTAAATGCTCCTGCAGCCATAACTTCATCGAATGGATAACCTGGCATTGGTGCAGGCATTACATGTACGAATGAATCAATTGGAGATGAGCCTTGAAGACCTTGTGCAAAAGCGACAAGATTTTCTTTTGTTTCAAGCTCAACAGTTTGAATAATATCAGTTCTAGTTTCGTCAAATTTAGGTGAGATCTTTTTAAATCCAAGTTTTTCTAACATATATGATGCAAAGATTGCTGTTTTAAGTGCATTCTTTACAGCATTTGGCGCCATGAAAATTCCTTTAAAGAAAGAGTTATTTTGGTTAAAGTTTGCGCCTAAATCTTTTGCAATTCCTGGAGCAGTTAATCTTTCTGCAACCATGTTAATCAAGACAGATCTACCAGCAACATAACCACCAGTGGAGGCTATGCCTCCTCCTAAGTTTTTCATTAGTGAACCAACAACAACATCAGCACCTACATGACCTGGTTCTTTTGTTTCTACTAATTCACCATAGCAGTTATCAACCATAATGATAACGTCTTTATTTACTTTTCTAATTTCTTTAACAATTTCCTCAATTTGAGAAATAGTTAATGACTTTCTATCTGAATAGCCTCTTGAGCGTTGAATTTCGACAAGTTTTACATCACCTTTATCGAGACGTTTTGTAATAGCGGTGGTATCAAATTTAGAATCCACCAAATCGATTTGTTCATATTTAACACCATGAGCTTTCAAAGATTGAGTTGATTCTCCAATGATTCCAACCATTTCTTGTAAAGAATCATATGGAGTTCCTGAAATCGAAATCATTGTGTCTCCATGTTTTAATAAAGCGGTGAAAGTTAAGTATAAAGCGTTTGTGCCGCTCATTATTTGTGGTCTTACAAGTGCATCTTCTGTTCCTAAAACACCGGCAAAGATTCTTTCTAATTTGTCTCTTCCAGTATCGTAGTTACCATAACCATTGATATCTGCAAAATCAGTATAGGAAACTTTATTTTCGATGAATGCAGAAAGGATACGATTTGAGTTATATAAACACACCTCGTCAATCTTTTCAAAAATGGATTTTAAATCTTTATCAGCTTGTTTTGAAAGCTCAATAATATCTTTGCTAATTTCTTCTAAAATCATACTATTTCTCGGCATTTTCTACGGGAATTCCCGGTTCTTTTTTATTTTCGTCATCTTCTAATAATCCTGGAATTGGATTATAAAAATGATAAATACTTTCGAATAAATAAACGGCGGCAACATACATAAAAGCACAGCCTAACATTAAACTATAAAAGTTTTTATTTTCTGGTTTTGTAATTAAAGAAATTAAGTCATAAATTTCAATAAAAATCGCAAGAGGAAGAATTAAAATTTTATCAATTAAACTAATTCGTTTTTGTCTCTTTTTGGATGAAATTGCCCAAATGAAATCTGCAATGCCCCAAAGAGCACCAAAAACAGTAATCCAGTTAAAAATTAACACTCTAGTTGGGTTATAACCCATTTTATTGGTGAGTTTAAGGACTCCAAAAACAGCAAATAAAATAGCAAATAAAAATAATTCGCCTGAATAAATTAATTTTGCTTTAGTTTCATCGCTTAATTTTTTCATAAGAAATATATTAATATTTATTAAGAATAATCGCAATAAAGTTTATCACGTGCACACAATATAAATTTGATATAATTATGATTATGAGTAGAAGAGAAGACGCAATTAATTATTTCAAAGAAGGCTATAACTGCACTCAATCTGTAGTTTTGGCTTTTAAAGATTTGCTTACTGTTGATGCAAAAGAACTTTGCAAAATAGCATCACCTTTTGGCGGTGGTATTTCTAGAATGAGAGAAACTTGTGGTGCTGTTTCTGGAATGGTTATTGTTATCGGTAACCTTTTAGGTTATAGTACTCCAGAAACAGGCGAAGTAAAAGCAAATCTTTATAAAATAACTCAAGAATTATTATTAAAATTCGAGGAACGTTTCGGTTCTTTAACTTGCAGAAATTTACTTAATTTAAATGTTAAACACGATGACCCAAATCCATCTCCCAGAGATCATTCGTTTTTTGCTAAAAGGCCATGCCCAGAATTAATTGGTGGAGCTGCCGAAATTTTAGAAGAATATTTAAATAATAATGTGATAAAATAACATTATGCCGAGAAGAAAATTACTTTTTATATCTCTTACCGCTTTCCTTATTTGCGGTTGTGATTTTTTTAAAAAGATTACCAACCCAAATAATAATCATAACCAAGATTCTAGTAGAACCGAATCTTTTTACGGTTCTTTAGTTGAAGGGAAATACACAGGATTTGAATTATCTGTTTCAGAGTCAGAAATTAAGAAAGCAACTAGTGGAACTACTGAAATTAAAATCGTTGGTTTTAATGATTTTCATGGTGCTATAAATGAGAGCACTAACGAGTCTGGTTTAAAGCTTTTAGGAAGTTATCTAAAGAAAGAAAGCGCTAAAGAAAATACTTTAGTATTTGACCAAGGCGATACCTGGCAAGGATCATTTGAATCAAATGTTGAATACGGGAAGATTGCTCAAGATGTTTTTTATGATGCTGGTGTATCGCTTAGAACCATCGGAAATCATGATTTTGACTGGGGCGTAGATAGACTCGAAACCTTATGTGACACAAACGCAAATAATTACATTCCTACATTGTGCGCAAATGTTTATGACTATAGCGCTGGTGTTGTCGGAAGCACTCAACAATCTCAATACGGAAAAGAATACGCTACTTTTGTTTTAGAAAGTGGTGTTAAAGTTGGTGTTGTCGGAGTTATTGGCGAAGATCAAATCACTTCAATTTGTTCGCAACTCGTTCAAAATATTGCTTTTAGCAATCATAATGAAAAGATTAAAGAAATTTCTGATTTTTTACGTACAGAAAAAGATTGCGATATTGTCATTGCAAGTGTTCATTCTGGAGCAGATACAACATTGGGCGCTGGATTAACAAATGTCTCTCCCGTTTCCAAAAAAAGATACGTTGATTTAGTTCTTAACGGCCACACACATTCAAAAAGAAAAGAAACCGAAAATGGCGTAATGTTTGCTCAATGGGATTCAAACGGAATAACTGCAGGAAGTGTTACTTTAACCTATGACTTTGCAACTAACTCAGTTTTAGATAATGAAACAAAATACGATAGCTACAATAAAAAATACCTAAATGTTTATTATGGTGTTGATGACAAAATTTCTACTAAAGTTGATTCATATTTAGCATCAATCGAAAGCATAGGAAAGCAAGTTTTAAGTAACAAATTTTCTGGATATTTTGATGGTGAAATTTTAGCAAACTTAATGTGTGAAGCAATTTATAAAAAAGCCACTTCGTTAGGTGCTGATATTGATTTCTCCGTAAGCAATTACGCAAGAGATTCTTTTGAAAAGACAACTATGTTGTATTCTGATTTATACAAGTGTTTTCCGTTTGATAATCAGATTATTTTGATGACGATTTCTGGAAGGCAATCTGCTCTTGCTGTTTTTGGAAATCTTCATTATCGAGAATCCGCATTTACTTACTCTTATAGCGAATCATATAGAATTGCAGTTATTGACTATGTTGGACTTCATCAAGATAGTGATCGAAATTATGATTATTTTCCAAATGCATCTAACATTTCAGTTCTTACAAATAGTGATGGAACAATTCCAACATATAGAGACATTTTGAAAGAATATATTCTTGAAAATAGCACCAAAACCTTTGCTGCTGAAGACTATTACAGTTACAATACATGCTTTAGTATTTAATACTTTTTATAAATAACTCTTGAAATCTAACTATGAATAAACTATCATAATTCTCGCCCTTTGCCGTCGTAGCTCAGTCGGTAGAGCAACTGTCTCGTAATCAGTAGGTCGGGAGTTCGATTCTCTCCGACGGCACCACGAAATACCAGCTTTGGATGTTTAGCTCAGCTGGGAGAGCATCTGTTTGACGTACAGAAGGTCACAGGTTCGAGCCCTGTAGCATCCACCATTTAGAAAATTACTCCATTATTGGAGTTTTTTCTTTTATAAAAGTGGAGATTCGCACAAATAATATTCAAAATTACTAAGACAAATTCTGCCTTTGTTTTTTGTTGATGTTGTCGGATTGCACGCAACATAAAAACCAATAGCATTAAATTTTGAGGAAGAATTTACTCGAATAGTTGAAGGTGTTTCTCTGTTTGTTGGAATACTTGATATTTGCACCTCATTATAATATTGATTAAAGAGAGTTTTATTTTCTAATAATGCGTATTGACCGCGAAGTGTCTGTGTATATAAATGGTTTTCCTCAATGAGCGATTCGAACATAAAGCTTCCTAAGTATTCTCTAAAATTTTCGTCGGTAGAATAAACAAAAGTCAAATTTGATGATACAACCGATTCATCATCGCTCCACAAACTAATATCAAATGAAAAATCATAAACAGGTCGTTCAAAAAGGAATTCGATGTATGCAAAACCCGCACCTTCCCTATTAGGAGATAATGTCAATTTTTCATTTCTTACATAGCAAGCTCTTAATCGCTTTGTTGTAACTAAAGTGTTTCCAAAAGTTTGAGATATTCTAAATGAAGAATCGTTAAAATTTATTTCATCTTCAAAATAGTATTTTTCTCTAAAACCAAACTCTGACCCATTAAAAACACCATCAGGTTCATATATATTTGTTAAAAAATTGTTATCGAAATAGTAAAAAGGAATTTGCGAAGGATTGATTTCTTCGATGGTGCGCGAAAATCCGCACGAGCATATGTCTAAAGTATTAAAAACATGGGAATGCAAGGAATCGTTAGTAGATAATATATTCAGAATATAGTTCGTAATTTCAGGAAAGTTTGACTCATAATTGTGTACAAAGGCTAATGCTTCTTCAGTAGAGAGATACTTATTAACGAGATTAGAAGTTCCCTCCATGCCAAAAGGTATAATTATTTCTTCATCAAAAGGAGAGGAACCGTTAATATTGCATAATTGAGAATTTAAATCGACGCAAAAATCTCCTTTTATACATGAGTTGTTTGTATCAAATTGCCTAATATTTTGGAACAAGTTTGAGACTTTATCAAGTAAGGCAATTGAAGCTTCTAATTTTCTATCAAACATTGTGACAGTATTTAAATTTAAAAAGGAACAAAGATTATCAACTACATTATCAAATCCATTAACAAAATTAAGTGTATTTTTAATAGCCTGAGTTGTGCTAATAACATCGTCACATAAATTTGTGACTGTATTGTTGATGAAGTTATCACGAATTAATTTTTCAAATAATTGACGCAATAAATGTTTAAATAATCCATCATTATTTTGCTGATTTTGCAGCAGTGGTTGTAAAAAGGAAACAATTTCATCAAAAAAGAGGTCCTGTGTCATTTCGCAACCAATTGCAACTTTATGATTAACATTTATTGTATTAAGCATCCCGATATTGTAGAGAATATCATTCTCATCAAAAATTGCTGAGTAACCATTTAAATTTTCGTTTTTAACTATGTTGTACAAATTAATGAATGCATCTAATGTTTCCGCCCACAACGAGCCCTCAAATGGAGTGGAGATACTTATAAAATTATCAACAAGTTTTTCTCGCACATCACAATAGTATAAATTCGTGATTCCACCACGCGAATGACCAATAAGATTTATTTTCGGCAGCTTTCCGCCGTAATAAACTGAGAAAGTCGCCAAAACATTATCTAGAGCTTCTTGAAAAACTCTAGCTACTTCATAGTTTGATGCATTGTTCGCATCAACATTTTTTGGTGCATTGTAAACCAATATAATATGATTACTTAGAAGTTGAGAGTTGTAATCAAAATTGTGAAGATCAAAATCAACAGTACCAAATTCTGTGTCTGAGATTTTTTTGAGTTGCTTAATTTGGACCGGAAAAATCATTTCATTTTCATTTTCATCGTTTGGTCCGTCATTTTCTGTTTCGTTTTGTACAATATCTGTTTCGCTAAATGAGCCAAAAAATAAAATTGGCAAATAATCTATATCAAAATTGTTGCAATTTACTAATTTATATGCAAGTGATTCACTATCGAAATATAAGGTTTCAAAATCATCCGTTTTAGGAAACCAATATTTGTTATTTCCGAACATACCGTGAGTTAGGACTGTGATGGATGTTTCAGAACAAATGTAATCATTATCATATAAATTTTGGACAAATCTTTTGTTGTATTCTGACAAGTTTAGATTCTGGCAATATCTAAAATAATTATGCTTTGCAGCATAATCAAAGTTGCTGTGTTGAACTGAGAAATTTGTTAAAGAAAATATAGTAGTTAATAATAAATTTGTTATAATCATTTGATTTTTCTCCTCTTTACTCTTATTATAATTTTATGAAAAAAAGTTTAATTTTAACAGTTTTTCTTTTAAATTCTTGTCTTTTCAATAAACCAAAATATCCATTTGGAATACGAGCATTAGGAGGACTTTCTTCATCAAGCGAAATACAAAACCCTCCTTTTCCTAAATCTCAACAGTGGATTCATGCAAAAAGTTACGACGCTACCTTTTTTGTTTTTTTTGATGAGACTGCTAAAGACTATGATATAGAGCTATTAGAATTTTATTCAAAAAACGACGAAACAGGAGACATTATAGAAATTGAAAATGATATTAGAAGTTTTGTAAAAAAATATTTTCTTTTAACGAGCGAAAAACTAAGTGTTTTATTTCCTGAAAATGTGTGGAGTGCTGATTATCAATTCCCAGATGTTTTAAGGTTACCTAGTCTTATATTCACACAGTTTTTAGATAATCAGAGATCGTTTCTACAATTTTGTTATGAAGCTCCACTAGATCGTCATTTTTTTCAATTAACATCGTCAGGATACTATGTTAATGATAAACTTGTTAGATCAGATCTTTATTTTTATTTTTGGGATTTTTAATTTTATAAAATTTTTATGAAGAAAATACTGGATTGGTTCTTATCATTAATAAGTGGTATTCTTTTTCTTCCTGTTACATTAATTGTAATTCTTTCAATTTCTATATCGAGTTGTAATGCACGTAAAAGTTCTCCGTATGGAGTTAAATGGACAAATACCGTTGCTAAAAAAGATGATATTAATCTTACAACCGAAACTACCGAAATTGGTTTTCGAAAAGGAGCCTTTAGTGGTGTAGTAACTTTAAAATATGATTTGGAGAAAGCGGATTATATTGCGACAAATGTTGAATTTTCTGCAGAAAGTTCCGAAGAAGAAACTGTATATAATGAAGAAATTGCACAAGAATGTATTCAAAGTGCTGAAAAATATTATTTTGTATATTATGAAAAAATGTTTGCTATTTTTCCGCCTACTGAAACTGTAGCTAATAATAATTCGGGATTAGACAGCATTTTAGGTGGAAACAGGTATTACACTTTTAGAAAAAACTTTTCTGATAATTCATATATTGAATATCGTTATACTTCTTGGAATAACTATTTGATTTTAAATAATTCAGTATTTCATTGTGAAACACCTCATGATCCAGTGTTAACTTTTAGCCATCATTAATTTACAAAAAAGATTGCTTTTTATATATCTATCCAAAATAAATTACTCTAATATAGAGTTTTTTATTTTACTAGTTTATAATAATAAACGTTGCACCGATAGTTCAGTGGCAGAACATCAGCTTCCCAAGCTGACTATGCGGGTTCGATTCCCGTTCGGTGCTCCATAACTTATTATGAAAAAGAATAAAATTTTAACTATTATTTCACTATTAGCCGCAGGAGTTTGTGCAACCTCTTGTTCAATTTTAGTTCAAGCACAAGAATTAATTGAAAAATACTTTCCTACTCAAAATACTGAAGAGGAAAAGAAAACTGAAAAACCAACTAAGATTATTGCATCAGAAACTATTAATTTAAATTTATCATCTGATTTTGAAAAATATGTTGATGCTTCTTTAGATAATGGTGAAAAAGGATCATCACTTTTTACTTATTTATCAAGTAACGAAAATGTTGTTAAGGTGAACGAAAATGGTTTGTTAACACCACAAAACGCTGGTAGCGCTCAAGTCACTATTACTTATAGTAAAGATGGTGTCGAACTTAGTAAAGTTATTACAATTAATGTAACTTCCGATAAAATCGCGGATTACACAATAATGCTTTATATGTGTGGCTCAGATCTTGAACACGATTCATCAAGTGGTGGATGGGGTTATGGTTCAGGAAGCTCATCTGATAATGCATTATTTACCGAAGATATAAAGGAGATTTTAAGTGTTAACAATCTTCCTAGTTCAGTTAACATTCTTATTGAAACTGGTGGAACCACAAAATGGCATATGCCAAGCACTTATCTTGATGGGGCAAGTGAAATCAGTTCCTCAAGTCTACAAAGATGGAAAGTCGAAAATAAGAAATTGAAACTCGTTTCAACATTAAATACAAATTATATGGCAAAAGAAAGTTCGTTTGAAGATTTCTTAAAATGGGGATTAAAAGATTATCCTGCTCAACAAATGGGTGTTGTTATTTCATCACACGGTGCTGGAATTGCTGGATGTGTTTTTGATGATAATTACACCTATACATACGAACGTTACGAATACCAACATTGCCTAAGAACTTTTGAAATTGCAGAAGCTTCAAAGAATGCTTTGGCATCATCAAGTAGAAGTAAATTTACTTGGATTGGCTATGACTGTTGCTTAATGCAATGTGCTGATATTGCTTCGATAAATGCTGATTATTTTGAATACATGGTTGCATCTCAAGAATCAGAAAGTGGAAGTGGTTGGAATCATGATGTTTATTTACCATATTTAGTGAATAATACAAAAATTACTCCAAGTGAATTCTTACCAAAAATATGCGATGCATTTTTAGAGGATAATCATTCAACAAAAGAAAACGAGGCATGTTTACAAACTTTGTCAGTTCTTGATTTATCAAAAATGAACGAATTTACTACTGAATTCAATTCAATTTGTTCAAAGATAGGAACTTCAAGCTCTGCATTTAGATCTGTTACTTCTGCATTTAATGCTTCATATAACGCATTTGGTGAAGCACTTTACGGCCTGTGTGATTTCAAATCATTTTTAAATAAATTAGATGATTATTTTACTTCTATAAATGTAACTACACTTTTATCTACTTTAGAAGAACTTGTTATTTATAACAAATACTGTAGTAAATACACGACAATTCCTTGCGGTGTAAATGCATTTGTTCCTACTTGTAGTAGTAGAGAATACTCACTTCAAGTTGGAAAAGAAGATTATAGTAATTCATTATCAACCAAGTTCACTACTTGGCAAACACTTTGTGTTAACAATGGTGATTTTGGTTGGGATTCCATTTAATTTAGGAGGTATCAAAAATGGACAAGAATATTAAATTTGAAGACATTGTTCCAAAGAAAGTTTCTTTAAAAGGTGTTCAAGCGAAGCTTGCAGGTTTTACTGATGCACTTAGCAAAACCAAAGATCCTAAAGAAGCTTTAAAAGTAGTTCGTGCACTTGAAAAGTACATGGACAAATATGAAAATAACGCAACAGTTATTTCAATCAGCTATTCTTTGAATACGGAAGATGAATACATCGCAAAACTTCAAGACCATATGGATGAAATTTCTCCACTTATTTCAAATGAGATTAATAAGTTCAACAAAGTTTTAGTTAAACATCCAGCACGTAAAGCTCTTGAAGAAAAATTAACTCCATATTATTTCCAAATGATTGACAATTCGCTCAAATCATTTGATGAAAAAATCATTCCGGAGTTAATTGAAATCAACAAACTTTCATCACAATACGACAAAGTCATGGGTGGTGCAAAGATTGAATTTAGAGGCGAAATTTATAACATGCCACAAATGGGAAAATTCGCTAAATCTAAAGATAGAGAAACAAGACGTGAAGCATCAATTGCCGTCGATAAATTTTTCCAAGAAAATGAAGAAAATATTGGGGAAATCTATGGGAAATTGGTTCTTTTACGTGATAAAGCTGCAAAGAAACTTGGCTTTAAAGATTACACAGAACTTGGTTACTTAAGCCTTGGTAGAGTCGACTATAATGCTAAGATGGTTGCAGGCTATAGAAAGCAAATTGCTGACGAGGTTGTTCCAGTCTGTCAAAAGCTTTATAAAGAACAGGCAAGGCGCATTGGAATTCCATTTAGCAAGATGAAATCATACGACTACAATCTTTCATTCTTAAGTGGAAACCCAACTCCAAAAGGAGACGCAAAATATTTAGTTAAACAAGCCACAAAAATGTATGACGAAATGAGCAAGGAATCTGGTGAATTCTTCCGCTTTATGCAAGACCATCATTTACTTGATCTTGAAGCAAGAGCCGGCAAACAACCTGGTGGTTACATGACCTTCCTTCCAGTTCAAAAATTCCCATTCATTTTCTCTAACTTTAATGGTACAGATGGTGATGTGAATGTCTTAACCCACGAAGTGGGACACGCATTCCAAGGTTATCTTTCTAGAAATATTAAACCAGGAGATTTCCGTTCTCCAACACTTGAATCATGTGAAATTCACTCAATGTCAATGGAGTTCTTCGCATGGCCATGGATGGAACTTTTCTTTGGTGATGGAGATGACAAATATCGTTACTCTCATTTAGCAGATGCAATTGAGTTCTTACCTTATGGAATTACAATCGATGAATTCCAACATTGGGTTTACGCTCATCCAACAGCAACTCATGAAGAAAGATGTGCTGCTTATAAAGAAATTGAATCCCGTTACACTCCACACAAGAAGTATGATCCAGAAATGAAAATCTGCGAAAAAGGTGGATGGTGGATGAGACAGTCACACATCTTTGGAGTTCCGTTCTATTACATTGACTACACTTTAGCTCAAGTTTGTGCATTCCAATTCTTAGTTGAAATGACACGAAACAGAGAAAAAGCTTGGAAGAAATACGTTAAACTTTGTAAACTTGGTGGACGCTATCCATTCGTTACATTACTTGGAAAAGCACACTTAAGAAACCCATTTGAAGAAGGAAATATTCGCAAAGTTATTTTACCACTCAAACGAATTCTTAAATCATTTGATTTATCCAAGATAAAATAATAAAAGGCCCTAGGGCCTTTTTTCTTTTGCCATATAATTAAAAATATAGAGTTGTTTATTTTATAAATAACTTTTGCTATAATCTTAATTAGTTTTCAAAGGGGGTTAGTTTATGTACGATCCAGTTAAAAACATATGGCAATTTAATTCAATTACACTTTGGATTGATTTTGGCGTATCTATGCTTTTGATTCTTTTCTCGCTTTTAGTAGTTGGCAAAGCAATGCATAGAAAATCATTCACCATTGGAGCAATTTTCCTTTCAGTTTTAAGTATTGCTTCGTGGTTCTTTAACATGACTTTAATTTTACGCGTGTGCATGATGTTGTTCACAGCGTATTTTGTTGTGACGATCATTCAAAATCAAAACGAAGTTAGAGACTTTGTTGGCTCTTTCTTTAAGAGAAAAAGAGTTAAAAATGCTCAAAAAGTTTATGATAGACATGCTGTTTGTCAAAAGATAGCACTTGCAGTTGAAACTTTATCAAAATCAAAAACCGGTGCTCTTATCACCTTTGAGAAAAACAACCCACTTTCCGATGTTGTAAAAAGCGGCACAATGCTACATTCGCCAATTACACCTGAACTTCTTGTAACCATTTTCTATCCAGGAACAAGATTGCATGATGGTGCAGTTGTTATTAGAAGAGATGAAATTTTAGCAGCTTCAGTCTATTACACTCCAACCACAAAACCATTAACTGGTAAGTTTGGTTCAAGACATAGAGCTGCTATTGGAATTTCTGAAATTACAGACTCTGTTACAGTAATTGTTTCTGAAGAAACAGGAAGAGTTTCATTAGCTTATCGTGGAGAACTTATACCAGTCGCTCCAGATAGTTTCTTAAGAACAATTGAAGAATATTTATTTGCAGAAGAAAAAACAGAAAGTGAGAGTAAATAATTATGGGAAAATATTTCGGTACAGATGGTGCACGTGGAGTTGCAAATAAGCAAATTAACGGCACATTAGCTTACAAAATTGGTAGATTTATTGGCCAATACCCAAATGGTCGCAAAAACAAAATTCTTATTGCTCGTGATACACGTGTTTCAGGCAAGCTTTTAGGTGATGCAGTTGGTGTTGGTGTTGTTTCAAGTGGATCTGATGTTTATGACATTGGAGTTTCAACAACTCCATCTGTTTCTTACTTAGTAAGAAAACATGGCTTTGATTTCGGTGTTATGATTTCAGCATCTCACAATCCTTACTATGATAACGGAATTAAAGTTTTCAATAAGGAAGGCGAAAAACTTGAAGCTGAAATCGAAGCACAAATCGAAGAATATATTGATAATCCAAAGGATGATTTGCCATTACTTATTAATGATGCAATCGGAAGATACATGCCTTGTGATGAATTAATTAATGAATACATTGATTTCATTGTTTCTAAGGCTGATCCAAAAGTTAAAAATTTAAAAGTTTATATCGACTGTTCAAACGGTTCTTCCTCAAATATTGCTCCAAAAGTTTTGGATAAATTAGGAGTCAAATATACAGTTGTTGCAAATAAACCAAACGGTTTAAATATTAATGATCATTGTGGTTCTACAAAAATTGAAAATAATTCAGAAGCAGTCGCTAAAGGCAATTATGATTTAGCATTTGCATTCGATGGCGATGCTGATAGATGCCTTGGTATGACTGGTGATGGAGATGTTGTAAATGGTGATCAACTCATCTACATGAACGCTATGTATCTCAAAAAGATTGGCAAATTAGCAGGCAACATTGCAGTTGTTACAGTTATGTCTAACCTTGGCCTTAAGAAAGCATTCGAAGCCGAAGGCGTTGGCATTCATGAAACTGCAGTTGGTGATAAGTATGTTCAAGCCGATATGAAGGCTAATAAGTTATCTGTTGGTGGTGAACAATCTGGCCACATAATCTTCTTAGAAGATTTAAACACTGGCGATGGACTCTTAACAATGGTTCACACCCTTAATGTTGTCGCAAACGAAGGCAAGTCATTAAAAGAACTTGTTTCAAAATGCAAAATGTATCCACAAAGTTTGAAAAATGTTGTAGTTGCAAACAAGGAAGCAACATTATCAAATGAAGGCTTCAAAGCAAAAATTAAAGAAGTTGAAGCAACATTAAATGGAAACGGAAGAATTCTTGTCCGTCCATCAGGAACCGAACCACTTATTCGTGTAATGTGCGAAGCACCTACACAAGAAAAGTGTGATGAAGTTACTTCAATCCTCGCAAAATATGTAGAGGATATTCAATAAATGAAGTATGAAGAATTTTACGATTTTGTCGTGAAAGTTCATTCAATTGCAAAAATTGGATTAACTTATTCAAAAGATCCTTATGCAATTGATAACTACAATGAACTTAATAAGTTATCTCGTGAGATGCTTGAAAAGTTCATGGATGTGAAGTTCGATAAACCTTCAATGTTTACAAAAGAAGTTTATCCAACTCCAAACATCTCTGTCAGAACACTTATTTATTCTGGCAATAACATTCTTCTCGTTAGAGAAGCAAATTCTGGACTTTGGTCTTTACCTGGCGGTTGGTGTGACTTATATGATTCACCAAAAATGTCAGCATTCAACGAAGTTAAACAAGAAACTGGTGTTGAACCAGTAATTGAAAGACTCGTTGGTGTCTTAGAAAGAACGCCACATAAAACAAATCAAAATGTTCCAGAATACGTCCTTCTTTTTGAAGGATATGTTACTAGCGATGATTTTTCGAAACATTGCTATGAAACAACTGAAGTTAACTACTTCGATATGGATCATCTTCCTGAGATGTCTAAAAAATTATCAATGGAAGAGATTAATAGCATCTTAGATGCTCACAAAAACAAAATTGTTATATTTGATTGATTAGGAGGATAAATATGCCAACACCACATAACGAAGCTAAAAAAGGTGAAATCGCAAAGGTAGTTTTAATGCCTGGCGACCCAAATCGTGCAAAATGGATTGCAGATAATTTTTTACACGATGTTAAACTTGTAAACCAAGTCCGCGGAATGTTCTGTTTTACAGGATTAACAAGAAATAATAAAAGAATCTCTGTTATGGCACATGGTATGGGAAATCCATCTATTGGAATTTATTCATACGAGTTATATACAGAATACGATGTTGATTTAATTATTAGAGTTGGAACCTGTGGTTCTTACCAAGAATATGTCAATTTCTTTGATGTCATTATTGGTGAATCAGCTTGTACAGACTCAAATTATGGTGCTCAATTAGGCTACACTCCTGATTATTGCCCAAAAGCAAGTTTAGATATTGCAGAAGCTGCTAAAGAAGTTTTATCAGCTAAAGGTTATCCTTATCACGCTGGCATGGTTTTTGCAGCAGATGTCTTCTATGATTTTAAGAAAGACGTTTGGAAAGAATACGCTAAACGCGGTGTACTTGCTGTTGAAATGGAATCCTATGCATTATTCGTTAATGCACAATATTTGCATAAGAAAGCATTAACAATGCTTACTGTTACAGACCACTTTATAAAAGAAGGTAGATTAACTCCAGAGCAAAGACAGACTGGTCTTAGAAATATGATTGATTCTGCCATTACTCTTGCAGAGAAATACGCATAATGTTTTTGTTTATTTTTCTTGCTGTACTTTTAGTTATTGCGATTGTTTTCTTTATAACATTCCCGCTTTTAACTGTGCATATGAGCAATGAACAATTTGCGTCATATTGTGAAAGAAAAGTTAATCGTATCGCAAGAAGAAGAAACTTACTTAGAATTACAAACCTAGCTATCTCAAGATTCGATAGCGAAAAAATTTATGTTGATCACATTATCTTTGGCAAAAAATACATTTATCTGATCACGAACATTAAGTTAAAAGGATTCGTTGTTGGTGAAGAAAATGATAAGTCTTGGATTCACTACAATTACTCAAAAAAGAAGGCTAGATACATTTCAAATTTAAATGAGCTTTCAAACAAAAATATCCAGGAATTCGCGGACATTTTGAGAATTAATAGCGATTTCTTCGTATCAATTTGTTTAATACCAAACAACTGTGATTTCAAAATTAAAGGTAGCAAAAAAGCGTCAAACCACATCGTTCATTATTTCTCACTCGCTAGAAAAATTAGGAAGTTTGAACACGCAAAAATTAATGCATTAGACAAAGAACAAATTTATGAACAATACACAAGAATTAAAGAAACAAACGAGCAAAGCAAACACAATTAAAGTTTTTAAAGCCGCTCGTGAAAGAACTAAAAAGGAAAGCAGAGGTTTTTCAATTTCCTTATTTTTATTTGCTACTTTAACACTTCTTTCTCTTGGTCTTGGTTATTTTGATCCTGTAACGTTAATTCTTACAATCCCGTTTGTAGTTTTACCTTCTTATTTTGCTCTTATTGCAGTTAACTCTGCTCCAGTTTTAGATAGAGGCGAGATTGGTGCTTTCTTCATTATGTTTAGAACATATTTTAATCGTATGTTCTCCGGTTGTTTCAGAGTTATTGCAGCATTTTTCAAAGCTTTGCTTTGCAGCATTGCTTTTGAAGTTGTTTCTTCATCAATTGCTGAGACAATTGTTTTTGGCAAAAATGAAGAATTTAGAAATATTTTATTTGATGGAAGCAAAAGTTTTTCAGATTCAGCAAAGCTTTTGATTGATTTTGTTAACGCTAATCCTTCATTTGAGAAATGTTTATTGATTATTAATTGTGTTTCATTAGTGATTGGGACAATGGTGTTTATTTCACACATTGCTAAACGTTCACCAATGCTCGATTTCTCATTCCTTAGAAAACAACCAACTCCGATGAGAGAGTTTAATATGGTTGATAAAAAAGTTCGTAAAGAACACAAAAAAGAATTCGCCGGAAGAATGTTTAGAGGAACATGGTTTATTAGTTTACTAATAATTCTCAGTTTTGTGGGTTCATATTTTATTGAAATGTATGCCTTTAAGAACTTTAATCCAGATCATTTCTTTGTATTAGGACTCGCGATTGCTCTTATTGTTATTCTTCCATTTATGAACTACTTAATGAATGTTTACCACATTATTTATGAGGGATTACGTCCAGAATACGAAAACGTTTATGTTACAACAACTTTAGAGTTCCTTGCGAAATATAGAGAAAAACTCGGAATTAATGAAGAAGAAGCAAAAAAACTTGAAGAGATTGTGAAATCACAATCACCTCAAAAAAATAAGAAAGAAGAAAAGGAGAAAAAAGACGAGAAGTAAATAAAAAATCCACTTAAACGTGGATATAATTACAATGGAGCAGCTGGCGGGAATCGGACCCGTATAGCCACCTTGGCAAGGTGGTGTTCTACCACTGAACTACAGCTGCAATTCAGCGTGATTATTATATAAAAAGTGATATAATACTTCAAGCAAAAAATGAAATTATGAAAACATTTGAAGATTTAGCAGAATTTATATTCCCTGAAATTAAAGAGACAATTGCAGATTTAGAAAAGAAATATCCTGCAAGAAAATTGCCTGTTGGCGCAGAAGTAACTCGTTTTGCTCCTTCTCCAACTGGATTTTTACATCTTGGTTCCTTATTCACCTCTTTTGTTGCATACAAAGTCGCGAAAGACACTAATGGTGTTTTCTATTTTAGACTTGAAGATACAGACACCAAACGTGAAGTAGAAGGTTCGGCAGATGATTTGGTTAATCAATTATCATATTTCGGTATTGTTCCTGATGAAGGTTACCTTTTAGGTAAAGACAAAGGAGAATACGCTCCATATAAACAATCTGATCGTGCCTATATTTATGAAGTTTGTATTAAAGAACTTATGAAAAAAGGTAGAGCCTATCCTTGCTTCTGTAGTGCAGAGCAACTTGAAGAAACTCGTCAAATTCAAGAAGCAATGAAAGAGATTCCTGGTTATTATGGAGACTATGCAATTTGCAGAACTTTAACACCGGATGAAGCAATTCAAAGAATCGAAAATGGTGATCCTTATGTAATTAGATTTAAATCTACTGGTAATCATAATAATAAGATTACTTTCCACGACGAAGTTCGTGGTGATATTTCTATTGCGGAAAATGATATGGATATCGTTATTTTAAAATCAGATGGTCTTCCAACATATCACTTTGCGCACGCTGTTGATGATCATTTTATGCATACTACAACAGTTATTCGTGGTGAAGAATGGATCTCAAGTGCTCCAATTCATATTGAATTATTTGCAACTCTTGGATTTGAACTTCCAAAATACGCTCATTTACCTGTTATTATGAAACTTGATAATGGTAATAAACGCAAACTTTCTAAAAGAAAAGATCCAGAAGCTAGTGTTGCAAACTTTATTGAACAAGGTTTCCCAAAAGAAGCTCTTCTTGTTTATTTAATGAGCATTGCAAACTCCAATTTTGAAGAATGGACTGCTCAAAATAATTCCTACAATATTCCAGATTTCAAGTTTGCATTTGACAAGATGAGTCTTGATGGAGTTTTATTTGACCAAGATAAGCTCAACTTCTTCTCAAAAGAAATCATCGCAAAGATGAGCGCTGAAGAAGTTTATAATCGCGCTTATGAATGGGCAACTGGCGATTTCAAAGATAGACTCGCCAAATATAAAGAAGAATCAATTGCAGCTTTAAATATTGAACGTGGTGGAGATAAAGCCCGTAAAGATTACGCTGCATATAAAGATATTTATCCAATTCTTTCTTTATTCTATAAAGAAGATAACGAAAAAGAATTTAACGAAGTTGGTGCAATCTTCCCAGAAAAAATTCCTACAAGCGTTATTAAAGAAGTCCTTGAAGACTTCAAAAAGAACAACGACTATACTCTTGCAAATGATGTTTGGTTTGAAAGCATTAAGCAATTAGGTGCTAGACATAACTTTGCAGAGAATGGTAAACTCTACAAGGCTAATCCAGAAATGTATGTTGGTGCTGTTGGAGATGTTGCAGGCATTATTCGTATTGCAGTAACCAATAGAACTAACGCTCCTAACTTACATGATGTGTTAGTAATCTTAGGTAAAGGCGAAGTCAATCGTAGAATTGATAGAGTACTTGCCACACTTAAATAAGGATTCATTTCCTTATTAAATGGCCCCATGGTCAAGAGGTTTAAGACGAGACCCTCTCAAGGTCTAATCAAGGGTTCGATTCCCTTTGGGGTCACCAAGCTTATAATTGATGTAATTTATTTATAAATTAAATTGCATCTTTTTTTTATAAATAGTGAAAAAATAGTGAAATAATAATGAAGTTCGTGTATAATAATTTCAAGGTTAATATGATACACATTTCTTTAACTAATGAATTATTGAATAAGCTTATTGAAATTGAAAAAAATAAGGTGCTTTTAGAGAACACTAAAATGCCTGTAGAACTTTCAAATAAATTTCGCAAAAACACAAGAAAGCTCAGTTCATATGCTTCAAATGCAATCGAAGGTAACCCTCTTACATTCGAACAAGCTAATAAAGTAATTGATTCAAAAGAAAGACATTTTTTGAAGCCTGAGCAAGAAATTAGAAATTATTATCAAACAATTGAATATTTATCAAATGAGTTAAAAAAGAAAACCCCTATTTCTCTCGAATTGATTTTGGAAGTTCAAAAACAGATTGTTGCAGGAGAATCAAAAGATAAAATCGGACTAAGAGGGAAAATGCCACCTGGTGTTTTGTTTGCTGTTTATGATAGTAACAGTGGAGAACCAGAATATATTCCTCCTGAATACAACGAGTTGCCCGCTTTGATAAATGAATTTGTGGAGTATGTTAATACTTCAGATGATCATCCGATTATTAAATCTGCAATTTTGCATTATCAACTTGTCACGATTCACCCATTTGAAGATGGAAATGGAAGAACCGCTAGAGTTTTATCTAATTATTTATTGTCATACTATGGATATAGTTTTAAAGAAATCGGTTCTCTTGAAGAATATTTCGCTTTTAATTTAGATGAATATTATTCATCATTACAAATGGGATTGCCTATTTTGTTTTATGACGGAAGAAATAACCCACCTCATCCAGAAATCTGGATTAATTATTTCTTGAAGGTTTTTTCACTTTATTCTAGTAAGGTCCTTGAAATTGCATCAAAATCTACTGTTGATGATAATCTTTCTCGAAAAAGCATGCTTTCAGAAAAAGCAAAAAAATTCTTGGAATATCTTGAAGACAATAAAATAAAACAATTTTCACCAATTACGATAAGTAAAATATTCAATGTTTCAAATAGAACAATAATTAATTGGTGTGTTGAATTAACTAAGAACGGGTTCATTAAACCAAACATAGTTAACAAAAGAATACGTTCATATAGTAAATTATAAAAAATTCAGAGTTTATTAGTAATGGGTCACCATGACAATACTAGATGTAACATAGTTACATCTTTTTTGTTTATTTTAGGTGGTTTAACTACTAAAAAAGTTGATATTTTTTATAATCTTTGATAAATTATTTTTAATATTTGAAGAGGTAAACTTCATGATTATATTTGATTTTGTTGACAACGGGCTATTTCATTTTAAGCATATTATGATTCTTGTAATGGCTTTTTGCATTTTGGCTGTATGGTTACATTATTCTGTTAAGAATTTAAAACTTGAGACATTTCAAAAAGTCTGTTTAATTGGTGGAATTTGTAGTGAAGTAGTTAAAGCTTTCACGTATACGATTGCCAATGAAGTAACACTCGGTGGCTATCTTCCAAAAGGTGATTTACCACTTCATATGTGCTCAATTCAAATAATATTATTTGCATTCCTTGTTTTTTCAAAATCCGAGAAGATCAAAAGAGCAATTAGATGTTTCCAAATTCCGACATGTTTAATTGGCGGAATAGGTGCAATGTTTGTTGCTACAAATAGTTCACTTAACATGTGGCCAATTACAATTACTTATTTCTTATATCACATTCTTATCACATCATTTGCTTTATATTTACTCATTAAAAATGAACCAAAACTCACAATCAAAGACTATTTACTTGGTTTAGCAGTTTATACAGGAATGATTATGGCTGCGATTTATCTGAACTCAATTCTTTATGTCTATCAACCGGTTTATAATGCTTCAGGAAGATTAATTGACATGAAACTAAGTAATGTTAATTTCCTTTATGTTATTGATCCTCCAACTAGTGGTCTTCCACTTCTTAATGAGAAACATGGTTGGGGCGTTTATATAGCTCATTACTTAGTGTTATTCTATGCAGCAATTACACTTGTATACATAAAACCGATAATTGGATTTTTTAAAGAAAGAAAAACTAAATAATTTATAAGGCCACAGAAATGTGGCTTTTTTATTGCAAAAGAAGAAATTAGTTATAAACTAATATGTATGAAAGTTTTATATTTATATTCAGATAAAACAGGAATCAAGAAATCCAAAAAATACATTGAAAAAATTCATGCATCTCTTCATGAAATTTATAACGATTTAACTATAGTAAAAACAACCTCACTTGAAGATTTTGAGAAACGTATTAGAGGCTCAATTTCTAAATACGATATATTGATAATCGCTGGTGGTGATGGAACTTTAAAATTTGCGACAGATGTTTTGCTTTCTTATAAAAAAGAAGATAGACCCGCATTAGGTTATATTCCATCTGGAACTGTTAATGATGCTGGAAAAGGTTTTGGCGTTAAAGGAAGTGTCAAACAAGCTATTAAGGTTTTAAGAAAAGGGCGCATTGATTTTGTTGATGTTTGCAAAGTTAACAAAAAACATTTTAATTTCGTTTGTGCAGTTGGAGCCTACTCAGATATTTCTTATGCAACTAAAAGAGGACCTAAAAAAGTTCTTGGTAGATTAGCCTATTATTTCTTTGCTCTAAAAGAATTATTTGTTAGAAAACTATTAACAGTTGATATAAAAACTAATGATAAGGAATTTACTGTAAAAACACCGTTTATTATGGCATTAAATAGTAAAAATGTTGGGGGTTTTCCGGTGAATTTTGATTATTCTGTTAAAGATGGACTCGTTGAAGTTTTCATCACAAAACGCGGTTTATTTAATGGGATTCTTCACTATTTAATTCCTAAATTGGGAAAGACAAAAATTAAAACAAATTATATAAAAATGACTGTTCATGAAGATGAGTATTGGTGCTTTGACGGCGAAAAAGGCGACCGTAAAGAAGTAGAAATAAAAGTTCTAAATCAAGAACTCAAAGTAATTGGAAATGTAAAAAAATAGGCTTCGTCTAGCCTATTTTTTCTTTGTATAATTTGTAAATTTGTTCAGCGACTTCATCAATTGTTTTATCTTGAGTATTAATTATGAAATCGACTTTTCCTATTTTCTCAAGTGCGAAGTCTTTAACATCGTTAGTGAGACGTTCGGTTATTTTTTCTTCTTTATCTCCGCGCTCGATCATGCGCTTTTTGCGTGTAGATTCATCTGCCACTAGGTGGAAGGAAACAATATTTTTGTTTCCTAGTTTTAGAAATGAGTGCAAACCATTTGGATCAAGGACAACAATTTTGTTGTCACTTACTTGGTCGATCCCGCATCCATAATAATTGCCATTATAAATTGCGTGCTCGACAAATTTATTTTGTTTTAATCTTTTTTCAAATTCTTCTTTAGTAATGAAAAAATATTCAACCCCGTCAGTTTCGCCAGTTCTTTTTTCTCTTGTGGTAGTGGTGATGGCTTTAACAAGACCGAATCTTTTTTGAATATTTAAGGCGGTAACAGTTTTGCCGCTTGCAGATGCTCCAGTTAATATGATCATGGAAATATTATAAACCATTGATTAAAAAAATGCTAAAAAATGATTTATTAATAAATCAAAAAAATAAATTAACACATTTGCCAAAATTTCTCGAATTAGTATATGGAGGGGCAAATGAACTCGAGCAAAATTTATGATGCATTTGAATCGATAATGAATCTAAGAAAAGAAGAAAAAAATAACTCTTTAATCTTTTCAGAACATTCTCCTGTTAAACAAAAAGTCGATTACTGCCTTAGTCGTTTGAAAGACGACTTTAAAGAAATAATTGTCAAAGACTTTTTAGAGAATTCTTACAAATATTGGTGGTTAGAATCTTATTCTGAAACTAATTATTATCGAAAAAGATTTAGAGCTATTACTGCATTTGTGAATTTATTTAATTTAATTTATGAAAACAATATTATTTTTTCCAATATTAACAGCAATTGTTACTAGGGCTGTAACTCCAATAAAGCCAAAAGTCACTTCTTTGAAGTGTTTTTACATGACCCCTCTTATTCTTAATGGAGATACTAGTTTATATTTGGATATTACCGCATCTTCTGCAAGTCCACTAGGAGTAACTTTAACTTTATTTAACGAACTTTATCCAGAAGGAGATGTTTTCTTAGATGTCACCTACACGAATAGTGGTGTTTATACATACACGTATGATAATGAATGTACACATAAGGATAATGAAGTTGAGATAGCTATTTTTAATTCGACATCAAAAATAAATAATGTTTCAAGATGCAAAATCCCTCTTTTAAAACCCCAATATAAAGCAATAAATGGCAATAATGAAATTGTAGATGATATACCTTGCTATGTTTTTACTCAGAAAAATGGTTGGACTGAGACTTATTCAACTTATAAATTTAGTGGTTTCGATGAGTTATATATTCCTACTTTTTACCACAAAATAGATTTTTCTGATTTCAAGATCATCTTTGATGATTACACTTTTGCAACATTTAAACCGAAAGTTACGCTCGGTATTCAAAATTACACTGCAAAACATTTTGAAACCGATGAAGAATTATTTTCATATGTTGACTTAAATGTTGTAAAAGAAGAGAACAATACAGTTCATTTTGAACCTGGAGTCTCGTTTTACGTAAATATGGAAACTCTCGAGATGAGTTTAAGAAAATATCCAAATTACGTTAAAACAAAGCATTTCTACTTACCAAGAAATGAATACAAGAATCAAAACGATTACACATTTTACTTAATATTTGAGAATTTTGGTGCAAACAAGAATAAAGTGATTCATACATTTAAATTTAACGCTTTAATCAACACAATCGGTGATTGCGTGAATTCTGAATATTGCGTGGTGAGGAGTTAACATGACGAATTGTATTTTTTACGCTATCTTCTTTGCAATGTTTCTAAATACGTCATTAGGCTCATTAAGATTTTCACAAATAAATCGAACATTTTTGTCTATCTATAAAGGTATGCTAGAGGCTTGTGTTCTTACTATCAATGATAAGGGAGAACCAATTAAACCTTATTATAATAAGGAAAAAGTAGAATCATATGTTGTTACCTATTTAAAGAAGAACATTTCAAGGTATGCTACTGACTATCTTTTAGAGACTAAATATTACGATGAAAATTTTACGAAAGAGACAACAAGTTTCATTCGTGGAATAAGTATCAAATTAAAAGCTAAAGTTAACGTTATGTATAACTATGAGAAAGAGCAAAGATTTTTTATTCAAAGTAGGGAAAATTTATGAATGAGAAGTTACTTAATTTCATTGAAAAATCATTTTTAGAGCCTCTTTTGAAAAATGAGAATATTTCTGACATCTCTTATAACGGTGTAAGCATTTTCTACGTTGATAATGATTTAGGAAGACTTAAGTCAGATATAAAAGTTAAAAATGAGGAAGTTTTAGATTTCATACGACAGATAGCAAACTTATCTGAAAGACAATTTTCGTTTACAGTTCCTACGCTCGATGTTTCTATAGGAAGATATAGATTAAATGCTGTTCATACTTCAATTGTTAGGGTTGGAGATGACAAGGCTTGTTCATTTGCTTTGCGTATTGGATCTACTGAAAATAAAATTGAAAAAGATAACAAGTTTTTAGGCAATATCGCCGAGAAATTCCTGGTAAATTGCTTAGATAATGGAGAATCTCTAGTCATTGCTGGGCCAACAGGAAGCGGCAAAACTGAGCTTCAAAAATATCTACTTTCGAGACTTAGAAAAAATTCAAGAGTCATTGTTATTGATAACATCCAAGAACTTGAGAATTTAAGAAAATATGAAGATCTTGATTTAACTAGCTGGCAAATTTCTCCAACGAATCCAAATGCTTCAATGGAGGAGTTGATTAAAAATGCTTTAAGGAGCAATCCGGACTGGCTTGTTGTCGCCGAGGCAAGAAGTAAAGAAATGAGAGAAGTTTTAACTAGTGTTATGACTGGCCACCCTATTATTACAACAGTGCATGCAAGAAGTCTTGAAGCAATTCCGAAAAGAATCTGTAGAATGATTATGTCTGCCGATACTACGCAAAAATATGATGACATTTTAAGCGATGTTTATGACCATATCAAATATTATATATTTGTTAATAGAAAATATGGGAGTGGCGGAAAGGTGCAGAGATACATTGAATCAATTGGTGAGTTACAAAGCGACGGTTCAATGAAATACATTTATAAGAAGGAAGAAAAATGAATAAATTAGATATTGTTTTTATTGCGATAAGTGGTGTTATGGGTGGACTTTGTTATATCTCTACATTAAGTCTTATTTACGCAACTTTAGTTATTCTTATTTATCTTGTTGATTACTTTCTATTAATGAGAAAAAGATTCAAATACTATTTTGATCTAATTGATAGAGTAAATTCTGGATACCATTTTATTAATTCGTTTGTTATCACTTTGTCTGTTACTGAATCTCTTGAAGAAGCTTACTCTAATGCGACAAGAATCGGAAATGCACAATTCATGGATACAATTAAAGGAATCGAAGATAATCCAATCGTTGATAGAGTTAAATATCTAAAAGATTACTATCATCTTTCAATTTATAAGATGTTTCTTAATGTTTTCGATTTATATCTTGATCAAGGCGGAAATATTTTAAATATGGCCGATAACTTGCTTAGTGAATGCACAAGAGTAGAAAAAACTCTTAACGAAACTAAAAATCTTGGTTTTAAACACTTAGTAGAATTTATTACTTTATGGTTAATGTCATTAGCTGTTGTAGTTTTTATGAGATTTTCAATTAAAGATTTCTATATTCAAATGCTTTCAAGTGCAATAGTGGCTCCAATGATTTTCTTTTTCTTCATAATTTGTCTTGCTTCAATAAATTTATTTGTAAACGCATTTGTTAATTTAAATATTAAGGAGGATGGTATTGATGGAAAAACTAAAAAGTAAGTTAGATTTATTAGGTTTGTCATTCAAGACAGAATTAAGAAATTTTATTATTTTAAACGCATCATTATTGGTAGTCGGAATTATTCTTTCGATTATCACAAAAAGCGTCATTAATATCTTATTCTCTTTGCCATTCATGCTTGTTTTAAGCTTTGCTTATTATGCACGTTATGGAGTAAAAATATCTCAAATGAACCAGAAAAACGTTGAAGAATTCACCAATTTATTTTCATATTTTAGGATTTATCTTCACAATGGTTACAGTGTTTATTCAGCTTTGAAAGAGCTAGAAAGTTTTGCAAATGATTCACTTAAAAAATTACTAGCCACTTTAGTAGAAGAAATTGATCAAGACAAGAGCGTCAAACCATTTATTAACTTCGCTAAACACTTCGATGAAACCATTATCGAAGAAATGATGATTTCTATTTATCAGATGATAGATGGTGGAGAAAATGGAGATAATTTAATTCATTATGAATTAATATTTGATAAATTCTCTGAACTGATGTATCAGAGAGATTTAAAAAAGAAGGATTCCAAACTCGGAACTTTGTCAAGCGCGCCTTTAATAGGTTCTTGCTATTTAATGATAGTTCTAACAGTTGGAATCGTAAGTGTGATAGGGGTGATGATAAATGGCATATAAAATAGGATTTCTTTTATCATTACTTCTTGTTGTTGAATTGTTTATTTTGGCAGCTGATGTCTTCTCTGCCCAAATAATTTATACCAATCTTGATGCAGTTAGTATTACTGCAGGCAACATCATTTCCTCCAAAGGAGAGATTACAGATGAATTAAGGAGCTATGTAAGATCTCAAACCGGTGGAGAAATTAAGGCTGTTGGTAATGAAACGCCAATGTTTGGATCAATTTATACGTTCCAAATTTCAAAAGAATTTGATCCAATCAACCAATTCACTAAAACAAGTGAAATTGTGGTGGTCAGAAGTGTTGTTATTGGTTATTACAATTAGAAAGGAGAAAATAAATGTCTGAAATTAAAGGTACATTACTTGGTGTAGTTCTTGCTATCTCAATGTTCTCAATTGTTTTTGCAATTGTTCAAGTTGCTGTCAATGATAGTGCAAACCAAGTTTCACAAAGAATTGCTGATGCTGCAGATGCAGAACCAGATATTAATCCAATTCCATTAGAGACAGCATTATATCATTTCTAATAATGAGAAGAGACAAAGTCTCTTCTCAAAAGTTAATTTTCAACATTAATTTTTGATAAGATACTTTATTTTTAACTTCTCTGTGATACAATTACTTCGCTGAGGTATTTTATGAATAAAATCGAAGAAATTAGAGCACGCCTTGCTGAAGTCGCCCATAAAGACACAGTTGAAGGCTCATTAAAATTAAGAGAATTAGGTATCGATTCTCTTGATATTGTTGAATTGCTTCTTCAATTAGAAGAAGACTATGGTGTACATTTTGATGACATGGATATGTCAACACTTGTAACCGTTCAAGATTTACTTGATGCAATAGCGAAACAATTAAAATAAATTATTTTCTAGTTGTTTTTAACAATAGTATTTGATACTATTTATTGCGTCGCCCACTTAGCTCAGCGGTAGAGCTATCGGCTGTTAACCGATCGGTCTGCGGTTCGAATCCGTAAGTGGGCGCCATCTTGGCCCGTTGGAGAAGCGGCTTAACTCATATGCCTTTCACGCATACATTCATGGGTTCGAATCCCGTACGGGTCACCAAATAGGATTACATTCGAAACGTATTACATAGATGATTACGTTTACGGATTCCATGCTGATCTCAGGCCTTATATCAAAAGATATAAAGAGAGAAAAGCAATGATAAAAGCTGATTAATTCAGCTTTTTTTATTTAAAAAAATAAATAAATTGTTTAAAATATTACCCATAAAGTAGTTATTTAAAATGAGATACATTGGTTGCAAAACAAAATTGTTAGAAATTTTGAAAGAAAAAATTTCCCGCAAAATTCCTGATCTTGAAGGTAAAAGATTCTGCGATTTATTTGCAGGAACTGGAGCAGTTGGAGATTATTTCCAAGACATATGTTCAGTTACCGCAAATGACAACCTATATTTTGCGTACGTTTTAAATCGCGGAAAACTCTTAAAAAATCAATGTACTTTTGAAAATTTGGGTTTCGACCCATTTGAGTACTTTAATAATGCAAACACAGATAACTATGTTACAGGTTATGTTTCAACAAA
>JAZQOV010000008.1:0-32807 GCA_045628045.1 Bacilli bacterium
AGATAAATACATTAATTATTACAATAACGAAAGAATCAAAAGAAAAACAAAATGGATGCCCCCTTCTAAATTCAGGGAAGCATCCATGTTGAGCTTATGATATAATCCAATTAACTTGTCCAGCTTATTGGGTACACATCACTGTGGGCTCTTTTTTGTTGCTATTTTTATTAATTTATAATATATTATATGAGCGCTGCACCATTAGCTCAGCTGGTAGAGCAACTGACTCTTAATCAGTGGGTCACAGGTTCGATCCCTGCATGGTGTACCATTAATAAAAATTGACCACTTCAAGAAGTGGTCTTTTTTTATTTATTTCGCTTTCTTTTCTAATATTTTTTTACCAGGATTTACAAAGTAAATAATTACGTAAACAATAATTGGAATTGCTAACCCTCCAAAGATATCAAGAATGTAATGTTGTTTAGTAAATACAGTGGACATTGAAATAAGAATAACCATAATAAACGAATAAATTCTAAATCCAATGTGAATTTCTTTTTGTCTAAAGACACCAAGGAAACAGCAAAGACTAATTAAACAATGATATGAAGGAAATAAGTTCCACGCCCATTCGCCTCCATCTGCGCCATAAACAATACCTAATAACCAAGAAAATGGTTTATTACTATCGGCATAACCTATTAATCCTTCGTCAACTCTATTCATTCTTGTTGGAGCAAACCAGAGAATGAAGAAACCTACAAAGTAGCTTATTAAAATAACAAATAAGAAATTAATAAAGTTTTGTTTACTTGTTTTTGAGGCTGCAATAGGGCCACAAATCCAGAAAATATAACTAAATAAGTAAATTAATACAAAAAATGGAATTAAAGGTATTTTGTCATCAAATGGAATTTTTGGAATGAAAGCATAGCTTACAGTGTTTGTCCAATTAGATAAACCTGCAGCAAGGCGGTACATTCCATATTGAAGTCCAAATAAGACTATGCCAGCAATCCAACCGTAAAGTGGAATACTTTTTAAGAGATTTTTAAATTTATTAATTAATGGTTTCATATTTAAAATATTACCATAAATTTTAAGATTTTTTTAATTTTATGGCGTTACTTGTTCGTAAAGTTGTTTAATTTATGATTGACTTATATTAATTTTATGCTTACTTTTATATAAACATGAATTCAAGAGGATTTTGTATGGAAAAAGTAAGAATTCAAGATGATTTATTTAATTTTGTTAATGGTGAATGGATTGAAAAAGCCGTTATACCTAATGACAGACCAGTAACTGGTGGTTTTGCAAATTTAGATAAAGACGTAGAAAACTTAATGATCAACGAATTTAAGGAAATGAGCAAAACTGGGAAATGCCCAAATGAATATGTTAAAAGAGCAGTTGACCTTTTTAAAATGGCTACTGATGTTAGCAAAAGAAAAAGACAAGGAATTAAGCCTGCTTTAAAAACATTAAATAAAATCGCATCATTAAAGGATATTTCTGCATTAAACAGAAAAATAAAGGATTTTATTGAAGAAGATTTACCACTTCCTTTTGTTATATCAATTGAACCTGATATGAAAGACACAAAACATCATCTTCTTTATATCCAAGGTCCATCAACAATTCTTCCAGACACTACATATTATTCAATGGAAGAACAAAAAAATGCATTACTTGGCATGTGGGTTAACATGGTTAAATCAGTCATTGCATTTACGCCACTAACTCCAGAAGAACAAAGCAAATATATTGAAGATGCTATTAAATTCGATAGCATTATTGCAACTTTAGTAAAATCAGCTCAAGAATGGAGTGAATATACAAAAATGTACAATATATTCACAACTAAACGAGTTTCAACTTTACTTAAACCAATCAAATTTAAAAAAGCATTAGAAAAAGTTTTTGGTTTTGTGCCAGAGAAAGTCTCTGTTGCTGATCCTAAATTCTTAAAAGGTTTTAAAACCTTATTTAATGAAGAAAATTTCGAATTGTATAAACATTGGGCATATATTCAAGAACTTTTAGGTTCCACTCAATTATTGAGCGAAGAATTACGTAATCTTGGAGGAACTTATTCAAGAGCACTTACGGGAGTTCCAGAAATGACAAAAGTAGATACTTATGCTTATCATTTAGCATCAGGAATTTACTCAAATCCTGTCGGTATTTATTATGGTGAAAAATATTTTGGGCCTGAAGCAAAAAAGGATGTAATTGAAATTGTTAAAGAAATTATTGAAACATACAAAAAACGTATTAAGAATAATTCATTCTTACTTGAAGAAACTAAAGAAAAAGCCATTTTAAAACTTTCTAAAATGGAAATTAAAATGGGTTATCCTGATAAAATCGACCCAAAATACAAAGATATGGTTTTTGATGGCGCTAAATCATTATATGCAGCAGTTCGCACGTTGCAAAAGACAAACAAATTATATAATATTGCCCAATTTAAGGAAGAAGTTGATAGAACAAAATGGGCAATGCCTGGGCACATGGTTAATGCTTGTTATAGTCCAACTAGTAATGACATCACATTCCCAGCAGGAATTTTACAAGCTCCTTTCTATTCAATTAAACAATCAAGAAGTGAAAATTTAGGTGGAATTGGAGCAGTTATTGGTCATGAAATTTCACATGCCTTTGATAATAATGGCGCTAATTGTGATGAAAATGGTAATTTAAATAACTGGTGGGGAAAACAAGATTTAGTTGCCTTTAAAAAGAAAACTAAAGAAATGATTAAAGAGTTTAATGGCATCGAGCTTCCTTGGGGACCTGTTAATAGCGAACTAATCGTTAGTGAAAATATTGCTGATAACGGTGGTATGTCTGTTACTTTAGATATCATGTCCCACATGAAAGATGCAAATTATGAAGAATATTTTATAAATTGGGCAAAAGTTTGGTGTCAAAAAGCAAAACCAGAATATCAACAATTATTATTAAGAGTAGATGTTCATGCTCCTGCAATACTTAGAGCAAATATGCAACCAAGAAATTTCACCGAGTGGTACGATACATTTAAAGTCACAAGTAAGGATAAAATGTATATTGCACCATCTAAGAGAGTAATAATTTGGTAATTAGTAATTAGAAAAGAAACCGCATTCTTATATAGATTGTGGTTTTCTTTTATCTAGTAAAGTAAAATATCGTTATGAAAAAAATCATATGTTTATCAGCCATTGTAGGAAGTGGTAAATCGACTTTCGCAAAATATTATAAAATCAATCATAAAGACGAGAATGTTTTTATTGTTTCAAGTGATGAGATTAGACTTCAATTAACTGGTAAATATGATAATTTAGAGCATGAAGACGAAGTGTGGGATCTTTATTATAAATTAATTGATAAATATAGAGATGAAAATAACAATGTAACGGTTATTGCAGATTGCACAAACATATTTAATATGTTTCGTGCTAAAATTGCTTCTATTCCAGGATTTGATAAAAGAGTGCTCGTTTACATTACAAAAGATTATGATTTGGTGCTTAAAAATAACCGTGAAAGAGATCCAGCAAAGTTTGTTCCTGAGTATGCAATTAAATCTATGTACGATAGATGGGAAAATCCTGACGAAAATACGATGAGATTATTTGATGAAGTTATTCATTTAGATGGCTGGTTTGATAAAGATGATATATAGAATTTCAATTTTTCAAAATTGCGATATAATATTATTATGACAAAAACAAGCGCTAAAAAGTATTTAACCGCTATTAAGACGAGCAAGATTAAGAATTTAACCTGTGATGCCTTGTCTAAAACTTTAGGCATTTATCCTGAAATCATTGCAGAAAATCTCTCAATTTTTGATCCAATGTTAACAATGGATATGTCCAGGAATTTAAGAGAACTTCTCCCATCGATTGAAGCATATGTTCAAAAGCTTGAAGAAGCTAAACCAGTCGAAAAACAACTACATTCTAATTCTTTAGAAATTAGAGAATATAAATCTGTTGGAGATTTCGTTTATAAAAAGATGACAATTAATGGTCTTGTTTCTAAAAATATAAAGCTCTCCGAAGATGACTTAAAAGTCCTTAAAAAACTTGTCGAAATGGAACTTATTCCAGACAAAGGAAAACGCAAAAGAAAATAAGTAAAAATAATTAATGAAATCGGTTTCATACCGATTTTTTTATTTATTCTCGTTCTTACGCGCTATAATGTATGCGCAAAAGGAGTTTTTAAAATGGAAATTAAAAAATCATTTCTCTCTGTAGATGGTAATACAGCTGCTGCAATCGGTTCATATTATTTCACCGAAGTAGCAGGCATTTATCCTATTACTCCATCTTCCCCAATGGCCGAACTTGTTGACGTCTATGCCTCACAAGGCAAGAAGAACTTTTTCGGTACTCCTGTAAAAGTTGTTGAAATGCAATCAGAAGCCGGTGCTTCTGGTACAGTCCACGGTGCACTTCAAGCAGGTGCATTAGCCACAACTTATACAGCTTCACAAGGCTTATTGCTTATGATTCCAAACATCTATAAATGGTGTGGTGAACTTTTACCAGCTGTTTTACATGTTTCTGCAAGATCACTCGCAACAAGATCCTTATCAATCTTTGGCGATCACCAAGATATCTATGCAATTAGACAAACTGGTATCACAATGTTATGTTCACACTCAGTTCAAGAAATTGCTGATTTAGCACCAATGGCACACTTAATTGCTATTGAATCAAGTGCTCCAATCTGCCACTTCTTCGATGGTTTCAGAACTTCACACGAAATTCAAAACGTCGAATTTGTTGATGAAGAAGAATATCGCAAACTTTTTGATATGAAGAAAGTCGAAGAGTTTAGAGCACGCGCTTTAAACCCACACACTCACCCAGTCACACGTGGTGGTGCAGAAAACGACGATATTTACTTCCAAGGTAGAGAAGCTCAAAATGCTCATTTCAATAATGTTATTGGCATTGTTGAGAAATATCTTGCTAAAGCAAGCGAACTCACAGGTAGAACTTACGCACCATTCGTTTACGTTGGTGACCCAAAAGCCGATAGAGTTATCGTTGCAATGGGCTCAGTAACCGAAACAACTGCAGAAGTTATTGAAGAACTCGCAAAGAAAGGCGAAAAAGTTGGCCTTGTTAAAGTTCACTTATATCGTCCATTCTCCGCAAAACACTTAGTTAAAGTTATCCCATCATCTGTTAAGAAGATTGCAGTTCTTGATAGAACAAAAGAAATGGGCGCAACTGGCGAACCACTTTATCTTGATGTTGTTGCAGCTCTTGCTCAAGAAGGAAGAGGAGATATTGAAGTTTATGGTGGCCGTTATGGTTTATCCTCAAAGGATACACAACCAAAACACGTCAAAGCTGTCTATGATTTCTTAGCAGCAAAACCACATCACAACTTTACTGTTGGTATTGAAGATGATGTTACAAAACTTTCAATTCCAGTTGATGACAAATTCCATGTCGTAGCAGATTACAAATCATGCTTATTCTATGGTTTAGGCTCTGACGGTACAGTTTCTGCCAACAAGTCATCAATTAAGATTATCGGTGATGCTACACATCAATACGCGCAAGCATATTTCGCATATGACTCACGTAAAGCTGGTGGTGTTACACGTTCACACTTAAGATTCGGTAAAACTCCTATTCGTTCTACATATTATGTAGAAAACGCAGACTTCATTTCCTGCTCACTTGATACTTATGTCTTCAAATTTGACATGATCAAGAACTTAAAAGAAGGTGGAACATTCCTCCTTAATACCGATATGAGTGATGAACAACTCGTTAAATCACTTCCAAATCGTATGAAACATCAATTAGCAGAAAAGAAAGCTAAATTCTATGTTATTGATGCTAATAAGATTGCAGCAGAAATTGGTATGGGTAGACACACCAATACAATTCTCCAAGCTTCATTCTTCTATCTTAACCAAGGCATTATGCCTTACGATGAAGCAAATAAATGGATGAAGAAATTTGCTGAAAAATCCTATGCAAAGAAAGGCCAAGAAGTTGTCGAACTCAACTGGAAGGCTATCGATGCAGGTACAGAAGGACTTCGTGAAGTCAAAGTCGATCCAAAATGGATTGAACTTGATACAAAACGTGTTCGTGAAACAACTGGCGATGAATATTTTGATTCATACGTCAATGTTATGGGCACACTTGATGGCGATACTCTTCCAACAAGTAAGTTCACAGAATTCGAACTTCTTGATGGTACAATGAGAAACGACATCACTTTCAGTGAAAAACGTTCAATTGCTGATAAAGTTCCAGTTTGGAATAAGGCAGATTGTATTCAATGTAACCAATGTGCATTCGTATGTCCACATGCTACATTAAGACCATTCCTCCTTTCTGAAGAAGAACTTGCAAAAGCTCCAGCAATCGTCAAAGACGATGTTGCTAATGTTATGGGTCCAAATCCAAATAATTACAAATATCGTTTACAAGTTTCACCAAAGAACTGTGTTGGTTGTGGACTTTGTGTTTCTGAATGTACTGCTAATAAGATGGGCAAGAAAGCTCTTGTTATGGCAGAAGCAAAAGAACAATTCGTACAAGAAGAAGGTGCAAATTACCTTTACAAACATGTTGAATATAAATCAAATATGCCAACAACAACTGTTAAAGGTGCAGCATTCTTAATGCCATACATGGAAATTTCTGGTGCTTGTGCTGGATGTGGAGAAACTCCATATTACAAACTTGCAACTCAATTATTTGGTAAAGATATGCTTATTGCTAATGCAACAGGCTGTTCATCAATTTACTCAGGTTCAACTCCATTAACTCCATTCTGCACAGATAAGAATGGTGAAGGTGTTGCTTGGGCAAACTCACTCTTTGAAGATAATGCTGAATTTGGTTTTGGTATGAGAGCAGCAACTAACTACAAGTTAGGACAAATTTGCTCAATTCTTGAACCAGCTCTTGAAAGAGATTCTGTAGAAGCTTCCTTAAAGGAAGAAATCAAGAAATATCTTGAAAATATCAAGAATAAAGAAGAAGCACGCAAGATTATTCCTGAACTCGTCAAACTTGTTAAAGCAAGTAAAGATGAAGAAGTTAAAGGCGTTCTTGCTTACGAAAGAGACTTACTTGATAAATCAGTTTGGATCGTCGGTGGTGACGGTTGGGGCTACGATATCGGTTATGGTGGATTAGACCACGTTATCGCAAATGATGAAGATGTTAACATCTTACTTCTTGATACAGAAGTTTACTCAAATACTGGTGGACAATCATCTAAATCTTCACAAACAGGTTCTATCGCTAAATTTACCGCAAGCGGTAAGACAGGCGAAAAGAAGAATCTTGCTCTTATCGCAATGAGCTATGGTCATACTTATGTTGCTCAAATTTCATTAGGTGCAAACCCAATGGCAGCAATCAAAGCAATGAAAGAAGCTGAAAGTTACAATGGCCCATCACTAATTATCTGCTATGCACCTTGTGCAAACCATGGTATTAAGGGTGGCTTATCCAACTCAATGAAAGTTGAAAAAGCAGCTGTTGAATCAGGTTACTTCACATGCTTCCGTTATGATCCAAGATTAGTCGCAGAAGGAAAACCAGGTTTACAACTCGATTGTAAAGAACCAGACTTCTCCAAATTCCGTGACTTCTGTATGGGAGAAACAAGATTCTCACAACTTCCAAAAGTTAATCCAGAACATTGCGAAGAATTACTCGCAAAAGCTGAAAGATGCGCTAAGGAACGTTGGGAACGTATCAAAAAATTCGGTTTATAATTTAGTAAGCTGATATAAATTAGAGAGTACAAAGTACTCTCTTTTTTTGTATTTTTTTGTATTCGAAGACATGTCGTTGCTAATTCTAAAAGAGCTACAGAAATGGCGTCACAAAGATAAATAAGAATTTTTTTGTTAATGTTCACTCATAATAGGAATAATTATTTAATAATTGATGGTTATATGCTAAAATCATTACAATATGGAAAATAAAAAGATTGTAATTAAAGGTGCAAGAGAGAATAACCTTAAGAATATTGATTTAGAAATCCCTAAGTATTCTTTAACCGTTTTTACTGGACTTTCTGGCTCAGGAAAAACTACTTTAGCATTCGATACAATTTTTAATGAAGGTCAAAGGAGATTCGTTGAATCTCTCTCTAGCTATGCTAGACAATTCCTTGGTGGAATGGAAAAACCAGATGTTGATTCAATTGAAGGATTAAGTCCTGCAATTTCAATCGACCAAAAAACAACATCTCATAACCCAAGATCAACTGTAGGCACTGTTACAGAGATTTATGATTACCTTCGTCTTTTGTTTGCGCGCGTTGGCGTACCTTATTGTCCAGAACACAACCAACCAATTGTTGCATTTTCTGTCACAAAAATGGCAGATATTGCTTTGCAATATGAAGAAGGAACAAAACTTCAGATTCTTTCTCCTGTTGCTCATAATGAAAAAGGAACTCATAAAGATTTACTCGCGAAAATTCTTTCATCAGGTTTTGAAAGAGTAAGAGTAGATGGAGTTTTAACAAGAATCCCTGAAGTTAATGATTTAGATAAGAACAAACGTCATAACATCGACATTGTTGTCGATAGAATTATTGTAAAACCAGATCAAAGAAGCAGAATTGCAGAAGCAATCGAACTTGCTTGTGATTGGTCTAAAGGTTATTGTGTATTTTTAACGGAAAAAGAAGAAAGACTTTTCTCTCAACATCATAGTTGCCCAATTTGTGGTTTCTCAGTTCCAAAATTAGAACCAAGACTTTTCTCATTTAACGCACCTCTTGGATGCTGTCCAGATTGTAAAGGCGTTGGCGTTAAACGTGAAGTGGATATGGAAATTATGGTTCCAGATCCAGAGAAATCAATTAACCAAGGTGCGATAAGATGGTACAAAAACATAATCGGTTCTAAAAATATTGAATGGCAAGAATTTGCTTACTTATGTAAGCAGTATAAAATTGACATGGATAAACCATGGAAAGATTTATCACAAAAAGAACGTGATATTTGTACTTATGGTTCAGACAAACCATTCAAATATGAGATTACTTCCGTAAACGGAAACGTAATGCACAGAGAAGGATTTATTGAGGGAATTAAAACCCGTGTAGATAGACTTTATAACGAAACCGGATCAGAAATGATGAGAGGTTTCTACGAGTTTTATATGAGAGACCATGAATGTTCAACATGTCATGGTGCTAGACTTTCACCTCAAGCTTTAGCAGTTAGAGTTGGTGGACTTAATATTTACGAAGTAACATGTCTCTCTATTGAGGATTTACTTAAATTTATTGATGAATTACCAAGTAAACTCACTGCAACGGAATACGAAATTGCGAAATTAATTATTAACGAAATTCATAACAGAGTTTCATTCCTTAATAACGTTGGTTTAGGTTATTTAACTTTAAGCAGAACCGCTATGACACTTTCTGGTGGTGAAGCTCAACGTATTAGACTTGCTACGCAAATAGGTTCAAGACTTTCTGGAATTCTTTATGTTTTAGATGAGCCATCAATTGGTTTACATCAAAGAGATAACGCAAAATTAATTGCGACAATGAAAGACATGGTTTCCTTAGGAAACACTCTTATTGTTGTCGAACACGATGAAGAAACAATGCGTGCAGCAGATTTCATTGTTGATATTGGACCAGGACCAGGCGTTCATGGTGGTGAAGTTGTTGTTGCCGGAACTCCTGAAAAAGTAATGAAATGTGAAAAATCAATTACTGGTCGTTATTTAGCAGGCACCGAAAAGATTGAAGTTCCAACTTCTCGTAGAGAAGGAAACGGAAAAACTTTAGTTATTAAAGGCGCAGAACAAAACAACTTAAAGAAAATTAATGTAACATTACCTTTAGGCAAATTTATTGCTGTTACTGGTGTTTCAGGTTCTGGTAAGTCGTCTCTTATTAACCAAACACTTTATCCAGCATTAAAGAAAGTTATTGATGGAACTGAAGACATTACCATAGGTAAATATAAAGAAATTATTGGTTTAGAGAATATTGATAAGGTTGTTAATATTACTCAAGAACCAATTGGACGTACACCAAGAAGTAACCCAGCAACATATGTTGGAGTTTTCGATGATATTCGTGCCTTGTTTGCAGAAACTGTAGACGCTAGAGCAAAAGGCTTTGATAAAGGCAGATTCTCATTTAACGTTCCTGGTGGACGTTGTGAAAACTGCCAAGGCGCAGGCGTGACACGCATTCCGATGAACTTCTTACCAGATGTTTACGTTAAATGTGATGAATGTGGTGGACGTCGTTATAACGAAGAAACCTTAGAAGTTACCTATAAAGGTAAGAATATTTATGAAGTACTCGAAATGACGATTGAAGATGCTTGTAAATTCTTTGAAAATCGTCCAAAAATCCTTCATAAACTAGAAGTTTTGCGTGATGTTGGACTTGGTTATATTAAACTTGGTCAACAAGCTACGACATTATCAGGTGGTGAAGCTCAAAGAGTTAAACTTGCAGATGAACTTCAAAAACGTCCAACCGGAAAATCATTATTTATTTTGGACGAACCTACAACCGGATTACATACAGATGATGTTAAACGATTAATCGCTGTTTTAAATAGAATCGTTGATCACGGAGATACAGTTTTAGTTATTGAACATAACTTAGATGTAATAAAAGTCGCTGATCACATTATAGATTTGGGACCTGAAGGTGGTAATGGTGGTGGAACAATCGTTGCAACCGGAACACCTGAAGAAGTCGCTAAAAACGAAAAATCATTCACAGGACAATACCTTGGAGGTATTTTAGGTAAATAATATGAATATTTTAGCTCTAATTTGTTTGGTTTTAGCTCTTGTAGCATTTGCATTCTTTATTTTTAAAGCAATCAAAGTTAGCAAAGTTCATACTCCTGGAAAATATAAAATTGAAGGAAAAGAAAGAATCCTATTCATAGGATTAGATATTTTAACATCTGTCTTGTTAATGCTCGCTGCATTATTTAATGCAATGCGTAGATTCGCATTATCAGGTGGAGAAACTGTTGAGGTTATTTTTGGAGCATTAATTTTTGCTTTTGCTTTAACTTCAGGATTAGGTGCTTTTATCCTTTTTTATTGGAAGGTTGATTTAGACGAAAAACAAAGGAAGATTTGTCAATTTGTTTGGCCTATTGGACTTGCTGTTACAATTCTTTCATTGTGGTTATACACCGAAGGTGTAGCATTACATCTTGCTTATCCTTTAATCAATAGAATTGATTTTAAATTTGGTTTAACTAGCCCATTAAATGAAACATCTCCAATTGGAATCCAATTTTATGGACTTTTAATTATCACCGGAGCTTTATTTTGCTACGCATACACAGATCATAAAACATACCAAAAATTCGGTAAACACGGATTAATTGATACGCTTTTCGTAATTGCATTCCTCGCAGGTATCGTAGGCGCAAGGCTTTGGAGCTGCTATGGATTAAATGCAGAAATGAGAGAATATTTCGTTCAAAATCCACAAGCAGTAATTACTGAAATTGGCCAAGGTGGTCTTGCTATTCAAGGCGGCTTAGTTTTAGGCATTGTTGTTGGTGTAGCCTATGTTTTGATTTTTAGAAAATACATTGATGTTAGATTTTTAATGGATGTTGCTATTCCAACAATTCTTATTGCTCAAGTTTTAGGACGTTGGGGCAACTTCTTCAATTGTGAAGTCCATGGTGAAATGGTTCTTGCAAGTAACTACAAATGGCTTCCAACAATCGTTCGTGAAAATTTAACATTTTCCAGTGATCTTGGCTTTGCACAACCAGGTTATATTTGGCAACCTCTCTATATGATAGAGGGTCTTGTAAACTTAGCAGGTTATTTCTTTATTAGATATTTCCTTGGCAAAGTTTGCAAATTTGGAATTGGAAGAGGCTATCAAGGGGCAGCATATGTTTCATTCTATGGACTTGTTCGTGTGCTTCTAGAAAACCTTAGATCAGAAAGATTCCGCAATAAAAATTCATATATTTTTGGATTTGTGATGCTTGGCGCAGGTGTTATTTTATTCTTCGTCTTGTTCGCTATCCACAAAATTAGAATGTCAAAAGGACTCGAAGACAAAAACGGTGACAAAATAAAACATGCAACAAACTGATATTGTAATTATTGGATCTGGAATGGCGGGCATTAGTGCTGCGATTTATCTTAAGCGCGCAAATGCAAATTTTGTGCTTTTGGAAGGTAATTTAGCGGGCGGAATGCTAAATCAACTTAAAAAAGTCGACAATTTTCCAGGATTTAAAGAAGCTACTGGCAGTGATATTTTAATATCACTAATGGATCAACTTCGATTCAATAATATTCAAATTACCTATGGTAATGTTCAAACGATTCTTAAAGAAGAAGATGGCTTTGAGGTTGTCACTGATGTTGATTCTTATGAAGCCAAAGCGGTTATTGTTGCAACTGGAATAAGTAACATCTCTAAAACAATTCCTGGAGAAGAAAAATACGCCGGATTAGGTGTTTCTTATTGCGCAACATGTGATGGTAATTTCTTTAAGGGCGCTGATATTGCGGTTGTTGGGAACAACAACATTTGCCTTGAAGAAGCTCTTTATTTATCAAATTTAGCGAACAAAATTTATTTTGTGTGCCCTGATGATGAATTACAGGGTGATCTTAAGTTAGTTAATGGAATTAAAGGCGCACAAAACATCGAATTTCTTTATTCAAAAGAAGTACAAGAAATTATTGGCGATGATTTTGGGGTTACGGGAATTAAAATTAATGACGAAGTCATTAATGTTTCAGGAATATTCCCGTATGTTGGGAAAAAATCCACTTCTCAGATTTTAAATAATTTAAAACCTGAAAAAGAAGGGATTTTTGTGAAAGTAAATGAAGAAAGAGCGACAAACATCAAAGGGTTATTTGTCGCTGGAGATATTGTTTCTAAAAAATTAAGACAACTTGTTACTGCTGCTGGTGATGGAGCGTGTGCTGCAACTAGCGCAGATAACTATGTTAAACTTTTGGAGGGAAAGAAATGATTAGTTTAGTTATTGTTACCGGAGTTTATGGAGCAGGTAAAACACTTGCTGCTCAAACATTCGAAGAAGCAGGATTTTATGTTACAGATAACATCCCACTTTCAGTAGTGGATTCTTATTTAAACGAAATTGAGAAAGATCCAATTCATTATGCAAAGGTTGCACTTACAGTTGATCATGAAATTGCACTCCAAACATATGAACTTGCAAAGAAACACAAAACAATTACAACCAAGTTTGTTGGACTTACTTGTGATGCTGCAACGCTCAATGAGCGTTATAGACTCTCAAGAAAGATGCATCCAAAGCAACCTAAAGGAATTTCTTTAGAAAAAGCTATTGAAAACGACATTACCGAAGTTAGAAAAATGCGTGACTATTTCGATGTTTTTATCGATAGTTCAAAACTTCAAAAGAATGAATTTAGAAGTATGATTTTTGATGCAGTTATTGGATCAAAGAAGAAGTTTGCGGTTTCGTTCTTCTCATTCGGATACAAAATTTCAGTTCCACAAGATATTGAAACTGTTTTCGATGTTCGTTTACTTCCAAATCCATTCTGGGTTCCAGAATTAAAACACAAAACCGGTTTAGATCAAGAAGTAAAGGACTTTGTCCTTAATGCTCCAGAAACAAAAGAATATTTAAAACAAGTAATCAAATATCTTGATTTCTATTTTGCAGAGCTTGTTAAGAATGAAAGACACCATGCATCAATTGGTATTGCTTGCTCTGGTGGTCAACATAGATCTGTTTGTATTGCTGAATATTTAGCAAAGCATTATGCGAAAAAATATACAGTAACTGTTTCTCACAAGGACCTTCCTAGATAAAGATGCAAGCAAAGGTTTCATTTACTCAAAAAGTTAAAGAAGAGCTTTGCTCTGTTCCTTTTAGTGATGAACACCTAAGAGCTTTTTTGGCTGCCTTTATTAAAGTAAATGGACATTTAAAATTTAGTGGCGATAAATCTACCATTGTTTGCAAAACAGAAAATGCAAAAATAGCAAAGTTTATTTATAAATCCATCGATAGAATTTATGGAATAACACCTCGTTTTTCATATTCTAAAGAGATGAATTTTAAGAAAAGAGTCACTTATTCAGTCATTATTGACGAAGGTGATTATATTATTGGAGACCTAGAAATTTCATTTCTTGAAGGTAAAATTTCCAAAAATATTGTTTGTAATGATGATATGATTTCAGGTTATGTTTCGGGAGCCTTTTTAGCCAGTGGCTCAGTAAACTCTCCAAAGAATTCAAATTATCACCTTGAAGTTTCACTTAATGATGAATCATTCGCAAAATGGTTCTCAAAATTACTTTTAAAATATAAAGGAACCGAATTTACTCCTAAGATTGTTAAACGTAGAAACAACTATGTTGTTTATATTAAAAAAGCTCAACAAGTTGCTGACTTTTTATCAGTTATCGGCTGTGTAGATAAAACCTTAGAATTCGAGAATATTCGTATTGATAGGGAGTTCTCAAGTATCGGAAATAGACTCCAAAATCTTGATTCCGCGAACTATGAAAAGACAACTTTAGCTGCTAAAAACCAAATAAAAGATATCGAAATTATTGACAAGGTTTTAGGCATCAAAAATGTTCAAAATAAAAAGCAACAATTGCTCATGAAATTGCGCCTTGAACATGATGATTTAACTCTTGTAGAGTTATCTCAAGAAATGACAAAGGAATTAGGTGAAGAAATTTCTAAGTCAAATATCAATCACTTATTTAGAGCGATTCATGTCATGGCCGAGCGCTACAAAGAGGCTAAAAAATAATGAAAGCACAAGAACAACTTGGCATGAGAATTAGATTTTTAAGAAAACAAAGACATTGGTCTCAAGAAGATTTAGCTTTAAATGCTGAAATTAATAAAAATTATTTGTGCGATTTAGAGAAAGGAAGGAGAAATCCTTCACTTGAAATTTTAGAGAAAATAGCAATTGCTTTTTCGATTTCTTTGGAAGAATTATTCCGTGGAATCGAGTCTATTCCAGGTATTTAAAAACTCGCTTAGCGAAATTACAAATAATAAGGAAAACGCTTTCATTGAGAAAAGTGTTTTTTTCTTTTTACTTTATTATTATAATAAACGCGGCAATTAAAAAGGAGGACATATATATGTCAGTTAAAGTTGCAATTAACGGCTTCGGTAGAATTGGCCGTTTAGCATTCAGACAAATGTTTGGTGCAAAAGGTTATGAAATCGTCGCTATTAACGATCTTACCTCACCAAAGATGCTTGCTAACCTTTTAAAATATGACTCAGCTCAAGGTGGTTATGCAGGACATATCGGTGAAGGATTACACACTGTTTCAAGTAAAGAACCAGTCTTAGCAGAAGACGGCAAAACAGTTGTTACCCCAGGTTCAATCACTGTTGATGGAAAAGAAATTACCATCTACGCAAAGGCAAACGCAGCAGAACTCCCATGGGGAGAACTCAAAGTCGATGTTGTCTTAGAATGTACTGGATTCTATACATCAAAAGAAAAAGCAATGGCTCACATTAATGCAGGTGCACGTAAAGTTGTTATTTCAGCTCCAGCAGGAAAAGATTTACCAACCATTGTTTACAATGTTAACCATGAAAGCCTTACAAAGAATGACAATGTCATCTCAGCAGCTTCATGTACAACAAACTGCTTAGCACCAATGGCTAAAGCTCTTAATGATTTAGCTCCAATTCAATCTGGTATCATGAGCACAATTCACGCTTACACAGGCGATCAAATGCTTCTTGATGGACCACACAGAAAAGGTGATTTACGTAGAGCAAGAGCTGGTGCAGCAAACATTGTTCCAAACAGCACTGGCGCAGCAAAAGCTATTGGTTTAGTTATTCCAGAATTAAATGGAAAACTCATTGGTTCAGCACAACGTGTTCCAGTAACAACTGGTTCAACAACCATTCTTACAGCAGTTGTTAAATATAATGGAGAATTAACTCCAGAAATTATCAATGCTGCAATGAAAGCTGCAAGCAATGAATCATATGGTTACAACGAAGATCAAATCGTTTCAAGCGATGTTATCGGTATGAGATTTGGTTCATTATTCGATGCAACACAAACCATGGTTTTAAAACTCAGTGAAGGTTTATTCGAAGTCCAAGTCGTTTCTTGGTACGATAACGAAAACTCATATACTTCACAAATGGTTCGTACAATTAAGTACTTTTCAGAAAAGTGCTAATTGCACCCAATAATAATAGAGGCTTATTTATAAGCCTCTTTATCCTAAAAAGGAGAATAAAATGTTAACAGTTAATGATTTAAAAGATATTAAGGGCAAAGTTGTTATTGTCCGTGTTGACTTCAACGTCCCACTAAAAGACGGTAAGGTTCGTGATGACAATAGAGTTAGAGCTGCTCTTCCAACTATTCAAAAGTTGATTAAAGAAAAGGCTAAAGTTGTTTTACTTTCTCACCTTGGAAAAGTTAAACATAAAGAAGCTCCAGAAGTTGTCGCTGAACAAAAAGCAAAGAATAACTTAGAAGTTGTCGCTCCTGTTTTAAGCAAATTACTTGGCAAAAAAGTCGCTTTCTCTAAAGAGACTTGTGGCGAAGAATTTGAAAAAGCAGTCGCCTCTTTAAAGGCTGGTCAAGTTTTACTTGTTCAAAATACTCGTTATGAAAAAGGCGAAGAAAAGAACGATCCAGAACTTGCTGCAAGTTGGGCAAAAGTTGCTGATGCATACGTTATGGATGCATTTGGTAGTGCTCATAGAGCACATGCTTCAACTTATGGCATTCCAGAAATCTTAAAGAAGGAAGGCAAACAAGTTGCTTGTGGTTATCTTGTTGAAAAGGAAATCGCAAACTTAACTAGATGCGTTGATGTTAAGAAAGAAGATCGTCCATACATTGCAATCCTTGGTGGATTAAAAGTTTCTGACAAGATTAAAGTTATTGATTCACTTCTTAAGAAGTGTGACAAGATTTTAATCGGTGGTGCTATGGCTTATACATTCAAAAAAGCTTTAGGCGCTGAAACCGGAGATTCTCCAGTTGAAGATGAACAACTTGAATATGCTCGTAATTGCATTAAAGAAGCTAAGGGCAAAATTGTTTTACCAGTAGACGCTGTTGTAACTGATGGTTTTGAAGGCTGGTCAGTTAAAATGGTCGTTGGCGAAAACGTTCCAGTAGGAATGCAAGGAATGGATATTGGTCCTGAAACTGAAAAACTTTTTGCAAAGCAAATTGCTAAGGCAAAGATGATTTTCTGGAATGGTCCAATGGGCGTTTTTGAACAAAAAGAATTTGCAAGTGGAACAGTTGCTATTTGCAAAGCTGTTGCTAAATTAAATGGCGCATTCTCAGTTTGTGGTGGCGGAGATTCTGCTGCTGCAATTAAAGAATTCGGCTACAAAGATAGCTTCTCACATGTTTCAACAGGTGGTGGAGCATCACTTGAAATGATCGAAAATGATGGACATCTTCCAGGTGTCGACATTCTCAAATAGGTGATATTATGGCAAGAAGAAAATTGCTTTTTGGCAACTGGAAAATGAACAAAACCATTGCCGAATCCAAAGATTTTGCAAAGCAAAGTAAAAAATTACTTAAATTTGCATCATCCAAAGGTGTCGATATTGGTGTTGCTCCAGTTTATTTATCACTTGCTGCAGTTAAAAAAGCCAATCCAAAATTAACAGTTGCAGCAGAAAACTGTCACTTCGAAGATCATGGCGCTTTCACTGGTGAAATCTCAATTCCAATGCTTAAAGAAATTGGCATTGATTGGGTAATTATTGGTCACTCTGAAAGAAGAACATACTTCGGTGAAACAAACGAAACTTGTAATAAAAAGCTTTTAGCTTTAGAAAAAGCAGGAATGACTCCAATTTATTGTGTTGGTGAAACTCTTGAAGAATTCGAAGCAGGAAGCACTAAAAAAGTTATCGAAAAACAAATTAAACAAGGGCTTAAAGGTCTTAGCAAAGATTTTGTTAAGAAAATGGTCATTGCTTATGAACCTGTTTGGTCAATTGGAACAGGCAAAAATGCATCAAAAGAAATTGCAGAAGACATTTGTGCATTCATTCGTAATTTAGTTTCTAAATTATATGGCACAGTTAGCAAAGATGTTCGCATTCTTTATGGCGGAAGTGTTAAGCCAGAAAATGTTCATGCATATTTACTTCAAAAAGATGTTGATGGTGCACTCGTTGGTGGTGCCTCATTGAAAGTAGATTCTTTCAAGGCACTTATTGAAAATATTTAAGGAGAAAAAACATGACTAAAGATCAAGCATTTAACAACGTTAACAAAGTTAAACCAAGTCAAGTCGGTGTTTCTTCAGGCACTAAATTCTTAGGTGCAACCTTCCTTTACATGTCACTTGCTTTAGCACTTACATTTGCTATTGTAGGAATCATGGGTGGCCTTTTAAGACTTACTGTAGGAGGAAGTGATACATCAGGAGAAATTCTTGGTGCTCTCCTTATTGTTGGAGTTGTACTTTATATTCCTGTTCTTATTTGGGTTCAAATTGCCGCAATAAGACAAGGCAAAAGCGTTGGTGTTGCATTTTTTGCTTATAGCATCGTAATGGGAATTTTGATTGCTCCAGTTTGTTTAGCAGTTGATATTTCAACTTTGTTGATCGCTCTTGGAACAACATGTCTATCATTTGGTGCAATGGCATTAATTGCATGGCAAAGTAAAAAAGATTTATCTACTTTGGGCGTTATAGGTTCTGGTTTATTAATCGGAGCATTGTTTATTGCCTTATTTAATACAATCTTCTATTTCTTTGTTCCAACTCTTTATGCAATAAATTATATTGCTATCGAAGGAGTCTTCTTTATTGCTGTTATTCTTATTACAATTTTTGACCTTAACAGAGTTAAACAAGTTGCAATGAATAACTACGCAACAAAGAATCTTGCCTTATTATGTGCACTAAATTTATATGTGGACTTCATTTATATCTTTATTAGGCTTCTTAGATTAATAGCTATTGTAAGGCAAAAATAAAATTATTTATATGACGCGCACGCTAATATATTAAGGAAAATACTTAATGTGTTAGCGTTTTCTTTTTAAAATTTTTAAAATTTTTCTTGAAATTTGTTTCATTATTTGATATTTTTGAGACAATAAATTTTGCGAAATTTATTAATGCCTATTGATTATGCTTTGCGAAGCATAGAAAGGAGAGATCTTATGAAAAAAGGCAAAATCTTGATTCCTTTTTTACTTGCAGCCTTCACCTTAGCTGGATGTAAAGATGGAAAAGGTGGTAATGAAGATGCAAAAACCTATACTTATAGAACATTTACATCTGTCTCACCATCAAACTGGAATGGATTAACTTATCAAGATAATAACGATTTACAAATTTTATCCTATGTAAGTGGTGCATTCTTTACTTATGACTTTGTTCGCGATGAACAAGGTAACATTGTCGATGGACAATTCCAAACTTGTTATGATGGAGCTAAGAAATTAGAAGACGTCACAACAACTTACGCAGGCGATGAAAAATTCGCAGTTCCTGCAGATGCTACTTCGGCATTTGCTTACAAAATCACATTAAGAGATGATCTTAAATGGGATGATGGAACTCCAATTCACGCTGAAGACTTTGTTTACACAATGAAAGAACAATTAAATCCATTGTTCTTAAATTACCGTGCAGATAGCTTCTATGTTGGATCAACCGTAATTCACAACGCAATGAATTATGTCAAACAAGGCACAAATGCTATGTTTGATAACGGTAGTACCGAAGAAATCCTTTCAATGGATGATATTGATACTACAGACAGTAGCTTATACAAGGATGCAAGCGGCAACCCAATTTATATTGCTGTTGCACAACCATTGGAATGGCTCGGTGGAGATCGTCTTGTTGATTATTATGGTTCAGGATATCTTGATGATGAAGCTTTAGATTCATTAATTGGATTAACTGAAACAAATAAAGAAAGTGAGCTTTATGGATATGCTCCACTTAACGCAACAACTCTTCCAATTATTCAAGCAGTTATTTCATTACCACAATGGGGTGAAGGACCAGAAAACTTTGTTGTATATATCAATATTCAAAAAGCTTTACCAGAAATGGACTTCTCAGAAGTTGGTATCTTCGTTGGAGATAATGAAAACGAGTTAGTCGTTGTCCTAGATAAACCACTTGATCTTCTTAAAGAAGATGGTTCATTAAGCTACAAAGCTGCTTATAACTTCTCAAGCTTACCACTTGTCAAGAAAGATTTGTTTGAAGCATGCAAAATTGCTCCAGCAACCGAAGGCGGCTTATGGACAACAAAATACAACTCTTCAGTTGAAACCTCAGCTTCTTGGGGACCATATAAACTTTCTACTTTCCAAGCTGCAAAGACATATGAACTCACAAGAAACACCAATTGGTATGGTTACCAAATGGAAGAATACAAAGGACAATATCAAACTGACAAAATTGTCTGTGATACTATTGAATCACTTGAAACTGCATGGTTAGCATTTAAAAAAGGTGACTTAGCAGGAATCGGTATCTCTGTAGCATACAACAATACAGAATATAAGAACTCATCTAGAGCATTCTTCACAGGTGATGACTATGTTGGATCAATTCAAATCCAATCAGACGCTACAGCCTTAAAAGGTAGAGAAAAAGAAAATGTTGATAAGGAAATGCTTACATACAAAGATTTCCGTAAAGCAATTTCTGTTGGATTAGACAGAGCAGCTTACTTACAAGCAACATCTGTTGCATCAAAACCAGGTTTTGGTTTATTCAACTCAATGCACTATTATGACGTTGCTAACGGTGGCGTTTACCGTGATACAACAGAAGCTAAGAAGGTTATTTGTGACGTTTATGGGGTTCCATACACAGATGAAAATCTTGATGAACAATACGCAACCGTTACAGGTTATAACCCAACTCTTGCCAAAGAATTATTCAATTCATCATATGATGAAGCTATTGAAGCAGGTACTCTTAAAGCAACTGATAAAGTTGTCTTAACTGTTGGCTCATCTGTTGATAATGCATCTACAAGACTTAGTTTTGAAGAATTATCACGTCAATTCACAGCAATGACAAAAGGTACTAAATTTGAAGGTAAAGTCGAACTCGAATTCGATGCTTCATTTGGTACAAAATGGGCCGAAGACTTCCGTGCTGGTGCTTATGACCTCTGCCAAGGTGGTTGGTCAGGTGCAGCTTGGGATCCAGGCTACTTCTTACTTGCATACTTAAGCCCAGCTTACATGTATTCTGCAGCTTGGGATACAAGTGCACAAAAATTAACATTCAACCCAGATACCGGTATTGAAGGTGACCCAGTTACTGGCGAAATGACTATGTCATTAATGGATTGGTATGATTACTTGAACTATGATGTTGCTGAAGGTTTAGTTTCACAACAATATAGACTTGGTATTATTGCAGCTCTTGAAAGAGAAATCTTAACTGCATACTACACAGTTCCATATTCATACGCATTCACAGCCGAACTCGTATCTTATAAGATCGAATATGCAACACGTAACTACAATACATTTATGGGTTACGGTGGTATTCGTTATATGACTTATAACTATGACGACGCTGCATGGGAAAATGTAAAAACAACATTTGATTATTTAAAATAATAACGATTAGTTTTTAATTGCACTCAAAGATGGGGGCTTTAGCTCCCATCTTGTTTGCAACTTTTATTATATACGCGCGGGGGTGATGCGAATGTACATGTTAAAATATATCCTAAAACGTTTAGGACTATTGCTAATGACTTTTGTAATTATAGAAGTCATTTGTTTCGTGCTAATAAAATCATTACCAATAGTCATAAATATTCAGATTGGAAAAGATGCTGAAATTTTAAGGGCACAATTAGCGTCTAGAGGATACTATGACCCAATTCCAGTCCAATTTGTCCAATATATTGTACGTATTTTTAAAAATGGTGACTTTGGAGTTTGCTATAATTTACCAGAATTCCGTAATCACTCAGTCGTTGAAGTTTTTAAAGATTCACTCCCTCCAACTATTTTAATTAACGTCTATTCAACTCTTATTTCTGTTCCTGTTGGAATTTTCCTTGGTATTCTTGCCGCATTAAGAAAAAATAAGATTGAAGACCATATTATTTCAACCGGAGTTATTCTCTTTGTATCAGTACCAAGCTTTATTTACGCATTTTTGGTTCAATTCATATTTTGCTTTTTGCTTGGATGGTTCCCACTTTTAATGAACGCTGGTTACAATTACTTTGAACCTGATATGTTTAGGTCAATGTTCCCAGCTATTATATCTTTATCATTTGGCTCTATTGCTGGTTATGCTCGTTATACGAGAGCAGAACTCACTGAAGTTTTAACAAGTGATTTTATGTTACTTGCGAGAACAAAAGGCTTATCTAAACGTCAAGCCACAACTCGTCATGCTTTAAGAAATGCAATGGTTCCTATTTTCCCAAGCATTGTTGGTGAATTCGTTGGTGTTTTATCCGGTTCACTTATTATAGAACAAATCTTCTCAATTCCAGGTGTTGGAGGTCTTTACTTAGACTCAATTAATAACATGGATTATGATGCATTTATGTTCTTATCAGGATTCTATATTTTGGTTGGTCTTTTAGCGTCTATTGTTATTGACCTTTCATATGGAATCATCGATCCACGTATTAGAATGGGGGCAAAATAGTATGAAAGCTTCAGAATTCAAAATTGATAAAGCTAAACTTGCCCTTGTTGGTGAAGATAGACCACTTCACGATAAAGAATTAGTAACAAAACCTAAATCTTATCTTAGTGACGCATTTGGTCGATTTGCGAAAAATAAAGGTTCAGTTTTCGCTGCCATAGTTATTGGTATTTTGGTCCTTTATTCTTTAATCGCACCAATTTTCTCACCATATAATGTTTCATATAGAGACCCAGTTTTTGTTAAAACCCTACCGAAATCCCAATTATTTGAGAATACTAATTTCTGGGATGGATGTTCTAATAAAGAACTCAACTATAGACAATTTATTCAATACTACGCTATGGGTGTTGAAACAGGTCATAATGCTTTAAAAAATCAGGAATATACCGTTAATAATGGTGCAGATCCTACAACAACAACCGAAACATTTAATGCTCGTGTTGACTCATATCAACTTGCAGGATGCCAATTCAAAATGCTTACTTTAGAGGAATACCAAGATATTCAAAAGTATCAAGATGAAACCGGAATTGAGATTATTTATCCAATTACCAAAGTAAGTAAACGTCCAGTTGCTGTTCAAGATGAAAGAGACGCAAACTTCTGGTACGAAACTAAAAAGAATGGATCGATTACCGACCCAATTAACTATACAGTCGATGAAAGTGGTGTTTTTCACTTTACGAATATTTATGTGGAACATGGCAAAGCATCTTCATATCAAGAATATTCAAGTGATATGTATACTTCGAAAGTTCGTCTTGAAGGCGATACTCCACTTTACGATTATGCCCGAATAATGCAAGGCGGAACTTTTGAAGTTCGTGTTAATTATTACGAATATTACATTTACTACCACACTTATGTACTTCATGACAAAATCACTAAACCAATGTTTTTGTTTGGAACAACTGCATTAGGTCAAGATTTGTTTACATGTCTTGCAAGCGGTGCTAGATTCTCATTCTTATTAGCTATTGTTGTTAGCCTTGTTAACATGGTAGTTGGCGCTATTTATGGCGCTATTGAAGGTTATTATGGTGGAAAAGCTGACTTAATTATGGAAAGAATTTCCGAAATTTTAGGTGCTGTTCCATTTATGATTGTTATAACACTTTTACGTTATCATATGGGAACCTCTCCACAATGGCTTATTTTATTTATTGCATTCTTCGCAACAGGATGGTTAGGAATGGCAGCTACTGTTCGTATGCAATTCTATAGGTTTAAGAATCAAGAATACGTTTTAGCCTCTAGAACATTAGGCGCAAGTGATAGAAGAATTATGTTTAAACATATTTTCCCTAACTCACTTGGTACAATTGTTACATCATGTGTTTTGGTTATTCCAGGAATGATATTCTCAGAAACTAGCTTAAGCTATTTAGGTATTATCAACCTTTCAACAGGCAAAATGACTTCCGTAGGTACTTTACTTGCTGGTGGTCAACCGTATTTAACAAGTTTCCCACACATTATCATTTTCCCTGCTGTATTTATTTCATTATTAATGCTTTCATTCAACTTGTTTGGTAACGGTTTACGTGACGCATTCAATCCATCACTTAGAGGAACGGAGGACTAATTTTATGGCAGAAAAGATTTTGCAAGTTAAAAATTTACAAGTTTCATTCCGTACTAAGGAAGGACTTTTAAAAGCGGTCAGAGATGTTTCTTTTGACCTTTATAAAGGCGAAACATTATCAATTGTTGGGGAATCTGGTTCCGGAAAATCTGTTACTTCAAAGGCAATTATTGGTATTTTGTCTGGTAATTCTGTTGTTGAAGGCGGAGAAATTTTATATGGTGGAAAAGATTTACTAAAAATCCCTGAAGAAGAATTCCATAAAATTCGTGGAGATAAAATCTCCATGATTTTCCAAGATCCTTTATCAGCACTTAATCCAATTATGAAAGTTGGAAAACAAGTTACTGAAGCAATGATTTTGAATGGAAACGCTCGTCAAAAGAATGCTCGTTATGAATTCAATTATTATTTGAATTTGCTCAAAAAATATCTTGATATTGTTAATGAAGATAAAGAAAAGAACCTTTATCTATATAACACTATGAAGTCTCTTTGTATTAAGTCATCTTCATTTGAAAGAACATTTGTTTTAGCAAACGAGAACTTGTTCAAAGCTAAAAATTTAATCGAAAATACAGCGTTTTTAATTGAGAAAAAACAAAAAGTGAATTTAAAGAATGTTTTGTATAGAACAACAAAATATCTTAAAAAAGCTGTTAATTCTTTCTTGATTAAAGACGTATCTTTAATTGATAATTTAACCAGTTACATTTTCGACTACTCAGAATTAACTAGTAATGAAATAGATGAATTGCTTACAAAAGTATCTAAATTTATTAATTCATATGTAGATATAGAAAAACCAAATTTTATGCATTTAGCATATATTGCGACTACAAATCCAAGTATTGCTAATTCTGATTTGACATTTGAGCTTTCTATGAAAGAATGCCCAGGACTTGATAAGTTTGAAGCAGAATTCACAGAACTTGGTAAAAAAGCAATTACTTACGCTCATGAAGAATCTATAAATAAAAAACGTACAACCATCAAACTTTTGTATGAATTTAGAGATTATTTAAATAGCATCGATTCATTAGATGATAAAAAAGCTTTTGAATATTTAAAACTAACTAAAAAGGCTGTCAAAGAATCTATTGAATATATGTCTCCAAGAAAGCATTCGGTGGAATATTCCTGCGGAATTTCTTTGGATCACGAATTTAATCGTTATCTTGAAGGTTTGAAAAAGAATCCTAAAAACATTAAAAAACATAATGTTCAACAACGTAAATTCGATCATTTGGTGCAAACTGGCAAGAATCCTTCCTGGAAAGTTGTTCCAGCTTATTTAATTGATTTAGAGCTCACAAAATCTAATGTCGTTAAAATTGTCAGTAATTTAATAACTAGATACGAGAAAGATTTCTCAAAAGAACACGATGCTGACAAGTATATGACTAGACTTACAAAGTCATTTGAAGAAAATGCTTCAAGAATGGTCCAGAAAATCACAAGAAATATCGCTAAAGCTAAGGCTTTAAATATTTTTGAAGAAGTTGGTATTCCAGAAGCAAAACTTAGATTTAATCAATTCCCGTTTGAATTTTCTGGTGGTATGAGGCAAAGAGTTGTTATCGCTATTGCTCTTGCTGCTAACCCAGACATTCTTATTTGTGATGAACCAACAACAGCTTTGGACGTTACAATTCAATCACAAATCTTAGAGTTAATTAACAAGATTAAAAAAGAAAGAAATCTTTCAGTTATTTTCATTACCCATGACTTAGGTGTTGTTGCAAATATGGCTGATAGAATCGCAGTTATGTACGCCGGAAAGATTGTGGAATATGGTACAGCAAACGATGTATTCTATGATCCGCGTCACCCATATACTTGGGCATTACTTTCATCAATGCCAGATCTAGATACTAAAGAAAAACTTGAAGCAATTCCAGGCACGCCTCCTAATATGATTTACCCACCAATTGGTGATGCATTTGCAGATCGTAATAAATATGCATTAAAAATTGATTATGAAATGCAACCTCCATTATTCGAAATAAGTGAAACTCACTTTGCTGCTACTTGGCTACTTCATCCAGATGCACCAAAGGTGAATCCTCCAAAAATAGTAATGGATAGAATCGCTCGTATGAGAGATAGAAAAAAGAGGGGGGAACAATAAACTATGACAAAAGATAGAAAAAATGAAACCCCATTATTGAAAGTTGAGCATTTACATCAATATTTTAAGCTTGGAAAAAAAGAACTTCCTGCTGTAAATGATGTTAGTTTTGATGTTTATAAAGGCGAAGTTTTTGGTTTAGTCGGAGAATCCGGTTGTGGTAAAACCACAACAGGACGTACAATCATTAGACTTTATGATGCTACTGGCGGATCTGTCTATTTTGATGGAAAACGTATTGTCGCAGGCACAAGAACTTATAAAGACGCTATTTTAGCAGCGCAAAAAGAATGTAATGCAATAAAAAAAGAAGCTAATGATGCACTTACTAAAGCCGCATTCGATTTTAAAGGTGATGAAGCAAAACTCGTTGCTGCCCAAAAAGCTTGTGATGAGAAAATTGCCAAAGCAAAAGCAGCATACGACGAAGTCTATTTCCGCAACATGGAAGAGATTAAAAAAGCAAAATATGATCATAAAAACTGCAATAAAGAATTCGCTAAAAATGAAGTTGCAAAAGTTAATAAAAAGTATGCAGATTTACTTGCAAAAAGAAAATCTAATCCTAATGGATTAACTGATAAAGAAAACGAAGAGTATAATCGTTATAAAAATGAATTTAAACTTGCGAAAAAAGAAAGGATTATGAACAAAATCCAAATGATTTTCCAAGATCCTATCGCTTCGCTTGATCCAAGAATGACAATTCGCGATATTATTGCAGAAGGTTTAATTATTCGTGGAATTAAGGATAAAAAATATATTGATGAGCAAGTATATAAGATGCTTGAATATGTCGGATTAGTTAGCGAACATGCAACTAGATATCCTCATGAATTTAGTGGTGGACAAAGACAAAGAATTGGCATTGCTCGTTCAATTATTCTTAATCCTGAATTAATCATCGCAGATGAACCAATCTCTGCTCTTGACGTTTCAATTCAAGCTCAAGTTATTAATCTTTTAAACGAATTAAGAAGAAAAATGGGATTGACTATCATTTTCATTGCCCACGACTTATCTGTTGTTAAATACTTCTCTGATAGAATCGCAGTTATGTATTTTGGAAAAATAGTAGAGCTTGCATCTAGTGAAGATCTTTTTGAGCATCCACTTCATCCATATACAAAATCATTATTATCCGCGATTCCTCTTCCAGATCCAGAATATGAAAAGGATAGAAGAAGAATTAACTATGTTCCATTAAGAGACCATGATTACTCTAAAGAAGGACCGACAATGAGAGAAATTACTCCAGGCCACTTTATTTATTGTAATAGTGAAGAATTTGAAAAATATAAAAAAGAAGTTAATAGTAAAAAATAATGAAAAAGAAAAAAATAATTGAATATGCAATTACTTTTGGTGTTTGTGCCATATTAACTTTTGCATACATTGCAATTGGCGGCATTTTTTCTCCAGCAGATATAAAAGAGGCCCTAAAGATATTAATTAACGGCTTTTTCTCTATTGGTATTATTTGTTTATGTTTTGGTCTTTTAGTTATTTGCTCCAATAATGGAGCATATGACTTAATAGTTTATGGTGTTGTGAGATTTTTCTCTTTGTTTTCAAAAAACCAAAACAGAATAAAATATCATACATATTTTGATTACCATCTCGCTAAACAAGCAGAAGAAGATAGAAGTTTTTCCTATTTTTTAGTAGTAGGTGGGTTTTTTATTTTTGTCTCTTTAGTAATTCTTATATTTTGGTATACCAAATAAGTAATGCGCATGAGCACATGCGTATTTTATTAAAAAAGTATGGCATTTTTTTGTCGTTTAACGACTTTCTAGAAATAAAATAAAAAAAGTTAAAAAATTTGTTGACATGATTATTTCATAATAGTAAGATATAAAAGCACGCGTCCTAAAGTGGACGTCATATATACTATGTATATTGTGCAAATTGATCTTTGAAAACTGAACAGATGTACAAGAAACATTAACGTCAATTTTTTTAAACAATAAACCAGATTATAATTTTGAACTAAGATAAACTTTTTGAGAGTTTGATCCTGGCTCAGGATGAACGCTGGCGGCGTGCCTAATACATGCAAGTCGAACGAGAGTAGCAATACTCGAGTGGCGAACGGGTGAGTAACACGTAGGTAACCTGCCCATCAGCTTGGGATACCCTGGCGAAAGCTAGGCTAATACCGAATAATTGGCTCGGAGGCATCTCTGAGCTCTAAAAGGGGCCTTTAAAGCCCCACTGAAGGATGGACCTGCGGCGCATTAGCTAGTTGGTGAGATAACAGCCCACCAAGGCGAGGATGCGTAGCCGACCTGAGAGGGTGATCGGCCACACTGGAACTGAGACACGGTCCAGACTCCTACGGGAGGCAGCAGTAGGGAGTTTTCGGCAATGGGGGCAACCCTGACCGAGCAACGCCGCGTGAATGATGAAGGTCTTCGGATTGTAAAGTTCTGTTATAAGGGAAAAATGATAGCCTGAGGAAATGCTGGCTATTTGATGGTACCTTATTAGAAAGCCACGGCTAACTACGTGCCAGCAGCCGCGGTAATACGTAGGTGGCAAGCGTTATCCGGAATTATTGGGCGTAAAGAGTGAGCAGGCGGCATGGTAAGTTTGAAGTGAAAGCGTGGGGCTTAACCCCATACAGCTTCGAAAACTGCCAGGCTAGAGTACGGGAGAGGTAAACGGAACTCCATGTGTAGCGGTGAAATGCGTAGATATATGGAAGAACACCGGTGGCGAAGGCGGTTTACTAGCCCGATACTGACGCTCAGTCACGAAAGCGTGGGGAGCAAATAGGATTAGATACCCTAGTAGTCCACGCCGTAAACGTTGACAACTAAATATTGCAGTGATGCAGTGTTGAAGCTAACGCATTAAGTTGTCCGCCTGGGGAGTACGGTCGCAAGACTGAAACTTAAAGGAATTGACGGGGACCCGCACAAGCAGTGGAGCATGTGGTTTAATTCGATGCTACGCGAAGAACCTTACCAGGGCTTGACATAGGACTTACAAAAGTAGAGATACAAAATAACTATTGTCCATACAGGTGGTGCATGGTTGTCGTCAGCTCGTGTCGTGAGATGTTGGGTTAAGTCCCGCAACGAGCGCAACCCTTGTCCTTAGTTACCATCATTTAGTTGGGGACTCTAAGGAGACTGCCGATGTAAATCGGAGGAAGGTGGGGATGACGTCAAATCATCATGCCCTTTATGTCCTGGGCGACACACGTGCTACAATGGCCGGTACAAAGGGATGCGAAGCCGCGAGGTGGAGCAAAACTCACAAAGCCGGTCTCAGTTCAGATTGAAGTCTGCAACTCGACTTCATGAAGTCGGAATTGCTAGTAATCGCAGATCAGCCATGCTGCGGTGAATACGTTCCCGGGTCTTGTACACACCGCCCGTCAAACCATGAGAGCTGGTAATACTCGAAGTCGTTATCCTAACCGCAAGGGGGGAGACGCCTAAGGTAGGACTGGTGATTGGGGTTAAGTCGTAACAAGGTATCCCTACGGGAACGTGGGGATGGATCACCTCCTTTCTATGGAGAAAGAAATTTAAGATTAGGGAAGACCTAATCTGTACACAACCTATTTTAATTTAGTTAATTACTGGTGACGTTGGTGTTGCATTGTGCAATCTGTTTAGTTTTGAGAGATCAATTGATTTCTCAAATTGTTCTTTGAAAACTGGATATTATAATAAAACATGTTCTTTCTGTTATGTTGCAATCAAAATTGATTTCATCAATTGTTGAGAAATGCGTAACAAAGTAAGCAAATAAATTTTGTTTAAATACAAGACAATTACATAAAACCTATATTTTACGAAGTTAAGTTAATAAGGGCGTACAGTGAATGCCTTGGCACTAGAAGGCGAAGAAAGACGCGACTACCTGCGAAAAGCGACGGGGAGCTGGAAGTGAGCTTTGATCCGTCGATGTCTGAATGGGGCAACCCGGCACGGTTTATCCCGTGTCATCTTGCGAGGAATATATATTCGCAATGAAGGAATACCGAGTGAATTGAAACATCTTAGTAGCTCGAGGAAAAGAAAGATTTAATCGATTCCGTCAGTAGCGGCGAGCGAAAGCGGAGGAGCCCAAACTGTCCTTTGGGACAGGGTGTGGACCACAATGTGGGATGTGTTATGTGTAAGGAGAATGGCTTGGGAAAGCCAACCATAGTGGGTGATAGTCCCGTATCCGTAAGATCATAACCCCCTAGTGAGATCCTGAGTACGGCGAAACAAGTTATTTTGTCGGAAGGAGCGCAGACCACTGCGCAAGGCTAAATACTAACTAGTGACCGATAGTGAACCAGTACCGTGAGGGAAAGGTGAAAAGAACCCCGGGAGGGGAGTGAAAAGAATCTGAAACTGTATGCTTACAAAAAGTTAGAGCCCGTTAATGGGTGATAGCGTGCCTATTGAAGAATGAACCGGCGAGTTATGTTGTCATGCAAGGTTAAGCCGAAGAGGTGGAGCCGTAGCGAAAGCGCGTCTGAATAGGGCGACAGTATGCTAACATAGACCCGAAACCCGACGATCTATCCATGAGCAGGTTGAAGGTGGAGTACAATCCACTGGAGGACCGAACCGACGTTCGTTGAAACGCCCGCGGATGACTTGTGGATAGGGGAGAAATTCCAATCGAGTTGGGAGATAGCTGGTTCTCCTCGAAATAGCTTTAGGGCTAGCGTCTGAACATTGTTTGGTGGAGGTAGAGCACTGAATGTCTGATGGCCGCAACTAGTGGTACTGAATACAATCAAACTCCGAATTCCATCAAATTTACTCAGGCAGTCAGTCTGTGGGGGATAAGCTCCATGGACAAAAGGGAAACAGCCCAGACCATCAAATAAGGTCCCTAAATTGATGCTAAGTGTTAAAGGATGTAGAGATACTTAAACAGCTAGGATGTTGGCTCAGAAGCAGCCACCATTTAAAGAGTGCGTAACAGCTCACTAGTCGAGCGTCTCCGCGCCGAAGATTTACCGGGGCTAAAGCATCATACCGAATTTATGGATTTTAGATTTTATCTAAAGTGGTAGAGGAGTGTTCCAATTGCGGCGAAGTCGTACCGTAAGGAGCGGTGGAGCGATTGGAAGTAAGAATGCCGGTGTAAGTAACGATAATGGGTGAGAATCCCATTCACCATTAGACTAAGGTTTCCTGGGGAAGGTTCGTCCTCCCAGGGTTAGTCGGGACCTAAGGCCAGGCCGAAAGGCGTAGTCGATGGACAGCAGGTTTATATTCCTGCACCCGAATATATGCGATGTAGTGACAGAAAAGGCTAGGTGTTCCCTGTTATTGGATTCAGGGGGAAACGAAGTACCTGTTAGATTGGCAAATCCGTCTAACGTTAGGGGAAATCGAGAAGGAGCGAACGGGGCAACCCAAGTAGTGAAGTCACCAATGCCAGTTCTCTAGAAAAGCTGCTAGCTTAAGTATATTCGGCCCGTACCGAGAACGGACACACGTGGTCAAGGAGAGTATCCTAAGGTGAGCGAGTTAACTGTTGTTAAGGAACTCTGCAAAATTACTTCGTAACTTCGGAAGAAGAAGTGCCCTCGCGAGAGGGTCGCAGTGAAGAGGCCCAGGTAACTGTTTAACAAAAACACAGCTTTATGCTAAGCCGCAAGGCGATGTATATGAGGTGATGCCTGCCCAGTGCTGGAAGGTTAAAAGGAGGAGTTAGCCGCAAGGCGAAGCCCTGATCTGAAGCCCCAGTGAACGGCGGCCGTAACTATAACGGTCCTAAGGTAGCGAAATTCCTTGTCAGGCAAGTTCTGACGCGCACGAATGGTATAATAATCTGGGCGCTGTCTCGACAGCAGACTCGGTGAAATCTTAATACCTGTGAAGATGCAGGTTACCCGCGACTAGACGGAAAGACCCCATGGAGCTTTACTATAACTTAATATTGATTATCTGTGCTTTATGCACAGGATAGGTAGGAGACTTTGAGTCCAGGGCTTTGGCTTTGGAGGAGTCGTCGTTGGGATACTACTCTTAAATTGCGGATAATCTAACCTATAACCTCACCGGTTAGGGGACAGTGTTAGGCGGGTAGTTTGACTGGGGCGGTCGCCTCCCAAAATGTAACGGAGGCGCCCCAAGGTACCCTCAGTACGGTTGGAAATCGTATTTCGAGTGCAAAGGCATAAGGGTGCTTGACTGCGAGACTCACAAGTCGAGCAGGGACGAAAGTCGGGCTTAGTGATCCGGCGATTCCGAGTGGAAGGGTCGTCGCTCAACGGATAAAAGCTACCCTGGGGATAACAGGCTGATCTGATCCAAGAGTTCACATCGACGATCAGGTTTGGCACCTCGATGTCGGCTCATCACATCCTGGAGGGGAAGTACCTTCCAAGGGTTTGGCTGTTCGCCAATTAAAGTGGTACGCGAGCTGGGTTCAAAACGTCGTGAGACAGTTTGGTCCCTATCTGTCGTGGGCGCA
>JAZQOV010000009.1:0-49788 GCA_045628045.1 Bacilli bacterium
CAGTGTCTGCTAATACCAGCAGGCGCAAAATCTCGTCTTCCTTCTTTATACTTGAGAACACAATCAAGTTTAAATTTCGAATCGTATTTCATGAAAAATACCCCTTTTCCTAGTTTTGTCCAGGATTAGGGGTACATTTCACAGTGATGATGTGTGAGCTCTAATTTTTTTATAACAACTTAAGATTATTTAATAATGTCAGCTGCTAAGAATGGAACAATTGTGAATTCTCCGCCGCTACCATCTGTCTTAACAAGTGTCTTTTCAACACCGTTATTGAAACGGTATGAACCTTTAATTGTTACAGTGTCACCGACTTTATAAACTGCGTTGAGTGCGTTTTTAACAGTTGAAGTATTCTTATCTGTGTGGTAGTCGTATGCGATTGTAACTTTGTGTTCGCCAACTGTCATTTCAAATGTGAAACGTCCATTGCTACCTGCAACCTTTTCACCAGTAATTGTACCAGTAACAGCAACAAGTTGGTTGTGTTCAACTGCTGTGGTGAATTGTTTGTATAATCCATCGCTTCCTTTTAATGCAGCAAGTTTTTCTGCAGTAAGGTTATTGTAATTTCCTGATGGTTCTGTGACTAATGATTTATCACATGCCTTAATGGAAATGATATATTCCATTTGGAAGTTACCATAATAATGGTATAAAGAACCTTTGATTGTGACGTATTTGTTCTTTAATTCTGGATATTTTGTTTCGTTAAGATCAAGTTTGCTACCAGAATAGATTTCAAGAACGTGTTCGCCATTTGCAAATAATCCCCAGTTGCCATCTTCTGATAAGAAGATAATCTTACCTGAGATTTCACAATAAATGTAGTTGTCATCTGAATCTGCAGCACGTCCAGTGTTCCACCATGGTTGATAACCTTTGGTGTTTTTGTATTCATAGTCAACTAAATCGTTGTATGAAGGATAAGTATATGTTGTGCCATCAACAGTGACTTGTTTTTCGCTATCGTGGTTTGCATAAACCTCTGCCATTGTCATTGGAATGTATTCTTTTGTGGCAGCAAGAATCTTTGCTGTGTAGTTTGAATTACATTTTGTGGAAACTGCACCACCACAAACGATTTTTGAAATGCTCCATGAGAATGTGCCATCTGGTTGGCCAACACCTGGGTAGTTGAATGTGACCATATCAGTTGTTGCATCCATTGCAAGAACCTTGCCGAATGTTGCTTGAGTTTGGTCAATATTCCAGGTAATTTCGACTGTGTAGCTATCAACAACGACTTTCTTAGAAAGTCTGATGTAGTCTTCGTCATCAGCATTCATTCTGATTCCAGTTGAATCTGGCCATAAGTCTGAACCGCCTCTATTAACACAAATTGATTTGTAGTTAACAGCTTCTAAAATAGCAGTTTTTTCTCCATCAGTTCCACCTGTAATTTCTGGAACGACATCGTATTCATCATCGGTTGGAGTATCTTCTACTGGTTTCTTATTAAAGAAATCACAAGATGATAATGCAAAGAGTGAAACGAGTGGTAAGAATAATAATCCTTTTTTCATTTTTTTCTCCTTTTAAAGAATTAATTAATTTTTAATTTAGTGTCAACTCTGATGTTGGTGTTACCAGAAATTTCTGATTTGCTTAAATAGAATTTAAGAACACTCTTATAATCGTCATCAGAAGCTGGAGTTCCGTTATTGTCTGGGCAGTTGATGAATGTATCACCTAAAATACCTTTGACGAGTTGTCTAATAACAGAAGAACCGATAAATGCATCATCAACGAAACGATGCCATTTTTCAGCTTCACTAAATTTGTTGTTAACGTCTCTATATTCATATTGGTTAATTTGAGCACCTTCACGATATGCAACTACTGTTGGATCGCTATAGTCAGTGCCCTTTAAGAATGCATCATATTCTTCAGAGTCAGCTGCAGAGTTAGATGCTGGGAAATAACCAGTTTGAAGAGCCCATTCGGTTTGGAACTTACCTGTGGTAAGACCTTTAATAACTTCAAATGCTTTTGCTTTGTCTGCTTTATTTGTCATACAAATATTAGCACCTTGAGCAATAACATATTTATGTTCAGCGTCTTTGAATGGAATTGTTGTAATAGAGAATCTATTATTCCATGAACCAGTGTTGTAGCTTAATCCACCAGTTGAACAGACCATGAACATACATCTTCCTGATGCAAATGCATCAGAACCATATGAACCACCAAGTGTAGCAGGAGTTGCAAAGATGTTGTTGATGTACATACGGTTGAATGTTTTAAGCATATCAACTGTCTTATCAATATTGTCTTCACTTGCGAACTTGATTGTACCTTGTCTTCTAAGTGGGCTTTCTGTAATTTGGTCTTCTTCAAGTTTTGTGTATTCAGCACCCCATTGTCTAACTAAGGTAATGAATGCGTTATCACATGAATCCCATGTCATAAGTCTTGATTGAGCGACCATTGAAGCATCGAATTTTGAATAATCAAGTAATGCTTTTTTGCCCGCTTCAGAAGAATTTGAAGATAACACAAAGTCATGTGCGTGTCCGTCTTCTTCTTGAACACCAAAGAGTGTTTTCTTTGAGTTAATAAGATCGGTGAATGTTGTTAAGTACTTTTGTACTTTTGATTCTGGATCTGTTGAACCCCATTCTGCCCATGTTTGTGGGAGATTCTTCAAGTCTTCATCATCATATTTTTCTGCAACATAATCGACAAAAACACCATTGTAACCAAGGACTTCTGTTGATTTGTTAAATGGAAGACCATAAAGACGTTTTTCACCAGTTTTTTCATAAAGATAGTTTTCTGGCATGTAGTCTTTATCGTAATCATCAAGTAATTCGCCAGTTACGAGATCGTCTAATGGAACAAGAATCTTTGATCCTTGATATTTTGCGAAGTGGTCTGGATAACCAACAGCGATATCAGGATAGGTCTTATTTGCAGTACTTCCAACGATAGCATCATAGATGTTATCGTAACTTCCTTTTGAAACGTGGTCAATTTTAATACCAAGTTCTTCACCCATTTCGGCAGTAATTGTATCGAGGAGGCCTCTATACTTTGCACCGAATGATGACCAGAAAGTGACGTCAGCATTAGACTTTGGTCCACAAGATGTTAATGAAGTTGCAGCAACTGTAAGTAATGCACCGAGTAGACTTTTCTTAAGTTTAATCATATAAGTTTCCTTTCTTTTTTATAATAACATATCTGATGATATGAAATTATCCTTTAATTCCAGAACGTGATACACCTTTCATGATGTATTTTCTGAAACAAATGAATACGATGAATAATGGGGTTGAGACAATCATAGATCCAGCGATCTTGACAGCTTCTCTATTACTCAAGTTCTCTTTAGAGAACAAATCACGTAAACCATTAGAAACAAGCATCATTGAGTGATCTGTTTGAACTCCGAATGGTGTCCAGTTGCCATCAGCAACGAGGTTTGGCCAAACGTAAGAGTTCCAAGCACCCATCATAGAAAGAATAATGATTGTAGTGATTGTTGGCATTGCGATTGGAACCATAACTCTAAGTAAGTATCCAATATCACCAACGCCATCTACCTTAGCAGCTAAATATAATTCGTTAGGAATTTGTTGGAATGTTTGTCTTAAATAGAAGACATAGAATACGCTAACGCCATGGACTAAAATAAGTGCCGCGAACGTATTGTTCCACCCAATAGATTCAACCGTAAGTTTATTTGTAATAACCATCATTTCGCCTGGGATCATCATGGTTGCAAGTAAGATAGCAAATAATGCTTCTTTTCCCTTGAATTCAAGACGAGCAAATGCGAAACCGGCAAGTACTGCAGTAACAACAGTTACTGTTGTAGAACCAATGGCAACAATGAATGTGTTAATAAAGAACGTTCCAAAGTTGACATTTTTATCTAAAACTTGTCGATAGTTATCAATACCCCAGTTTTCCTTAGTAAATCCTAAGAATTGGAAGTTGCCGCTTTGGCTGAATAAGCTAAAGCTTTCGTAATTAATAAATGATCCAATAACCATCATTACGAAAGGAGCTAATAAGAATAAAGCGAATAATGTTAAGAAGAAATAAACAAACACTTTAGAAATAATTTGTTTAGTCATATAAGCTTTACGGGCTTTTTCATCCGCAAAGTACATTGCATGTTCTGCCATATTTTTTGCCTCCTTTCCTAGTAATGGACTCTCTTCTTGCTAACTGCAAATTGAAGAGCCGTAATCACCATAATGATTCCAAGAAGGACTAAAGAAGCTGCTGAAGCAACACCAGTTTGGTCTGGGTTACCGTCGAAGCTCTTATAAATCCAACCAACGACTGGAATCCATTCATTACCATCACGTCCACCGAAGGCGTAAGCAATGTTGCCTTCTTCGGAACCGACTTCTTGATATAAGGCGTTAACGCCTGTATACATTTTAAACGCGCCAATAAACGACGTGATCGTAATATAAAGAATTTGTGGAGAAAGAAGTGGTAATGTAATTCTTCTCCAGATTGTAAAGTTACTTGCTCCATCGATCTTAGCAGCATTGTAATATTGACTATCAATTGTTGCTAAACCTGCCATGAAGACAAGAATCTTAAATGCGATACCATTCCATAATGCGTATAAAACAATAACAACGCCTTGGTGGAAACGTGTAGCACCCTTTTCTGCAACTTGGGATGGAGAATTTGGGAATGGTGTCTTAGACAACCAGTTAATTGGGTCTCCCCCAAATTTTTGAATAAGAATGTTGATTAATCCACCTGGGGTTTTAGAGAAAACAATGTTAAACACTAAACCTAAAGCGATTGTATTTGTGACATATGGAAGGAAGAAAATAGTTTGGTAAAAGCCTTTTAATACCTTAATAGAATTAAGGAAGGTGGCTATTAGGAGCGAAACCATGATTGTTAAAGGAACTTCAACAATGGTCAAGATTGCTGTATTCTTAATTGATTTTAAGAATGTTTCGTTTGGTGCGAATAATCTTGAGAAGTTTGATAAACCGAAAACAACAGGGATTTCACCATCTTTAACACCTTCTACGAATTGTGACAACGCAAAGCTACCTGCACCTGCTGTGTAATGGTAGTTTTGAACGAAGGCACTGAAGAAAGTATTAATGATTGGGTAAATCATAAAGAGTGTTAAGAAAATTAAAGCTGGAAGTAAGACTAACCAAGCAACACCCCACTGTGGGAGTTGGATGACTCTACGCTTAGAGATTAATTTTTCTTTAAGAGCTCTTTCGTTATTCACTCCGTTTCCTTTCATAATCATTTCATTCTTAGCCATAAAAATATTCAATAACTAACAGTTATTTAATCCTTTCTCCGGTCTCTTCGAATACGTAGAGACGTTTGGCCTTAAATGAAATTTCTTTCTTACCAAGAATCTTATTTCTAAGTTCACTTGGAATAATTGCCTTAATATGATTCTTTTGATCTTTTACATAACCGTTGACAGTGATATCTCTACCAATATGTTCAACAGTTGATACAGTTACAGGGATAATTCCACCAGTTTGAGCATATTCAAAGCTTTCTGGACGAACAGCAACTTTAACTGCACGAGCTTTGCCTTTGTATGCTTTATCAGAATCAATGGCTTTGCCATTAAGCAATAACTTTCCGTCTTTAATCTCACCATCAAATACATTAATTGCTGGTGAGCCTAAGAATTTGGCAACGAAAAGGTTTGCTGGTTCATCATAAACCTTTTGAGGTTCATCAATTTGTTGAATAACACCGAGTTTCATAACAACGATGAAATCTGAAATTGACATAGCTTCTTCTTGGTCGTGAGTAACGAAAACTGTTGTAATACCAGTTTCACGTTGAATACGTTTGATTTCTTCACGTGTTTGAAGTCTTAAACGAGCATCAAGGTTTGATAATGGTTCATCCAAAAGAAGAACTTTTGGGCGTTTTGCTAAAGCACGAGCAATAGCAACACGTTGTTGTTGACCGCCTGATAACTCTTTTGGTTTACGATCGAGATATTGGTCGATATCAACGACTTTAGCCATTTCAAGAGCAATAGCATCTTTATCAGCTTTTGATAATTTTGTACGAGCCTTGATTCTTGCAGCTTCTGGATCATCAAGTTCAAGTTTTCTAAATTTAACTTTTGCTTCAATGAGATCTTTTTCTGCTTGCTCAATGTCTTTGCCGACTGCAATTAAATGCTTTTCGGTAGACTTTAAGTGTGTCTTTTGAAGTTCAAGACTTGCACTAAGTGCTTTGACTTTTTCACCTATACGTTCTTCAATCTCTTTATCATTTCCGGCTTTAGCAATTTTTGCTTTAAGCTTTTCAATGTCTTTTTCAAGACGTGAGATAAGTGCTTTAGTCTCCTTAATGTCTTTCTTTGTGGTCTTCTCATCAGCTTTCACGTCAAAAACGCGGTTCTTTTCTTCACCGAAAGCACCGGTAAAGCGAACATTGTCTAATGGGAATTCAATGTTTTGTCTTACTGAGAGGTGTGGATAAAGAGCATAGTTTTGGAAAACTAAGCCAATTCCTCTATTCTCAGGAGGGACATTTGTAACGTCTTCATCACCAAACCATATGTGACCATCAGTTGGTTTGTGTAATCCGGCAATCATGTAAAGGGTTGTTGATTTACCACATCCGGATGGGCCTAAAAGACCGACGAGTTTACCGTCAGGTATTGTAAAGCTCATTTTATTTACAGCTGTAGTTTCGACACCTTTTTTGCCGACGAAGGTTTTAGTAAGATTTTCTATTCTTACATCCATCTCTTTTGCCTCCTATGGTGTAACTGTAGCTTAACTACATTTAAAGTTTACCACAATTATATTTAATTGACTATAGAAAAAGAAAAAGACCCTAATAAATTAGGAATCCTCCCCGAAACTTCTATAATTTTTGCTTATTTTTTACTCTTTTTTGACTTTAGGAAATCTTTTTTAACTTCCTCATCAACAATTTGATCGCCCACTTGAATGACGTGCTTATTGTCTGGTTTAAATTTTGAATATTTCTTCATTTGTTCGTTAACTTGTTTTTCTTTTTCTTGTTCAATTTCTGGAGTGTCAAACCACACTGATTTGGCGACATCAATCACGTAAGTAAATGCGAGTAAATCAGCAAGAGATCTATTCTCTTTGCTTATAGCAATTAAGATAAGATAAATTGCGATTGCGGCTGCGAGTGTCGCGAAAGAAGTAAGCCCAACACCGATGACAAAAGTGCTGAATAAAATGCACACAAAAATGAACAATTGTCGAGCAACAATCTGTCTTTTTTTAACAGAATAGCCATCATTAGAAATGATGCCAATTCGCATGACTTTTTTGCCAAATGTCTCACCATTTTTATAAAGAAGCGGGACTAAAATATAGAAACCACCAACAGCTAATAAAAATGATGGGGCAATCATAAAAATCTCAATCCTTTTAATTTTATTATTATAAGGATTTATGTACTTCATAAAATCTGTTAATGCTATTGCAGATGCTTCATGACATTTATCGATTGTGTCTAATTCTTTAAAGTTTTCGTTAAACCATGTTTCTGTGTAATAGTCTTTTGGAAGTACTTTTGTCCCGTCTTCTAAAACAATTTCTTTATCATAATCGTTAGCACACAATTCGCCTTCCGCTACATTGCCTGTTTTATAATTAAGATAATAGTAAGAAATTCTAGTGGTAAAGACTTCTTTAAAATCCCTTGTTCCTAATACTTCATTATTTTTCAAAACATCAGTTTCAGTTAGGTTATAAATTGGAGTGTTATAAGCCTTGTTTTCATCTAACTTCACATATAGATGTGAAGAAAGTTGAACATTAGAGGCTTCTACATTGAGTTCTTTATAGTTAAATGCTTTTCTTGCGATAGGTGAAAAAACGAGTTCTAAGAATGCGAAAAAAGCAAAAAGAGTGACTGCTAAATCCATGACTAAAGCCACTATTCTTTTAAGCAAAAAAGCCTTCTTAATATCTCGTAATTTTGTCATTTAGAATTCCTCTTTTTCCTCAAGCTCAATGCCATCTTCTTTACGAGTGTATTCTTCCTCTTCAGCGTAGTTTTCAAAAAGGATTGAGGTTCTTGCGTTTACCACTATTGTTTTGGCGGTAAAATCGTGCAGTGCTGAACGCTTTGGAGAAGCCATTGTAAGCGCAAAAGAAACAAGAACAATGGTTAATGGAACAATCACTAAAATTGCAACGTTATTCCAAATTGGAATAAGGAATGACAATAAAACCACTACTGTTGGCATTATTCTCATAAATAAGTGTTTGTTTTTAAATTTATAACCATCGCTATCCGCAAGACAAAGTCCAAATACCTTTTTACCAACAGTAACGCCATTTTTAAATATTAAAGGAAAAACAATGTAAGTAATTCCAACAGCTACTAAACCTGCTAAAACTTCTTCAACTGAATTAGCGAACTGATAATCATTTGTCATCTTCCTTATAGAAGAGATACGCATAAAATCGTAATTTGCTTTGTCTGTAATCGCGTGCTTTAAATATGAAGTAACGTAAGTCATCTTATCGCCTTCTAAATATTCAGCTTTTATATTTGCTATCTTAGTAGCAATTTCTTCTTCACTAATTTCAAAATAATTTTGTCCAGAGCCATCGACATCTAAAATTTCTTTATTAAACCATTCAATAGTGAAATATTCGCTTTTCGTAAATTCATTACCATTAACAATAACTTTTTCTTCTGGATCAATATTAGGTAAATAAGTGCCATAAAAATACCACAAACGATCTTTAATCTCATTATTATCACTTATAGTGATAGTGCAAAAATCGATAGCACCACTTTCTTTCTCAATAAATAACTGTGAAGCGATTCTTTCTTCTTTTAATGAAGCTCTTAAAGAATCCGTTTTATTTTTTAAAATAAATTGGAATGCTCCAAAGAAGAAAGCGAGCGAAAGTGCAAAAGCAATTGCAAGGTCAATGAAAAAGGCTCCGATACGTGCGCCTTGGCCTGCAAGGTTCGTGTGTCTAGGTAAAGTATATTTACGCTCTTTCATAATTATATTATGACTTAGATAAATAAAATAAACAAACAAAAAAGACCTCCGAAGAGGTCTTTAATTTGTTAAATAATATAAATTATTTAAGAATTTCAGTAACTGAACCTGAACCAACGGTACGGCCACCTTCACGAATTGAGAACTTAGTTCCCTTTTCAATTGCGACTGGGTGGATTAATTCGACTGTTAATTCAACGTTATCACCTGGCATAACCATATCGGTTCCTGCTGGGAGTGTGATAACACCAGTAATATCAGTTGTACGGAAATAGAATTGTGGACGGTAGTTGCTTAAGAAAGCTGTATGACGGCCACCTTCTTCTTTCTTTAAAACGTAGACTGAAGCTGTGAATTTTGTGTGTGGAATGATTGATCCTGGTTTTGCAAGGACTTGTCCACGGACAACTTGGTCACGGTTGATACCACGTAAGAGGATACCAACGTTATCGCCTGGTTGGACATAATCAAGTGATTTTCTGAACATTTCCATGCCAGTAATGACTGATTTTTGTGTGTCTTTAATACCAACGATTTCGACTTCGTCGTTCATATTTGCTGTACCACGTTCAACTCTACCAGTGACGACTGTGCCACGACCAGTGATTGTGACGACGTCTTCGATTGGGAGAAGGAATGGTTTATCCTTATCGAGTTCTGGAACTGGGATGTATTCATCAACAGCTGCCATTAAATCTTCGATTGGTTTTGAATCGCCGCCATCAAGTGCGACTTTTGCAGAACCACGGATAACTGGAGTTGTGTCTCCTGGGAAGCCATAGGATGTGAGTAAGTCACGGACTTCCATTTCAACGATGTCAATGAGTTCTGGGTCATCAACAAGGTCACATTTGTTTAAGAATACGACAATGTATGGAACACCGACTTGTCTTGCGAGAAGAATGTGTTCACGAGTTTGTGGCATAACACCATCAGTTGCTGCGACGACAAGGATTGCGCCATCCATTTGTGCGGCACCAGTGATCATGTTTTTAACATAGTCAGCGTGGCCCGGGCAGTCAACGTGAGCATAGTGTCTTGTTGCTGTTTCGTATTCGATGTGTGCGGTATTAATTGTAATACCACGAGCCTTTTCTTCTGGAGCAGCATCGATTTGATCGTATGCTTTGGCTACTGCTCCGCCCTTTTTAGCAAGGACTGTTGTGATAGCAGCTGTTAAAGTGGTTTTACCATGGTCAACGTGGCCAATGGTACCAATGTTTAAGTGAGTTTTGCTTCTATCAAATTTCTCTTTTGCCATTTGAATTTTCCTCCTTAAGGTTAGATTTCGTAAAATTCAACGAAACTATAATAAATGAATTTATAACCTAAATCAATACAAATGTATTAATTTGATTAACGATTTGACATGCCAGATTTCTTAATAATTTCATCTTGGACATATCTTGGACATTCTCCATAATGGGAGAATTGCATTGTGTAGTTACCACGGCCTTGTGTGAATGAACGAAGGTCTGTAACGTAACCGAACATTTCTGATAATGGAACTTCAGCTTCAACGATCTTAGCGTTTCCACGTTGAGTTTCACCAGTCATATTACCACGTCTACGGGTAATATCTCCGATGACATCACCATAATATTGTTCTGGAACTGTAACTTCAATTTTCATGATTGGTTCAAGAATAACTGGGTTACATTTCTTTGCAGCTTCCTTAAGTGCTAAGGATGCAGCAACTTTATAAGCAGCTTCGGATGAGTCGACATCGTGTGATGAACCATCAAACAATGTTGCTTTGATATCGATTGCTTGGAATCCGGCAACTAAACCTCTTCTCATTGCATCGACAAGACCATCTTGAGTTGGCTTAATAAATTCTCTTGGAACTGATCCGCCGACAACAGCGTCAACGAATTCAAATCCTTTGCCTGGGTTTGGTTCGAAACGAACCCAAACGTGACCATATTGACCATGACCACCAGATTGTTTAATGTACTTACCTTCACATTCAGCAGATGCACGGATTGTTTCCTTGTATCCAACTTGTGGAGCACCGACATTAACTTCAACCTTGAATTCACGGCGAAGTCTATCAACTAAGACATCAAGGTGTAATTCACCAACACCAGCGATAATGGTTTGACCAGTTTCTTGGTTTGTGTGAACTTTGAATGTTGGGTCTTCTTCTGCAAGTTTTGCTAAAGCAATACCCATCTTTTCTTGGTCTGCTTTGGTCTTTGGTTCAACAGCTTCTTCGATAACTGGTTCTGGGAATTCCATTCTTTCAAGAATGACAGGATGTTTTTCATCACAGAGAGTATCACCAGTAGTTGTATCCTTTAAACCAACAACAGCACCGATGTCACCAGCGTGTAATGCGTCAACTTCTTCACGGTGGTTCGAGTGCATAAGAACGACACGAGCGATACGTTCTTTTGCATCTTTAATAGAGTTGAGGACGTATGAACCTGATGTGAGGACGCCGCTATAAACACGGACGTAAGCTAAACGACCAATGAATGGGTCGGTAGCAATCTTGAATGCAAGAGCAACAAGTGGTTCATTATCATCGGCTTTAGCGTGGAATTCGCTGCCATCTGGTAATTCACCTTTTGCTGGTGCAATATCAATTGGGCTTGGGAGGTAATCAACAACACCATCAAGGAGTGGTTGAACACCTTTGTTTTTGTAAGCAGATCCACAGAAAACTGGGAAGAATTCACCAGTAAGAACTGCTTTACGAATTGTGGCCTTAATCATGTCAACTGGGACATCTTGTCCGTCAAGGACAAGCATCATAAGGTCATCATCAAATGCTGCAAGAGCTTCGAGAAGTTTTTGACGAAGTTCTTCAACTTTTGCCTTATATTCTTCAGGAACTGCTTCTTCTTTTGGTGCTTCATCAACGTTGTCTGAGTAAACCCAAGCTTTACGTTCAATGATATCAATAACACCTTTAAGTGTTGATTCAATTCCAATAGGATATTGGACTGCTGCAGCATTTGCTGCAAGTCTTTCATGAAGTGAGTTAACACTCATTTCAAAGTCAGCGCCGATAGCATCGAGTTTGTTGACAAAGACGATACGTGGAACGCCGTATTTTGAACCTTGTCTCCAAACAGTTTCTGTTTGTGGTTCAACACCATTTTTTCCATCAAGGACGGTAACAGCACCATCTAAGACACGAAGTGAACGTTCAACTTCAACAGTGAAGTCGACGTGCCCCGGGGTGTCAATGATGTTAATTCTGTGGCCCTTCCATTGTGCTGTGGTAGCAGCTGAGGTAATGGTAATACCTCTTTCTTGTTCTTGTTCCATCCAGTCCATTGTTGCGGCACCTTCGTGTGTCTCACCAATTTTGTGGATTTTCCCTGTGAAGTAAAGAATACGTTCAGTTGTTGTAGTTTTACCGGCATCGATGTGAGCCATGATACCGATGTTGCGGGTATGTGCTAAATCAAATTGACGTGCCATATTTTAATCCCCCATTACCAACGGTAATGTGCATAAGCCTTATTAGCTTCTGCCATTTTGTGAACATCTTCTCTTTTCTTAACTGAAGCACCGGTACCGTTTGCGGCATCGATAATTTCAGCTGCGAGTTTATCTTCCATTGATTTCTCGTTTCTTAAACGAGCATAAGTAACTAACCAACGAAGTCCTAAAGTAACTTTACGTTCTGCTGAAACTTCAACAGGGACTTGATAGTTAGCTGCGCCAATACGACGAACTTTAAGTTCAACTTCTGGCATAATGTTATTAATTGCGGTTGCAAAGACATCCATTGCTGGTTTACCAGACTTTTCTTCAATCTTCTTGAAGGCGTTATAAAGAATGGTTTGAGCAGTGCCTCTTTTACCGTCTAACATAATTCTATTAATTAATGCTGTGACTAATTTTGAATTATATATTGGATCTGGCAAAACTTCGCGTTTTGCAACTTTACCTTTTCTTGGCATGTTTTATTTCTCCTTTCTTATATAACTATTCGGCTTTCTTTGGTTTCTTGGTGCCGTATAAGCTTCTGCCTTGACGACGAGCTTCAATACCTGCACAGTCAAGAGTGCCACGAACGATGTGATAACGAACACCTGGTAAATCTTTTACACGGCCACCACGGATAATAACTGTGGAGTGCTCTTGTAAGTTGTGTCCTTCACCGCCGATGTATGCTGTGACTTCATATCCATTGGATAAGCGTACACGAGCGTATTTACGTAACGCTGAGTTTGGTTTCTTTGGTGTCATTGTTCCGACACGGGTACAAACTCCACGTTTTTGTGCGGATGGTTGATCGCTATTTGTAGATTTTAATGAATTCCATCTCTTTCCAAGTGCTGGTGATTTGGACTTCTTTTCTGCTCTACTACGACCTTGTTTGACTAATTGGTTAATAGTTGGCATTGACTGTCCTCCTTTCAATGTTTCTATCTAGATGCACACATTCTCCGGTGTACCATACTCCCGGTAAATATATAGACCCACTTGGGCCTACTTTGTGCGTGACAAAAGTATAATACACATGTGTATGCGTTGCAATACTTTTTATAAATAAATTTAAATTATCGCTTTGTAATCTTAATTGTTGCTTCTCTAAAATTGATCTGTTCGATCGAAATTATGTAGTTAGCAAGACGACCACCGTTCATTTCTAATGAACGAATCTCATCACCTTTGTGATATAAATGCTCATCACTTGCAGGGCCTTCAATAGCTGCATTGTAATGATTGTAAATTAATTCATATAAGTAGTTTTTAGTGGTACTTCCATTAAAAGTTTTAGAGTAAGTTTTATTGTCACGAATGTAATCGATTTTGGTTGTTCTTGGATTATATCCGCCAGCGTCACAGGAAGCTAAAATGTTAGTTTTATTATAATAACCAAGTGTTGCATCAACGTGATAAAGTTTAACTCCTGGGATTTCAGGTAACTTAGTTTTATCGTTACCATAAACAACGTCAAAAGTATTTAATCCTGTTGGAGTGTAAAACTCGAGTAAATAATATTCATCAAAGACGGAGCCGTTCCAGTTATCATTTAGTAAAATGATATCACCTTTATTTGTGAGTGAAGAGATTGTAAGTTCGCAAGTATCTGTAACATGAATTGGTCTTACCCAATTGAGCATCATTTTGCTTAATGCAGTGTGATCTCCAACAAGGCTATCCATCATATCAATACAACCAACTGGTTCAATAATTTTGGATTCTTCATCACCACTTTTTTCAGTTGGATAATAGTCATTAAGACCTAAAAGATGGCCTGTTTCATGTATAAATACATGAGCATCTGGTTTTTCATTTACAATATTTAAGCTATGGTAAGAAGACCATGAAAGAGGAACATCTTGGAAAGTAAAGTTCCAGAAAATAGATGTTTGACTCTTGTTGTTATCGGTTGGGAAATCGTAAACAAGATAAAGTGGAACATCGTTATAAGTACTACTTTCAGGATCAAGTTTAAATGAATCAATGTCGTCATAATGGGTCATATAATCTTCGATTATTTCATCATAATAATCACAAATTGTATTTCTCATATCAACGTCGTTTCCGCTTCTAGTTAAAAGTGTTTCAACTGACATTGGAAATTCATAAACGTATTCACTAACTTTGCCACTTAATCTAAGTTTGCCATAACTTGAAACGTTGTAATATTGAGAAACAGAAACAAAATTGTTATTTTTGCTTGTACCAAAGAATGCTTTGTTTAAGTTCTTTACATATTGAGCTTCAGGGCAAATTTCGTATTTAATTTTGTAATCTGGGAAATCCACTGGAATGACAAGAATTTTTTGGTCGCCTTCGGCGGGCATAATCTTTTTCCTGCTATTTTTGGTCATTACGTTATAAAAAGAACCAAGGTTTACAAGATTTCCAGATTCGTCTTTTGCACTATAATCAGCGAAATTTCCTTTTCTTAACGCTGCACCATCTGCGAAGATTTCATCTTCGTGAGCATCGCTAACTTCTTCAATAAAGTTATAACGAATGAATGGATGTCTATCTTTACAACCTGCAACACAAAAAACTGTGCCTACAAGTGCGCTAATAAGAAGAAAATTTCTTTTGAAATTCATACCACTATTATACATAAAAATTCCAAAAGAAAAAGCATATTATCAATTATAATGGTAACCCCAAACAACAGGACAAAATAAAGACCATGAATTAGACCAAGTTGATGGTCTATATGATGCTTCACAATAAATAGTTAAGGAAGAGCAGCCTTCAAAGGCACTACCTCCAATACTAGTAACAGAATCTGGAATAACAATTGATGTTAGAGATGAGCAATACATAAAAGCACAATAATCAATGAAAGTTACTGATCTTGGAATGTTAATAGAAATTAAGGATGAGCAATATCCAAAAGCAGCGCTTCCAATACAAGTAACAGAATCTGGAATAACAATTGATGTTAGAGATGAGCAATGATCAAAAGTACCATTTCCAATAGAAGTAACAAAGTTTGGAATGTTAATTGAGTTTAAGTACGAGCAATTGCAAAATGCATAATCCCCAATACTATTAACAGTATTTGGAAGGACAACTGATGTTAGGGATGAGCAATATCCAAAAGCAAAGTTTCCAATACTAGTAACAGAATATGGAATAACAATTGATGTTAGAGATGAGCAATGATCAAAAGTACCATTTCCAATAGAAGTAACAAAGTTTGGAATGTTAATTGAGTTTAAGTACGAGCAATTGCAAAACGCATGATCCCCAATACTATTAACAGTATTTGGAAGGACAACTGAAAGAAGAATACAACGACTAAATCCAGACTCTTCGATTTCAGTTACCTTTTTACCATTGTATTCTGATGGAATTTTTATGTTATGAATAGAGTACTTTTTTTCTTCTTTTACTTTTACACTGTAATGCCCATCATCATGTAATGTAAAAATAAGGTTATCAATACTATCATATTCAATATTTCCGCTTGTTTCATTACTTTTAATAAAATCCAAATTGAAACATGAACAAAGCATAAATGGAAGAACAAATAATAATCTTTTCAGTTTCATAATGGCTTTTCTCTTAATAAAATTAAATGTTGGTTTTTTATCTCGTTCTTACCTTATTATACATTAAAAATCCAAAAGAAAAAGGTTGTCGTTAATTTTCGACAACCTTTAAGAAATTTTATTCGAGATCTTCTGGACGATCGTGAACTTCAACGTATTGATGTTTGACTTGTTTCATCTTGTCTCTAACAGTAAAGTTAGCGAGTGATTCTTCAGCCTCTTCTGGAGTTAATAAACCAGAACCTGCTGGAATAAGTTTACCAACAATAACGTTTTCTTTTAGACCATGCAATGCATCGGTCTTTTCTTTAGTTGAAGCATCGGTAAGAACTCTTGTTGTTTCTTGGAATGATGCTGCAGAGAGGAATGATTTTGTCTCAAGAGCAGCTTTGGTAATACCTAAGATAAGTTGATGTGCAACTGCTGGGCGTTTGCCAGAGAAGAGAGCTTCTTGGTTACGTTCTGTGAACTCTTCAATATCAAGACGAGTTCCAGGAACCATGTCAGTATCTCCTGAATCGACAATAACAACCTTTTTAAGCATTTGCTTAATGATAACTTCAATGTGCTTATCGCTAATACCAATACCTTGGGCACGGTAAACCTTTTGAATTTCCTTTAAGATGTAGTTTTCAACACGAGTGTTGTCACTAACTTCAAGAAGAGCCTTAGGAGCAATAGCACCTTCGGTGAGTTTACCACCGTTTCTAACTTCATCACCAACTTTAACTCTTAAGTGAGCGCCATAAAGTGATGTGTACTCTTTTTCTTCAAGATCGTTCTTAACTGAAATTGTGTATTTACCACCATTTTCTTCGATCTTGGTAACTTTACCAGAAATTTCAGAAATAAGAGCTTCACCTTTTGGATTACGTGCTTCCACGAGTTCTTGAACTCTTGGAAGACCTTGAGTAATATCGCTACCAGCAACACCACCAGTGTTGAATGTACGCATTGTTAACTGTGTACCTGGTTCACCAATAGATTGTGCAGCCATAATACCAACTGCTTCGCCCTTCTTAACGAGTTCGCCTGTAGCAAGGTTTTTACCATAACAATGGACACAAACACCATTCTTGGTTTCACATCCAAATAATGATCTAATTTCAACTTCCTTAATACCTGCGTTTACGATTGCTTTTGCATCGGCTTCGCTAATAAGTGTGTTAGCTGGAACAATGACTTCTCCTGTTGTTGGATTTACAATCTCACGAAGTGAGAATCTACCAGAGAGTCTATCTTCAAGTGGGACGATGACTGCGTCTTTTGCAGTATCACGAATCTCATAAACAACAAATCCGTGGTCTGTATGACAATCATCTTCTCTAACGATAACGTCTTGTGAAACGTCAACAAGACGACGTGTTAAGTAACCTGAGTCAGCAGTCTTTAAAGCTGTATCAGCACCACCCTTACGGGCACCGTGAGTTGCAATAAAGAACTCAGAAACAGAAGCACCTTCACGGAAACATGATTTAACTGGGGTTTCAATAGCTTCGCCTTTAGGATTAGACATAAGACCACGAACACCTGATAATTGAAGAACGTTAGAGATGTTTCCACGTGCACCTGAATCAGACATCATGAAGATTGGGTTACGTTTATCAGCATTGAATTGAACTTCAAGCTTATCTTGGGCTTCTTGTCTAACGTCTGTCCAAATATTAACAATTTCCTTATGGTGTTCTTCTTCTGTAAGAAGACCTTTTTCATAGAGTTTGTTGATTTGGAGAACTTCGACATCACCACGCTTAATGATTTCGTCTTTGCCTTTAAGCATTGGAATATCACTAAGTGAGATTGTGAAGCCTGCGACTGTAGAATACTTAAATCCTTGGTCTTTGATTTTATCAAGAACTGCGGATGTCTTAGAAGTTCCATAACGGTGATAGATTTCGTTAATAATATTACCGAGATCTTTCTTCTTCATTGGTTTATGAAGTGGTAATTTATGGATGTATTCTTGGATATTTGTTCCCATCGGAACAAAGTATTCTGGCATATCATGTTTAAGATTCTCTTTAGAAGAATCGTTAAGATATGGGAATTCTGCTGGGAAAATAAGGTTGAAGATGACTTTACCAACTGTAGTGATTAAGTAGGACTTATTCATTTCTTCGGTAAATCCAGTCTTCTTTAAGGCAGCACCTTTAATTGCAATACGTGTGTGTAAATGTGCTTGCTTTGTTTGGTAAGCAACAATGACTTCATCAACAGATTTGAAGACTTTACCTTCGGTATTGCCATAAGTTGTGAAGAGTTCGTACTCTTCCATGTCGCCTCTTGCTTTTCTTCTACCTGCACGTGCAAGTAAGTCTTCCTTGGTTTCTTCAAGAGTGAGGTAATAGTTACCTAAAACCATGTCTTGGGATGGTGTAACGATTGGTTTACCATCTTTAGGACCAAGAATGTTATTTGATGCAAGCATCAAATTAAGAGCTTCTTGTTGTGCTGCTTTAGAAAGTGGAAGGTGGACAGCCATTTGGTCACCATCGAAGTCAGCGTTAAATCCAGTACAAACAAGCGGGTGAAGTCTAATGGCTCTACCATCAACAAGTTTTGGTTGGAATGCTTGGATACCAAGACGGTGAAGTGTAGGAGCACGGTTAAGAAGAACTGGGTGATCGCTAATAATCTCTTCGACAATGTCAAATACGATTGGTTCACGAGCATCGATAATTCTATCTGCAGCCTTATGTGCGCTTACGTGTCCACGTTTAATTAATAGATTAGCAATGTAAGGACGTAAGAGTTGGATAGCCATTTCTCTTGGAAGTCCACATTGATACATCTTTAGATCTGGTCCAACAGCAATAACTGAACGGCCTGAGTAGTCAACACGTTTACCAAGGAGGTTTTGTCTAAAACGACCTTGTTTACCCTTTAAGCTAGAGCTTAAGGATTTAAGTGGACGACCACTTGGACCTTGAACAGGTTTATTTCTACGACCGTTATCGATTAATGCGTCAACTGCTTCTTGAAGCATACGACGAGCGTTCATTAAGATGACACTTGGTGAATTAAGGTCAATGAACTTTTTAAGACGTGTGTTTCTGTTAATGACTCTACGATAAAGTTCATTTAAGTCACTTGCAGCGAAACGTCCACCGTCGAGTTGAAGCATTGGACGTAAATCAGGTGGTATAACTGGAAGAACATCTAAGACCATCCATTCTGGTTTATTGCCAGATTGTCTGAAGGCTTGAATAACTTCGAGTCTCTTAATGGCTTTTGAACGTTTTTGACCAGTAGAAGTTTTAACTTCTTCTGCTACCTTGGCGAATTCTTCGTCAAGTTTGACTTCTTTAAGAAGTCTCTTGATTGCTTCAGCACCTTCACCGAATTCAGCTCCTGTGTATTTGGAGATGAATCTTGAAGTTGTTAAGAAATCAAATGGTTCTTGTGGAAGTGAAAGTTTTTCGACAATTTCTTGTGCTTTAGAAGCATCTAAGGAATTTGGATCAATCATTGGAGTAATTTCTTGAATTACTGCGATGAAGACCTCACGTGCTGTTTTTTCATCAAGGAATTCACGATACTTAAGTATTTTTGAATTTCCTGGGTTTAAACAGATATGTGAAACGAAGTAAACTACTTCTTCAAGTTGTTTTGGAGGGACATCAAGAACAAGTGAGATTCTTGATGGGATACCTTTAAGGTACCAAATGTGGGTACATGGTGAAACAAGTTCAATATGACCCATTCTTTCTCTACGTGCGTCTTTGGAAATAACTTCGACGCCACATTTTTCACATGTAATACCAGCGTAACGAATCTTTTTGTATTTACCACAATGACATTCGTAGTCCTTGCTAGGACCGAAGATCTTTTCACAGAAAAGACCTTGCATTTCTGGTTTTTGTGAACGGTAGTTAATAGTTTCAGGTTTTGTAACTTCACCGTGTGACCATTCACGAATACGATCTGGGGAGGCTAAGCCAACTTTGATACTTGCTAATTTTGATACATCAAACATTTTACTTTCCTCCTATTAATCCATGATTCCAGTGTCATTGACATCGTCTTTGTACACTGAATCTTCTTCATTGTGGGTTTCACCTGTAAGGTTACGAATTGCAGAGTTAATCTTACGTTCTTCTTTTTGTGCTTCTCTTGCAAGAGCATCAGTATCGATTGTCTTACCATCTTTATCGATGAGTTTAACATCCATACAAAGAGCGCTGAGTTCTTTTACAAGAACATTGAATGCCTCTGGAATACCTGGTTCAGGAATATCTTGTCCTTTAATAATTGCTTCGTAGGTTTTTCTACGACCAACTCTATCATCGGACTTAATGGTTAAGATTTCTTGTAATGTATGGGAAGCACCATAAGCTTCAAGAGCCCAGACTTCCATTTCACCGAATCTTTGACCACCGTTTTGTGCTTTGCCACCAAGTGGTTGTTGTGTAACTAAGCTATATGGTCCAGTTGCACGGGCGTGAATTTTATCATCAACCATGTGGACGAGCTTAATCATATACATAACGCCAACAGAGATTCTTTCATCGAATCTTTCGCCTGTACGACCATCATAAAGGACAGTCTTTCCATCTGGATCAAGACCTGCTTTATCCATTAAATCATAGATTTCCTTATCGGAAATACCATCAAAGACTGGAGTTGCAATCTTAATACCAAGTTTCTTACAAGCTAAACCTAAGTGGATTTCAAGAATCTGACCAATGTTCATACGAGATGGAACACCGAGTGGGTTAAGCATGATGTCAACTGGAGTACCATCGGCAAGGTAAGGCATATCACATTCTGGTAAGATACGTGAAATAACACCTTTGTTACCGTGACGACCTGACATCTTATCACCCTCAGAGATCTTTCTCTTTTGAGCAATATAGACGCGGATTGAACGTTTAACTCCTGGTGGGAGTTCATCTCCTGCTTCTCTAGAAGCAATCTTGACATCGACAACGATACCAGCACCACCGTGTGGAACACGGAGTGAGCTATCTTTGACATCTTTTGTTTTTTCATTAAAGATGGCCATGAGAAGTTTTTCTTCTGGAGTTGGCTCGCTAAGTCCTTTTGGAGTTGTCTTACCAACTAAGATATCGCCTTCTTTAACTTCGACACCTTTAAGAATAATGCCGTTTTCATCTAAGTAAGCACGTGCTTCTTCGGAAACGTTTGGAATATCACGAGTAATTTCCTCTGGTCCAAGTTTTGTGTCACGGCAATCAATTGAGTATTCTTCAATATGAATTGTTGTGTAGGTGTCATCTTTTACAAGACGTTCGCTCATAATGACGGCGTCTTCGTAGTTATAACCTTCCCAAGTCATGAATGCGATGGTAACGTTTTGACCTAAGGCAAGGTCTCCGTCCTTCATAGAAGGACCATCTGCAAGGATTTGACCTGGAACAACTTTATCGCCAACTTTGACGATAGCTTTTTGGTTAATACATGTGCCTTGATTTGAACGTTGGAATTTTTGTAAATCATAGACACGCTTTGCCTTACCTTCTTTAACAATGATTTGTCTAGAATCGACATAATCAACTGTACCTTCAGAGCAGGAAACAACTGCTAAGCCAGCATCTTTTGCGACACGAGCTTCAACACCAGTTCCAACGTATGGAGTTTCAGGTTTAAGAAGTGGAAGAGCTTGACGTTGCATGTTAGCACCCATAAGAGCACGCTTTGCGTCGTCGTTCTCAAGGAATGGAATACATGCAGCAGCAACAGAAACGATTTGTTTTGGGCTGACGTCAATATAATCAATCATATCTGGAGTGACTAAAACGTTTTCTCCATTATGACGTGCGATAACTTCTTCATCTAAGATGAAGCCGTTTTCGTCCATCTTGACGTTAGCTTGCGCAATATAATGATCTTTTTCATCATCTGCACTTAAATACACTGATTTATCAGTGACTTTGCCACCTTTTTCAACAACACGGAATGGAGTTTCAATAAATCCATAGTTATTAATCTTGGCATAAGTTGCTAAGTTATTAATAAGACCGATGTTTTGACCTTCAGGAGTTTCAATAGGACAAATACGTCCATAGTGAGTTGGGTGAACGTCACGGACTGCCATTGAGGCTCTATCACGTGCGATACCACCTTGACCTAAGGCTGAAATACGACGTTTATTTGCAAGTTCTGCAAGTGGGTTAACTTGGTCCATGAATTGAGAAAGTTGTGAACTTGCAAAGAACTCACGAATAGTTGAGGTGAGTGGTTTAATGTTCATTAATGATTTGATTGAAGAAGTCTTCATATCAGAAATGGACATCTTTTGTTGAACTGTTTTAACCATCTTGGTTAAACCAATTCTAAATTGTGTTTGAATAAGTTCGCCAACGCATCTAACACGTCTATTGCCAAGATTATCAATATCATCAACATCACCAAAACCGGCCATGATGTTCATTAAGTATGAGAAAATAGCAATAATATCAGCAAATGTTAAACATTCAACTGTTGTATTAAGGTTTGTACCAATGACGTTATGAACTTCGTTCATCTTCTCATCAGCATAAACTTTAATCATGTTGACTTTACCTGCAAAGATTTGTGCGAGTTCAGGTTCAGCTTTTCCTTTTGGAGCAGCTCTATCTAAAGCTTCGAGTAAATCCTTGTTTGGTTTAATGGTGATTTCGTGTGCACCATTTTCAAACACTTCTTTATCCATTAAATCTAAGACGTCTTGTTTGGAGATATATTCGCCTTTAGCTTTAAGAATTTCACCATTAGCATCAACTAAGTTTTCTGCTAAGTAGCGACCTGCTAAACGGTTATAAATTCCAAGTTTGCTACGGTATTTAAATCTACCTGCACGTCCTAAATCGTAACGTTTGTGATCAAAGAATTTTTGAATTAAGAAGTTAGCGACACCTTCTTCAGTGATTGGCTCGCCTGGTTTTAACTTCTTGAAAATTGTTACTAAAGCATCAAATGGAGTGACAATATCCTTGTCTTTCTCAATTGTGCCTTCAAGTAATGCATTTTTACCAAAGAGTTTTTTAAGTGTCTTTTCATCATCAACGCCTAAAGCTTTGAGAATGATTGTAGCAGGCATCTTCTTTTGACGGTCGATACGAACGTTAATAAGTCCCTTTGGATCGGTTTCAAATTCTAACCAAGTACCACGAGTTGGAATTAAATCGGCGTTATAAACCATCTTGCCGTTTTTATCCATTTCTTTAGAAATGTATGCACCTGGAGAACGAACGATTTGTGAAACGATAACTCTTTCTGCACCATTAACGATGAATGTTCCAGAATCTGTCATTAAAGGAATATCTCCCATAAAAACTTCTTCTTCTTTCATTTCACCATCATCAATGTTACGTAAACGTAATTTTGTATAAAGTTTACTTGAGAAAGTGTAATCGTGATCTTTACATTCTAAAAATGAGTGCTTTGGATCCCTGAGTTCACATGAAACGAAATCAATAAATGATGTTTCAGTGTAAGAAGCAATTGGGAAAACTTCCTTCATTACTTCTTCAATACCTTTTTCAAGGAACCACTTGTAGGAATCGGTTTGAATTTCTACAAGATTTGGTAATTCTAGACTTCCTGAAATCTTTGAGAAGTTAATTCTGCCAGATGGAAGTACTGGATAATCTTTGTATGTTTTGCTCATTAAATGGCTCCTTTCAAGCTCACTTTGCCTCATGTTTAGTAGCTTTCAAGATGTAATAGCCTTTTTCTCTAGCTAGAACAGTTACGTTTCCAAACAACTCTTCTAGGTAGGATTTTACGCTAAGAGCACCTTGTTGCTTTCTAATAACAATATAAAGTGAACCGCCATCAATTAGATGAGTTAAGGCTCCACGATAGATCTCGTAAGTTACTTTCTTACCAGCTCTAATTGGAGGGTTACTCACAATTGAATCAAATTTTCCTTCAATCTCTAAATAGATGTCACTTTGAAGGATAGTGACCCGTTGACTTAACTTGAGCGAGGTTGCGTTTGCGCTACACAAGCTTAGCGCGCGCGTATTAACGTCAGATAATGTGACGTGTAATCTAGGGTGGAAGTAAGCTAATGTTAAGCCAATGACGCCTATTCCACAGCCAAGATCTAATAAGTTTTCTCCAAGAGTAAGAGGAAGGAGCGTCTCAATGAGAAGCTCACTTCCTTTATCTAATTCGTTCTTGGAAAAAACACCTACATCCGAATCTAACGAGAAACTTACGCTTTTAAAAGCGTAGTTAATCTTTCTTGGCCTAGATGCCAAGGTATCATCATTTATAAAATAATGAGACATTTTAGATTCGGTTTTGTCTAATTAAATAATAAATTATTTAACTTCGACTTCTGCACCAGCAGCTTCAAGAGCTTTCTTGTGTTCTTCTGCTTCAACTGGTGAAATGTGTTCTTTGACGTTGCATGGTGCACCATCAACAAGTTTCTTTGCATCCATAAGTCCGAGACCTGTGATTGCTTGAACTGCTTTGATGACTGCAACTTTTTGCATACCTGCTGCTTTAAGAACAAGTGTAACATCGGCTGCTGCCTTTGCTCCGCCTTCTTCTTCTGCTGCTGCACCAGCTGCTGGAGCTGCTGCTGCGACTGCTGCAGTGACACCGAATTCTGCTTCGACTGCTTTGACGAGTTCATTTAATTCAAGAACTGTCATTTCTTTTAAAGAAGCAATAATTTCTTCATTTGTTAACTTTGCCATAATAAGTTCCTCCTATAGGCATTAATTTTTGCTATCCGCAACTGCTTTGACTGTAGCAGCGAATTTTTGGATAGATGCATTTAAGCATGATAAGAACATTGATAATAAACCGTTCTTGTCTGGTAAAGATGCAAGTGTCTTCACTCCTTGAGCATCCATGACTTTACCTTCAGCTAAACCTGCTTTGATTACTAAGAATTCATTTTTCTTAGCAAATTTTGCAAGTACTTTTGGTCCAGCATTGATTTCCTTAGAGAAGACGTAGGCATTTGAACCAGTTAAGTATTGATCAAGTTCGCTGTATCCAAGATCTGCGCTTGCTTTTGTAACAAGTGTGTTCTTGTAAACATTGAAAGTTGATCCAGCGGCTTTAAGAGATTTTTTGAGTTCACTGATTTCAGCGACTGTTAATCCACGATATTCAACAATTGTCATAGATGCTGAATCTTTAATTGAATCAGTAATCTTTGCAACTATAGCTTTCTTGGATTCAAGAATTTCTTTGTTCATCTGTTCTACCTCCTTTTTAATAGTCAATTAGAGGCACCAATATATTGGTTAATACACCTCGGTAACATTATTAAGCCCCTTGGCCGTTACTGTCTTAGATATATTGTGCGCCTAGATCAATTACATTCCTTCGAATACGAAGTGAATTGATGGGCCCATTGTTGTATGTACAACAGCGGTTTTGATGTAAGAACCTTTTACAGCAGCTGGTCTAACTCTTACGAGTGTTGAGACAAGTGCTTCTAAGTTCTCACTGAGTTTGGCTGCGTCGAAGCTAACACGTCCGATTGAAAGGTGCATATTTGCATCCTTGTCGAGACGGTATTCAACTTTTCCGAGTTTGAATTCTTTAATTGCTTTAGCGATATCTGGAGCAACTGTACCAGCTTTTGGGTTTGGCATTAAACCTTTAGGTCCTAAGACTCTAGCGGCTTTACCAAGTTCACCCATCATTTCTGGGGTTGCAACGATAACGTCGAATTCGAACCAATTCTCTTTAACGATCTTTTCGATCATTTCTTTGCCACCGACGAAATCAGCGCCGGCTGCTTTTGCATCCTCAACCTTGGATGTGATTGCGCAAATCTTTTTGCTCTTTCCGTTTCCGTTTGGGAGTATGAGAGTACCTCTGATTTGTTGATCTGCTTGTGTAGTATCAACGTTGAAATGGAATGAGACATCGACTGTTGCGTCAAATTTAACGGTTGATGTTTTCTTAACAAGTTCGCATGCTTCCTTGATTGAATAAGCTTTATCAGCCTTAATGAGTTCTGCGACTTTCTTATAATTCTTACCTAATTTCATAATAATTATTCGTCAATCGCGATTCCCATATTCTTGCAACTACCTGCAACAATTCTCATTGCTGCTTCTACGTTGTCGCAGTTAAGGTCTGGTAACTTGTATTCAGCGATTTCCTTAAGTTGTGCTTTGCTGATGTGACCAACAATGACTTTTGGATTAGCAGAAGCCTTTTGGAGACCAGCAGCTTTGAGGATTAAACCTGCAACTGGGGAAGTCTTGATTACGAAGTCATGAGACTTGTCTTCATAAGCTGTAATAATGACTGGAACAATTTGTCCTTTTCTGTCAGCAGTCTTCGCATTGAAGTCTGTACAGAACTTTGGCATGACGACACCAGCTGAAGCAAGTTTTGGTCCTGGTTTAGCTTCGCCGCCTGGGAGTTCCATCTTAACAACTTTGACGATTCTTTTACTCACGTGACATTTCCTCCTTTTCTTTTTAGATTTGTCCGTGTCGTGGTCTAGTATGATCCGATCGTAAGGACCTTCCACGATACGTATGTGCACTTCGTACGCTCTCTCATTAGCGGACGATATGCGAGTGAGATTATACAGGAACGCGTACGTATATGCAAGAAAAAACTTCACAAATTGATGTGAAGCTAGTCTATAAATACAATGTATTTAAAATAAAACAATTTTTCTAAAAATCGAACTCTAATTTTTCATCTAAAAATTCTTTAAAACGAGGAAGAATTATATCGAAAATTCCTTTTTTGTCTCTTAATATTCCTCGTTTTATAAGGCGATCTTTATACACTGAAATATTCTTAATATTGAAACCAGAATTATCAACAATGTACCTTGAAGAACAGCTTCCTTCTTTTGGAATTGCTCTTAATATTTTTAATTCATTTTCCGGAATATTTTCATAAATTTTGTCGTAGCAATAATCCTTAAGGCTTGCATCAAATTTTTCTATTAATTCCTTATTAATTGCGCCAATATTTGTGTAGAGGTAACCTAATAATTGATACGCGTACGCATAACCCTTTGTCAATTTGGTTAAATCCTTAATTTCTTCACGCGTCTTGTCTTTGAATATTTTTAAATAAGAAGCAAAAATATCATTCAAATCAAGAGGTTCTAAGTAGATTTTTGGTGCTCGATATAAAAAAGTAAGTGATTTATTGTTTTGCAAAGACACAATATTTTCGTATAAACCTGTCATAAGTAGGAAAATATCATATCCGTCCCCAATAAACTCTTGAAAGTCATGTGCGAAAGCTTTCATCTCTTTTGAGTTTGTTGCTTCATCCATGCAAACTAGAATTTTTTTATTTTCCTTTTTTAAATAATTAAACATCTTTTTTACAAGGGTTTTGATATTTGATACAGGAGTTTTTCCCTCAATTGAGAAAGAAACACAATGAAACGAAAAAGAAAAACTCTTTTTAACAAATAAATGTTTAACATTTTCATTCTCGTAAATGTTAGCGGCAATTTGCTCTAAGATATCTCTATCAGGGTTAACCTTTATAACAACCCAGTCTTCAATATCCATCATTCCTTTATATATCTTATTAAGTAAAACTGTTTTTCCGCTTCCTCTAGCACCTGAAATCACATATAAATTTGAATTTGGATTTTCCGAACAAAAATCAAAACAAATTTCATTAACTAGATTGTCTCTACTAAGAAAATTAAAAGGTAATTTGCCAAAAGTTAAATCGAATGAACTAACCATAAATTGTTCTCCTGCCTACTTAATTATAATTAAAAAGAAAACCATAATCAAGGAAATCTTGTTAGATTGTGTTAGATTTGTTAGATTGTGTTAGAATGATAAATTCTTGTTAGATTGTGTTAGATTCGTTTTACTCAATTTTCCTATAAATAAGTAATAATGAGTTCAATGTCATAAGTACTGTTAAACCAGTGTCTGCGAGTACCGCGACAAGCATTCCAGCTTGCCCGAGCAAGCCTGCGAGTATTAGCGAAATAACGGTCACTTTCACAATAAGTGAAAAGATAATATTGAAGATTGCGACAGTTTTTGTTTTCTTGGCGATAACAATAGAATCATAAATTTTTAATGGATGATCTTGCATGATGACAACATCAGCATTCTCTACCGCCATATCTGAGCCAATTCCACCCATAGCAAAACCAACATCTGCTCGAATAATTGATGGAGTGTCATTAATTCCATCTCCTGCAAAAGCCACTAAATGTTTGTCGTCTCTAGTAGAGATTGCTTCTTCTACAAATTTGGTTTTATCTTGTGGCAAAAGTTTCGCGTGGTATTCTTGAATACCAACTCTCTCAGCAACCTCCTTAACAGTGGATAATTTATCACCAGAAAGAAGGATGGTTTTTACGCCTATTTTATCTAATTTTTTGATTAATAATTTTGCCTTGTCTCTAACAACGTCCTTAAGGACAACATGACCAATAAATTTGTTGTTTTTTGCAACATAAATTGCAGTGCCTGGTACATCAACTTCTTCTACCTCAATTTTAGCATTTTTAAGTAAATCAATATTGCCTGCTAAAATTATATTTCCTTCATATTCTGTGGAGACTCCTAAACCCGGAAATTCTGTGTAATTTTTTTGATTTAAGGCTAATTTTGACACTTTTTTGTGTAAACAGATTGCTTTAGCAATCGGATGATCACTACGCGATTCTGCAGCTAAAAGTGCTTCCATAAATTCTTTTTCACTAACACCATTTGTGACCACTTTTGAAACTTCAAAATTGCCATAAGTTAAGGTGCCTGTTTTATCTAAAAAGACAGTGCCAATTTTACATAAAGAATCCAGGTAATTTGCGCCTTTTATAACTACGCCTCTTTTAGAGGCAAGTCCAATGCCTGCAAAGAAGGCTAAAGGAACAGAAATTACTATCGCGCACGGGCAAGAAACAACAAGTATTGCTAGTCCTCCGAAAATGGCCTTTGTCCAGGCGCCTGAAATAAATCCATAAAGAACAGTGTATAAAACACCAATTCCAAAGACTGTTGGTGTGTAAACTCTAGCGAATTTTGAAATAAATTTTTCCGCTTTTGCTTTTCTTTCTCCTGAAGACTGAACAAGTTCCAATATCATTGATATTGTGGAGTCGGCAAAGACCTTATTTACCTTAACTGTAATTGATCCACTTCTTAAAATTGAACCGGATAAAACGTTATTACCGACTAAAGCATCTACAGGCATCGGCTCTCCCGTTAATGAAGACATATCAAGTGTTCCTTGTCCATCGATGATTTCACCATCTGCTGGAACAATTTCTCCAATTCTAACAAGGATTTTATCGCCAATTTTAAGGGTTTCTGGTTTTACTTCGACAACTTTGTTGTCAGTAATTAAATTTGCTGTATCTGCTCTTAAATCTACCGCATTAGAAATTGCATCTTTAGATTTACCTGTAGCAATATGTTCAAACAGTTCTCCTAACTGATATAAGGCAATAACCATAACTCCATCAGCTAAATCAACGTTAAAGTTAGCAGATTCAAGAACTTCATAATGCACAAGTATAGAAAGCGTAAAAACGCCTATAGTAGAAATTGTAAGCAACAAATTCATATCAAGCGGATTGCGTAAATGAATTATATTCATCACCACTTTATATAAAATGTCGTATAAACATACAATCACGCCTAGCGCGCATAATATTAAAGAAGTCACGTAATTATCTTCAAATATCATGCCAAGGGCCATAAAAATAAATGAGGCTATGATTCTGCCTGCCATTATAAAGAAACGTTTGTTAAAGATTGAATGAGTTCCTTTTTTAGTAGATTGTAGTCTTTCAATTCTTAAAGGATCACTTTCTACTTCTTTAATTAATTTAATTAAATCATCGGTTTGAAGAGGTTCTTCTCTATAAGTTAAATATAATCTTTCATTTTGGAAGTCTATTGTTGCATTTTGAATGTTTTCCTGTTTGTTTAAAAAACGTTCCACTTTTGCGGCACAATTAGGACAATCGAATCCAGAGATGTGATATATAACCTTTTTTGACATGTTTTCTTCGTTTCTATAATTAATATTTTGATTGATGATTTAATTTTAGCATTTTAAAAAATAAAACAAAAAAGGTTAATTATTTTGTTTTTCAAATTTTTATGCACAAGATTTTATATATTCAACAAATTGTTTTCTAGAATAATATTACCAAACTCATGGCCTAATCTAAGTATTGAATCAACCGTATAATGATAAGCATCGCCACCACCGTGTTCGCTATTACCTAGTTTTAAATCAAGTCCATCACTAAGTGTATTTATTAGATAATTATTTGGGCTTTCTAAAGAAATTTCTTTTTTTGCATTATTCACTTGATCACAATAAGTCCACATAGAATCTTTTGAAATATAAGCATCAATTAAAGCAATGTTGTCTTTATTAGATTTATATGAATAAGGTTTGAATTCGTCTCTAATATCTTTTAAAAATGCTGAAAAATTTGTTTTATAATTTGCACCACCTGTTGATGAATATCCATCAGCTTCCCCTTGCATCCAAAGTAAACCACGGATTACTGGTAAATACCCATCTTGTGTAATTAAATATAAACAATTTGTAATAAATTCAACCATATCGGTATAAAGTTTTCCGGTTTTTCCCGATGACGGGGATCTAAAATTTGGATCACCATAAAATCCTGCGCCACTATAAGTGAATTTGATTAAATATACAGGTTTCGTACTTTTTCCGGTTAACTTTTCAGCTAGTCCAATTTCGGGGCCAAAACGTGATTTTGAAGCTCCATAGCCTAGTTTCGTAGTTACAAATTTGCCTTCCATCGGATATTCGTCGTTACTTTGGTTTTCCTTTCCAACATAACTTAATTTAATATCTTCAAAGCCATTTTTATAAATATCAGTAGGAAGATTGTTGTCACTTAGATATCCTGGTAAGCTTGATTCTAAGGATTGACCTTCCATATTTGATTGACCAGAAAGAATAAAAACATTAGCAGCATTTGTATAATCAAACTTTTCCGTCACTTGATTATTTTCTATATCTTGTTTTTTATTAAAAAAATCCTTCATACTACATCCACTCAATATAATTGGTAACATTAAAATAAAACTTTTTTTCATAATTTGTCCACTAAAGAAACGCTTTTTTTATTATCGTTTTCCAAAACATCAAAAATGATAATTTCATTAACACCTTTTTTTAATAAGTTTTTAGGAATATAAAGAAGATTATCGTTAAACTGATGAGTCCAATGTCTTCCTAAATTAAACTCGTTTATAAAAGCAACACCCCTTGTAAATCCTTTAACTTGTAAAAGCGTGTCTTCTACCTCTTCAATATTTATTTTGTATTTATAAAATGATGGTTTGTTTAATATTGTTTTATTATCTTTTAAATTCGGGAGTTTTATTAACGGAACAGAGATAACATCAAAATCCATTGCAAAACCCTTCATGTGAAGTTCAAAATCTTCAATAATAATTTCACCAATCAAACCTTTATGATCTTTTAAGTTCGAACCGAAATTGATTCTTCCAAGGTTTTCGATAACAATTTCAATATCGTAATCACCCCTGTCTTCGATGTGATATGTATTGTCAGCATTATTCCTATAGAAACTTTTCTTATATTCACCATTAACATATAAATGAGCAACATCGTGAATTTGTGGAAAAATAAGATTTCCGCCTTTGTTTCCGATAAAAACTTTTGTTTTATAAATTAAATATCCAAAACCATAATCAGTTTCTTCCATGTTGGGTAAATATGGAAATTTTCTTTTAAATCCTATTTCATCAATAACATCATTGAGTGAACATTTTGCAACAAATGCTGCTTCACCATAATTTTTAAGTTTTACATCACCACATTTTGATTTTGGAATTTCTTTTCCTAAATATTTATATATTTCTTTTTGAATAGCATAATATTTTTTAGTTCTTTGACCATATTCATTAATTGGAGCCTCAGTATCATAGGTTGTTCTTTGAACAATCAAATTTCCTCCAAAATCTAATGAACCATTTAAAAAACCAAAATTTGTTCCACCACAAAACATATATGCATTAACTAATTCAGCATTTTCAAGAGCGGTTTTTACAGATTTTGCAACTTCATCAAGATCTCTAGATTTTCTTTCTTCACAAAAATGCTCAGCTCTGCCTGTCCAAAGTTCCATAACTGCGCCTATTTGATTTGGACAATATTTTTTTAAAACACCAATGCATCTTTCACTATCACATCGGTAATTAACAGAGTGCAATACACCATCAACACCGCCACGTTTTTGCAAAAATTCACTATCATTATCAGAAGTTATATAGTCAACTTCCATTCCGCTATTATCGAATAAACTTTTAATATAATTTAAATAAACTTTATCTGACCCATAGCAACCATACTCATTTTCAATTTGAACAAAAATTACATTTCCACCATGTCTTATTGTTCTTGGCCTTAAGATTTGACAGACTTGCTTAAAAAATGGTGTCATTTTATCAAGAAATGTTTTTTCGGAACATCTCAACTTGATATTATCGTATTTTAATAACCACCATGGAAAAGCTCCAAAGTCCCATTCGGAACAAATATAAGGTCCAGGTCTAACAATAGCATAAAGACCTAACTCCTTAGCTAAATCCAAGAATTTACCTAGGTCCTTTTGACTTTCAAAATCAAATTGGCCTTCAGTTTCCTCATGAATGTTCCAAGGAACATATGTTTCAATACAATTTAAACCACATTCTTTAGCTTTTAAAAGTCTATCTTTCCAATAAATACTAGGAATTCGAAAATAATGAATAGACCCAGATATAATTTTTTTTGGTTTACCGTTTATTAAAATATTTTCGGTAGTTATTTCAAATGTGCTCATTTTTTATTCCTTAAAATAATTCAAAATCAAAAATTCTTGCCTTTTTATCACCATAAGTAGAAATAGGTATTAAACTAACTTTACAAATTTCTTTCTGAATCAAATGCTTTCTATATCTTAAAAAATTATTTCTGATTATAATGATTTCCTTTTTGCCATCTTTTGTTTCAAGAACAATGTCATAATCTTTAATCATTGTTTTTGCCACATTATATCTATCTTCATGAAGCAAATATACGCAAGGCATATTATCAAATTTTCGATTTAAATCAGAATCAAAAACCAATCGAATTCCGTTCACATATCTTTCTTTATCTAGTTCAATAACAATTTCTTTATTTAAATCAGAAATAAATAGATTTTCTTCTTTACGTTCTTGCCCATTTTTTAAAATATCATTCGTAAATGTAGCGTGTTTATTAATTTCCGGAACCTCTCTATCAACAAAAGGAATAAAGCAATCATCAGATAAAAGTCTTTGTTGAATTTTTTTAACATCAACAGTCCATGGAGAAGATTTATCTTCTTTAATTACTGAAACGGCTGTTCCTAATGCTTGTCCTAAAAGTGCGCAAGTTGCCATAACTCGTGAAGAAGATAAAGCAGCATGTGTTACAGAAATGTTTCTTCCAGCAAACATTAAATTATCAAAATCTCTGTGAACAATTGCTCTATAAGGTAAAGCCCAAGGAGAAGGTGCTTTATGATAAATTGTTGGATGACTTGTAGAATGATAAAATCCAGCAGGAAAATGATCATCCATTGACCATCCGCCATAAGCAATGACATCTTCAAAATGCTTACCAGCATTATTAACATCATTTTCATTTACAATATATTTTCCAATATAACGTCTCGATTCACGTTTTCCTGGTAAAAAACCAATCCAATCCATTTCCCAATTATCTGCGCCATGGTCTTCTTGATTTTTCATATGATCCCACACACCATAAGCGATTTTAAGTAATTCTTCACGGCATGCATCAACATCGTGAATACAATCTCTTTCTCCGCCATATTCAATCCACCAAAAATTATTATCTTTTAGATAATGGTGATCTTTAAATGGCAAATCTGCATTCGTTTTATATGTATAAGCAAATGGCGGTTTTATAAATTTCTTCGGAGAGTCTGTTTCTCTAATTTGAAACATGCACGACATTCCCATTGTTTTTTTGTCTGCTATCTCAGGTGGAATTGATTCGTTAAAATCGCTCTTAGCTTCTCTGCCATAACTAAATGCAGCGCCAGTTAATGCTGCAATTATAGAATCACCAGAGCAGTCAGCAAAAATATCGGCTTCAATAGTAAAATTTGTTTCAGTATTCAATTGCCAACATTTTATTGAATTAATATGGTTTGCTGAATAATCACATCCTAAACATGTGGTATTTAAAAGTAAGGTTATATTTTCTTCTGCTAAAACCTTTTGATAAAGAACTGTATCCCACATTGGAAATCTATGTGATGTGTTATAGTAATAATTTTCACATTCTATTTCCTCAATAAGACCTGTTTCTCTATTATCTAAGCCGTGTGCTCCACCTACCCACATTCTAATTTCGCTAGAAGAATTGCCTCCCAAAACTGGTCTATCTTGCACTAAAATGACCTTAACACCGTGTCTGGCAGCAGAAATAGCGGCACAAACGCCACTTAATCCACCGCCTATTACACATAAATCGGTTTTGTAGTTAATTGTTCTCATTTTATTTTGTGACGTCGTCACAAGTACCATTTAATTCAATATAATCTGCAAAGGTATTTAGATCGCCACTTCCTCCTGCAATTTCTTGATAGGCATAGGCAGCAGCTTTAGCTGCACCGCGCCTTAAATTGGTTTCGTTCGCGCTCGCTTCACGTGCTTTTGTTGGGTCTGCAAATAAACCATATCTCGCTCCATCTAAATCCCACATTCTATAATAATGCATAGCTTCAACATAATATAAATCATCGCGAGCAGCTTCATACATTTCCTTAACAAATCTTGCGCATTTTGCCTCATCATTACTATAGTTAGTATCATTAATACCTGCTTCAGTTAAAAAGACTTTCTTGTCTTTTCCTTCACGTTTTTTTACAACATCATAAATTTCATTATTAATGCTAATAAAACCTCTTTTGGAGAACCCTGACATATAAGGATGCCATGCAGCACATTGAAAATAGTCATCTGGATTATTAGAATCCCAATGTCCTTTATTGTCAACGTTGTAAATTAAATCATATAGTTTATCTATAAAGGTAGCGGCGCTTTTTACGACAAGTCCACCCATAACAGTTATCGCATTTGGGTTACCTCTATGAATTCCTTTTGAACCAAAATACATCATATCGTATGTTATTTGAGCCATTTCATCTTGCGAAAATTGGCCACCACCAACTTTAGTCATAAAATCAACGTTGTTGGTTTCGTTATCAATTTCCCAATAAGTGATTTCTGGAAACAATTGAACAAGCGTATACCAGCTTTGTTCATAATCTTCTAACCACTTCAAGTATCTACTTCCTGGAGTTAAGTCTCTTGGAGGTTTTGCAGTAGCAGTTGTAGCGTATTGCTCAGTATAATTACGTTTAAATGAACCATGGTTCATTCCTATAATTTGGTATCCTTCATCTTTAATTTGATCAAGTGAATCTCTTGCTACTTGATATTGTTTTTGATCTACTGTTGTTGGATCAGAAAGCATCCATGTTGCGTGAGCCCAAAATCTTATTGATTTAACCCCAAGTGCCTTAAATAATTTATGTTCTTGAGTAAACGAAATATGAGACCATTGTTTTTCTTGCCAATAAATATCATCCATCCCGAAAATTAATGATTTATCAACACTAAAATTTTGATCGTCATTTCTTTTTTTAAATGGTTCACAAGATGTTGATAATAAAACGGTTGGAAGTAATAGTAATAATCTAATCTTTTTCATATTTGTTAGTCTCCTTTAATTATTTTTTAAATAATCTTCATATAATGTCAAACTGCCATTTCCTCCTGATACTTCTTGGAAGGAGTAGGCGGTAGCTTTCGGTTTTGCTAATGAATTACCTGTGTTTGGATTAAGTTCACAAGGATTTGTGAATAATCCATATCTACCAACTTGAGAAAGTTTCTCGTCCCACATTCTATAATAATGTAAATTTTCAACATAGTATAACGATTCAGCACATGCATACATTTGTTTTAGCTGCTCAGCACACATCGCTTCTGTGTATCTATAAGTTTTTCCGTTCATACTATAAGTCCAATGTTCAGAAAAACCGGCTTCGGTTAGGAATACTTTTTTGTCTTTTCCTTCTCTTGTCTTAATAACATCATAAATAGCATTGCATTGTTTTACAAAGCCATAATTTTCATCATTTGGAAAAGGAATATAAGGGTGCCATGCAGCAATCTGGAAGAAATCATCCGGATTATTTGAAGGCCAGGTTTCTTTAAGCTCAATATAATCATACAATTCATCAAGCCAATCTTGAGGTGAACCAGTTGGAGAAGTCCAAACAACCATGCCGCCCATTACGGTTTTGGCATTTGGGTTTGCTCTATGAATTCCTAATGAAGCTCTATAGGACATATCATAATAAACAGCGGCCATCTCTCTAATTGAAAATTCGATTCCTTCAGTGCCAATTCGATGCATGAAATCATAGTTATTACACTCATTATCAATTTCCCAATATTCAATTTCTGGGAAAGCCGAAACAAGCGTATACCAAGTTGTTTCATAGTCATCAAGCCACCTCATATATCTAGAACCAGGATTTGTATCTCTTGGAGGCTTTGCACTATTTCCTTCGGCATTATATTCACCACGATATTCGTTATGAAAATTGGTATGATTCATTCCAATAATTTGAGCATAAGGATTTGTTTCTTTTAAATCATCGAATATTTCTCTAAAAATTGGATAATTTTTTGTATGTAATTTAGTAGGGCTTTCTAATACTTCTGTTGCGTGAGCCCAGAAACGCACGGATGTTACCCCTAAATTTGAAAACAATTTGTGCGCAAATTTATAATCAATTTGACTCCATGTATATTCTTCAAATGAAATGTCTGTAATTCCATAAAGGTAATCTTTATTAACAGAAAAAGGCTCTTCGTTTTGATTATTGTTTCCATTTTCATTAGTAGTTGGTTCGGTCTTTTTTGGAAAAATAAAATCACATCCAGTTAAGACTAAAGAAAATATTGAACCTAGAAAAAGTAAACATTTATTTCTTTTCATTTTTCCTTCCCCCTTCAAAATCCATACGTCTATCCGCTATTCTTATGTTAAGAATAAATTCTATCAATGTTGTTTTATTTTCATTTAATTTCCCAAAATAAATTGGAATTACGTTTATAAACCATAGACCAAAACTAATTATCAAAAATAATAAAGGAGTGAAAACAAAATTATCAGTTACACCATAAGGATAAATAAAGAAACTCTGTCCATAACCAGTATAAAATGGTATTGCTAATGCAAAGAAACACAAAACAATTTTTATTAATCCATAAAGAAGTTTCTTAAAAAATGTTAAATAATAACCATCAGAATCACACAACTCATAATGGCAAAATTTTCTTATAGGTGTAATGCCTGTTTTTGTAATTAATGGCATTATTAAAAAATAAGATATCGCCAAAATAAGATAATTTATTGTGAAACCGTAACTAATAAATTTAGAACACTTAAGAGACATATTTTCATAAACTCTAAATTGTTCTTGATATTTAGGAGAACTTTCTAAATAAGAATTAGCAAGTTCATAATACTCATTATAAAATTTGTTTATTTCCTTCATTGCGCCGTTTTCTTGGCCATTTATTAACTCAGTATATAAAATAACAGCAACATTTTCTGTAGAAGTGACCCTATCAAATTCAGGATTTAAAATAAAAATTTCTTCTGGCTCATAATAAACGAAAAGATTATGGTATTTTTCTAAATCAAGAATATTTTCTTTGTAATTCGAAACTGGATCCGTTGTGCTTATTAAACCTTCTCTAATAGCATAATCTGTAAAAAAATATTCTAATTCGTCAGTTTCTTTTGTTATGGCACTTAATTTATATGGATCATCAATTTTAACATAGTTAGCATTTTTAAAATCATCAGGAAAAAGATCGAAAGATTTATGTATTTGTTTATAACAATACCTTTTAAACATATCGTATTGGTCTGCGGCATTATCAGAAGAATAACGATAGACTAATCCGCTTTCTTCGCCAATTTTATATAGGTTTTCTTCACTTTTTATTCTTTCTTGTTCATATTCTTTGTAATGTGGTAGAACCTTAATTACATTCGAAGTGATTAAAGAAAAAACAAAAAGAGAGGCAAACCCAATTAATAATAATTCTAAAATCTCCACAAAAAGGCGTCTGCTTTTATCGGCATACGGATAAAAATCTAAATCAATTGGCGCCTTTCCTTTTTTCATTTAAAATAATGCTCTTTCAGTAAAATCATCAAAGATATGGATACGGTCAACATTAAATTTAATGTCGATTTTATCATTAACATTGTAATTTTGGTTAGAAGCAACCTTTAAAACTAATTTTTCTTTGTTTACTTTTGAGTAAATGTAATATTCGCTTCCTAAAAGCTCAACAACATCAGCATTAACTGGCATTGAATCCTTAACTTCCGAACCAACTGTTTCAATGTCTTCAGGTCTTACTCCAAAGAAACATGTGAAATTACCGTTAAGTTTTTTTGTATAATCCTTAATAATGTTTGCAATTTTATCTTTTGCCATTAAATAAACATCATGTCTTTTATCAGTTTCGTCTTTGAGAGCATTATCAAGTCGTTTATCTGTTTCTTTAAGCCTTTCAATTTCGCTTTTATAGAAATTACTATAGGCTTCTATTTGCTTACTTGTAAGTTTAATCTTAAACCCGTTAGCGAGCTCTATAACACCGTCTTGTACTTTAGCTTTTACAATATTCATTGCTGGAGCTCCGATAAATGTAGCGACAAACAAATTGACTGGATGTTCATAAATTTGTCTTGGTGCGCCAATTTGTTGAACAATGCCTTCATTCATTACAACAATACGATCCGCCATTGTCATAGCTTCTGTCTGATCGTGAGTAACATAAATGGTTGTTGCACCAATTTGACGATGCAAAGATACAATTTCGGCTCTCATTTGAACTCTTAATTTAGCATCAAGATTTGAAAGAGGTTCATCCATTAGGAATGCCGCTGCATTTCGAACAATTGCTCTTCCAAGAGCCACACGTTGTCTTTGACCACCAGAAAGTGCTTTTGGTTTTCTATTTAAATATTTTGTAATTTCTAAAATTTCAGCAACTTCATTAACCTTTTTCTCTATTTCAGCTTTTGGCATATGTTTATAAACATATTTTTGAGTTATTTCTTTGCTTACTTTTTCAATTTCTTTATCTAACGTTAAAAGTTCAGCATTTGCTCTAGCAATTCTACTTTTATCGTAATTTTCTTTTTCTTGAAGAATAAATAATCTATTTGCAATACTTAATTTTTGTTTTTCGAAATCAACATTATTAAGTGTCTTTGCTTTTAATTTACTAAGTTTTCTATTAGCTTCACTATTTTCTTTTTTAAGTAAAGAAAGCTCTGAAATTATATCTGCCTTGGTTTTTTCATCAGCCTTTCCTAATTTTTCTTCTAACTTAGCAATTTGCTTTTCAAACTCAATAATACTTTTTTCTAGCTTAACAATTTCAGTTTTATTAAAAGTATTTTCACTATCTAAACTAAGTAATTTTGCCTTCTTAGTTTCGATGTTTTTCGCTTCTTTATGGTAAGAATCTATATCACTAGTTGATTCTTTAATAACTTCTTTAAGATTTTTCTTCTTTGCATTAAGCTGTTTAATTTTTCTTTGATCGACTGATAAAACTGGTTTTCCATCCTTATCAAACACAGGAACTAATACTTTTTTAATCTTTAATCCAAAAGCCATATTATCAAAAACAGACATATGTGGATATAAAGCATAGCTTTGGAAAACCATGGCAATATCTCTATCTTTTGGAGGAAGTTCGTTTGTGTAAACACGATTTATAAATAATTCGCCACTCGAAATATCTTCAAGACCGCAAATCATTCTTAAAGTGGTTGATTTTCCGCATCCAGAAGGCCCGACAAGTACAATAAATTCATTATTATTAATATTGAGGTTAAAATCAAAAACAGCTTGAACATCATTATCATAAATTTTATTTAAATTCTTGATAACAATGTAACCATTTGATTCATTATGCTTTTCGTCAACTTGACTTGGATAAATGATCGAATTAACTTTAGCTAAATTACGCTTTTCAAGTTCGGCTTTCTTAGCTTCTTTTGCTTTTTCTTTTTTCATTTTGTTTTACCTCACTAGTTATATATAATAATTTAATATGAAGAATAAACAGGTTCCTGATCAACTACCGTTTTCTAGAAGAAAACAGTTATCATTTTTAATACTAGACAATCCGTCATTATTGTTTTTTGTAAACTTTACAGCATTCTTTTTCTTAGTGCCTTTAGGTTTCGTTTTGTCTTGGTTAGCAATTAGTTTTAATTCAATAATCGCTGCTTCAGAAATTGAAGGCTTAACTGCTTTTTATAGAATTTTCTATCCTGCTCTTACACTAATACCATCATTAATTGTTGCTGGAATTGGATTTAATGGAGTGTATGGAGTTATTCATGAACTTGTCACTAAAGACATTTCTAAATATGCTCATTTTTTCAGTTCAATTAAATCTAGTTGGAAACAATTTGTTTGGTACTATGCAATATTAGGCATTCTAGTTTCGTTAGTAGTTATAAATTTTGCAGGTTATCTATATCTTGATATTGGTCCTTTCTTCAAATATTTCACATTGGTTATTTCGATTGTGCTTACAATAATTTTTATATTTATTAAACCCTATGTTCTATTTCAAATTTGTATGTTTAATAACAATCTTCCACAAATAATCAGAAATTCCATAGGCTTTGTTGGTAAACGCTTCTTATTTAGTTTACTAATGTTTTTAATAAGCAATGTTTTCTTTATTCTTGTAGTGGTTTTGCCTGGACAGGTTAGAGTTTTTGCCGTAGTAGTCATTGGACTATTCTGGATTATGTTCTCTTGCTTAACAAATTATCTCATTTGTATTGATACTCTCGAGAAGAAACTCTCGAGAGATCTAACAAACGACTTTTACCATAAAGGCTTAGAAGAGTAATTAAATGATTCCACAATCGTGTGCGACTTCTTTAATTACTTTTTTAATTTGTGACCATTTTGCGCTTATTTTATTAATTACAGCGTTATAATCAGTTGTTGTGTTTTTATCCTTGTTTGGAATAACAGCAATTGTATAAGTATTAAGTTCATCAGTAATATCTTTCATCATAGCAGCTGTTGTGCTTGGCCATCCTGTAACGTTTGTAAGTCTTGATGTAACAAGAGTATTTAACCTAACTGTTTCATCGAAATAGGAACGATATTGGAATGGAATAGAAGTATTATCTGGAATAAATTTAATTGAACCATCATCTTGCCATTCATAATATGTTTGGAAGTGATTACCTAATTGATGCATGCCTGCAGGTTCATTTTCACCAGAAGCAGTTTCAATAACTTTAAATGTTTCGCTTGGTTCATTAAATCTATTTTCAATATTTGGAATAAATGTTCCATTTTCTTCTGTGTAATGAACATTTTCTTTTCCTAAATGGAAAAGTTTAAGTCCTTCAGGAGAGTTTATGAAATCAAGGAATTTCATTGCAGCATGTGGATTTTCACATTCTCTACTAAGAGAGAAGCCTCCCCACCATCCTCCCCAGTCAGAGAATCCGCCACAGCCTTCTTTACCAACTGTTGCAGTTCCAATTGGAGCAGGTCCAACGCAACAACTTCCTTTTCCATGAATGTTTTCAACTCCTTTAACAACCCATTGAACGTGTGATTCGCCATTTGTAATAAGGACACCAGATGTTCCTTTATAGAACTTATCACGGTCTAAATTGTTTGAGTTTGAAACGAATTGTTTATCAATGTATCCCTTATTGGTCATATCTTTTGCCCAGTTAAGGAAATTTACATACTCCGGTTGAAGGTATTGATAAATTGGTTCATTATTTTCGTCTAAATCATAATCTGTTGTACAACCAAAAGCATGGAATAATGGTGAGAACCATGTTGCTTTATTTGCAGGAGATAAACCGCAAGTATCATTTTTGCCATTTCCATCAGGATCATTTAGTGTAAATTTCATTAATACATCTTGGAATTCATCCATGTTTGTTGGAACTTTAGGAACTTTCTTGCCATCAGAATCAAGTGTGTAATAGCCAATGTTAATTAGCCAATCTGAACGATAATATATCGTCCAACCATTTTTCGAGGTAATATATGGCATGATTGTGTGCATTCCATCACCATTTGAATCTGCATATTGAATATTTTTATATTGTTCAGAATTAAGAAGCTTTTCCAAATATGGATATTCACCTGGTTTTTCAGCAATTAATTCTTCATAATCATAAAAATAATCTTGTTCAACCCAATCTGTATATGGATCACATCCAGATGGAACAATAAAAACTAAATCGCCTGCGCTTCCAGTATTAATAATTGGATTTAATGTTGTGTAGTAATTGTCATTATGAGTTGCTCCAGTGACTTCAAGACTTACACCACATTTTTCTTCAATTTCTTTTAAAACTGAATCTTTTTGTCTACCTTCAAACATGTCGCCTTCATTAATCCAACAGGTTAATTTGTATTTTCCTGTTTCATCATATTTACTTTCCTTATTCTTTGAAAACAAACATGATGATAATGAGGTTGCAGTTACAACAAGTAAACTAACGCCTAGTAATTTTTTGCTTTTTAACATATGTTAATTCTCCTTTTTATTTAATAACGGAATCTTCAATACCAAGGATTCCAAATATTAACCTAAATGCTTTTTCTGTATCAATCGTCTTAGCAGCTTTAATTCGATAATATTTATCTTGTTTTGGGGCCAATTTATCATCTTTCCTCACAAAACAAGTATTAAAATTTCCGGTTTTCTCAAGCAAAGCACATTCGATTTCTTCAAACTCACAAACATCAGAAAAAATTGATATTAATGTAAGTGGGTCATGCAAAGTCGGATTTCTAAGCGAGAAACTTCTCCATAATTTAGTGGTTGAAATTAAATAATTGATGTATGAATTTTTATTTACTTTAGTAAATCTTTCATACATTTCATCTTCCATAAATGTTTTTCTTGTAACATCAAGCCCGACATAATTTAAATCAAGACCACTCTCAAAAACGGCCCTTGTCGCTTCAACATCACATTCTATATTCCATTCAGAATAATAGCTATAAAATGAGCCGCCCATAAGATAAATATGAACATCCTTAAATGCTTCTTTATCTCTTAAAATAGCGGTACCAAGAGTACATTCCGGTGCAATTTCACAAATATATAAAGAGTCTTTGTATTTTTTTGCAGAGTCTATTAAAAATTTAACAGCTTCTTCTCCATCGGCTTTTTCAGTCATAGGATCATTTTCTTTATTCATTAAGAAATCTTCATATTGCCAAAAAATGGTATCTGTAGGTCTATCATGATATCCTCTAATTGGCTTTCCAACACCAACATAAACAGGAATATCTTCTCTATTGGCAAGTTTTAAAACATGCTTAACCTGTCTTGCCCTTAATGGCGTATTCAAATAAGATGAGATTATACCGACAATATTTACATCTTTTGAGTTTAGCAAACAATAAATAGCAAATAAATCATCAATATCATCACCATTATCAGTGTCAAGAATAATATTTTTTATTTTCTTATCTTCCATATTTTATCCTTTCACAGAACCAAGTAATGTGCCTTTAACAAAGTATTTTTGAACGAATGGATATGCGATAATTATAGGCAAAATAGAAACAACTATTGCGGCCATTTTAATATTATCGCTTAACGCCATGAGTTTATCGTTCGTGCCCATGCCGCTTTCATTTGTGGCAGTCGCTAGGATTTCTTGCAAATATCTTTGAATCATCCATTTGCTTTCATCTCTAACGTAAAGAACACTAGTCATCCAGTTATTCCACTTTCCAACAGCTTCCCATAGTGAGATGGTTGCAACGATTGGCCCTGATAACGGAAATACAATTTGCAAAAGTGTGCGAATTTCTCCCGCTCCATCAATCCTAGCAGATTCAAAGATTTCCTCAGGGATACCACTAACAAAGTTTCGAACAATAATAATATTATAAGGTGATAACAAACCTGTAATTATATAAACAGTTACAGTGTCAAATAATTTTAAATCCTTAATCAAAATATAATAAGGAATAAGTCCGCCACTAAATAACATACAAAATAATATGTAAAAAATGAAAAACTTCTTGCCTGTTAATCCTCTCCTTGTAAGTGGATATGCAGTTAAAACTGTCAAAAATACTGAAATAGCAGTGTAAATAATTACAACAACAATAGATAATAAGAAACTTTGATAGATTCCTGTGTCTTCCAAAATGGCTGCAAATGCATCAAAACCAAGTTTATTTCTAGGATGATAAGGATCGCTTGTGTCAACAATGGTTAATGATTTTACTAAAACATAAATAAATGGATAAAGACAAATTACAAATAATAATGCAAAAATAGCGTAATTAATAATATTAAAAACATTATCACGAATAGTTTTACCAAAATATTTCTCAGAAAAGACTCTGACTTTTGATTTAGGCCTTTTCTTTACTAATGGAGCCGAAAAATCGGTAGATAATTCATTTTTTTCTTCTACCATATTGAATCTCCTCCAATCCATTTAATAATCTTATTAGAAATAAGAACAAGAGCAAGAGAAATAGTTGAATTAAATAAACCTAATGCAGTTGCCATATCGTATTTGCCATTCGTAATACCTTTTCTAAATAAATATGTTTCGATGATATCGCTTGTTTCATAAACAGTCGGGTTGTACAAATTGTATATTTGATCAAAACCAGCATGGACAAAGCCTGATGCAGTTAAAATTAAATTAATGCTAATTGCAGGAATAAGACCTGGCAAAGTTATGTGAAGCATTTTATTCCATCTACTAGCACCATCAATATCTGCTGCTTCATATAAATCTGGGTTAATGCCCGCTAAAGCAGCAAAATAAATAATTGTCCCCCAACCAGCAGATTTCCAAATATTAGTAAATATAAGTAACCACAAGAATAAATCTGGCGTATTAAAAAATAACGCTTCTTGTCCAAATATTTTCACCATTAAATTCTGAAAAGAAGAATAAGATTGAGTTAGTGACTTCAAAATGCCCGAGATAATAACCCATGAAATAAAATGTGGTAAATATGAAACGATTTGAAATGTCTTTGCATATCTTTTTGCAGGCATTTCATTTAATAATATAGTAAGAATTATAGGTACTGGAAATCCAATTAAAATACGTAAACTAGAAATTCTAAGTGTATTTTTGAACACTACTAAAAAGTCTGGATTTTCAAAAAGCTCTCTAAAGTTTTTGAATAAATCTAAATTTCCGTAACTATCAGTACACCAAGGTGAGCCCCATATTTGTCCAATTTTAGTCCATTTTTTAAACGCAAGTTGAATACCTGCCATTGGATAATAATTGAATATAAGGAAATAAATGAACATTGGAACAAGCATGAGATAAAGAGGCCAGTTACGTTTCATATAACTGACGAATTTTCCCCATCTTTGACCCCTTTTCGGGTTCATTGATTTTTCGGATAATTCAAACGTTAAAGTTGTTGTCGAACGTTCCATTATGCTAAACCTTCTAAATTTCTTTTTTCTTAAGTAAAATTAATGCAACACCCAAAAGTGAAATAGAAGCAATAATCGAACTAGTAGCAACAATAGATCCTCCACATCCGAGTTTTGCTAATAAACCTTGAGATGATTCGCCACCATTATCGTTTGTATCTGGATTTAAGTCACAAAGTGCATCAATGTCTGCTTTAAAACGAGTCAAAGCAAGACTAACTTTCTTTTGTGAAGTTTCTTTATTTACATCTTCAACAAATTTAGAATATTTTTCTTCTGCTGCACTTTGATTGGCTTTGCTCATTAAGGATTTTTTGGAATCCATATAAGTTTTTCCTTCTGAAATAGCATTTGCCTTGGCATCTACTAAAGCTTGATTCTCTTCAGCGATACTTAAAATACTTTCAATTCTTGTTTTTGCTTCATCAAATGCTTCATCAACTTCTTCTTTAGCAGTCATTTCTGCTGCTCTATCTTTAAATTTTGATAAAGCTTCTTGGATATAAGCCCAGTTAGTTCCTGTATAATCTTCTTCATTTTTTGCAGCAACCATTGCATCAAGTTCATCTGATTTTTGTTGAATATAAGTTTGTAACTCTTTTGCTTCTGTAAAATCAAAAGCTTTTGCTTCATCATATTCAGAAGCTTTAGCAATCAAATTAAAGTTATATTGGATAACACCATAATTAGCACCAAGTGAAGTGTAATCAATAATGAATGTCTGACCGGCTTTTATATGAACATCATAATTGTAAAAAGTATCATCTTTTGAAGCGTGACCTTCTTTTAAAATTGGTTTTGTTTCATCAATCATTGCAAAACCATCAACATCTAGAGCATAAGATTTAAGAACAGTGTGAGTTGCCCAATCACTAATCTCTTTTTCTGAAGTGTTGACTCTAACAATAGTTAAATGAGTATTTTTATTTGCTTTAATTGCAATAATAGCATCGTCATTTTTACCACATCTCATTTGCCATCTTTGCATACCAGCATTATTTTGACCTGCGTCACCATTATAAAGTGCATCATTAGCAGCTCCAACACCTTCTCCAGTATGAGTATTGAAAGGTTGAATATCGTCAATTGAACCATGACCTAAAGTGATGTCTAATAATCCAGTTTCAAGAGTTTGATAATTATTTGCAATTGTTTGTGTTACTAAATCAGGATAATGTCCTGTATAAGAATTAAAATCAAAAATTGCTGAATTACGAGCTTCTTCATCATAGTTTGCAGAATTAAAAGTAAAGGTTAAGGTTATTGCTAAATTAGCATTTAAAGCTTGAGTTGTACCAAAAACATAATATGCAATATCTCCAGCTTTAAGATTATATATAATTTTTGCACCATCAGCTTCAATATGAGCCACCGTATCTTTTTCTGCACTTGGTTGAATATTAAACTCAGCTATTTGGGCAGTTTTCGATCCAACATTTTGATAACCCCAAATATAATTGGTTGCACCATTTCTCCAACCAGTTGTAACAGGGTCTTTGTTTGTAGCAACTAATTGAGTATTTTTGGTTGCAACAAATTTGAAAATAACTTGACTATTGAGTGAATAACAAATTTTGCCTTGTATAATTCCGGCACCGCCAGTAGCGTCAAATTTATTATCGCCTTCGAACATAGAAGCGCTTTCTGGAAGCGGTTCTTCGCCAAGAACTTCACCATCATCGTAAGTAATGTATTGGAAAGGGTGTTCATTTCCGACTTTACCTGTTAAAAGTGCAGCATCGGCGTCAGCAAGACTATATGAATCGCAACGTAATCTTGCAGATTCAATAAGCATAGTGTTTGAATCAATTTCTGTTAAATTAGAAAAATCATGACCGTTGTATTTAGGAAAATCATGTGGAACATCATCCCCGAGAGATTGTTTAAAAACCAAATTAGGAAGCAATTTTGTTGAAATAGTTTTATCTGCTGCACATTGATACTCAATGTAAAGCGTATCTCCAGCTTCTACATAAATTCTCCCGGTCACCATTGCTCTATCAATTTGTTGTGAACAATTTGTTGTATAAATAGTTTTAGTCTTTCCGGTGCCGTCTTTCCTATAACCAGATAAGGTTAGGCCTTCAATTGATGACTCTTCAGTTTCATCAAGTCCCAAAGTAATAATACACGCCTCATTTGTTTTAATTTCAAGAGTGCACGCTTTGCCATTTTTAAGAACCAAACCATTAGTTGTTAGTTCATAATCGGAATCTTTTGATCCTAAATTTCCTGCCAAAGAGGAACTATAAGTTGATTTTGTAATGCTATCATTTTTAAAAGTGAATGACGCGAAATTATTTTCTGTTGAGGCGACGCCATTTCCTGAAGAAGCAACATCTTCAATAAGTTTTGTGGAACTTAGTTCATCTGCAGAAAGTTCAACATATTTCGATAAAGTAAATGTTGGGAAAGTCCATTGCATGTTTCTATATCCGCTAACAGAAGCAGGTGTTCTAAGCTCCCAAACAATCGTATCACCAGAAGCCACAAAAGTTTTATTTAAGGCAATGTTTGATGAATAGTTTCCACTAACACATCTAGTAGAGGATACTGTTGAATATGAATTTTCCTCGGCACCTTTTTTATAAAAAGTAATATACATATCAGCAAGCCAACCACTAACGTTAGTGCTGTTCGCTGTAAAAAACATATCTTCTTTAGCAGTGAAATAACAAATTAATCCATCGTTGTTTCTGCTAAACATTTGTATTCCTGTCGATTCATGAAAAACACAACAATCATCTGTATCTTTTACGTTATATTTAAATTCAGTTTCGCTAGTATAAGTTACATTTGTGAATTTATTTATTGCGCCTTCGCCAGCATTACCGTGTCTAATTCCGTAAGAATATTGACCAACAGATGAAGCAAGTTCAGTTGTTTCATTATTTTCGGAATATGCTTTTGCATAATCTGCAAGCAAATCCTTAAGTGAAATTGTTTCTGACCAAATTTCGCTTTCGCCTTTTGCTTGTTCAGTCTTGTGGGATATCCCATAAATAGCGCTTGCAGCTAGAAAACTAATTGCCAATGCCAGAGTAGATTTATACAAGTTATTTTTCATGATGTGTTCTCCTCACTTATCTAAATTATACACATATACGTGTGAGGAATTAACTTTTTTTATAGATACACCCTTTTTTTGATATTAAAAAAATAAACATTAAAAAACCACGTACTTGAAAGCGCTTATCATTTTTTAACCATTACATGAAACAAAAAATAAATAAAGTGAAAAAAATTTTTCCAATATGATAGAATAAAATTATGCTTATTACAGAAATTGTGAAACTAAAATCTGCAGTACACTACAGCGATTATTTTATTGATAATCATTTTCATGATTTATATGAGATTGTCTATTATATTCAAGGTCATGGCATAACCACTATTGATGGGGTTGATTATACATTTGGGCCCAACCAATTTTCTGTCATCTCTCCAAGGACTGTACATTCAGAGAGATCCGCCCACGAAATTATTAAATTAACTTATGTAAGATTTAGTATAAATAAAAAAGATTTTATATTAAAAAGCGGAGTTTTTAATGATGGACCGAACAGTCCTGTTATGAAGCTTTTCGAAAGAATTGTTCTCGAAAAGAAACAAGGCCTTGATTCGTCTGACGATCTAGCCGATACGCTTATTTCGGAACTTGCAATTTTAATTTCAAGAATCCAAAAAATTAAAACCCCAAATAATTCTTTTGATAAATTTGCAGTAATAGAAACATATATTAAATGCAATATTAATAACAGAATAAATGGTAAAACTATAGCCGATAAAATTAGCTATAATTATGATTATTTTCGAAAAATGTTCAAAGAACATTATGGTGTCTCAGTTAATAGTTACATTACTAGCTTAAAACTTGAGAATGCTTTAACACTACTTAAAAGTAAAAAATACACTATTAAAGAAGTATCAACAATAACCGGCTTTACTACGCCATCTCATTTCATTAATTTATTTAAATTAAAATATAAAATGACGCCATTAGAATATATGGAAAGCATCAACCTGATTAACATAAATAAGGACGATGCAAATTATAAAATTTACGGCAAAATTAAAAACAATTAAAAAAACACGTTATTATATAACATGTTTTTCATTTTATCTAATTTAGCAAGAAGACCCCCGCTTCAAGCTTGCTAAGCGGCGGGATGAATTGCTAGTAAAAAAATAAAATAACACTATCATTTCATTAGAAATGATAGTATAATATATGTATGGAAAAGAGAATAAAGAAAGCTTACAA
>JAZQOV010000010.1:0-6590 GCA_045628045.1 Bacilli bacterium
GTAAATAATAAAAAAATATCGAACATTGTCACTTGTATTGAAAACGGAGGAGATCAAACAATTTTATCCAAAAGACTAAATGAATTGAAGGAAATACAAAATGAATTGAATAATCAATTAAAAATTGATAAAATTAAAAACAATTCATTCGATAAAGAATCAATTTCCAACTTCCTTAAAACATTAGATTTAAAAGAATATACTTCTGATAAAAATAAAAAATTCTTAATCAATAATCTAATTCAATCAATATACATTTATAAAAACGATAAGATTAATATTAATTACAAAAGCAACCCATTAGGTTGCAATAAAGAAACAATTAATAAACCGGTATCATTCAATAGTTCGGATATAGTCCCATTAGGGTCACCAGATTGAAAAAATGAAGATCTTGTGATCTTCTTTTTTTATTATTTCTTTTAAAAAAATAGTAATGAAAAAGGATTATCCTTTTTCCTTTTTCCAATATAAATGTTTAGCATCCATCGGCATTTTTCTTTTTCAGGACTTGTATTTTTGCTTTGCACGCGTATAATATGCACGAGCAAAAAGGAGTTTTTATGAAGAAAAGTAAAATCCTTAAAAATAAAACCTTAATTGTTGGGTGTTCATCTTTAGGTGCGACCATTGCAAACAAATTTGCGACTGAAGGAAAGAACCTAATGATTGTAGATCCAGATCCAAAAAGCTTTGAACTTTTATCAGATCGTTTTAGTGGTTACACATTTGTTGGAGATCTTGCTGATACTGGTGTTCTTGAAGAAGCAGGAATTGCATCAAGCAAAGATGTTGTTATTGCTACAAATGATGACAATATTAATATTTTTGTTGCGCATATAGCAAAGAAAATTTATGAAGTTCCACATATTTATGTTCTTTTATCAGAACCAGAAAATGAAATTCTTATTAAAGGAACAGACATTAAAGCAATTTATCCTCTAGAACTTTCTTACGATAAATTTAATTTATTAAGAGGAGGGCGCAAATAATGAGAATTGTTATTGCAAACGGTAATAATAGTGCTGATTATACAATCAGAAATTTCAAAAACCGTAATAACTCCTTAACTATCATTAATAATGATAAAGATATCGCAAATAGAATTGCAAAGAATTCAAAACTCCCTGTTCTTTTTGGTGATTCTACTAAAATTGCTACTTTAAAAGAAGCTCACATTGAAGGAGCAGATTTGTTTATTGCTTTGGGTCATAAAGACCCTGATAACTATATCGCTTGTATGCATGCGAAAAAAGTTTTCGGTGTTAAGAAAGTTATTTGTATTGTTCAAAACCCAAAAAATATTGAAGTATTTAAAGAACTTGGTTTGGAATCTGTTATTTCCTCAACCGAAACTTTAATTTCTTCTATTCTTGCAGAATCTTCACTAGAATCATTAACAAAGACTATGTCTTTCGAAAATGATAAGATTGTCATGAGCGAAATTACTGTTAAACCTACTTATTTAATTGCTCACAAGCACATTGCTGAAATTCATTTCCCAAAAGAAGGCAGCATTGCTTGTGTTTATAGAAGACCTAGAGTCATTATTCCTAATGGTTCTACCTTAATTCTTCCTAAAGACAAATTATTTGTTTTATCAACTCCAGCCGATCAAAAAGGCTTAGTTACGTTTGTTCAGAAGGCTAAAAAATAATGAAAAAAACTGCTTCAGGTTATAGGTTAATTTTTGGTTATTTAGGATTGTTTATTATCTTTGTTGGTATTGCAACCCTCTTACCTCTTTTGTTTTTACCATTGCCATATTTTAAAGCAGAAATTTCAGATTGGTATTGCTTTGCAATACCTGGTGCAGGAGCACTCGCTCTTGGAATAGGATTATTTTGTCTTGTCGCAAAAAGAACGAAGGCTCAACTTGGCAAGTTTCAGGATTGTATCTTGCTTGTCCTTGTTTGGGTGAGTGCCATCTTAATCTCATCCATTCCTTTTATCATTAAAGGAAAGAGTTTTACAAATGCTATTTTTGAAACAACTTCAGCATACGCTACAGTTGGTTTATCGGTTTTAGATGCAGCAGATTATGAAATGAAAGTATTCATTTTATATCGTTCAATTCTCTGCTTTTTAGGTGGTATTGGTCTTGTTCTTGTTGTGACTTCTGCTATATCTGATAGATATGGATTAAAACTTTATGTCGCTGAAGGTCACAACGATAAATTGATGCCTAACCTTGCTAAGTCTGCTAGATTAATGCTTTCAATTTATTTAGGAATTACTGTATTAGGTGCTGTATTGTATTATCTCGCCGGAATGCCACTTTTTGATTCGGTTATCCATTCAATTAGTGCTGTTGCAACGGGTGGTTTCTCATCTAGACCAGAAGGTTTAATGGCATTTTCTAGTTATAAAAACTTTGGTATTTTCCAATTAATTACCGTTTTATTAATGATTTTAGGTGCAATGAATTTCTTGTTGCACATGTTTATGATTACCGGAAAATTTAAAAAGGTTTTTCGAGATTGTGAAGTTAGACTTTTCGGAATTTTAATTCTTATTTTTATCCCGTTATTTTTCGTTGCAGCTTTAGCAGGAAACGGTTGGAAAGATCCATTAAATGCATTAACAACTGGTTCATTCACATTTATTTCTGCATTAACAACTACTGGTTTTACAAACGTTTCAGGAGTTTTTGGTAGTGTGAGCACAATAACAAAAATTGGCGAAGGTGTTATCTTTTTAGTTGTTATTGTAAATATTATTGGTGGAGGAATGGGCTCAACAGCTGGTGGTGTTAAACAATACCGTTTAGCAGTCATCGGAAAATCTTTCTATTGGGTTACCAGAGAAAAACTTTCATCCTCTAATATTATTTTCCCACACTATGTGTGGAGATTTGGTGAACAAAAAGAAATAAAAGAAAAAGACATTGCTGATTCATTCGGTTACATGTTCATTTATGTTTTGTTGCTTTTTGTTGGTGCATTCTTTATCTCTGTATTTGATAAATATACTTTTGGTGAAAGTTTATTTGAGTTTTCTAACGCTCTTTCATCTACTGGTATGTCAAACGGAATTTGCGTAGGCGGAAGCATTGCAACAAAATGGATTTTAATTGCTGGAATGTTTGCAGGACGTTTGGAAATTCTAGGCATTTATTTTGCCTTTTATAGAATCACTAGAGATATTTTTAGAAAGGAAACAATCTAATATGATTATTGACGAATTACAAAAAGCAAATATCGAAGCTCTAAAAGCGAGAGACCAAGTTGCTAGAGCAATTTACTCTGTTATTATTGCAAAGTATAAAGCAGCAGCTATTGAGCTAAAAGCTCAAGGTAAGGATGCTACAGACGCAGATTTAGTGAAAATCATTACTAAATCAATCAAAGAACTTGATGAGGAAAAAGAAGGCTATGAAAAAGCCGGAAGAAGTGAAGAAGTTAAAAACATTTCAACTCAAAAGGCTCTTATTGAAAAATATTTGCCAAAATTAATGAGCGGGGATGAAATCCGCGCAATCATTGCAAAATTAGATGACAAATCAATGCCTTCTATCATGAAACATTTTAAGATGAATTTTGATGGACAAGTTGATATGTCTTTAGTTTCAAAAATCGCAAGGGAATAAGAAATGCCTAAAAAAGGACAGATCGTATTTAAAAGACACTTCTTTTGGTGGAAAATGTTACTTCCAGTTGGTTGGATTGCATCTTTAGTGGTGCATCACAAAAACGGGAAACATTTTAAAATAAAAAAAGGCGAACAATATACCATATTGTCCAACCACCAAACAGACCTTGATCCGCTTTTACTTGGCGGAATGTTTAATCGTCCTTTTTGCATTTTAGCTACAGACTCTTTCTTTTCGCAAGGTTTACTTGTAAAAATGCTTCGCCATGCTGTTGGATTAATCTCCAAGAAAAAAGGTACTGTTGATGTAAGCGCCAATATGAATATGGTGAGATGCATACGAGAAGGTGGCTCGTTACTTTTCTATCCAGAAGGAAATAGAACTTATGCTGAATTCCAATTTCCATTTACTGAAGGTTTTGGAAAGTTTATTCGTTATTTTAAGAAACCAATTATTATTGTAAATACTCATGGTGGAACTGGCTGCAGTCCAAGGTGGGGAAAAGAGAGAAGAAAAGGACCTTACTACACAGAAATTAAACGTGTAATTAAACCTGAAGAATACGAAAAATATACTGATGAGGAGTTTGAAAAAATCTTAGCTGATGAGTTAAGAGTTTTTGACTCTGAATCAGGTAATTTATACAAGTCTGATTGCAAAGCGGAATATCTTGAACGTATGTTGTTTGTTTGCCCAAAATGTGGCAAAGTAGAAACATTAGTTTCTAAAGGAGACCATTTGTATTGTAAAGATTGTGGTCTTGATGTTGAATACACAGAAGATCTACATCTTGTTAGCAAGGACAAAGATTTTAAATTCACCAAATTAGTTGATTGGTATAATTTCCAAATCAATTTTGTAAAAAATTTTAAACTTGATAACAACATTATTTTTAGTGATGACAATGTGAAACTTTATATTTCTAATCCAGGGACTAAGAGACAACTTATTCAAGAAGGCAAACTTACTATGGATAAAGATAAATTGGTTTTTGGTAATTTCGAAATTAAGGTTTCTGATATTGAAATTGCATCTCCAATTAGTGGAACTAAATTTAATTTCTCAACCGGCGATCAAAATTACTATGTAATTGGTGGTGAACGCTTTAATCCGCTCAAATATGTTTTAATGTTACATAAAGTTGATTCAAAGATGAAAGAAAACAATTCAGACATTTATTATTGTTTGGAAGAAAGGAACTAAGTATGTGGGATTTTTCTCTTGCTAGTTATGAAAGCGCATGGGCAGTTGTGGTCCAATTTTTGCTTATTCTTGTTTTCCTTTTACTAGGAAACATGTTAAGAAGAGCCATTCCTTTCTTAAGAAAAGCTTACATTCCATCGGCACTTTTGGGCGGATTATTATTGTTACTTTTTAATATTTTAATGAAGAATGTTGTTCACGTTAAACTTCCTGGAATGGAAGCCGAAGGAATTATTGATGCACAAGTTATGCAGGTAATTACTTATCATGCATTAGCAATAGGCTTTATTGCCATGACCTTAAAAGTCAATAAAAGAGAAAATAAAAAAGATGGAACTGGATTAAAATCAATTCAAAATGGTGCACTTACTGGTGCAACTTATATGCTTCAAGCCGTATTTGGACTTCTTACAATTTTAATCTTTTTCTGGGCTGGTAAAAAGATTTTCTACGGTACAGGAATTCTTCTTCCATTGTCCTTTGGACAAGGGCCTGGAAATGCAATGGTCTGGGGTAGTAATTATTCTAATCCAGATTGGTGGACTGGAGTCGGCATTACTAAAACAACCGAAGAATTAAGCGGAGTGTCAGCAAGCTTTGGACTTTCTCTTGCATCCATTGGTTTTATTGTTGCTTCAATTGTTGGTGTTATTTACATTAACATTCATAGAAAAACTGGCGCATTAGAAAGAAAAAATGCTGAAATGACACGCCATCTTAATGAATTCGTTGATAAAAACGAAATTGAGGACAATGAATCAGTTGATAAATTATCAATTCAAGTTGCTTTAGTGGCGGTGGCTTATGCAATTACCTTTGGTATCATGTCACTTTGCTCACTTAACCCAACAACAAACTCAATGGCTTGGGGATTTAATTTTATCTTTGGTGTTATTTCCGCAACATTAGTTAAATTTGTTGTTAATTTCTTAAATAAGAAAAACATTATCCATAGAAGATACATTAACAACTACCAAATGGACAGAATTAGTGGTTTCTCATTTGATTTAATGATTATTGCAGGTGTTGCTGCAATTCAAATCAATGATATTAAAGGATTTATTTTGCCACTCACTATTCTTTCAATCGTTGGAACTATAGTGACTTACATATATGTAAGAATAATCACAAGACTTTGTTTTAAAGGCTATGAACACGAAATGTTCTTAACTAACTTTGGAACACTTACTGGAACCGCAAGTAATGGCATGATTTTACTACGTGAAATTGATCCAAACTATTCAACTCCAGCATCAAATATATTTATTATTTCCCAATTTCCTGCAATGGTGATGGTTTTACCATTAATTTTACTTCTTAAGTTTGCAGTGAAATCACCAACAAATGCTTATATTTCAATTGGCATATTCTTGCTTCTTTTTGCAGGATACACAGCATTTATTATTTTGAGTAACAAGAAAGCAAAAAATAAAAAATAGTTATTATTTTCTTGTTTATATGTTTGTAATTAATTATAATTAACAAGCGCAACAGGGGTGTCGTACAATGGTAGTACAACGGTCTCCAAAACCGCTAACGCGGGTTCGATTCCTGTCACCCCTGCCATCGACCAATTAGGCGACTCGAACATACAATTGGGTCGCTTTTAATTTGAGATAGATTAAATGTGTAACAAAATTTTAAAAATGTTTAACTAATTTAGCAAGAAGACCCCCGCTTCAAGCTTGCTAAGCGGCGGGATGAATTGCTAGTAAAAAAATAAAATAACACTATCATTTCATTAGAAATGATAGTATAATATATGTATGGAAAAGAGAATAAAGAAAGCTTACAA
>JAZQOV010000011.1:0-137469 GCA_045628045.1 Bacilli bacterium
CAAGTTTAGAAAACTACATTCAATTAGTAGAAGAGTGGATTCGCTTTTATAATACAGACAGAATAAAAAACAAGAAGTCTTTGACTTCTCGTTCTTTGTAGCTCCTTTTTTATTTTTGTGCACTATTCGGGGTGCACTTCACATATGCTATCTTTTTTCTTTATAAATTTTGTTTGTTATCGCATTTATTATATTGTAAACAATAAGGCCACCCAGTAACGCAATCAACATTCCACCTGTGACGTCACTAAGATAATGAACGTTAAGCATTAATCTTGAGATTGCTACAACAAAGCCATAAAGTGCACCAATTATAATTGCTACAACTTGAGATGATTTTTTGAGTTCAACCTTTCTTAAAGAAAGAGCAAGTGGTAAAACAAAGATCATTTCAGTAGCGTTTGTCGCATGACCTGAGACAAATGATTTATAACCATCGCCTAATTTTAAACATTCAAATGGTTTAAATTCATACCAATTTCTGAATGTATCAGCAAATGGTCTTGGTCTGCTTGCTAAATATTTAATTATTTCAGTCCCGCATGTGCACGCGCCTATTATAAAAAGGATTGTTAAGCATGTTGGAACAATTGCTTTCTCATCAAGTTTGCGCATTGAAACCCGGGTAAATAAGATAATTGCCATATTAATAAGAATTACTAATACGATAATTGAAACTTTGTAAGTGTCTGCATTTGATGCTAAAGGTTCAAAATCAGCGTAATCCATACATACGTCTATTTCATAGACGTTGCAACCTAAAAACGCAAGGATAGAAATGATTTTTAAGAATGCGTTAAAACCTTTACGCTTTTGTGCAGGAGAAAAGAAAAGCACAACAGAGGCGTAAACGCCTGTTGATAACGTTGCTATAACTCCAAAAGCAGTTAATAAGATAGCGAAAAGACTATCGGTATTTGCAAGTTTCGGTGCTATTTCTTGATCAAAAAATGTGCCAACAAGCAAACCAAATGTGACTATTAATAAAACTAATATTGATAAAACGTTTTGGAATCTTCTATTTATTTTCATATTATTTAATATAACTCATATGCCTTAGGTTTGACAATGTCAAATCAGTTAGAAATTTAACATTTTCATCCTTTGTACCAGTTGCCAAGGTTATATAACCATTGATAACTCCTAATAATCCGTTAACCAAAAATGAAGTCTTCATTTTGTTCTTTTCTGTTGGCTTTATTAACTCATTAAGAGTTTTATTTAATTTTTTACGTTCGGTTAAAATATAACCATAACAAGAAGAATCTGTTAGCAAAATACGATACAATTCGATATTTTCATCAATAGCATTAAGAAGTTTTTTAAACATATCTTCAATTTTCTTTCGATTTAAGCCAATTTTTCTAAATGTTTCGACATCAAGATTACCAAAATGGTGCAAAAATGATTCTTTTACTATTGATTCAAGAATTTCTTCTTTTGTACCGTAATTTAGATAGATTGTATTACGATTTACCATTGCTTTTTCCGCAATTTCGGTGATAGAGACATTCTGAAATCCTTTCATTTCAACTAAATTAATGAAAGCATTTTCGATAGCTGCTCTACTTTTAATTACTCTAAGGTCTGTTTTCATAAGATATTAAGCATTTTACCATATTTGTATGATAAAAGGCAAATGCTAATAAGTGCCTATTGTTATGACATATATTTTAATATATAGTAGTGTCGTTCTTTTTAAAGGAGATTATCATGAACAAATTTGCAATTTTCACTGATTCAACTAGTGATTTAACCACAAAACAAAGAAAAGATCATAATATCGAATACGTTAGAATGTTAGTTAACTGGACTGATAAAGATAAAGTATTCCACGAAACATATGCCGACCTCGATTGGACTGAATTAACTCCAACCGAATACTATAACTTGATGAAAGATGGTGCAGTCATCATGACTTCACAAGTTACCGAACAAGAATTTGATTTAAAATTCATCCCACATTTTGAAAAAGGTGAGGACATTTTATATTTAGCATGTTCATCAGGCTTAAGCGCATCAGGCGCTCTAGCAGCACGCTTATGGAAGGAAAAATATTCCAAATCCTATCCAAATTGTAATTTAATAGTCGTTGATACTTTAACTTCAGTTATGGCTGAAGGATTAATGGTTCTTGATGCAGCAGCTATGAGAGATGCTGGTAAAACCATGGAAGAAATTGCTTCAACAATCGAAAAAACAAGACTTTCATACAACCAATCAGCAACTGTTGAAGATTTAACAACACTTGGAAAACACGGACGTGTTAAAGCCTCAGCTGCTTTCTTTGGAAACATCTTTGGTGTCAAACCAATTCTTATCTCAGATGCCAAAGGCATGAACTTTGCTATTGAGAAAATGAAAGGCAGAAGAAATGCATTGATGAGAGTTGCATCCTTAGTAAAGGAAAGAGTTATTGATGCAAAGAATCAAATTTGCTATGTCTGCGAAGCAGATGCAAAGGCAGAAGACCTTGAACTTCTCGTTTCGCAATTAAAAGCAATCGGATTTAAAGCCATCGAAGTTCAAAAACTTGGACCAATTATTTCCGCATCATGTGGTCCAGCAACAATTGGTGTTTATTACAAAGGCCAAGAAGAACTTCGTATAGGTGAATAAAAATGATATTAAAAAAATTAAATGGTGAGCAATTCAAAGAATTACTCACAAACGGAGCTTTAAATTTAAAAGCTCACTTTGAAGAGGTTGACTCACTCAACGTCTTCCCTGTTCCTGATGGAGACACTGGAACAAATATGCTTAGAACAATCCAAGGCGGCGTTTCCGCTCTTAATGGATTTAAATCTAAAGACCTCGGGGAAGTTGGAAAAGTTGTTTCTAAAGGCATGCTTATGTCCGCAAGAGGAAACTCTGGCGTTATTCTTTCCCAAATTTTCCGTGGAATTTGTAAAGGTTTTGAAGGCAAAAAAGAAGTTGATGTTATGCAACTTGCTGCTGCCTTTAAAATAGGTGTTAAGCAAGCTTATGGCGCTGTTGTAACACCAGTTGAAGGTACAATTCTTACTGTTTTTAGAGAAGCTACAGAAGCAGCTTCTAAGAAAGTTACAAAAGATTCAACAATCAATGAATTTTTTGAAGCGCATTTAAAACAATCAACTTCAACCTTGAAGAAAACAAAAGAAATGCTTCCAGTTTTAAAAGAAGCTAATGTTATTGACTCAGGTGGAGCTGGTTACGTTTACATAGTAAAAGGCTTTCTTAAATTCCTTGATGGAGAAAAAATCGAAGCAGAATTAAGCGAAGAAGAACATAAGAGCGAAGCACCTGAAATTGATTTTAGTGCTTTCTCAAAAGATGATGTTCTTCAATTTGGTTACTGCACAGAATTTATTCTTAGACTTCAAAGCTCAAAAGTTGATGTTGAAAATTTTGACGTCGAACAAATAATCAAAGATCTTAATGAAGAAGATATTTCAGGTGACTCAATTGTCGCTTTAAAAGACGACGATGTCGTAAAAGTTCACGTTCACACCATAGAACCAGGTATTGTTCTTCACAAAATGAGAAAATACGGCGAATTTTTAACAATTAAATGTGAAAACATGGCACTTCAACATAACGAAAACATGTCTGAAGAAGAACGTGAGTCACAAATTAAACGTGAACACAAAAAATACGCTATTGTTGCAGTCGCACAAGGTAAAGGAATTATTGAACAATTCGAAGCTTTAGGTGTTGATGTTGTTGTTTCGGGCAACCAAACAATGAACCCTTCTACTGAAGATTTCATTAAAGCATTTAAGAGTTTGGATGCTGAAAACATTATTGTTTTCCCAAATAACAAAAACATTATTATGGCTGCAAAACAAGCTGCTCAACTCTATAAGGGCGCACGCGTTAAAGTTATTCATTCAACTTCAATTCCACAATGTTTCTCAGCTTTAACAATGCTCGATTACTCAAGCGATGACTTCACAATTATCTGTGGTACATTCCTCGAAGCAATTCGTAATGTTGTTACAGGAGAAATCACGATTGCTAATAGATCAACAAAGTTGAATGGTGTTTCAGTCATGAAAAATGATCACATTTCAATTATTGATGGCAAATTAGTGAAAGCCTCAAAATACAAAAGCAAAGTTGTTTGTGATTTGCTTTCAAAAGTTCCTAACATTAAAGAAAAACAAGTTATCACTTTGATTTATGGTAAAGACACAACCGAGGATGAAAAGAAGAAAAATGTCGATGCAATCAAAACAAAATATCCATTCCTCGAAATTGGTGCAGTTGATGGCGGCCAAAGTGTCTATAAATATTTGATCGCGATTGAATAAGGTTTTTGACCGTTGTCATACTTGACAATGAGAATAATAACTATAAACTATTAAAGCGTATGGAAATTATATTTCTAGCATTATTAGCCTCTGCTATTACTATCTGTTTCTTGAAGTTAATAGATAAGAAAGTAGAAGGAAAATACACCGTTTTAAAGAAAATCGGCGTTCTTTTCCTACTTGGCGTTTGCGTATTTCTATTAGTGACATTCTATGGAGGAACAATCCTTAGCTTGTCTCGTTTAAAATTCAAATCCGTAGCAAAGATAAAACAAATTATCTTTTTACAAATCATTGGTATTATTGCACTTTTGCTAGTGTTTTTAATTTGCATACTTCGTCTTTTATTCACACGCACTTTCAAAGTGGAAAAAAGAGAATTTAACAAAGTTAATTCAATTAATTCTACATGCGACATTTGCTATGATGTCGATATTGTTCCGGTTGAAAAAAACACAACTATTTTTAACGCACAAAGAGTGACTCTAAGGAGTTACTCTTTTTGTTTGCCAGAAGGAGGGAATAATTAATGATTAGCACAATTATTTCACTTGGAATCACATTAGTAATCCTTGGCGCCCTTACTGGTTTATTCTTTATGTTAAGAAGAAAGAATATTGTTTTAGGTGAAACAAAGGCATTTAAGATCGCAGTTAAAGTTGCAGCATGCGTGCTTGTCGCGCTTATGTTTGCAAGATCTTATTGTAACGATAGATTTGTTGTTATTATTAACAAAGGTTATTTTGAAGGACGTTTCTACGATAACGCTACTCCAGAAACTAATTTACTTGCTATCTTAAGATGGATTCAATTTGCGTCCTTATGTATTATTATTCCTGCTGTTTTCTACGATAATCGCATATTTAGAAATATGGCGAAGTATTTCTGCGCTCCTTTTGGCGTAGTTAACTTATTCTTCCTAAGTAAGTATTTAGATGATTTTAATATCCTTGCAGTTAGTGGAGTTGGCAAAAATAAAGGATTCTACGTCCAACCTTCTATAAGAACACCATTTGTTATTATTGAATTTGTCTTATTTATTGTTGTTCCAGCACTTTTATTCTTCATGGAATCTGGAAAGAAATATTACTCAACCAAAAAAGAAATCATTCTTACTTGTATTTACGTGCCATGCGCTATTGCGTTATGCCCACCTGTATATTTATTTCAATCAGTTTTTGGATTTACAGAGAAATTTATGCTTTTAGGCACTTCTAGTTGGTTCTTGTGGGTGCTTTCAATACTTGTACTTCTAGCAGGAATTTATTTCCTATTTAGATTCAAGGATAAAACAACAAGAGAATCTGTCATTCTAATGCTTGCGCTATACACGTTCATGCATTACAACACGATTTATATGATGGATTTAGTTGCATCACGCTTGCCACTTCAATTATGTAACCTTGGTTCATATTTGATTTTAATTGCATGCATTTTCCATAATCAAAAATTCTTTAACTTCATCTTTATTGGAAACGTTTTTGGTGCGGTTGTTGCTACAATTATTGGCTACGATAGTAATGAATTACTATCATTCTGGTCAATGCACTACATCATTGAGCATACTTGGGTTATTAATTTACCACTTTTAATGGTTGCCTTTAGACTTTATGAAATGCCTGACTTTAGAAAGAAAGCATTACTTCACTTCTTTATCGGATTCACAATCTTCTTTGTGGTCTGCTGGAGCGGTGGTTTTGTTCTCAACTGTTTCTTATTTAAACAAGGCCATAAATTCTTTAATCACGTCAACTACTTCTACATGTATGACAATACGGTTGCGAATGTATTCCCGTTCTTAGGATTTACAAAAGCGGGTTCTATAACAATAAACAATTACACATTCTATCCGATTTATCAGGCTGGAATTTATATTGGATACATGGCTCTTTGTATCGCGTTTTATTTCTTAATTTGGTTTAGCCAAAGCGTTGCAGAGAGACATTTCAAACTTAGAAAATTAAGAATTAATTTCTTAAAAGAAAAAGGATTCTACAAGAAATTCCATCTTGAAGAGCCATTACTTGAATACAAAAAAGAAAGCGAGGAGAAGTAAAATGATCAGCATTAGAAATTTCTCAAAGCAATACAAGAAGAGTACTTATTACTCTGTAAAAGATCTCAGTCTTGAAGTAAAAGATGGAGAAGTTTTCGGATTTTTAGGACCTAATGGTGCTGGAAAATCTACCACAATCAAATCCATTATTGGGGTTCTTCCATTAACTGAAGGACAAATTTTGATTGATGGAATTGATATTTCTAAAGAACCAATGGCCGCAAAAAAGAAAATTGGTTATGTTCCTGATAACCACGCAATCTTCGAAGGTTTAACAGGTAGAGAATACATTAATTACCTCGCAAATATATATCAAATTGAATTAAGCCAAGCAGAAGCTGTAGCTGAAAAATATCTTGATGTTTTCGGTTTACGCTTTGCGTACGATAATCCAATCAAGTCATACTCACATGGTATGAAACAAAAAATATGCGTTATTGGATCTTTAATTCATAATCCGAAAGTTTGGATTCTTGATGAACCATTAACTGGTCTTGATCCACAAAGTGCATATCAATTAAAAGCTGCAATGAAAGAACATGCTAAAGCAGGAAATACAGTTTTCTTCTCAAGCCATATTCTTGATGTTGCTGAAAACCTCTGTGACAGAGTTTGCATTATTAAAAAAGGTCAATTACAAGGCGTTTATAACACAAAAGATCTTAAGAAAGGCGACAAATCACTTGAAGATGTCTTCATGGATGTTATTGCAAAGGACTAATTAAGGATGAAAAAGACAGGTTTCTTTAAGAATATAAAAGATACCCTTATCGCAAAGTTTAAACGTGTTCCTCAACACGCCGAACGCAGTAAGGCTGTTTTAAGCTTACTTTTTGCGAACGCTTATCCTAATATGAGAAAAGGAAAACGTAAACAAGCCATTCCATCACTTCTTAAGAACATTCTTATTATGGCTGTTGTCTTCTTTGTTTTCTGGTTCTTAGCTGGAAAAATAATGAACTTCTTAAGTATTAAGGTTAATGGCGAATTCCTTTCAATTGCTTTACTTTTAACATCTGTTTTAGGATTAGCATTCGCTACAACAAGCATTATTACAAAAATGTATTTGAGCAACGATAATAACTTGTTATTATCTTTACCAATATCATTCAACGAATTATTTATTGCAAAGGTTGTAATGGTTTATATTTCGGAATTCATGTTCAACCTTATCTATATTCTTCCAATCTTCTGCGCAATCGGAGTTATTGGAGGAGTTGGAGTTTTGTATTACGTTGGAGTTATTGTTTTACTTCCATTCATTTCAGTTTTACCAATTGCTCTGGGAGCATTAATTTCAATTCCAATTATGTTTATCGTGAAATTCTTTAAATCACGTCCAGTTGTTACAATTGTTGTATCAATTATTGCAATTATTGCTGTATTCGTTGGATACATGTTTATTGTTAGATCTGTTTCTGGTGCATTTAACATTGCTGAAGAACAAATTTCTAACTCTCTCAAAGTGCATTACGCAATCAACGATATTGGCGGAAAACTCTTCTGTTACACATACATCATGCGAGCACTAGAAAGTTTCTTTGTAACGAAAAATATCGTGGAATTCCTGGTGTTTTTCGGAATTTTACTACTTTATTTAATTGGTTCAGTTATTGTTTTACTTCCATGTTTGTTACTTATCAAACACTTCTTCCAATCAATCGAAACAATGAATGAACAAACTCCTGTCATTAAAGTAAAAGGCGATAAGAAATTTAAAAAACGTAGTCAATTTAGACAATTACTTGAAAACGAGTTTAAGATGATTCTTCGTTCACCAAATCAACTTTTCAAGTACTTCTTAATCACAATTTTAATGCCTCTTATTGTTTTCACTTATGACTTTATTTTAAAAGACATTGTCGTTAACGATACAGGCAACATTGTTAAATACGCATCGCATTATTTTGCTTTATTTACAATGGTTTGTTTATCAAGTTTAATTTCTAGCGTCGCTATTTCAAAACAAGGAAGTTTATTCTACCTAACAAAGACTCTTCCAGTTGATTACAAGAAACAAATTACTGTAAAAGCTGTATTCAACTGTTCTTTAACAATTGGAATGGTTCTTATCACCATGATTGTAGTTCTCGCTACTGGAGTTATTAATGTCTGGCAGGTAACAGTGTGTTCAGCATTAAGTGCAATCTTTATTTGTATTGGGCACGTTTGTCACTCTATTGATTTAGATTTAAGAAAGCCAACTTTATCTTGGTATGATGTCAGTGATATTGATGAACTTAGCAAGAACACTGCAACATCAGTTTTGATTGGTTTACTTATTTCAGCAGCCTCATTCCTTATTATGTATTTGACTTACACATTAAGGTTAAAAGAAGTTGTCTCTGTTAGCATTATGGAACCAGTCATAGTAGTTCTCATTTTAAGCATTTTATACGCGATTTTCCGTGTATATTTCCTATATTTACGCGTTCAAGATGAATTAGAAAGGATGGAATTATAATATGAAAAAGTTCTCTATTATCATTCTTATTTTACTTCCGTTTTTCCTAATTTATTTCGTCTCATTAGCAGGAAAAATTTATTCTGCATATTCTTCAATTGAACTCATTAGTATGTCGATTAGAGACTCAGATCACACCTTTGAAGAAGGCGAGATTTTAGAGATGAGAGTTGAAGAATCTCATTACATTGAAATTGAGTTTAATCCAGATAACGCTTCAAACAAATCTTATACAGTTGCTAAGTATGATGAATCAGTCATTTCATATAACAACCACGGTTTAATTGAAGCTGTTGGCGAAGGTGTTACAACTTTAATTTTCACATCACTCAGTAATTCATCTATTTTCACCGAACTCACTGTCCATGTACGTGATGATCAATTAAGAGATTTCACATTACCTACAAGCGAAATTAATATAAAAATCGGCGGAAAAGAGCAAATAAATCCAGTTTATGAACCAAAAAATCCAGTTGAAGAACAAAAAGGATTTACATATACATCCCTTGATCCATCAATCGCAACCGTTGACTCGAACGGTTACGTTACTGGTGTTTCTGAGGGTGAAACATACATTGTCGTTAAATCTACTTATTTAGGAAAGGAGAAACAAGTCAAGGTAAAAGTATCAGAACACGGAGCAGGATCTGCCTACTTTAATCTCGAAAAGGAAGAAGGTTATTCTTACGCTATTTGGCACGAAGATACAATCGAACTTTATGACCATATTACTATTGTTAATGGATCACGAAAAGATTATGTATTTGATGTAACTTCAGCAAATGGTGTTGATACAACTTACTTAGAGAGCGATGGCATCCTCAGATTTACACAAAAAGGCGTACTGGTCACAGTTAATTTATATAGAAAGACCAGTGATTCAAAAGTAAAAATTGATGATATTTCAATTAAATATATTGCTAATTAGGAGGAAAATATGAAAACTAAATTTTCGAAAATCATTCTAGCAAGCGCATGCGCATTTTCAGTAAGTGCATGTAATCAACAAACTCCAAAACTAACTATTAGTGTGGAGAACAACATTTCAAGTATCCAAAGAGCTCAAGAAATTCAAATTTCTGCAGCTATGGAACATCTTAGCGGCGATGTAGTTTATACCGTTGCTACAGATAAGGATACAGAAGAAGTAAAATACGCAACAGTTAGCGCAACTGGACTCTTAAAATGTTCAGAAGAGGCACCTGTTGGCGCAATTATCACAGTTGAAGGAAGCGTAAATGGAACAATCTCTAACCCACTTACCTTTACCGTTCAACATACTTATGCTGAATCAATTGAAATTGTTGCAACAGGCAGTGATGGAAAAGCTAAAGAAAACTTTGCTACATCTTTAGATGAAATTACTTTAACAACTTTATTTACACCTGCATACGCAACAGTTAAATCAGTTAGATATTCAATTGTTGATGGTGATGAATTTGCTGTTGTCAGTGAACAAGGAGTTGTAAGCCTTAAACCAGGCATCGACTTTGAAGACACTGCTAAAAACAAAATTGTTGAAGTTAAATCAACAGTTGTCAATCCAGATTCAACCGCTAAAGAAGTAAGTGCCACAAAGTCACTTATTATTAACGGTATTCTTCCAGATAGAATTGAATTATCTGCAAAAATTGGTGAAGAACCAGCAGTCTCAATTAAGAGAAAAGATGAAGTTGTTTTAACACGTGCTTTCTCATGCGAAAGTGGTGAAGAACCAACAATCAAAACAACATCATATGAATTTGAATCAGGTAGAGATATCTGCACAATTTCAAAAGATGTTCTTAAGTTAAAATCCATGGATTTATCCGCATATTATGGCTCAAAAATTAAATTTAGAGCAGTTTTAAATGCTGATGAATCAATTGCTTCAAACTGGGTAGAATTAACAGTTGAAGAACTTACCGCATATCTTGATATTAAATGTGCAAAAGCAATGGAAGTTACCGAAACAGTTGCTATTCAAGTTGATTGCCAAGATGGTGCATCAAATGAATTCACAATTGGAATTGTCTCAGGTAAAGGCGATGACATTGCTGAAATTATTACAAACGAAACAAGCTCAGGAAAAACATACACTCTTGCTATTAAACATGGTCAAGAAGAGAACGCTGTTAATAGAGCTATCACAATTACAGCTACATCAGTTAACGATCCAGAAATTAATGACACTGTAGTTATCAACGTTATTCCAGCAGTTGAACTTCAAGTTAACACAATGAACTTCATTGATGAATATTCATCAAATAACCATATTTCATTCTCAGTTCTTGAACATGGTGCTGAAATTCCAAGTGAACGAATTGATACCTCAAAAGTTAAATATGAATCATTAAATGCTGAAATTTTCACAGTTGATGCAACCGGTAAAGTTACAGCAGTTAATCATGGTAAAGGTTCAGTAAAAGTTACCTATGGTGAAGTTGTTGGCTATGGCGATGTTAACATTATGGTCGCACCAACATCAGTCAATATTAACCTTGGTTTAACAAAAACATTCCAAGCAAACCACAGATATTCTTACTCTAAGAATGAAACATTAAAAATTGGTGTTTCTGCAACAAACATCTCTGGTAAGAAAACAACCGAATCATTCAAATACAGATTTGATAGATTAGTTGATGGTGCAATCGTTGAAACTGGTAACTCAGTTGCAGAAATTGATGCATCACAAAACATTACATTCAAACAAACAGGCGAAATTAAGCTAACCGTTACATCAATCTCATCACTCAATGGTGAAAATACAACCGCTGTTGAAAAGTCAGATTACATGATCTTTGAAATTAATGAAGGTGTTAACGTTAGAACTCAAGAAGACCTCGCAAAACTAAATAAGGGTAAAAATCTCACAATTAACTTTGTTAACGATATTTACATGACTGGCGATGGCTTCGGCTTAACAACTAACGCCGTCTATAGAGGCCTTATCTTCTATGGCTCAACAAAGATGAACGGAAATGGCTTCAAAATCTCTTCTGAAAAACTTAAATTCCATACAGAAGCAGAAGATGGACAAAATAGTAATATGTTTACATTCCAACCAGAAGGATACGTTGATAATGGTGAAAACTCTAGAATTGAAGAAAATAGAGCTTGGGAAGTTATCGTTAAAGACCTTGAAGTCGTTGGTATGATGGGCGTTAATGGCGATTACACCGGTACAGAAGCATCTTCTAAAGGACTTAGCGTTGTCAATAAAGACGGAACTCCAAAATGTGTATTCGAAAAAGGTTTCCATGTCGGTTATGGTGGATATCAAAACTACGCAGGATTAAGAGTCGCATCTTCATGTCTTGAAAGATTAGTCCTTGAAAATTGTAATATTCACAACTTCCGTTTCGGCGTTAGAGTTGAACACGCAATTTATGCATTAGTTAAGGACACATACGTTGGAGCATGTTACGAATCCGGTATTATTTTCTCACAATGCTTTGCAACTCTTGAAAACCCATGGTTTGGTCAAGTCGGTACATTCGCTATTGAAATGGCACCAGACTGCATGAGAGATAAAGCATCTCAAAATCCAACTGGCTGTGCTGGTAAGGATTACAATCAAACTGCAACCCTTTACCTCAATGGTGATATTGTTCGTGATGGTGTTTCAAGCATTCAAAACTTCAACAATGGTGCTTCTACTCCAGGCATGAAGGGATTCACCTTAGGTGAATATACAATGCCAATGGTTATCGCAATGTTAACTCAAGGCATCATTCAAGCTATTGTTGGACAAACTGGTGGTGGACAAGCTCTTGCGGATCAATTATTCGGAGCTGTTTCAAGATGCTTATATAAGAATGGTGATGCTTCAGCATCAGAAATTAACTTATTCTTATTAATCTTCGTTAATCCAACACAATTTAACAGCTACTACAAAGGCAACCAAGAAGGTAAGTTTGGTCAATTTAAAACAAATAACACCGAACAAAACATGATTACCTTAATGGATTTGTTAGCTGGTATTGCAGCACAAAGTATTAATCCAGCAGATTATCAATACATTAGAGTTGACCTTGATGTTTCAAGTGTTGTCGGCACTGATATTGGTGACGCAATTGTCATTAACCAAGCTTATAAAGGCTTAGCAAAATAAACTTTGTTTATTAAGATTAAAGGTTCGGAGCAAAATCTGAACCTTTTTTCGTAAAATTTTACGAAAAAAATTGATTAAATTTAGAATATTATATATATTTATATACGTATGATTATCGCGAGAAATTTAGTAAAGAAATTTAAATCTCCAGATAAGAACGAGGAAATCGTTGCTTTAGACCACCTTAGTCTTACACTTCCAGACAAAGGTTTAATCGCTATTGTTGGCGCATCAGGATGTGGTAAATCCACTCTTTTACACGTACTTGGTGGCCTTGAAAAAGCGGATTCAGGATCTTTTGTTGTAGATGGAAGAGACTCTAAATCATTCTCTGGCACAGAATGGGATTCATACAGAAACCAAATGGTTGGGTTTATTTTCCAAAATTACTATCTTCTTCCACATCTTACTGTTTTTGAAAACGTTGCAATAACACTTGAATTGTCCAGAAACACGAAAGACATGAAGGAAAAAGTTATGGCTGCATTAGAAAGAGTTGGCCTTACTAAGTACGCAAAACGCTTACCAAGACAGCTTTCGGGCGGTCAACAACAACGCGTTGCCGTTGCTAGGGCACTTGTTTCAAACCCATCTATTATTCTTGCAGATGAACCTACTGGCGCTTTGGATGCTAAATCATCTATTGCGGTTATGGATAACTTAAAAGATATTTCCACAGATCATCTTGTTGTTATGGTTACTCATAACGAACGTCTCGCTAATGAATATGCAGATAGAATTATTGAGATTTCCTATGGAAAAATTTTTAAAGACCTTACTTTAAAGACAAAAGATCAGAAAAAAGAGAATATAGAACCTCTTCGTAGAATTCACACTCCGTTCCTTACCTCAATTAAGTGGGGAACAAGAAATGTTATTAAGAAAAAAGGACGTTCAATTCCTATTGCTGTTGCAACCGGTATTGGTTTAGCAGCTTGTGGTGTTGTCATTTCGATGACCCAAAGCGTTAATAAATATGTTCAAGAATCTCAGGATGCTGCTTTAAGCTCTTCTCCAATTTATATTCATTGTGTTGCGAATAACACAGTTGATTATTATCAGAAATCATTAACTATTTACCCAGATTCAACAGATGTCATAATCGAAAGATCTGGTGTTCAAAATCAATTCTTCCCAATCTTTGATAGCGAATTTAATGACTATGTTGATAAGCTTGTTCCTGGTGTTGATTATGGTTATCTAAGAAAGTATGGTGCATACAAATTTAACCTCTATACTGAGAAAAATCCTGGGGAAATCATGAGGATTTCAGACTCAAATGCTTATACTGCTCCACTTTCTTTGGATCACGATACACTAGACTTTGTAGCAAATGATTACACAGTTTTAGCAGGTCACATGCCAGAAAACGAAAATGAAGTTGCATTGCTTGTAGATGAATATAACTGTATTTCCGAAAAGAAATTAAAAAATCTTGGATTCTCATTTACATCAGAAACCGATGTTATTAAATGGGATGATATTGTTAACAAAGAATATCGATGTGTTGATAACGATGATGTCTATTATGAAGCTACAAGAACTGTCGCTGATGATCCTGAACCACGAACAGTTTTCTATAGAAAATCAAATGTAGATGCATATAATTCATCATCTATTAATTTAAAAATCACCGCAATTCTAAGAGCAAATAAAGAACTCGATGATACTCTTTTTGATGGAACATTACTTTTCCATCCAGATTTTTATAATAATCACGTAAGATTAAACGAAGAATCCGCTATAGTTAAAGCTCAAAAAGAGCATCCAAATTACAGCATTTTAGACGGGCACACATTTGTTGATGATGTCTCTGGCACAAAGAGATACTATTATGAAGCAACCTTAGTTGAAATTGGTGGACTTAATGTTGCTTATTCGTATTTAATCTATACAGATTATTATGAGCAAAGAGCTCAAATTATGAATTATTTTAATGCATACAACAACACCAATCCTGATTACATAATCAAGGTTAAGGATTCACTTGGGAATCTTAGTAACTCTTTCGCTAGTATCACAAAAACTTACTCAACTGTTGTTTTAGTGTTTGCAATCATTGCAATAATTATTGCAGGATTCTTAACTGCAATCTTGACCTATATATCTGTTGTTGAAAGAACAAGAGAAATAGGCCTACTTAGATCACTCGGAAGTAGGTGCATAGATATATTTAACCTATTCTTGGTGGAAGCGTGTATTGTTGGCGTAATTGGAGGCGTTTTAAGCGTAGCTTTGTCTTATGCTTTATCGCCAGTAGCTTCGGGCGCTGTTATTAACCTTATTGAAGTTGCTGAAACTAACTTCCCACTTCCAACTCTTAAAGAATTCGCGTATGTTCCTGGTTGGATTGCTCCATTCTTAATAGGTCTTTCATTAATTGTTGCTATTATTTCATCTCTTGCACCTGCAATCATTGCAAGCCGCAAGAGACCTGCACAAGCATTAAAAGAATAAAATGAAATTTGATCATGTTACTGGAAAGTGCGTTGATCTTTCCTTTGAAGGGAAAGGCGTTGTAAAGCTTTCGTATGGAACAGTTTTTGTTGATGGCTTATTCCCTGGTGAAGAAGCTGAAATAGAAATTGAATATAAACGTGCTGGTAATTATTTTGGAAAAGTTTATAGATTAATCACAAAATCTCCAGATAGAATTCAACCAAAATGTGGTGTTTGTACTGCGTGTGGTGGATGTCAACTTCAACAACTTTCTTACAATGCTCAACTTGCTTATAAAACTAAAAAAGTAGCAGATGCTTTTAGACGTAATAAAATAGAAAATATTGAGGTTTTTCCGTGTATTTCAATGGAAAATCCCTATGAATATCGTAATAAAATACAAGTTCCAATTGGTAGAGATCCTCATGGCCATATCGTCTCCGGATTTTATAGAAGTGGCACTCACAAAATCATTCCGGTGGACAAATGTTGGATCGAATCAAAGGAAGCACCAAAGATAATTTCTGAAATCAAGAACTTGATGAAGGAATTTCATTATGCTCCATATGATGAAGACACAAGAACAGGTCTTATTCGACATGTCTTAATTAGAACTTCACTTCACTATAAAGAAATCATGGTTACTCTTGTTACTAATAAAGATGAATTCAAAGGAAAGAATAATTTCGTTAAAGCTTTAGTGAAACGTTGTCCTCAAATTACAAGCATTGTTCAAAACATTAATACGAGAGACACAAATGTAATTCTTGGAGAAAAAGAAAGAGTCCTTTTTGGCCCTTCTGTAATTAAGGATTCAATACTTGGCGTTGACTTCTTAATTTCATCAAAATCATTCTTCCAAGTAAACCCTGTTCAAGTTGAAAATCTATACAAATTCGCCATTAATTTCGCAAATTTAAGCAAAGAAGAGAACATTTTTGATGCTTATTGTGGAATTGGAACAATCTCGTTATGCGCATCAAAATATGTTAATAAAGTTGTTGGCGCAGAGATAGTTAAAGAAGCAATTATTGACGCTAAAAAGAACGCTAAATTAAATAATATTAATAATGCAACTTTTGTATGCGGAGACGCTGGTGAAGTTTTAGAAACTTTAATTAATAATGGAGAAAAATTCTCGACAGTTTTTGTGGACCCTCCTCGTAAAGGATTAGATGAAAAATTTATTAAGCATCTTCTTGAGCTTGCTCCATCGAAAATCATTTATGTTTCATGTGATCCGGAAACTTTAGCAAGAGATGTAAAAATCCTTGCTGAAAAATACGAGATACAACAAGTTCAACCTGTCGACATGTTTCCGATGACATTCCACGTTGAGACTGTTGTTTGTTTATGTCTAAAATAACGATGCATTCTCGATGTGTTTTTCTTAATTTAATATTGATATATATTTATTCAATCTTTCCAATAAATATTTAGATATAAGTTTTTTCATTGGCTCAAGATTGTGCTTTAAATGAAATGCATCAAAAGCATCATAATAAGCACGTCTGTCGCTATATTTAATATCAATAGGTGGGAATCCTTGTTTCATTAATTCTAGATTTAATAAGAGCCTTCCAGTTCTTCCGTTTCCATCAATAAAAGGGTGAATTGCTTCAAATTCAATATGGAATCTTGCTAATTTTGTAACAATATCTTCATTAGATGTATTGTAGTTACAAATTAATTCATTCATTTTTGGTTCAATAGCATACGGTTGAACAGGTGTATGCTTTGAGCCCATTATTCTGACAGGGACCCTTCTGTAAACCCCTTTGTCTTGAGGTTGATCAGATAAAACCAAGGCATGTATTTGTTTAATTATACTTTCACCAATTTCAGTGTTTTCTTTCACTAAGTCGCATATAAAATCAAACGCTTCTTTGTGGCCAACAACTTCGAGATGATCTTTTAATGGTTTTTTGTCAATGGTAAGACCTCTTAGAACCATATCCGTTTCTCTTAGTGTTAATGTATTACCTTCGATGGCGTTGCTGTTATATGTGAACTCTACAACGAATTCCTCATTTAATCTTTTAATTTCGCCAGGCGTTAATGGCCTTTTAGAATCTAATATATTTTTAAGTTCTAAAATTTTGGATAAATAGTTTTCGTTGTTTTTGATTCTGCCATCAATTGGTTTTACGGCATCATCTGGTATAAACCACGTTTTTCCATACAATTCTGCTCCATCAATTTTGCCTTCTGCACAAAGAATGCGAATCCTTCTGTCAGATATATTCCATTTTAGACTAGCTTCTTTAGTATTCATTATCGATTGCCTCCGACTTTATCGGAATAATAATAACACATATCGGAATAATAATAAAGCAATATCGGAATAATATTAAAAATGTGTTTTTGTTTCACGATTATAACGATTTGGGATACGTACCTAATTTGTTACACCAAAAGTGTAACCGCGTGTATCGGTGACTAGTAGTAACACGTGATTACAAGTGACATGTTTGTTAACATCGAGGTAGGGTTGCAAAAATGTATGTAACACGGTAATAAAATGGTAATGGTTTTCCTATTGTTTTTGACAAAAATTTAGTTTCAGTATAATACAGTTATATGACAGCCACGTATAGGCAAAACACTAATCATACGTCTTGTTACGGTACATGTGGAGACTGTCGTTTCGTTAATTTTTAAGCAAAAATAGCAAATTGTTGTTGCTCCCTGCAATTTGACTTTTATATATTGTTTCTTTACAATTCATATTATGAATTACTTTAAAAACATCAGTAAAAACACAAAAATATTGGCGATTTTGCCGTCATTTTTCTTAACTCTAGTTTCGTTTGTCTCGATAGGACACGACAAAATATCTGAAGTAAAAGCAGAAGAAAATAAGATTTTTATAGCAATTGATAGCACAGAAGGAATTGGCTACATTTCGTCTGTCGATAATGATTTAATTCGTGGGACAAATTATTTTTGCGAAGTTGATCCAACTTTAACTCGTTCAGCGACAATCTTTTTACAAGATAAATACCAAGGATCCCAAGATTACTTAGGAGACATAAAAAAAGTCGTAATTTTAGATAATGTCGAGCTTAATAACTGTTCCTTCCTCTTTGGAAATCTCGAAAATCTAGAAACTATTGAGAATTTAGGAAACATTAGTGTTCCAGTATGTTCATCTTTCGAATATATGTTCAGTGGTTCTCCAAAATTAAGAGAAGTGGATTTTACAGGTTTTGATGTTTCTAATTGCAGTAGTTTTAAAAACATGTTTTATGACTGTGCACTTGAAACAATAGATTTATCTGATTTTGACACTTCAAGTTGTGGTGATTTCCACTATATGTTCGATTCATGTCGCAATTTAACATCCTTAGATTTATCTTCTTTTGATACAAGAAATGCTTCGTCAATGGTAGGCATGTTTTCTGGATGCTCTTCATTAGAATATCTCGATATTTCAAGTTTTGATTTATCAAATAGCCCACGCACTGATGAATTTTTATTTGGCACAAAACCAAAAGTTATTGTTGCGCCTAAGTGTGTTCCGGAGCACGCAGTTGATAATATTGTTAAATTTGATCTTCCTCAAGAAACAGAAGAAAAACCTTACTATTATGATTATGACCTCAACACTTATGAGGAAATGGCTGAATCCAATAAATCTATAACTTATTATCACCACTCATTAATACGTACGCTTGAATCTGCGTCGTTTACTTGTTCAAATTCTTTTAAAGAATACGAAGATTTAGATAATTTAGATATTGATGAATTAATTTCGCATTGGGACTTCCTTTACGATACGCTTTTTGGATTTCTTCCAAAGAAAGACAATGAACCAATTTACACAATTTTAGAAAAATGCAAGGCTGACACCATCAACGTTGAAGTAGGAAAATGGCTCACTATTTATGACAAGGTTTATCCACACTATTGCCATGCTTTACAAGAATGTGGTGGAGACTTTTTGAATAGATGTCCAGACGCATTAGATCCTGATGGTCTTGTTCATATTGGAGTAAATACAGATGAAAATATTGGTTATCTTTCTTCTTTTGATACCTACGAAATCTTAAAATCTGATTTGCGAACAAAAGTCGATTTATCCGTGAAAACCATAGGAAATTCAGTATTTTCTCTCTTAGATTCGAATGGATATGAAGATATTACTAAAGTCGTAATTCAAGATGAAATTAGTCTTTCGGATTGCTCAAATTTCTTTAAAGGTTTGACCAATCTTGTTTTAATTGATGGAATGAAAAAAGTAAATACTGAGCTCAACACAAAATGTATTTCAATGTTTGAGGATTGTTCTAAATTAGAATCTGTTGACTTATCTGCATTTAACACAGAGAAGGTTATTGTTACAGATTGCATGTTTAAAGGATGCGTATCGTTAGGAGAAATTACTGGACTTTCTTTCACCTCAAAAACATTAGTTTCTATGTCAGAGATGTTCTCAGGATGCCAAGCCTTAGTATTACTTGATTTATCTAGTTATGATTTAACTAACGTAGAAAACACCTTTAATTGTATTTATAATACAACTCCTAATTATATTAAGACTCCAAAAGCGATGCCTACTAAAGCAAATTGCGATATAGATTTGTATTTCCCTATGGGCATTATAAATTTTGGTTACTACGATTTGTCTTTTGCTACATACACCAAATTACCAAGTATCAATAGTTCCATTACATTAATTAGTGAAATCGGCAAATATGTCTTAGAAGATTTCTGTGATGATTTTGGTAAAGACACCGCGTATTATTGCGATGCAAACGGAAATACAGCAGAAGCAAAATTAATTAGTCTTTGGGAAGGGCAATCTAAGGAATTCAATAAGCACTTTAAAGGTACTCAACACGAATGTTTATTAGAATTCTTTGGGAAAGATAATTCTTCATGTACTAACACTTCATTGAAGAATTTCTCGGCAAAATATGACTATATTTACGGAAAATACCAATCATTTTTAGATGAACATGGTGGAGATTTCGCTAATAGATCAAAGCTTATTTCATTCCCAAATAGTTCAGCATTTATTCGTTTCAATCACACTACAAATGAGTCATCTGTTTTAATAATTTGTATTATTTCTATTGCTAGCGTTTCAACATTAATTTGTTTAGTGTTTACAAAAAAGCGTATTTCTGCTAAAAGGAAATAATTAAGTAATATAGGAGGAATAAATAATGAAAAATAACTTTAATAAGGCAGCGTTGTTATTACCAATTATTTTAACTTCGTGTTCTTTAGCGACTTCCGGAGAAAAAGCAAAAAATTTTTACGACAAAATTTGTGATGAGATAATAGAATTTGGAAACCCTAGAGATGATGATTTTGCTATTTCTTTCAAAGGTCGTTACAAAATTGGTGATGTCGAGATTAGAAATATTGACGGCTTTTTCGATGGTAGATTTATAAATATTATTGGTGATTATTATAACGAAAGACTGACCGCAAAATATTATACATTTGATGAACTAGGCGAAAACGGATTGCCTTATCCATATACTTACTCATCTTTGTTAAATTCAGAAAATGAAACAGTTCTTGTTAGTAGAAGAAAACCATTTGATGGAATACAAAATTATTGTGTTTTCCCGGACAAAATTGATGAATATAACGAAATTTACAATAATATTTTTAGAGTTTCGATATGTATAATGGAGTATGGATTATTTGCTTCTGATCGTTATAGTGAAGAATCGCTCAAACAAGTTTTCTTGTTAGCTGATGAAGAAAGAATTGAATTTGATTTATCAGATCGCGTTAAGTATAGTTATGAAAAGAATGAAAATCTTGTTTTTACGATTTCTAGCGATTTAGATTCAATTGGGCCTTTTACTATTCTTTCTCCGGATCAATCAGTCAGATTTGCATATTGGAATAAAATGGCAAACGGACCGACAGGAAATTATTGGAAGAAAATCACGGTAGATAAGAAAACATATCAAGTTAAGAAAGTTGAAGTTTCATATAAAGGAATTGATACAAGATTATTACCAGGCGCGTCGACAGACTTTTATTTTGAATTTGAGCCTCGTGAGCAAAGCACTTCATCTTATAAAGATCAATTTAAGATAAGTTGCGATTCATATTTTGATTAAGATAAAGCATCCTTAAAAGGATGCATTTTCTTTTTAAAAATGGATTTTTAGAAAATAATTAATTGAATCTTTGCATCAAAATTAGTTATAATATTTTTACCACAATACACCTTATGGTGTGATTAGTGATTAAGATCGGTGTTTCGACCGCTTAGTGCGGTGCCGGTCTTTTTCTTTCCGGATAAAGTTTATATATTGTATTTTACATAATATTATTCTTTGTTATAATAATGATGCGGTTGCGATAAAAGGCTTATGCCTCGCAGTGCAATTAGGGCACCTTAATGGCAGCCTTTTTCTTTTTAAAAATAATATTTTAGAAAATAATGAATTGAATTTTTACATCAAAATTAGTTATAATATTTTTACCACAATACACCTTATGGTGTGATTAGTGATAAAGATCGGTGTTTCGACCGCTTAGCGCGGTGCCGGTCTTTTTTCTTTCTAGATAAAGTTCATATATTGTATCTGACTTAAGAACATCCTTTTTGGACAACCCCCTTTTTATGTACTTCTCGCTATAGGTTTTCGCAGGGTAACTCCTAATTCTTTGTATAAAATAACTCTGCAACGAATTATTTACTTTAAATGGTTTACATAACTTCGTATTTGCCTTGCCTTCCGAATAAGGCTTTGAAGTCAAAAAAACACTTGATAAGATTAGCCCATCTTTTGTAGCTATAATTGCTTTAATGTGGCCATAATGTCCATGTTTATAATTATAACGAATTTGCCCAATTCTATAATTTCTTCCGATATTGATTTTAATAATTTGTTTGCACATGTTGTTGTCTCCTTGGGCTCAAGAATATTTTACCATCTCTAAAGCAAGCCGATTCCCGTTTTTCATAACATTTTAAAGAACATAGTTCTTTCTTTTTAAAATTCAACATTTTTAGAAAACAATGAATTGAATTTTTTCATCAAAATTAGTTATAATATTTTTACCATAAAGAGTACGGCGAGGGACAAGCCCTATGACCCGTCAGCAACCTGCGTATAGCAAGGTGCTAAAGCTTGACTGATGGTTGTTTTTATTTTATAAGCCGTCAGTATCGATGGCTTTTAATTTCTTTGTGGTAGATAAGGAGGCTTATATGCCACAGAAAACATTACAAAACGATCTTTACGTAGTCGTTATCTCTTCTAAAGAAGAAAGAGATGAACTTAAAGCATTATGCGTAAAACATAACATTCCTCTTCTTTATCCAGAGTTATTTAAGGAAGAGGAGATTCATCACTTATGGGGAATCTCTAAAAACGGTGTTGCTTTAGTGGGCACAATGATTGCAAGACATACACCTAAAGAGAATATATTTCATTCTGTTAAAGAACTGGAATGTATTCTCTAATATCTTTTCTTGATAGAGAAGCGTAAGCAAGTTCTCGTATAACAAGAAAAGTGCGCTAAATTTCAATCCTTAAATGTCTATTAAATTAGCATCACGGTTAACACTTGCTCGTATTTACTAGGGGAAGCGGTAGTTATCTTTTCTTAAATTGCGCTATTTCCTGCCAATAAACAAGACTGGTTGTATTGGCTTTTTGTGTACTAAGAAAAGCAAATTTCGATATTGAAATACTGCATATTTTTTAGTAAAATATATTCAGTAAAAGAAAGGTTAATATGCACAAATTCAGTTATGATTTTATAAAAAATCAAATTTTAACCTCAAATCTTTTTTCGCTTTCAAGCATTATTATAGATCTTAAAGAAAAAGCATCTAGCAAAAAACAAAACAAAGAAAAACTTTTTAAAAAGCTTGAGACTATTGCAATTAAAGATTCTGTCGAAGCATCAAATGCAATTGAAGGAATCTACACAACTGGGGATCGTATTGAAGAAATTGTTGATAATGGCTCCACACCTCTTACGCATGACGAAGAAGAAATTGCAGGTTATAGGGACGCAATTATTTTTGTTAAAGAAAACTATCAATATTTAAGTTTTGATGAGACCACAATCAAAAAACTTCATTCAATGTTATTTTCAAGGCATACCGGTTCACATAAGGGCGGTGAATATAAAAAAGAAGATAATATTATTGCGGAAAGAAACAAGAACGGAACAATAAAAAAAGTTATTTTTAAAACAGTGCCTGCTAAGGATGTTGAAAAGCAAATGAAAGAGTTTGTTTTGGCTCATCAAGTAGCGAGAGACGATTACTCAATTCCTGGCTTGTTATTAATCCCGTGTGTTATTGTTGATTTTCTCGCCATTCACCCTTTTCAAGATGGCAATGGTAGATTATCTCGTTTATTAATGCTTTTGCTTTTATTCAAGGAAGGCATTGATATTGGTAAATATATATCACTTGAAAAAATGATCAATGAATACAAGTTTAATTATTATGAATCACTTCAATCTTCTCAACTAGGTTGGCATGAGAACAAATCTAATTATCAGCCATTCATTGTGTTTACGTTTCAAATCATATATGAATGTTACAAAAAGATTAATGAACGTTTCCTCATTATGACTAGCAATAAGATGAGTAAGAAAGAAATCATTGAAGAAACAATTAAACAAAGTTTAGTGCCAGTTTCAAAAGAGGAAATTCATTCTTTATTTCCAGATATTTCTATTACTACTATTGAAGCTCAATTGTCTAATTTACAAAAGTTAAACAAGATAACTAAAATAGGAACATTTAAGAACGCTAAATATTTATATAACAAAAAATAATAAAGATAACATAACGACTTAAGATGATGTCTGATGACAATACAGGAATGTATGGCGATTCAGCACTTAATGTAAAGTAATCAATGAACTTTAAAGGTTCATAGATAAAATAGTTATTCTCCAAGCTAGAGGTAATTGGTAAAGAAGCATTCTTAAACAAAGAGTTAAATAAATCATTAGAGATGTATCCACCTCTTTGAAGAATGTTTCTTGCATTTATCTTTCCGATTGTCATTGAGTCAATCCAAAAGGCCGGGGATGAACAAAGATTTTAGACCCACCGATTTCGGGTGGTCTGAAGTGAAACCAGGTGAAAATGCATTTACTATGTCGCCGACAAGATGGATAAATTTAACAAACGCTAGGAAGACGGAAACCTATAGCTTTTCTTATTATCTTAACTACTCCTAGCCTCCCTTATATCAAAAGGAAGGAAATATAAAAAAATATATCAAATTTGATATTGATTAAAAATGTATATTTTGCTATATTAGTGATGAGGTTAGTATTATGAGCAAGAAAAATTTAAAACTTAAATATGTAGTTCCTTATATGGGGTTAATTTATATACTTTGTTTTGATGACGGTTCTAGACGTGAACTTGATTGCAACATTCTCATCAAAGAAAAACCTGAATTTAACGTATTAAACAATAATGAAGTATTTTGGTATGCAACAGTGGACCGTTTTCAAAAAAATATTGTTTTCACTGAAAAGCTATCTTTATCAATTGATGATGCTTTGAAATACAGCAGAGTTTACGATGTCAAAAAAGAAAATAAAAAGACCATGAAAATGATTTATAACATTGGCAGAGAAACACGCAAAAGACAAAGAATAACTCAGAATCAAATGGCGGACATGATTGGTGTGCCGCAAAGCTCTATAGCAAGACTTGAAAAAGGGGATCTTGATGTTCAATTATCAACGATTCTTAATTATCTTTCACCTTTAGGCTTGACTCTAGAAATTAGAGGTAAAGACACTCCTAACAAAACAACTTTAAAAGCAATGTTTGAAAAAGATCACAAAAAATCATTTAATTCAATGGATGAACTTTTAGCAGATTTAAGATCATGATTTACGAAGTTAAAAGAACAAAACAATTTAAAAAAGATTTCAAATTAGCAGAAAAACAAGGTCGAAATCTTGAACGACTCATTGAGGCAATTGATTTATTAAGAAAAGGTGAAAGCTTACCTGAAGATTTTCTTGATCATCCTTTAACAAATTTTCGTTCAAAATTTAGAGAATGTCATATTGAACCTGATTTTCTTCTTGTTTATGAAATTAGAAAACAATATTTGATACTTAAATTGATAAGATTGGGAACACATTCAGAATTGTTTGATAATAGCTCTTTAAAAGATATCGATAAAAATAATATATAGATACCTATTCAAATTCGTGCCTTAGGAACCTGTCGATAATAAGAATTTTAAACGTGTCGAATTCGATGCGTTTAAAATTGCCTTTAAAAGTAACTCCTTTTTTTAATTATTAATTTCTCACAACGCATATTACGTAGAACATAAAATTATGTTAAAATAATAAAAGCATGATTACCAAAAGTATTATTAAAGATTTTGTACATAGAAGATGCCCTTATTTAGCGAAGGCATCTTTAGATGATAATTCATTACTCAAGTTAATTGAAAGTTATTTAGAGTTTGGCACTAAAGAAGATATTGAAGAAGCTATCCTTATGGGAGAGCAAGATGAACAAGATGATCCAAACTCTGATAACACGTTTGATATTCTAGAAATAATGAAAGATTACCCTTATCTAAGAGGGGACATTGAAAAGCTCATTGATAAACACGCGAAAGAAAACCCGGTTTATGATCTTCAAAAGAAATATGATGATTCTCAAGTTAGTGCGAGACTCTCTAGAAAATACATTGAACTTATTTATGGCAAAGAAAACTGCAAAAGATGCGATGTAAATGACTTTGGAGCGGAAACCTCTAATCAGAAGTTTATCGTGGAACGCACCAAAGAATATCTAAAAGATAAAAGCGTAAAAGTTCTTTTTGAAGGCCAAGTCGAACATAATGACTTAAGAGCAAGATTTGACGTTTTAATTAAAGAAGATAATGGCACTTTTACTCTTATTGAGGCTAAAGGAAGTAATTCTCCATTTACTCATCCAGATAAAAAGCCTGAAATTGATAGCGGAATTAAAATTCCTTATTTATACGACCTTCTCTTCCAATATTATATTTACGTAAAAGAAGGTCTTAATATTTCAAAACTTGGTTATCTTCATCTTAATAAGGAATTCACATTTTCAAAGGAAAATGTAAACTATCCTGATTTATGTGATGAAGATATTAAGAATTTATTCAAACTTTCTTTTGAATTAAATTTAAAAATTAAAAAGGATGAAACGGAACTAGTTCCTATCATCACATATTTTGATTCTGAGTTATACCTTAAACGAAACAAAGATGGTGAACCTACCATAACACCTATTGAAGATGTTATTTACGAGATACGTTCTTTGGCTACCAAGTTTGAAATTAACCCTAACAAGCATTATGAATGTGTGAAAGGTGGAAAATGTCCTTTCTTATTATCATGCTTTAGCGATGCGGATGATGAAAACTCAATTTTAAAGCTCACTAGATGGGGCTCCTTTGGCGGATACTGGGGACGTTCTAAAAAGGCCCTCGAAGAAGGTATTTTACGTATTTCTGATTTACCTACAGCTTACATTGAAGAATATTCCTTACAAAGTGAAAAAGACGGCGTTATTAAGTATGGAAACGCAAGGTCTCAGATTTCCTTCCAACGTGAGTGGAAAGACAAAGGCTTTGACTACGTCATCCATACGAAATTAATGGAAGAAATCTTACGTAGAGACTACCTAAATGATGAGATTGATTACCTTGTTTTCTTTGACTTTGAATCAATCCAAAATCCTGTGCCTTTGATGAGGGACGCTCATCCATGGCAACAGGTTGTTACCCAATACTCAATGCACATTGTTAAGAAGGGTTATGACCTCACAAAACATGACTTTGCGAAAGGAAGAGGTGGAGATTGTTCTCACTACGAATTCATTGGACATCCATCAAAAGATGGATATGTTAATCCTGAATTTGCATTATTTAAGACTTTAAGGGACCATCTTATTGATTTTGGTATTAATCCAATGGCGAAGAATTATCGCGTTGTTGTCTTTAACCAAAATTTTGAAAAAACAAGAATGAATGAGTTTGTAAGACTTTACATTTCTCATCCTGAAGTTGACGCGGATTTAGTCAACTTTGTGCAGAATTTTAATGACAATGTCGTTGATCTTCTTGATTTCTTCACAAGTGGCAGTTTTTATGGCAAAAAATTCAACGGAAGAGGCTCATTAAAGGTTGTTCAACCAACATTATGTGAAGACGAAGATGTTCAAGCTTATTACGAGTCAATTAAGCTATCTTTTGACCTAAAACATTCCCTTGATTATCACAAAGAAGGCGCACTTGTTTATAATGGCGGAATCTGCCTTGATTTATACAAAGCTTTGCTTATGAGGAATCACAAAAATCCTCAAGATAATGACCCGGATGAAGAGAAAATGCTTGCTCAAGCACTTGCGTATTGCAAGATCGATTCGTGGGGAACTGTTATCATTTATGACGTTCTAAAGCACGTCTTAGATGGTAAGATAAAAATCAAAGCGAAATTCTTATCTTAATATTTGAAGAGAGACTTAGTCTCTTTTTTTATTTATAAAAGAATTAAATTAAATTGAAATTTTTTCCGTTTTCCAAAATTCAAAAATTTTAATACTTTGTATTAGAAAAGTTTTTTAACATTATTGCAAAAAAATCTCTAATTAGTATGTGAAAGGTTTACAAGACACCTGGAAAGGAAATGACTTTAAAACATTGCTGTGCGACATAATTTGGTATATAATTTAGCCACAAGGTGAAAACTTATGAATATAATACCAATGAGAGATTTAAAAAATACCGTTAATATAGAAAAACTTTGCGCAACTTCAAAGGCACCAGTCTTTGTTACTAAAAATGGATATGGAAGTTTAGTTGTTATGAATATCGAGTGTTTTGAAAAAATACTTGAGCAAGCTTATGAAACAGTCGAACTCAAAAAGGGAATGGAAGATATAGAAAATGGCAGAGTAAGAAATGGCAACGATGTTTTGAATGACATAAAAACAAAATTTGGATTTTGAGTTTTCAAAAAATGCTGAAATTGATTTTAACAATATTATTCTTTTTTAAAAGAATAAACTTAATAACGAATTAGTTGCAAAAAACCTAGTTTATAAAATTAGCAAAGCAATTGATAACATAAAGCTTTTTCCTGAGATGTATGAACAAATTAGCAATGATTTATGTGAGTACAAAAATATAAGAAGAATTCCAATAGATAACTACAATTTGTATTATTCCTTTAATGAAGAGAAAAATAAATTAATAATTGTAAGAATACTATACGCTCACTATAATTTTGATAAATATTAAAATATTTAATGACAATAAAAATGCCCCAAATTTTTGGGTTTTTTTCATAATTTTGACACAAATTTTTATGTAATTTCCCTAAGTTTTTTCTTGTCGATTATTCCTGTTTTTATACTTCACTAAGTGAAATTACTTGACTAGAACTATTCTTATATATAAGATATACATTGAATAAAAGGAGTTTTTTCTATGAAAATCAAAAGTCTTCTCAAAACTGCTGTCGTCACAATGGCAATTGGCATGCTTGCCGGTTGTGGTCGAAAGGCCAAATACATTGTTCAATGGTTCAATGATGACAGAAAAACAGTTTTACATGTTTCAATGCCTCTCGAAGAAGGTACAGTCCCAGAATATCCTGAAGAATTAGAGACACCTGTCAAAGAATCCGGCACTGAAGAAATTAAGTATGTTTTTGATGGTTGGTCACCAGAAGTCGGCCCGCTAACAAAAGCTACTAACTATTACGCAAGGTATAAAACACAATATCGTGTTGAATGGAAAAATTCAGATGGATCTATTTTAAAATCCGGATATACATTTGATGGTGAACTTCCAGATGTTCCAACAGACTTAAAATTCACTAGTCCGGCTCAAGATGATGGCACGCATTACTCATTCGTGAAATGGGTAGGTGAAGATGATTCTATGAAAGTAGATCAGCCAATTAAAAAACCATCATGTTTTTATGCATCATACAATGTTGAGAGTTATAGAATTACATGGAAAAATGTCGACGGTGAACAACTCGGTTCATCATTTGTTGCCGCTGGTCAAATCCCAATTTATACTGGTGAAGTACCAACATTAGATTCAGGAAAAGAAGACCTTGAATATGTGTTTGATGGTTGGGATAAAGAAATTGCTCCTGCTGAAGAACCAGTAACTTATGTTGCTAAATTTAAAGAAGTTAAAAAATACGTTATTACCTGGAAAAATGAAGATGGCACAGTTTTAGCATCTGGACTCGTTGCAGAAGGACAAATGCCAGAGTGTCCAACTCATGAACCAACAAAGGAAAATACAGAAAGATATAGTTATGAATTCGCTGGTTGGGATCCGGCAATTTCAACTGTTAAGGGCGATGCTGTTTATACAGCCAAATATGAAATAGTACAAGAAAGATTCCTCATTACATGGAAGAATCATAATGGTACTGTTCTTTATCAAGATTATGTTGCCGAAGGCAAATTACCAGAATATAAAGGTGAAGAACCAACAAAGGTTACTACAGAAAGAGAAGCATACCGCTTCAGCGGTTGGTCTCCAAGTATCGTAGTCGCTAGCGAAGACGCTGTTTATGTAGCAGAATTTGAACTCGACCACCTTTTATACGAAATTACATGGAAAAACGATGATGGCCACGTTCTTGCTACAAAATATTGCGTTGAAGGACAAACTCCTGTCTATCCAAATGCTGAACCTACAAAACCAAGCGATAATGTTGCTGTTTATAAGTTCAGTGGTTGGAATCCTACACCTGTTACTGTTACACGTGATGCCACTTACCTTGCAACCTTTGCGGTAGAAAAAGCTAAATATCCAGTTACATGGAAAGACGAAGATGGCACAGTTCTTGCAACAAGTTATGTTCCAGAGGCTGAAATGCCAGTTTGCCCAGTTGATAATCCTACTAAAGCAGATGATAATCGTCATTCATATACTTTTGCTGGATGGGAACCAGCACTTACTACAGTAAGCGGCGCTGTTACTTATACTGCAAAATATGATGTTTCTGAAGAAAGATTCTTAGTTACATGGAAAGATGAAAACGGGTCAGTCCTTGCTACAAATTTTGTTGCTGAAGGAAAAACTCCAGTTTGCCCAGTTGGTAACCCAACAAAACAAGATGACGATCGTCACACATATGAATTTGGTGGATGGTCTCCAGCAGTTTCACCTGTTACAGCAGATATCACCTATACAGCAGTATACAATGTTTCTGAAGAAAGATTCTTAATTACATGGAAAAATGAAGACGGATCAGTCCTTGCTACAAAATTTGTTGCTGAAGGAGAGACTCCATCTTGCCCAGTTTCCAATCCAATTAAAAAAGCTGATGAACGTCATACATATGCATTCAACGGTTGGTCTCCAGCAGTATTACCTGTCACTGAAGATGCTACTTATACTGCTCAATTTAAAGTAACCGAAGAAAGATTCTTAGTTACATGGAAGAATGATGACGGCTCAGTCCTTGCTACAGAATATGTAGCAGAAGGAAAAGTTCCAAAATATCCTGGAACTGTTAATCCTAGCAAGGATGATAATCCTCCATATGTTTACGAATTTATGGGTTGGGATAAGAAAATAACACCTGTTATAGCAGATGAAGTTTATACTGCAACATATAAGGATGTTAAGAAACAATACACTATTAAGTGGGTCGACTATGATAATAAAGTCCTTCACACTGACTATATTGATTACGGTTCACCAATCACTTATGAATATGCATTACCAACAAGAGCTTCAACAACCTTGTCCGATTTCGAATTTATTGGTTGGGATAAAGAACTCAAAAATTTAACTGCTACAAGTGATTTAACTATCACAGCTCTCTATAAAGAAACCGTTTATAAAGGTGCTAATATTACATATCACTTTAATGAAACAAAGAATAAAGTAACTAATCCTAAACAAAATGTTTCTCTTATTAGAGTTGGAACAGATCTCTCTCTTGCTAATGCAACCGCACCAGGTTATAAGTTTGATGGTTGGTTCTTTGATGAAGCTTACACTATTAGTGCAGGCACAAAATTAACAAACGTTGACCATGATATTACCTTGTATGGTAAATTCTCAAAAAATACTTATACCATTACTTATGTAATGAATGGTGGTGAGTTAGATGCTGGCGCTTCTAATCCAACATCAATTACTTGTGAAGATCAAGCAATTGTCTTAGCTAATCCAAGTAAACTTGGTTACACATTTACTGGCTGGTCAGGATATGGCTCTGGAAAAGTGATTGATTGTAGACTTGAAAATGTAACTAAAGCATTAACTCTTACAGCAAACTTTAAAGCAAATACTTATAAAATTGTTTTGAAGTATACTGACAGAGACGATACAAGTATTAACGTTGATTACAATTCAGAGATTTCTGGTTTACCAGAATTGGCTGATAAGGAAGGCTCAGAATTCATTGGTTGGTTCACCAAAGAAGGCATCCAATTTGAAAACGGATATACTTATTCATATACAACTGACGTTGTACTTTATCCATTATTTGCTGACACAAAAGTTCATAAAATTGATTATGAGCTTAACGGTGGTGTTTTACCAGCAGGATATCCAACTTCTTATAAAGCATTTGAAGCATTCCCTGAAATTTACAATCCAACAAAAGAAGGGTATTCATTTACTGGTTGGACTTATGTTGATCCTGCAACAGGAAAAACTGTTGATTTTAAATCACTAGCAGGCTTAGATTTCGATATTACATTGATTGCAAACTGGGGCGTCAGAGAAGTTACTATAAACTATGTTTATGGTGAAGGCGCAACACTCAAACGTAATCTTACTTTCGTTGATGAAACTTCAACAGAAATTGAAAGCCATGAAATTTCATACTTTGAAGGTGCAGAATTTGTTTCCTATGAAGATACTGACACGGCTCAATTTAAAGGATGGGCTGATGAAAAAGGAAAGATGTATGACTTTAGCTCTGATGCAATTGTTGAAGGCGACACCACATTAAAACCAGTCATGGAACCAATCGCGGAAGGCGCAGTTGCTGGTAAGGTTGGCGAGGACGCACACGTTACAGCAACAGGTTCAAGCACAAAAGTTATTCAATATACTTCAGTAAGTGCTCAAGATGTCAATTTTGAAGTTAGTTCAACAGCAGGACTTAAAGTTATTATTGCTGATAAGAACGGAAAACAAATTGCATCATCTGGAGTTGGATCTACTTCATCCATAAGTATGAATGGAGTTCACTTCGAAGCAAATACAACTTATCTCGTAAGTATTGAAGTTTCAGGTAGTGGTGATAATAATATTACCGTTGCAACAACTGGTACAGTTGCAGAAGGTGCTTTAAGTGGAAAGATCTACTCAAAAGAGTATGTCACTGAATTCACAGTTCAACACTTCGGTGAGACATTTGATAACAGCATTGTCCCAGTTAAAGAAGGGTATTTATTCGATGGTTGGTTTGACGCAGATGGAAACTACTACGATTCATACACTGAATTAACTTCAACAGTCATTACCCTTTACGCAAAATGGGTAAAAGCCTAATAGCTTACTAATAACAAACAAGGCGGATACTTTGTATCTGCCTTTTTTATTAATTAATTTAATATTATATATTGAATAACAATTCAAAATCCGTATAATAAAAAGCATGAAACGTTTATATATTTACACAATCATTGTGGCCTCCTCTTTAGCAATGGGTGCTTTAGTAGGTTTTGGGGCCAAAAAACTATTTAATAAAGAGTACGTTTACAATAACGTTGACTTTGATGCATTTGTACCAGATTACAATGCTATTTTTGAAGAAGTTAATTCATATAAAGGAAGCTCGAAAGAAAAAGTTGATCATTTCTCAGCAGTTGAAGTAATTAATTATTCTTTAGAAAAATTCCGTCGTAATGAAAAATGTGCTACTTATACCTATGGTATTTCCCATACAGCGGTTGAACAAATCATTAGAGGCGCAAATTATAAAGTTGGTTCAGAATATTTTGAGGAATCACTTTCTAAATCTAGCCTTGTTTCGGTCGCAAGCAGGGTTTATATGAGCGGAAAGTCCGGAGACATTAAAATGTATAAGGGAGAAGATGATTCAATCGTTATTAACGATAAAGAAGCATTTGCAGAATATCCTGAAGTTTCGGAAGACATTATTGAACACAGCACATATAAGAAAACATACGGAAAAACACTTGATGAGATGTTTATTTATCTTATTTGTAATGATGGCGTATTAAGTTCATCAGTTAATGAAACAGATAGTGGTTATCAATATGTTGTTAATTTAGATAATGAAATTTCTACTTACTTTAATAAGTTACAAATGAAAAATCTATCTGATCTTGATACTTATCCAGTATTCCAAACTGTTACTCTTACTTTTGATTTAGACAAAGATTTATCTTTGAAGAAATGTAATATAGATGAATATTATAAAGCTAAGAAAATTATTTATGCGAGTGCGCATGCTCTAATCGATATCTATTTTGTATCTAATGCAGATATTGAAATCCCGGCAGTAAATGAAAAATTAAATTATGATTTGGAGTTTTAACCATTATGAAATTATTTAATAAAAAGAATTTAGGAAAAATTATTACCGGTGTAGCATGCTTTGGCGTTGCTTTTACTGTTCTTTATTTAGTTGTTAACCCAAGAAAGGTCGAAAGTAACCTAAAACCTTCAGCTCCAGAGATTCCTGTTACAGAAGATACATATTTTGATAAATTTGCAAATAAACTTATTGATAAATTCGCAAAATCTGAAGAACCTTTAAAATTTAAGGCCACACTTGAAAATTTAGCAGTTTCTTCTAAAGAAGACCCAACAAATGTTTATGCTTCTACTAAAGGTGAATTAGCTTTATCTATTGATGAAAATAAGAATATTGAATACACAGTCGATTTAGATGTTTCTAGCGGCGGAAGTGATCTTCTTTTAGGATTTGGCTATGTTAATAAATATAGCTATTTCTCATTAGGCGATAAAGGATTTAAACTTGCAGATACATCATTTGATGAAATAACCAATTTTGCTAAAGAAGTTTTTACCTCAGTTTTAGATCTTGATATTGGTGGTGTTTCACTAGATTTATCCGGTTTAATTTCAGGCATTGATATTGATTCATTACTTCCTCAAGAAGTTGTTGATGGTGATAATGTTAATTTTTTAATTAACAATGACACTATTAATCTTGAAATTAGTGCTAATAAAGAAACATTAGAACTTAAGAAAATTAATGTTAAGAGTTTAAATATTGAATCTATTTCTCTTTCTACACTAGTTTCAGTTGAAAAAATTGAAAAAGTTTGTCCATTTGATGATGGCTCATATAAAGGAAGACATATTTCTTTTGCAGAAGCAAAGGTTTTCTCAAATGTCATTTCTGGTTTTAATAGACTTGCCGCTATTGGAGAAATGGGGATGAGCCTTAAAGCCTCAATTAGCAAAAGCGGAACAAAACTTATCGACATACAAAATAGTGTTAATTCCAAATTAGATGACAATCATAATCCTGAAATTGATTTAGATATTTTTGCAACTATTGAAAAAAGCAAAGCTTATGCAGCTATTAATGCATGTTACTTTGATGGTTGCACATATGTAACCGTTCCTACCGAAAATGATAGTCTTAAATTAAAATATGCAGACGAAAAATTCACAAGCATTTATGAATTTATGATTGAGATTGTTTCTGGTTTAATTGGCGATGAATTAAGCGATATTTTTAGCCGTTCTAGCAGAGTTATGCGAACAATTAGCAAGGCAACAAGCGGAAATATACTTTCATTTGATATTCTTTCATTTATTAATAACACCTTTGAGTATTTCGATTTTACAGAGAATAAATTAATTATTAATTTATCAGATGATGCAAATCCTGCTCAAATCGTTCTTACTTCTAAGGAAAATGAAAATACAATGAATGTTTCCTTTGAAAACTTTAATATTGAATCTTTAGTATTTGATTTGGACCTTGATATTGTAGATTTTGACTCCAAAAACATAGAAAAAGTCAAAAAGGAAGCAAAACAATATGATGAATTTGATTTTGTTTTATTAAGATTCCTTTTAAGATCTCTTAACACCAAAACATATAGATTAACAACATCATTATCATTGTCTTTCCCGGCAGTATTTATCAATACACAAATTGTCCTTAAAACAGAACTTAGCATTTATGTGGACTATTCTTCAGGATATTTAAAGATATTTATTGAAACACACGATCAAATCTTCTGGCCTATCATTATGAGTTATGGAGTTAGCAATGTTAAAATTGGTTATGATGGAGAGACGGGCCTTGTTCATATTTTAAATTTAGTACAAGAATTAGACCCATTTACAGGCTTTCCGTTTGGAGATATGTATAATCTCTATTATGTGACAGATCTCGATAATTTCATCGATAATATTGCTGAATATCTTTTAAAAGATATATTGTACTTTATTCCAGATTTAGTTGATGAAATTCTTGGTTCGAGAAGAACCTCTCCTGTTTTATCAAGAGCTAGAGTTACATCTTCATACAATATTTATGAATCATTCTTATCCTTTACCCACACATATAATGAAAAAACTAAAGAAGATGTGATTTCCACAAAATTCGATTTATCAGCAATTTTAGGTATTTCTATATTTAAAGATCTTAATCTTACACTTTATGGTAAAAGAGAAAACGATGATTCTAATTTCATTACAAGATACACACTTAGTACAAAATTGTTTAATATTATTACTCTTACTGCTGAAGCAGTAAATGACAATGAATCATCAGAACAAGATGAAAAGTGTGATGCATTATTTAGTATTTACGCTAATTTATCTAGTGAAGAAAAAGCTTTATTTGATGAATCTTATCTAAATAACCCAGCAGTTGGTTGGAAGATACGTTTGTGAAAATAAATACTAGAATTTCAAACCAAACTTTTGATCAAGAACGCTCTTTATACGGCGTAAAAAATGCAGAAGTTTTTTCGTGCAAATTTAGTGGTCCAAATGATGGCGAATCACCACTTAAAGAAACGTCAATCATAAACGTTCATGATTGTGAGTTTGACCTCCGCTATCCTTTGTGGCACTCAACAAATTTAATTTTAGAGAATTTAAGTTTTTCTAACTTATCAAGAGCTCCACTTTGGTATGACAAAAACGTTGTTATTAAGAACACAAATTCCCAATCTCCTAAAATTTTTAGAGAATGCGAAAACATTAAACTGGAAAATTGTAAATTAGAAAGCGAAGAGCCTTTTTGGAAATGTAGCAAAATCACCGGGAATTCCTGCATATTTTCAGGATTTTATGGCTTTTTTGCGTGTAAAAATATTTCTCTTTTTGATGTAAAATTCTCGGGTAAATATTCATTTCAATATTGCAAAAATATAAGGATTTTTAACTCTGAAATTGACACAAAGGATGCATTCTGGCATTCCAAAAATGTTTACGTAAAAGACTCAATAATTAAGGGTGAATATATCGGGTGGTATAGCTCCAATTTAACATTTGTAAATTGTATTATTGAATCACATCAACCATTTTGTTATTCTAATAACGTAACCTTTATCAATTGCAAGATGCCAAATTGCGATTTAGCGTTTGAAAAAACGTCAATCAAAGGTAATGTTACCGGGAAAATCAATTCTATTAAAAACCCAAGGAAAGCGAGCTTTAAAGTCGAAGAAATTGGGGAGTTGATTCAAGAGAAGAAAAATAGACATGTTCATATCAAAATTACAGGTGATGTGAATAAATAAAAGGAGATACTTATGGGAAAAACTTCAATTGAAAAACCATGGATGCAGTTTTATAAAAATTTCGATGGTGATATAAGCTCAACAAATAAAACCATTTACAGATACTTGGTTGATGAAGTTGAAGATTACTTAGACTACACTGCAATAAACTACTTTGGTAAAAAATATTCATATAGACAAATGCTTTACGAAATTGATCGTTTGGCAGATTGTTTTACATATTTAGGTATTAAGAAAGGTGAAAAGGTCGTTTTTGTCACCGCAAACTTACCTGAAACACTTTTCTCATTCTATGCTCTTAATAAAATCGGTGCTGTTCCAGTTCTAGTTGAACCAAGAATGGCAAAAAGTAGAATTGAACACTTCATCGATATGGTGAAAGCTAAGACAATTATTCTTCTTGATATTGTTTATCCAAAAGTTGCTGACTTATTAGACAAGTACGAAATTGAACACGTTATTGTCCAAAATGCCTCGCACGCGCTCCCGTTATATAAAAAGGTATTTAAATTAATACACGAAAGAATTTCAGGTCTTGGAACTGACAAACGTGCTATTAGATATTCAACATTCTATGACGATTATGCTAAACAAGATGCTAAAGAAGTTAAGTTCAAACAAGGCTCATTAGCAGTCGTAACTCAAACTGGTGGTACAACAGGTTCACCTAAAGGTGTTATGCTTACAAACGAGGGTTTAAATGCTGTTGCATTAAGCTTCAAGTTTACAGGCAATGATTGTGTTCCATCAGACCGCTTCTTAAACATTATGCCAATCTTTACTTCTTATGGTGTTGTTTGTGGTGTCCATATGGCATTTACCCAAAGGGTAGAAAACATATTAGTACCAAATTTTGCTCCAAAGAAGTTCCCAAAATTAATGCTTCAACATAAGCCTCATGCTGTTATCGCTGTTCCTGCATTCTATGAGATATTTATTAATGATAAAAGAGCACAAAAAGCAGACTTATCAAATTTGAAGTTTGCGGTCTCTGGCGGTGATGTTCTTAACCCAACCTTAGAAGAAGAGTTAAATCTCTTCTTTAAGAACCATGGATGTAAGTATCATATTTGCCAAGGTTATGGCTTGTCTGAAACATCTGCTGTAACGGCATTTAACTGTGTTTATAGAGCGAAAAGTGAGGGTATCCCTCTATGTACCTCAACCATGGGTATTTTTGATCCTGATACAGGAGAAGAACTTGACTATGGTAAAAGAGGCGAAATTTGTATTACCGGTCCATCAATTATGAATGGATATTATGATAATAAGGAAGAAACTGATAACGTGCTTAAAATGCATGATGATGGCCTTCTTTGGGTTCATAGTGGTGATAGAGGCTATTTTGATAAAGATGGTTTCTTATTCTTTGAAGGTCGTTTCAAATTCGTTATTCCACGCTTTGACGGGCACAAGAATTTCCCTATTCAAATTGAGAGAGTCGTAAATTCTTACGAAGGTGTTGCAAATTGCTGTGTTGTTGCATGTAAAGACCTTGACCATTTACAAGGGATGTATCCTCTTGTAATTGTCGAGATGGATGATAAAGAAATTCCTGAAGAAGAAGTGCGTGAAGGCATCCTTGCTTTGTGCAATGATAAACTCGAAGAAAGAGGGCAGCCTTGCGATGTTGTCGTTGTTGATAAAATTCCACTTACTTTGGTGGGCAAAAACGACGTTACTTTGTTAAGAGAACAATATGAACATTATGATTATTATAATCATAAACTTTAATACTTAATTCCAAAAATTACAAAAAAATTTCCTCGATGAATTCGGGGATTTTTTATTTCAAAACGAGCAGCTATTGTCGGATCAATGTCTATAAGAACTTATAGTAAATATGTGAAAAATGTGTATGATTACCTATGGTAATAATTAGTATTGTATTAGATAAAATTTGGTAGTATAATTACTTTGTAAAAAATTTAGGAGGAACGATATGACTAAACTTTTTAAAAAGATTAAGTTGTTCTTGTTAGTCTCTGTCGCCGGCTTTATGGGCTTAGCTACTGCCGCTGGTGTCAAAGGCGCAAAAGCAGACGCAGAACCAGAAACAAAGTTAGTTTCACTTGGTAGCACTGCTGCAACAGGCACAAACTTAACAGCAGGGGTTACCGAAGAAGCAGACGGTTTCCTTGTTGAGGTCGCAGATTCATATGCGGCAAAATACGCAACAAAGGTTGGCGCAAAACTCGTTAATCTTGCTGCAGATTCATTCAGACTTGAAGATATTTGCTTTGAGTTAGAAAACGAATCAGAGGATAGGTACTTTACAAAAGCCTTCCGTGCTGAAGGAGAAGCAAAGAGAAACAGCAAATTCGTTGCTGCTGCTACAGATGCTGGATTCAGTCTTGTAGGCTCAAGCGATAACATAAAACTTACCAGCTTCATGAAAGAAGAAATTAAATCTGCTAATTATGTTACCGTTGATGCAGGCTTCGGTGGTTATGCTGAATACTTAAAGTATGCAGTTAATAATTTAATCGAAGGCAATCAAAAGGTTGAAATTAACGGAATCATGGAATTATTGCTTCAACCAATCAACAAGATTCTCGAAGAAGCAGTTAAATCAAACGAAGTTACTAAAGCAATCTTTGAAGTTGTTGATGAACTCATTGATGTTGATCTCGTTAAATTATTAAACGTTGGTGATGCAAAGAAGGCAGTCAGCGATTTTGTTAAACTTGTTAATGAAATGCTCGCTAGCTACTTCAATAGCATTGACACATTAACTTCAAAAATTCGTTCACTTAACAAAGATGCAAAAATTATTGTTGTTGGCGCATCAAATCCAGTTAAAAACGGAAAAGTCAGAATTGGTGACAAGACTGTTAATGTTGGCAAATACATCGATGCAATTATCAAATTAGTTAATAACTATACTCAAATCACAACTAAGAATTCTGGTAGTTATTTCTTTGTCGATCCAGTTAAATTTGACCTTGATACAGTCGAAGGACACGCATCAGTTGCAGAAGCAATTGACGCAGTCGTAACAGCTGGCAAATCAGCAAGAGCAGTCTTCATCGAAGATACTGTTGCTGCTATTAAGAAAGCTGTAACTGAACTTATTGATCATATTTTTGGTAAGAAAGTTTCTAAAGGCGCTATTACAAAAGGTGTCTTAAATGAAAGAAATGATTTAACAGAATTTATTATGGAATTCTTTGATGGCGTTATCTATTCAGCCTTCCCAGGTATTGAACAAGAACACGTTGTCACAGAAATTGTTGATTTCTTTAGCGAAGATATATTCAGCAAAATCAACGCATTCGCTGTTGGTATTGTTGCAAAAGTAACAGATGAAATTATTCCTGCTGCTTTTGATCAAGTTATGACTGTTCTTAGCGGTGTTGCTTGCTATATCGAAAACGTTGTTATCGAAGCAATCAACTTTGTTGCAGCAATTCCAGCAAACATGGAAAACTGTGCAAGTGTCCAAATGATTATGGATTTCTATAATCAAACCTTCGAAACTAAAGTTAACGTCCTTGCTGATGTTCTTTCAAAAGCATTCATTGATTTAAGAGGACAAATTACTGAAGGTGTTGGATTCTTATTTACTATTCCAGCTATTTTAACAGTTGAAATTCGTTCCGCTTTATTAGCAAAACTTGTAACTGTTTTTGTCTCACATCCAATTGATTCATTAACAATTGCATATTACTTTAATAAACTCTTTGGAGATGATGCTTCAGCATTACTCGAAAAATTAGGTGCACTTAAAGATGGCAACGCAGTTGAACAACATATTTATAATATTTTGTTTGATGTTGATGCATTATTCAAAGGTGTTCCAGCAGATGTAGAAGGATTCTTTGCTCAATCAGATCTTCTCATTGCAAAAATTGTCAGAGCTCTTGATGGAATCGTTGCAGAAATTCATTCAGAAGTTGCTCCAATGATTGCCGAAATCTTTGATACAGTTGTTGAAAATATTCAAAAGGTTATGCCACATGAATACTTATTAGTTTCAGAAATTGATGCTAATGAAAACATTCACTATTATGCAGAATGTCAAGATTGTGGCTTCCGCGTAGAAGTTTATCCAGAATATACTTGGAAAGTTCTCGAAGATGATTATGGAAATGGCGTTGGCATTGGTTGTGATGTTGAATTTACATTACCATCAGTTCGTGGCGAAGAACCAGTTGTCATCAAAGGCTATGCAGTTGGTGCTCCTAGAGAAATGTCTACTAATCCATTCTTAGAGATGGAAGTTGTTGAAATTCCAGAAATTGAATTTGGCGATTACGGTGTAGTCGTTGATCAAACTCCAGGTGTTGCTAAATTCACTGTTGAACATGTCTATTTCGAAGAAAATGATGAATATGTTGACGAAGTTTACTTCGATGAAGAACTTTGCTTAGATTTCGTTCTCGATCCTATTTGCTATTTCGATTCTGGATATTATTATCAATCTGTTGCAAAATTTGACGCATACACTCTTCTTGGCGATGAATTGTGCTACATTGGTACAGTTAAATTTGAAGGAAAAGTTAATGCAGAAAGCCTTAAATTAGATCTTGAAAACAAGATTGCAACATTCGAGACCGTTTATGGAGTTGATGAATTAAGTAGCACATTCTCCTTAGCACATAGTTACGGATATACACCATACGTTAGCACTTATGAATTCGACGATGAAACAGGTGTCTTAACAGCTATTGGTACAATTGTTACAGAAGGTGGCAAAAACTTCGATTATGAAGAAAGCGTTAGCTTTGCAGATGGCACACTTCATTTCTATGATGAAGATCAATATGATGAAGATGACAATCTAGTTTATGAAGAAGGTTTCACTGCTGAATTTGAAGTCTTCGGCACACAACAAATTTCATATCACATGGAAGATGTTGAATATGTTTTCGACAAGAAAGAGGCCACATACACAGCAAGCGGATATGTCACATCTAACAACGTTGGTGATCAAATCCAATTCTATGTAGAAGAAACCACTGATGCATATATTGCAAAGAAAACAACTCCAGCCGGATTCTGCATTTGCATGGACTTCGATTTCCCAGGATTCGCTGATTATTGCAAATTATTACAAGTTTCAGGTATTCAATATCGTTGGGATATGGAAGAATTAAGCTGTTTAGCAACATTCTATGTTACTTCCCAAACTGATTCTGATATTAGTTTCATGTTCTATGAATATGCCACTGTTGAAGATTATAGTGGCGTTGAAGTTACTGCTGATGGTAGACTCTGTGCTGATTTCACTTTAGTTCCTGATTCATATATGGGTGCAAATGTATCTGAAGTTTACACACGTATATATAATAAGGACGCAGGCACAGCTGTTGAACATTCAAACTACTATATTGATGGTGTTAAAGCTGGTGAAACAAATGTTGTTTACGAATTAGAAGGTGAAGCTTTAGTTCAACATTATATGGACGGATCATGGGCAGTTGGCTATGTTATTGCCGGAACCGAATATGCTATACCATTCTATGATTTAGAAGTCGAAGAAATTCCTACATTTGTAAAAAATGAAAACGGCAATTTCGAAGCAACAATGAAATTCGTTGATCCACTTGGACAACACTTTGAAGGCAAATATCTTTTACAAAATGCTATCTATGCTAATTCACAAATTGCAGAAGGCTCTTCAGTTGAATACACATTAAGTGAAGACGGATCAACATTCACAGCATCTGTCACCTTAGTTGATATATTCGACTTTACTTACATAGTTGAAGAAACAGTACCAGCAGTTAGTGAATATAAGATTCTTCCAGACGGAACAACTGTCTTTACGTATAAAAACGCAGTAGACTTTACCTTAAAGAATTTATTCAAAGGTTGTTCTGAAGAAGTTAGAGTTTCAGGAACCCCACTTGCTGTATTTGCAGAAGGTGGTAAGGCATCTGTTAGTGGTGTTGGTGTTTCATTCAGCGAAGGTGCATTAGAATCATTAAGCGATTCTGCTGCATTAGTTGCTAATACAACAAAGACCGAAGATGGAACAATGCTTGATATTAAGATTGAAGATCTTGGTAGAGAAGTTGAATTTGATGGTGAATGTACAGTTACAGTCCCATTTGATGAAAAAGTTCCAACTGGTTGTGAAGTCAAAGTTTATTACCAAGGTGCTGATGGTGAAGTTGATATGGGTGCTGTCTATGATAAGACAACAGGTACTGTATCATTCAACACTACACACTTCTCACAATACCGTGTTGTTGTTGAAAGAGTCGGCTTAGGCTTATGGTGGATTTTAATCGGATTTGGCATTCTTCTTGCTGTTGCAGCAGTTTGCTACTTCGTTATTATTAGACCACGCACAAATAAGAAGGCTAAAAAAGGGAATAAATAATATAAGAGGAAAAGGGTTACGATAGTTTGTCGTAACCCCTATCCCGTATATCGGAAAGGAATTAATATATGAAAAAATTATTACAATTATTACTTGCGCTTACTATGGCAAGACCAGCTGCATATGCTGAGAAAAATAAGACATTCAATTATGTTAGTTTTGGTGATTCCCAAACTGCCGGCTTAGGCTTACATGGTTGCGTTCCAGAATGGTTCTATGAAGATCCTTCGTATTATTGGACAGGAACAAACCCAATCACTGGAGAAAAAATAAAGAGTGGTTACTTCGCATCGGGATATTATTTCCAATCAGAAGATAGCTATCCAAGATTAATTGAAAAGGCATTACAAAGAGAATACAAAAATGTAAACTTCAAACCTGCCGCAATTAATGCATTTAGAGCCGAAACTCTTAAACATCTTCTTTACGGCGAACCAATGACTCATGTCTATGATCAATTTATGGCATCTGACTATATTAGTGGTTCTGAAGCAGAAAGACATGAAACTTACACAATTAATGGTAAGGTTTATACTTACGATAAGGCAAAAACAAGCGTAAGTGCTGAAATGATTAGCGCAGTCGAAAATGCTGATTTAATCACATACGATTTAGGCGCAAACGATTTCGGTGGATTCTTTATGTTTGGATCTTTTGCTTCTTACCTTGAAAAATACGGAATTAAAGTCACAGATTTATATGAACTTATTCCAGCCGAATATGCTGATATTTATTATTCAACAAAAGGCTATATTTTAAATATGATTCTTGAATCTGCTGGAGAAGCTATTCCTGCAGAATTACTTTCATCACTTACATCATATGTTGATATGTTTGTTTATTCATTAGTGTCATTCATAGTTAACTTTGATGCCACTATGGAAAGAATTTATACATTAAACCCAGATGTTGAAGTTGTCGTTATGTCAATTCAAAACATCTATAAAGATGCACAAGCAGCAATGGGTGATATGGTTCTCCCACTCGGTGACATCATAGGTGTATTAATGACTATTGCTAATGCATATACATCATTCTTCTCACCATATGCTAATAAGTATTATTATGTTGATTTTGGTAATGAACACGTTCACGATCATATCGATGAACTCGAAACATGGTCATCACAAAGATCATTCTTAAATACTTCACTTACACGTTATGCTGAATTAGAAAGATTAATGGGTTATGGTGAAATTATTGATTCATTCAATGTTTACTCAGAACTCTTAGTTGAATATACTCTTAAGAACGAAATTGCAGCAAGAGAAAACGTTATCGTCGGTGGAAGACAACTTACATTTGACGAAATCGTCAATTCAAATTCCTATGCTTTAAGAAGCATTAAGAATAGAATTCAAAAAGAATTAGCTGTTAAAACAAAACTTTCTTATTATGCTCATGCTAGAGCATTTGTATGTTCATTTGAAAACAAGACCATGGCCATGGAAGCCACATGGGGCGATCCAGCACTTGATCAAATCAGTGTTATCGCAAAAGAATATCAAGATAAATTTAATCCAAATCTTAGCGAAGAAGCTAATATCTTAAATGTTATTAATGATCTTGATAAAGCAATTACTGCTGAATATTCAGGAGCAGAGAACGCTGATAAACAAGCTGCATTATTTGCACAATTATTAGGTACTGGTTATGCTTATGCATTTATGTGCCACAGATCTGTTGAAGGTCATAAAGAATGTGCAGAAAGAGTACTTGCAGCATTCCACGCAAAGAATAATAAGAGAACAACTGGTAAAGAAGGCTTACTCGCTGCATTACCATCAATCTTATTTAACTTTAATAAAGAAAAGAGCTATCAAACTGTAGCTCAAGTAGTTGCAGCAATTACCCCATTTATCGTTGGTGGTAAGATCAATGAAGGCTATATCGTTTCAACACTTGATGAACTTCTTGCCTTTATCGATAACGCTGAACAATACGTTACAGAAAACGAAGAAGCTGTTGTAAATGTTAAGACAGCAATTGATAGCTTAGTTGAACAACTTGGTTTAACTGAACAATTTGCAGAATTACTTGCAAGCAATCCATTATTAAAAGAATTCTACGAAAATACTGAAGAAATGCTCATCAAGACATTCGGTGATGCAAGACTCGCATTAAAGATTGTCGAATTTGTTGAAATACTCAGAAATACATTCGTTGGAAGAGATATTGCTGTTGCAGTTTCATATGCAGTTGGCGAAGTCTTAAAAGATCTCGGCATTGCATTAGCTGAAATTGTTAAGGTTGCAGAAGGCATTGGCGAAAAAGTTCATGAAGCAATTATGAACACTCCAAGTGCTATCTCATATGCTATTAAAGCAATTGAAGAAGCTCTTGGCGTTGTCGCTGATAAAGTAATGGCAGCTCTTGACTATGCTGGCCACGTTGCTGGTGAAGTTAAAGATAAAGCAATTGAAGTTTCAATCGAAGCACTTCATGCAATTGATAAGGCATTTGATTGGACAGGTGATCAACTTAAGAATTTAGTTGAATTCATTGCTAAAACATTTGTTAAAACTGTAAATGCTACTGAAGAAGCTGCTAAAAATGCTGCTGTTGCAACATATAACGCAGTTAAATATGTAGCAGAAGAAGTTGGTAATTCAGTTGACTTTGTCTTAGGAGAATTATCAGAGATTCCAGGAATCATTGGCGAAGCTATAGGCGATGCCCGTGCATTTACTGAATCAGTCTTATCATGGGCAGGTAAACAAGTTAGCAAGGCATTCTCTGCTGTTGTTGATGTCCTTGATAGTATTCCAGGCGCAGTTAAAGAAGGTGCAGAATTTGTTGCCTCAGTAATTGCTGATCTTATTGGAAAAGCAAAAGATGCTATCGGTGATGTTGTCAGTTTCGAAAAAGAAGTTGCTGAAAAAATCTATAATGCTGGTAAATCAGCTGTAGAATATGTTGTCGATGAAGTTTCTAAGGCAATTCCAGAAGTTGTTGAATTTGTCGAAGATGCAGCAAAATTCGTTTCTGACGGAGTTAAAGCATATGTTAATTTTGTAAGAGAAACCATTGCTTCAATTCCAGGTGCTATCCGTGATGCAGTTGATAATATTGGCGAAGTTGCAAGTAAGATCTTCAACTCATTATCTGATTTCTCAAAAGAAGCAATTACCACAGTTATTAATGTAGCTGGTGAAATCGCTGGTAATGTTGAAGATGCAGTTAAAGCAGGAGCTTCATTTATTGCTGATGCAGTTTCAGAAATTGCTGGTAATGTTGGCGACTTCATTGGAAGCGTTATTGAATTCTTTACAGGAAATAGAAGAGTTACAAGAGGTGCTCCAGTACCACAAGAATATCATGGTATTGAAGCTCTTGAAGAATTCGTTGCAAAGATTCAAGAAACATTAGCAAAAGCTGAAGATGTCAGCCTTGAAACTGTTGCTGTGCTTCTTGGTTATGTTACCAAAGTTATTCCGGCAGCAATTCAAGAAGTCTATACAATGGCTGTTAAAGGAGTTAATGAATTTGTCATTGCTTCTTATGAAAAACTTGCAAGCACTGTAATGAGCGAAGTTTGTGGCTTTGTTAGTTCAGTTGCTCCAGTTGCAATGAGCGTCTACTCAGACCTCTTAGCAGCATTATCAAGTGCATTCATTGCATGGGCTCCATTATTCAAATAATTTGAGTAATTAAACAAATACAAAACCAGATCGTTTCTAGCGGTCTGGTTTTTATTTTGCTTAATTGAGAGTTCTTTACTTTTCTTATATTAATATAAAAAAAGCTTTTAGGCTTATTTAGGCTCTCAATTAAGAAAGAATGTAAACTTAACCGTCACAATAAGAAAAAGGCCTCTATGGGCCTTAAAACATATTTATAAATAATTTTATTATTAATTCTTATTTAGATTTAGCACGATTAAGTAGTTTTGCTATTAATAATGAAGATAAATATAGTTCTAATGAAACAAGTGTTGTAATAGCGAGTGTTTCTATTGTTCCTATCTTATCTAGGCTTATATGAAGAAGCATCTTATTAATTACATAGCCAATTCCTAATCCTAATAAAGAGAATATGATTATTATTAATAATGCTTTACGAGTTCTTGGCTTTTTATCTTTTATTAAATAAAGTTTTAACGAGAATGCTTCTGCCGCTACAAGGATGATAGCGGTAATCCAATATAATAAATAAAATTTATTCCCGCCTACGTACTCGTACGAGCCCACAAGTGCGCTACAAGATCCAAGAAGTGGGATTATAAACGACAAGATTGTTGGTAAGGAGAATTTTGAATTCTTTTTAACGGAAATCATATGCTCTTTATCAAGTACAAGAAGTGGGAAGTTTAATTCCACATCTGCGAGTTTGTTTATATCTAATTTAAATGACTCTAATTTATCAAAAGAAACATAAAGAGGATTATATTTATTTACGATTTTAATTAGAGTCTTTATTTTCTCAATTTGTTGAGCCTCTGATAATTTATTATCAGTTTTTAACATTACAAGTTCATTTAAAATCTTCTTTCCTTGATTTTCATTAAAGGAATTTTGTGCAAAATTTGCCATGAAAAAACCAACTTTATTCATGTTAATTTTTATTTGCACAACATCATTAATTTCATTCTTGTTTGAGTCAATTATTTTTAGACCCATAACCTTATTTTTCGCATATGATTTATTTAGCGAAGAAATGAAGTCTTTATCTCTAATAACGACAATGTTATTTTCAAAACTAAATTTGCGACTTGAATCGGAAATTTGGAATGTGATTTGATTTTTTTCCATAACGATATTTTAGATTATTATCAGTTATCTTTCTATACAAAAATTTTTAAAGTTATCCGCGAAATTACCATTATTTTCGGTATAAAACGCTCATTTTTTAAACTCAAATTGAACTTTTTTGACCACAAAATATTATTTTGATTGTTATTTAGAAGACACTTAATATAAAATATTAGAGAAGTAAGATTTAGTTCATTTATTTAAATTTGTAAAAAATGGTTGTCTATTTTATAAGACAAACTACATCTTAAGGAAGGATATCATTATGAAAAAAAGTATCTCTGGAATCTTGTTAGCATCCGTTATGTCACTCGGCTTTTTAGCTGCACCTAGTACAGTTAAGGAATCAGGAAGTGCAGAGGAAGAAACAGCCATTACTTTACGCGCGAAGGCAAAAGAGGAAAGAAATTGTTTTATTTCCACTTTAGTTGAAAACATTACATCTGGGAAAACATATACCTTTAAAATTGATGGAAAGGATGTCGGTCGTTTTAGACTAACCAAATATAAAAAAGGCTGGGCAATTTCTAAGGGAACAATGTTTGTCGGCATTCAAAATAAGAGAATTGTCTACAAATTAACCCCAACTGAATGGAATTATGAAGATGGTGCATTTAGCCTCCCAGTAAAAAAAGTAAATTTTGGTTTTATCCATATTGATACTTCCGAACAACCAACCCAATACATTAAATCATTTAAAGTTGGTGCAAGATTAACCACCGAAAAAACTAACGTTGAAATTTATAACGTTATTCACACTGCGCACGCAATGACCGACTGGATTGATTGCGAAGATGGTGTACACCACAAGAAAGTTTGTTTAAATGAATGTGGTTACGAAGAAATTGGCGTTCATAACTTTGGTGAATTTAATAGTTCGCTTTATTGTCTTGATTGTGGCGCTATTAATCCAGGTGATCCTGAAGTTAATATTTCTGCTGCATTTAGAGAAGTAGAAACAGTCAATTATTTGAACATTCTTGTTGGAAAACCATTTAAATACACTACATATTATGCAGACGTTGATGTTTCATATAATAACGTTGGTATTTCCAAAGTTGAATTAAGAATGAATGAACAAGGCGACTTTGTCGAAGGATATAGTTGCTCACTAAATTCAAGAATCAAAACTCTTGAAGTTAGAGTTACCGATACACGCAACAATGTTTACAACGAAGTATTCAAAAACCTCATTGTTTCATTTGATTTACAAGGTAAAGCATCAAAAATCGCTCCTATTACACATGTGGGCGAAGGCGATAAAATCGCTGCTCCAGAAAGACCAGCTCCAACAAAAGATGAAATCTTTGCTGGCTGGTACAAAGAAGCAGAATGCGAAAATCCTTGGGATTTCGAAGTTGATACTGTCGAAGATGATACAGTTTTATATGCTAAGTACGTTAAAGGAAATACCCTTTCAAGTGTTTTAAGCTTAAGCTATGACATCTTCCCATACGCAACAAGCGCAACCCCAGTTCCAACAAAATCTTGGGTCAATGGCAAAGGCATTAGAGCATACATTTCAGGTGAAAACCTTGTTCTTTTAAACGGCACGAAGAAATTAACACTTCCTCTTGCAACCGAAATGTCTATTAACGAAAACAATGAATACATCATTCAAGAAGGATCTGTTACTTGGAAATTCAACCTTCTTAGATACTTTGGATTTGATTATTTAGGATATTTTGAAATCGAAGGTTCAGAAGGCTTTGATGGTGCTTATGGTAAAACAAGTTCAAGACTTACAACAGTTATTGCAAATGCAACAGGTATGGGTGGTTTCCCAGTTGGTGAAGCTCGTCCAGTAAATGCTTGGTCCAATGAAAAAGGAAATCGTTTATATGTAGATTCTGCTACTGGTGCAATTACAATTGAAAGCCCTAATAAAGAAGCAATTGTTCTTGAAAACAATGTTCCTGTTAATGTTTTTGATAACTATGTTATCAGAGATGAAGAAAATAACATTAAGTTAATGCTTAACACTGAAAATGGTAAATTAACTTCTATTGAAGTTGTTACACTTGGATCATCTGAGGAAACTTCCGATTTCGGAACATTCATTCCAGCATATGATTTAGGTAGCCTTTTAGGTACCACATTCCCAGTTACAGATATTAACAAAGCTCCACTTGATGCTTGGTTAAATGGTAATGGCGGAAAAGCATATATTGATGCAAATGGTAATTTTGCTATTGCAGATAACAACGGAATTGTTTACTCAGATTCCTTAGAAAAACCATACGTTTACAAAGATGGTTACTATGTAAATGTCGGTGCTACTGAAGAAAATTATGTTAAAGTTGGTTATGTGGATGATGTTGTAACCTCAATTATTGTTAATGGTAGCTTTGGTAGCGGTGCAAATGGCACTTACACAGCTTTAGGAATTACTGTTTCATCTGTATTAGACACACTTAAAGTAATCTTCCCATATTTCAATGGAAATGGTGAAGTTTGGAGCAGTGCTTCTGGCGCAACAGTTTATTATGATGAAGATGCAAAAGCTATCGTTTTCAACACATTCTCACTTGCAGATACAACTGCATGTATTAGAGATGGTGAAAACTATGTTTGCACATATAAGAAAGGCTATGACAGCGCAAAGGTTACCTTTGTTATGGATAATGGAACATTAACATCAATTGTTGTTTCAGATGCTTCCCTTATGATTAGACGTGCAAATGGTGAATACGTTCCAACATCATTTATTGAAACTGTTAAAGATGTATTAGATTGCTCTAGTAGAGCATTCCCAGTTAGATCAGCTGAAAATAATAACAATTCTTCAGCAATTCCAGAAGAAGCTTGGGAAAATGAAAATGGCATTAAGTGCTTCATTCAAAATGGCGAAGATACTCAATCATTAGTCTTCTGTGAAGTCTTAGACGTCAAAGGCTACAAGATTGAAAAGAAAATCACTATCGACAATATTCTTGATAATATTGATCAAGCTGAAGGTGATTATGTCTATCAATATTTCACATTTAAGATGACAAGAGGTGTCCTCTCAAGTATTGAAGTTAACTATCCACAAGGTAGCTTATATATTTCATTCAACGGTTCATATCAACCAGTTCTTTAATAAAAAATAACAATGATTAACTTTGTTAAAGCGATAAAAATAATATGCGCTACTTTTAGCGCACTTACATCAATGTTTGGCATTAAGCCAAATCATGATAAAAAATACACCTATGTTTCTTTAGGTGATTCCATGTCTACTGGTTTTGGCTTTGATGACTATTATATTGACGACGAAATCATTCCGGTTGAATCAATGGAACATTATAGACCAGAAGACGGTCATAAAAATGTTCATGGATTTTTAAGAGAGGCCAAAGAAGCTTATCCAACCTTAGTTCATTCTTATCTAAAAGATAAATATGGAGAAGAGAATGTTGAGCATATTCAATTAGCGGTTAACGTTACAAGAATTGATGATATTTATTATCATCTTAACAAAGACGCAAAAACTGACGAATTTTATCAAGCCCTTTTTGAAGATAATGGTCATGGTGATCAATGGAATGATGTTTTTGCTAATAGAGCAAGACAATTTGGTTACACTACAAATGAAGATAACAACGAAGCTGTAGTTGAAACATACGTAAATTCTATAAAGAAAGCCGATTTAATAACTTTAAATGCTGGATTTAATAACTTTGGTTGTTTCTTTAGCGGAAAATTAGGCGACATTATTGAAGGTTTGCCTATTGCCGAAAGCTTTGGAGGTCACGACACTCTCCAAGGATTCTTAGATAGAACTGGTGTTGATCTTAATATTGGCGAAGTTTATGAGCAAATAAATGATATTTTTCATAGTTACACTGGACTTGATTTAACTTCGTATGAAAAGGTCAAAGTTGGTGGCTATAACATTAATGTTAAATATTTATTAGAACTCATTGTTACTGCCTTTGCTTCATATTGTTATTATATGAATGAGACCACTAAATTAATTTATGAATTAAATCCAGATGTTGAATTAGTGGTAATTGGATTATTTAATATCCTAAAGGGTATTAAACTTTCTGTTAATGATATAACAATTGATGTTGGTGAAATCACTAGCAAGATTTTTGAACTTGTTAATTTACATACAGCCTTAGGAACAGAATGTTCAAATAAATACAAATTCGTGGATTCTACAGATTTAAACGTTGGTATTCATGCTGAAGATATTGCTAATGGCACAATGGACGAAGAACAAGTAAGACGTGCATACATTGGCTTATACACAATGGCTAAAGAAGTTGGTGTTGATATTCCAACATTTACTATAGTAAAAGACCAAATTAATGGAGCCATGATTAATTTAGGCAATCTTGATTTTGATATCTCTGAATATATTGTTGATGAAGATGAAAATCCATTAACTGATGCTGAGGCTTATGAGACTAAGTGGTTAGCATCATCCTTGGTGTTTGGTGAAGAGAATGCTAACAGCATTAATAGCGTGCTTAACGAGTATTATGGCGTCATTGATTCACTCTTTAATGTTCTAAAACGCGCCACAAACTCAAAAACAGTCACTTTAGAAGCTCTTTCTAGTTTAGGTGAAAGTATTTCTGTTGAACAAATTAATAATGGCGATTTTGATGGTTTAATTAATATTTATGTTCGCATTGTTATCAACAATGGAATGTGGAGTCATCCTAACGAAGAAGGGCACATTGAAATTTCAAAAGCAGTTATTGAAACACTTGAAAGTCATAAAACTGCAAAAGAAGTTGGAGAAGAAAGAATTAGAAACATTCTCACTAACATTACTTCTGAAATAGATTCGCTAGTGGATGAGTTAAAAACTCAAATTGGAATTGAGACAAAAACACTTCTTGTAAAGTTTATTGGAGAAAAAGGTTATGAAAAAGTAATTGAAGTCTCCACAAAAGTTTATAAACTCATTAAAGAATGCATTAGAATTTTGAATTTTATAGATCAATTTTTATCTTTGATAAAAGAATACAATCCTATTCTTTATAAATTCATCGAAAATTTTAATGGTAATTTGCAAAAATATTTGGTTAATCCATTTATTAAGAAGATTTTATCTTCAAATCGTTTTTGCAATATTTTATTAGGATAATTATTATGAAAAAGAATAAGGCTTTGGATTTCTTATCAACATCACTTAACGGGATGGCGTATGGTCTTTTTTCTACACTTATTATTGGAACAATAATTGCTACAATTGGTTTAATTTTCTCAAATTGGAATAATTCCTTTTGTAACTTTATGGTTGATTTATTAGGAACTAATAACGTAAACAAAGGAATATCATTTATACTAAAAAATTTAACTGGTGTTGGAATTGGTGTTGGAATTGCCTTATCTTTAAAGCTTGGTTCTCTTGAAACAATTACATTAGGAATAGTTGGTGAAATTGCAGCACTTGCTGGCAAAAATTCTAATGGTTTTCCTGTTATTACTTCAACCTTTGCAGTTGGTGATCCATTGCTTATTTTTGTAGCTTGCATTTTGGTTGTTCTACTTTTTAAAGTAGTTTTAAAGAAAAAGACTTCTTTAGATATATTTATAATTCCTCTTTTAGGCGTCGTTGGAGGCGTTTTAATTACCCTTGTGGCATATTATCCAACTTGGGCAATTACATATGGAATTAGATGGTTAATTTCTGAAGGCACAACACTTATGCCATTCCTCATGGGAATTGTAGTCGCTGTATTAATGGGAGTTGCACTTACTGCACCTATTTCTAGTGCGGCAATTGCTGCTATTATCTTTGGCTCAGGAGTTACAATGAGCGAAGGACTAGCTTTAGCTAGTGGAGCAGCGGTTGTGGGTTGCTCAACTCAAATGATTGGTTTTGCAATTCAATCAATTAGAGATAACAAATTTGGGCAAGTAGTTTCTGTAGGAATCGGAACTTCTATGCTTCAATTTAAAAATATCATTAAAAAGCCAGTTATTTGGCTTCCAACAATTATTGCGTCTGCTATTTTAGGTCCAATTTCGACTTGTGTATTAAAGCTTCAATGTTTTGGAGTAGCATCTGGAATGGGTACAGCAGGACTTGTTGGTCAAATTGGAACTTATTCATCAATGGGAAATACATGGCAAACCTGGGTTGGAATATTCGGAATGCAGATTATTTTCCCAATGATTCTTGTATTTTTTATTGATCTTATTTTTAGGAAATTTGGCCTCATTAAGAAGGGTGACTTATCACTAAAAAATGAATAATGAATATTGTTTTTAACAAGTTCTTGCAAAGCAAGAAAAGTTGTTTTTGAAATATTCTAGATCTTCTTAAAATGTTTCTTAGTCTTCTGTGCGTCTAATAATTCTTTTTCCAATTCTTCTTTCTTTGGGAGATGAGTTATATATTTAGTCACAAAGATTTGGTTCGTAATATTTCCTAGTGCATATTCTACCTGTATGTGATCATAGTCAGTACACATGACAATACCAACAGGGTCATTGTCGCTCGATTTATTAACGTTTTCCTTAAAATAATTTAGGTAAGTGTTAATTTGGCCCATTACATCTTTTTTAAATGGAGTGGCTTTTAGCTCAATGAGCACATAACATTTAAGATTTTCATTATAGAACACTAAATCGACAAAATATTTCTTGTTATCAATTAAAAATTGATACTGATTATCATTGAACTACCCCCACTTAAACATTCTATGTTTAGAAGATGGGGGATTCCTACTCAAGAATCCTCGAGGATTCAGTGTCGATAGGCTAACCCCGTAGTTCCTACGGTTTGGTGGACTACCACTATTGTTTTTGAAGTACTAATCTAATTCCTTCTTTTTTGATATTAATTGCTGCATTTATATCTCTATCATGCTTTCTACCACAGATAGGACAAATCCAATCTCTATCATTTAATTCAAGACTTTTGTTGATGTAACCACAATCACTGCAAGTTTTACTAGACGGAAAGTACCTATCTACTTTTATTAATTCCTTACCTAACCATCTTAATTTGTAATCTAGAAAATTGACAAAAGTTCCATATGCTCGATCAGATAGATTTCTGCCCAACTTCATTTTTGTATCTTTTGATTGCATTGATTTCAAATCTAAATTTTCTACAAAAACATAATCGTATTTATTTGCAATTTTTCTGGATTCTTTATGCAAAAAATCTTTCCTAGAATTTGAAATATGAAGTTGAAGTTTTCTGACTTTTTGCCAGGATTTAATGGAGTTTTTGCTACCTTTTTGGCATTTTGATGCTCTTCTGGTTAATTTTGCAAGTTTCTCCATTTCGTTTTGAAGATACTTTGGCATATCTGCGTGATTGCCATCGCTATCGACATAAAGATGTGACAAAGAAAAATCTAATCCTATTGAGTTGTTGATATCAAGTTTTTCAAGCTTGTCGAATAACTCGACGTTTGGATTATCTTCTTCACCAGTCAATGTCACAAAATACATGTTTGCAACTCTAGAGATGGTGACTGTGGTAAAAGAGAATGATTCAGGCATCAAACGAGATACTACAACTTTAACTCTGCCTAATTTAGGAATTTGGATTTCGTTACCATCAAGGCGGAGGTTATTGTTGATTTTCATAGTTGTGTAGCTATGATCATTTCTTTTGGATTTAAATTTTGGAAAAGAACCTCTATGTTCAAAGAAATTAATATACGCAGCATGTAAATGAATAATGGCTTGTTGCAAAGCAACACTATCAACTTCTTTTAAGTATTCATACCCTTCTTTGTAATCAGGAAGTATTTTGACTAAATCAAATTTTCTCAATTTAAAAGAAGGATCTTCCGCGTGCTTTTCGACACACATTTCAAGAAAATCATTATAGACTTGGCGAACGCATCCTAAAGTTTTCTCAATTTGTTGTTTTTGAGAAGAATTAGGATAGATTCGAAATTTATAAGCTTTCTTTATTTTCTTTTCCATACTTATATTATACTATCATTTCTTAAGAAATGATAGTGTTATTTCATTTTTTGCTTGCAATTCATCCCGCCGCTTTACGAGCTTCAAGCGTGGGTCTTCTTGCTAAATTAGATAAATCTAAAACCTGAGCCTAGTTCTAAAAGGAATTCTTTCATGTGCGTTATAATACCTTTTTCAATTTCTTTTTCCCTAAGGTTAAAACCTTTTTTGAAGAAATTAATTACAATCGGATCTACCATTACATCTTTTGGTTCAACAATCTGATTCCCAAGAGTGGATAATTGATTCTTTTTTGCCTCTATATTTTCTTTTGAGCCCAGTAAGATTCTTTGATAGTATCCCGATTGTATTTGTCTTTTTAAATCCCTGACAGACCATCTTTGTTTTGCACACTCTATTTCATAGAATTTTCTTTCTTCATCATTTTTTACATTTAGAAGACAAAAGTAATGCCCCCATGATAAAGTGGGAAACAGTGTTTCCCAATTTTTATATATAATATAAAAATTTAACATTGCTTTAATGTTTCTTCTTGAATACCCAGAGCCGAATTCTTTGGTTAGCTCATTAGAAATTGAACTAATCGTGCGCTTTTTATAATCGCTTTTTCCTTTATTGGAGTCGATGTCTTTTTGAATTTGTTCCCCTATATACATATAAAGCTTAAGTAATTCAGTATTAACGTTATATATGATTTTTGCCTTCGTTGTTTCTATTGCATTTTTTAAATTTATTACTAGTTTATTTTCTTTCATAACCTTTCCTCCTCCGGCTTAAGAACATTTTAACATCTCTGAGGCTAACTGATTCCCGTTTTTCATAACACTCTAAAGAACAAAGTTCTTTCTTTTGAAAATTGACTGTTTTATGATTATTTTTAGTTTTATTAGATAGGTGAGATTTAATCAATAATGAATATACTTTTATAGAAAAAGTATTTTAAATTCATTATTATATTAGTATAAGTTTTTAAAAAGAGGCCTTTTATTATGTATGACATTAATATAAAAGTTTGCGAAAATACTAAAGTTTTTATTTTTAATGGTCCTATCGACTCTAACGTTACAGACGAAATTAAAAATTTCGTTGAATCGAATTCTTCTGGCTCTGATAGCGTTATTTTTGATATGGAAAAAGTTCCATACATGTCTAGTGCAGGCCTTAGAGTAGTGCTTAAGACTGCTAAATCAGTAAAAGAATTTGAAGTTATCAATGCTTCTGTAGAGTTATATAACATTTTCGACATGGTTGGGTTTACCCAAATGATCAAAATTAAGAAAGCCATGAGAGAAATTTCTATCGAAGGAAAAGAACTTATTGGAGAAGGTTATATGGGTAAAGTCTATAGACTTGATCCAGATACAATCATCAAAGTATTTAAAAGAACCTCTGATACTTCTGATATCGAAAGAGAAATTTCTTTGGCAAAGAAAGCATTCATTCTTGGAGTTCCTACCGCAATACCTTTTGACATAGTCAAAGTTAAAGAAGGTGGCTACGGTTCTGTATTTGAACTTCTTAAATCATCTTCATTTAATAAATTATTTATTAATCATCCTGAGAAGGAAGATGAATACATTAAGATGTACGTGAACATCATTAAGACAATTACTTCTATTGAGGCTAAAAACCCTAGTGAGTTCCCTCGTAAGATAAATGATGCGTTAACTTGGGTAAATGGTCTTAAGGAAGCAAAAGCCTATGATGAAGCTACACTTGCTAAACTTGAAAAATTAGTTAACACAATTCCTGAGAGTTCGCACTTAATTCATGGTGATTGCCACATCAAAAATATTATGATGCAAGGTGATGAACCATTCCTTATTGATATGGACACTTTGGGTGTTGGGCACACCATATTTGAGTTAACTGCAATATTCTTAACTTATATCGGATATCCTGATAAATTCCCAGGAAATGTCCAGGAATTCCTAGGTATTTCCGATGAAACCGCTAAGAAATTATTCTATTCAACAATTGATTCTTTATACGCAGATAAATCAAAAGAAGAAAGAAACACAATTGTTGAGAAATGTGCTTTGTTTGGTTATATGTGGTTAACATACAAGACATTATTATTTGAACCAGAAAATAAAGTAAGACTTGATAACGCAAAAGAGAAAGTTATGAGTCTTATTGATAAATACGACACACTTAATTTTTAATGAAAGAAGGACACGAAAATGGAAATAAACAAACTTGTAGAGAAAGACACTCTCACACTTGCTATTGAAGGAAGACTTGATACTTTAACATCTCCAACCCTTCAAGAAACAATTAATTCATCACTTGAAGGCATTGTTCATTTAGTAATTGATCTAAAGAAAGTTGTCTATATTTCGAGTGCCGGATTAAGAGTAATTTTAAGTGCACAAAAATTAATGAATACGAAAGGTGATATGGTTGTAAAAAATTGTTCAGCTGAAGTCCTTGAAGTTTTTGAAATGACAGGATTTACTGAGATTTTAACGATAAAATAATATGGAATTCCTGGATATTTTTAAATTTATAATAGCTGCAATCATTCCAATTCTTTTAAGCGTTGGCTGTATTTATCTTGAGAAAACAAGAAGATTTTCTAAGTTAAACAAATACGTTAAAGCTTTAATATTTGGAGTTATTTTTGGCATCAGTTCAATTAGTGGAACTTTACTTGGTTTAAAACTACCAAATGGCGCAATCATCAACGTGCGTGATGCCTCTCCTATTATATGTGGTCTTCTTTTTGGTGGACCATCAGGAATTTTGGCTGGCTTAATTGGCGGCGGCTTTAGAGCACTTACTCCTCTTTGGGAACCATCGACAGCTTACACAGTTGTTGCATGTTCTATTTCAACCGCAATGGCTGGTGTATTTACTGTGTTTGTTAGACATTTCATCTTTGATGATAAAAAAGGTACTTGGTACTATGGATTCTTCCTTGGCGTATTAGTTGAAGACTTCCATATGATGATGTCTGTGCTTACACACACAGAAGATATTGTTAAGGTTTATAACTCAGTTATAAAAGTATGTACAGTTCCAATGGTATTAGCAAATTCATTAGCGGTAATGATTGCAATTATTATTGTTAATTTAATAAATCACGAGAAAATATTTGAAAAAGAAGTCAGAACTCATATTTCTACAAAGGTTCAGGTTTCTTTGATTCTTTCTCTTGTTGTTTCTTATGTTGCAACTGCGTTATTTACGAATATGTCTGTTAATAAAGTTGTTCAAACAAATATTAAAGGTCAATGTGAAAACGCTATAAGCGATGTTATTAATAATGTTGATGACACAATCAACAATGTTATGAGTGACAAACTTGATGAAGTCGCAATAAAACTTCTTGATGAAGTAAAACCATTAGAAAAAGATAGGCTTTTACGTAAAGAAGCATTAGTAAGTATTCTTAATGATTTCTCTGGTGAGATTTCTGAAATCAATATTGTTGGCACTGATGGTTTTGTTCATTATTCCACAGATCAATACGATTTTATGGAAGACGGAAGTGGACCATTTAACATGGAAATTGGTGACCAATCAAGAGAATTTAATGTCTTACTTAAAGAAGGCGAAACAAACTATTTTATCCAGGAATTCCGCGAGATTTCTGCGTATGATGGCGGAAAATCAATGAAATATGCTGGCTATAGATTTGATGCTGAAGACATTGAATCAGACTTCTGTTATTTCCAAATTGGTTTAGATGCTGCAAGGTATCACGAACTACTTCAAGACTATGTTGATGAATGTGCTAAATTTAGACACATTGGTGAAGAAGGATTCGTTGTAGTTAGCGATGAAAATGGTGCAATTGTTTCAACAATCGTTGATTGTCCATTTACTGAAACAATTGATGTAAATAAGTTCCTAAACGATGGTTACGATAAATATTACACTTACTCTAAATTTGTTGAAGGTTACTACATTGTTGCTTTTGCAGGCGCTGAAGAAAGTGATTTAGCATCCGTAATTTCATTCACTGCAATTTCTCTTGCTGAAGTTTTTGTTTATTTGCTTTTATATTGCGTTTTATATATAGCAGTTAAACGTAGAATCGTTGATAAAATTAAAACTATAGGCTTAAGCCTAAATGAAATTTCTTCAGGAAACTTAGATGTTGTTGTTAATCAAAGAGACAGTTATGAATTTGATTCATTAAGTAACGACATTAATAAAACTGTTGGAACTCTTAAAGAGTTCATTGCGAAAGAAGCTAATAAGAATGCTGAAGAGTTAGCATTTGCTAAAAACATTCAATATTCTGTTCTTCCAACCGCTTTCCCAATGAATGATAGATTTGAAATTTATGCTTCTATGTCAACCGCCAAGACTGTTGGTGGTGACTTCTATGATTTCTATTTTATAGATAGAGAGCATGTATTAATTGAAATCGCTGATGTTAGTGGAAAAGGTATTCCTGCCGCTATGTTCATGATGAGAGCAAAATCTGTTCTTAAATCACTTATAGAATCAGGTATTGGAATTGAAAATGCCTTTATTGAAGCAAATAGAAAACTTTGTCAAGGTAATGATACTCAAACATTTATTACGGTTTGGGGTGGAATTATCGATTTAACTACAGGACATGTTGACTTTGTCAACGCTGGTCATAATCCTCCAATTATTTGTAGAGATGGCAAATTTGAGTACTTACATAGTAAACCAGGCTTTGTTTTAGCAGGTTTAGAAGGATTTAAATACGTTAAGCAAAGCTTTGACATTAAGCCAGGTGATATGATTTATCTTTATACTGATGGTGTTACTGAAGCTAATAACGAAAAACATGAACTTTATGGAGAAGAAAGACTTCTTAAAGCAATTGGAGATAAAACATATACTTCTAAATCTATTTGTGAAACTGTCTCAAAGAGTTTGAAGAAGTTTGTGAATGATGCAGAACAATCTGATGATATTACAATGCTCGCATTTAAATTCTATGATGTTGAGCTCGCTAATATTAAAGTTGTGGATGCAGACTTAAAGAATTTACCAGAAATCATAGATTATATCGATGATTTGCTTGATAAAAATAACGCCACATTATCTGCAAAATCACAAATCGATGTAGCAGTGGATGAGATATTCTCAAATATCGCATTCTACGCTTATCCAGAAGGCCAAGTTGGTAAGGTCAAAGTTTCAGTCATTATGTCTAAAGACAATGAAGAAATGACCATTATCTTTGAAGATAAAGGAAAAACATATAACCCACTTGAGAAAGAAGATCCAGATACTTCACTATCTCTAGAAGAGAAGTCTATTGGTGGACTAGGTATATTTATTGTTAAAAAGACAATGGATTCATTAGAATACGATAACGTTAATGGTCATAACGTATTAACCCTCAGAAAGAAGATTCATTAGGTAGAAATTATGTCAATTGCAGATAAGATTTTTGTAGAAAATATGAAAGACATTCTTAAGAATGGTTTTTCAGATGAAAAGTTAGAAGTTAGACCTCATTGGGAAGATGGAACTCCTGCTCACACGATTAAAAAGTTCTGTATTGTGAATAGATACAATCTTCAAGAGGAGCTTCCAATTCTCACAATAAGAAAAACCGCTTTTAAGTCATGTCTTGATGAACTTCTTTGGATTTGGCAAAAGAAATCAAACAATATTCATGATTTAAAATCACATATTTGGGATTCTTGGGCTGATGAAAATGGTTCGATAGGCAAAGCCTATGGTTATCAACTTGGAGTCAAACATCATTATCCTGAAGGAGACATGGATCAAGTTGATAGAGTTCTTTATGATTTAAAACATAATCCTCAATCAAGAAGAATCTTAACAAATATCTATAATTTCCAAGATCTTCATGAAATGAATCTTTATCCATGCGCTTACTCAATGACATTTAATGTCACTGGTGACACATTAAATGGAATTTTAAATCAACGTTCTAACGATATGTTAACAGCGAATAACTGGAATGTTTTGCAATATTCATTATTGTTAATAATGTTCGCGCAAGTTTCAGGTTTAAAACCAGGAACTCTAGTTCATGTAATCGCTGATGCTCATATTTATGACCGCCATGTTGAGCTTGTTAAAAAGGTAATTGAAAAACCTCAACATAAAGCTCCTAAATTATGGGTTAATCCAGAGATCAAAAACTTCTATGATTTTAAAGTTGAAGACTTCAAACTTATTGATTATGAATATGAAACTTTAGAAGAAAAAATACCGGTGGCAATTTAGTATGATTATTTCAATTTTAAGTGTTGACAAAAACTATGGAATTGGGAAAAATAATTCCCTTCTTTTCCATCTAAAAAAAGACATGGAATTCTTCAGAAAGACAACTGAAGGTCATATGGTTTTTATGGGTGAAAATACTTTACTTTCTTTCCCTGGAAGTAAGCCACTTAAAAATAGAATCAATGTAGTTCTTAGCAAAGACAAAACTCACAATTACGAAGGTTGTAAGAATGTTCACAATTTCCGAAAATTCACGAGAATTCTCAGGAAAAATGGCAGAAAACACGATGTTTTTGTAATTGGTGGAGCGTCTATTTATATGCAAACACTTCCTATAGTGGATATGGTATTATTAACCAAAGTTGATGCTGATGGACACGCTGATGTCTTCTTTGATAATTTAGATAAAAATCCATCTTTTGAATGTGTTGATCAAGGCACACCAATTATGGATGGAGATTACAAAATTAGATTCACAACTTATATTCGAAAATAATCTTTAGTATTGTATTGCAATTTAACGAGAATTATTTGTAATATTGTTATCAGGCGAGATGGGTCTGACAAAAGGAAAGAGATTGGCTGCTACCAATCTCTTTTTCATACTTTGGAATACAGACTGTAGAATTAATCATGAATTTTGCAAAAATGCATTGAAATAATTATGAATTTAGATATAATAATAGTATCAGGCGTGGGATCTGACAAAAGGAAAGAGATTGGTTGCATCCAATCTCTTTTTCATAGTTTGGAATACAGGCGTGGGTTTCTAACCCTTAATCATTGATTTTAATAATCAGTAAAATAAGAGCTAGAATAAGAAGGTACTCCACTAAGGACATCCTCCCTTCCCAAACGCCTGAATGCAAACTCCGACGTTCGAAGACCGCCATCATATTCCTTTCTATGAAGTCAAATGAATTATTGACCCCACACTAACTAATTAGAGAAAAATAAGCAAAACTGCTAAAAAATATTTTTAATATATTAATATATTACAATTTAGCACTTTTTCTGAGACTCAAAAAAGTACGGAAAAAAACTTGCTTTTATACTTAAAAAGGAATAATTTAACATAAATGTTTAATTACATTGCTTTACTCTAGAAAAGAGGTAGAAGTTATGAAGAAAAGTAGATTTTATACTTTATTAGCTCTATCAAGTATCCTTACTTTAGGAACTGCTTTTGCAGCCACCTCAATTAATGATGAAACTAATAGAAACCAAGGCATTAACGAATTAAATGCAGAGTCTTTGTCAGAGGATAAACTTTATGTTGCTCCTGCTGCAGTTTCTCCATATACATACACTACTTCTCCAACTAATGAACCGTGGTATAAAAATAGCCACGAATACCATTCTACAGCAACTGGATCAGATGGGTTTGATTATCAAAGAAACCAAAAAACTACAATGTATGATTTCATGAATGTTTCTGAAACATGGAACTCATATCGTGGTGAAAATGTTAAAGTAGCCGTTATTGACACAGGTTGTTATACATCACATGAAGACTTTAACGGCACAAATATAAAAACAATCTCTAAAAACATGGTGTCAGGAACAACTGGATTATCAGCTGTAAATGATGCTCATGGACATGGAACAACTTCTGCAGCAACAATTGCGGCCGCTGTTAATGGTAAAGGCGGCACCGGAATTGCACCAAATGTAGAATTAATAGTTTTGAAATGCGTTGATGCTAACAATGCTTTTAGTAATACTGCAATTAACAATGCTCTTCAATATTGTATTGATAATGATGTTGATGTCATTAACATGTCAATTCAAGGTTACAACGTTTATTCAAACTTTTCCTCAACATATGTTGAAGATTTTGGAAATTACACGGTAAACACAACTTCATCTGGCATAATGACTCCTACACAATTCTCTACAAAAATTAAAGCTTGTCACGATGCTGGTATTACTTTAGTTGCCGCTGCCGGTAACTATAATACTTCCAAAGAATCATATCCTGCTGCCAATGATTATGTCATTGCTGTTGGCTCCACAGGCTTAACGAGTGCAACATCAAAAGCTGGTTATTCCAATTATGGAGATTGGCTTGATATTAGTGCTCCTGGTTACGTTTATACTCCATCGCTATCCGGAACCGACCAATATTCTGTTACAAATGGCACAAGCTTTTCTGCTCCTTTGGTTACTGGTGCAATAGCACTATATAAATCAAAATATCCTGATGCAACTCCTGATCAAATTGAAGAAGCTCTAAAAGCGACTGCTCAACCAATTAATTGGCAAGGTGGCGCTGGGGCAGTTAATGTTGGAGCTTTCTTGGAATATGCTCCTAAGTCACCAGTTAGCAGTTTAGCTCTTCCTGATGAAACAAAGACATTATCTGTTGGAGAAACATATCAACTAATTCCAACAATTTTACCGTCTGATGCTTCGCAAGAAGTTACTTATGGTAACACAGACAATTCTGTTGTATCAATTTCAAATACTGGATTAGTCACTGCATTAAAAGCAGGGACATCAACAGTCACTGTGTATAGTAAAAACACATCCATCTATGACACAGTTGTAATTACTGTTAATGCTGTTACTGGCGAGAAAAAAACAGTATCAAAAGAATGGACTTTAACCAGTTCTAATACTGATTGGACAGCATCAGGAAACGAAACATATTTTAGCCAGCCTTATGGTTACAAAGCAAATGGTGGAACTCTCATTACAACAAATTCAATAGAAGACTTTACTAAAACAAACAAAACAGAGATTAAAGTTAGTTTTAAGTGTCTCCAAAATGGTGGTTCAAGTTCAAAAATCACTATTTACCTTTACGATAGCAGTGGAAACGTATTAGGTTCAGAAGTTTTTACTCCTGTAAATAAAAATTCAGCTTCCAATACCGAATATTGCACAGCAACATTCACATCAAATTTAACTAATGCAGCCAAAATAGGAATGAAGGTCACTACGTTTGGAAAGAACATTTTGGTTAATGGTGCAAAGTATGAATTGACTTATCTAGATTCAGGAGCAACCCCGTCAGTTAAGACGCTTTCTAGCATTTCTGTTTCTAATCAAAAAACCACATTTACTGTTGGTGAAACATGGACATTTGGCGGAACAGTAACTGCTACTTACTCTGACAATTCAACTGCAGATGTTACTTCTAATGTCACATTCAGCGGTAACACAACATCATCCGCCGGTCAAAAAACGGTAACTGTTTCTTATAAAGAAGGCAGTGTTGAAAAAACAACAACCTATTCAATTACTGTTTCAGCACCGGTTGTTACAAATTACACTGTCACATTTAACTCAAATGGTGGTTCGGGCACAATGACTAGCAAAACCACTACTGGTTCTACATATGTTGTTCCTGAATCTAACTTTACAAAAGAAGGCTATACATTTGACAAATGGGCTCTTAATAGTACATCTGGTAGTAAATACGCAGCCGGAACAACAATCAATAATATCTCCTCTAATATCACGTTATATGCTACATGGATTCAAGATTTAACACCTCAACCAGGTGATTATTACAAGGATGTCGACACAAGCTCTCAAGAAAATCTAATTTCAACATTGCATTCAACCATTTCACAGGGAACTGTAGATGTTGGTTATGATGGCCTTTGGGATGCTTATGAAAAAACAGATTTACGTCCTGGGACAAATTATTATTGGGATATGTATTCCAATTATAATTTTACAAAATCTTCGCCAAATAGCAATTATAAAAAAGAAGGTGACGCAGTAAATAGAGAGCACACTGTTCCACAATCTTGGTTTAATGAAAAATCTCCAATGAAAGCCGACTTATTTCATGTTTATCCAACTGACGGCTATGTAAACAATAGAAGATCTAATTATCCTCATGGTGATGTTGGTAATGCAACATATACTTCTGAAAACGGAAGTAAATTGGGAACAGCTAGCTTTCCAGGAATTTCAGGCACCGTTTTTGAAGTAATTGATGAATATAAGGGCGATTTTGCCCGCAGCTATTTTTATATGGCTACCAGATACTATAATACGTTTAATGATTGGGATTCAAACGTGATATTCCAAAAAACACCGCCGTATATGACTTCTGCTTTCATCAATCAATATTATGCATGGCATATAGCTGATCCGGTTTCAGAAAAGGAAGTAAACCGTAATGAAGCAGTTTATGGAATTCAGAAAAATAGAAATCCGTACATTGATCATCCTGAATGGGTTGCATATGCTTTTAAAGGCATTGCTCCAATTGTGGGTGAAAAAACACTTAACTCAATCACTTTAAGTGGTTCACAAAAAACAGAATTTACTGTTGGTGAAACTTTCTCATATACTGGATTAGTTGTCACTGCTCATTACTCAGACAACACAACAGCAATAGTAACACCAACAAGTGTTTCTACACCAGACATGAATTCTGCTGGTGAGAAAACAGTTACTGTTACCTATACAGATTCAACAGGAACAAAGACTGATACTTATACTATTACAGTAAAAAGCAGTGGAGTTACACCAGAGCCAGAAAAACACACAACTGCATTAACACTAGATAAAACAACCGCAACAATAAAAGTAGGAGAAAATCTAACATTAACAGCAACTAAGACGCCATCTGATTCAGTTGATGGAATTAGTTGGTCCACGGACAATTCTTCTATTGCAACAGTTTCAAATGGTGTAGTAACAGGCGTTTCTCCAGGAACTGCAACTATCACAGCTACATCTAATGGCATCCCTGCCACTTGTTTAGTTGAAGTTAAATCACAAAGCACTAGTAGTACTGTCACAGCATCAATTGATTTTACAAATAGTAATGATTCTTACAAAGACAGTGTTGGAAATACATGGACAGGAGCCGGAGGCAATAAAGGAAATTATTATCGACTTGATAGTGCTGATTCTATAACAAGCTCATCAATTTCTATTGATACTTCAAAAACAATAGATCTTTCTCTATACATTGGTTCATATGGTAGTGGCACCAAAACGCTAAGTGCTTATGCAATTAATAGTTCTGGAACAGTTGTTACAAACCAAGTTTCAATGTCACCAACATCTACGAGTTCAAATAAATTTACAGGGACTCTAACTTTTAATAACACCTCAGATTCAAATATTAAAATTGTTTTTAAAACAACTTCTGGTTCAATTCGTTTTTACAAAGGAGATATTACTTATACTCCGTTGTCAATTGGACCACAAGTAACAAGCATTTCATTAAGTGAATCAGAATTAACTTTTGATTTATATGATAATTATTCGCCTCAAACACTTACTGCTAGTATTGAAGCAGATGTCGGTGCCGACAAAACAATACTTTGGACATCTTCTGATGAAACTGTCGCAACAGTTGTTGATGGTGTTGTTACTCCTCACTCCAAAGGAACTGCAACAATTACCGCAACATCTAAAGCAAATTCAGAGATAAAAGCTACTTGTAAAGTTGAAGTTACTGATTCTAGTCCGATACCGGTCACCGGAATAACATTAAATGAAACTTCAGCAACACTTATAATTGGTTCAACCTTGACATTAGAAGCAACAATCACACCTACTAATGCTACAAATAAAAATATTAGTTGGTCTTCTAATAATGAAAATATTGCTACTGTTTCAGATGGCCTTGTTACAAGCAAGGCTATTGGTACAGCTATTATAACAGTTACGACAGATGACGGCGGTTTTACTGCAACTTGTACAATAACTGTCAGTGCCGCACCTGTTATCACATATCAACTTGAAGCAGATGAAACAGAAGTTCCATTTATGAGCGGAACAAATCATATTGCTTCGGTTGGAGTCAAATTGTATCAATACACAAATGGTGTTAAAGGAAACCAGGTTAGTTCAGGAAGCTCTAATGTTGATACTTCTTCATTAGGCAACAAAACAATTTCTTATATTTATCAAGATATTACATACGAAACGATAGTTAAAGTAACAAATTATGGTGCTGATGTTGGCTTGCCAACCCAATTAGATCCAGTAACTAATAACATAACGTCAAGTTTTACAGTCACTAGCAGTACTACTAGCTCCTGGAGTATGCCAACTGGATGGACTGTTACAAGTAGTGGAACAACTGGTTACGAAGCCAATCGAGGAATTCAATTACAAAAGAACGCAAAAATATCGTTCGTTCTTCCTTCATATAAGAATATTACTTCCATTTCTTTAGATGTTGCAAGAAGCAGTAATGGATCAGGTTCTTTTACGGTAACCGTTGATGACGAATTAGTTAAAACAATTTCTAGTTTTAATACTACAAAAACTACACAAACGATTAAATTTGATGAGGCAAAATCAGGTGTTATTAAAATTGATGGCAGCGCTTCTGCTAGCTCATTATATATCAAAGCAATTTCTATAAATTATCAAGAAATTGTAGAAGGTCAATTAATTGAACACAATGCCACACCAAATCAACAAGCGATAGCCTGGTCTGATTATTTTATTAAGTTAACTGGTGGCGGAGCATTTGATGGACCATGTAAAGAATCAACTCCAGAAGCAAGAAGAGCTGCACTTCAAGAAATTTGGGGTGAAGTCTCTGCAGAATATGGTTACATGGTAAATGGATCTAAAGATGCATTCTGTGATTCATCTGCCACTGGTTCTATTTCAGAGGCAATGCAACATTATAGTTACATTGTTGATACATATGGATTAGATAATTTCGTTAAAGATGGATCAGGTAATGCTCCTGCTAGAATTTCTAACAAGAACTTCTTAATCACTAACGTTAATTCAGTGACAGTGGTTACTGCAATTATAGTGATGGTTGGAGCTATGTCAGTAGGTGCTTATTTCTTCTACAAGAAAAGAAAATCTGATGTAGAATAAGAAATAACACAAAAGTAAAAAATACTTGGGAATTCCCAGGTATTTTTCATATTTAATCGATATTATTTATTTGTCTTAACTACTCTATTTATTAGTCTTGAAGCAGGGATTGATAACTCAATAAGTACAAGTGAAGCAGCTCCAGAATAGATAAGAGTATTAAGCAAGTTTGAATTACTTATTTCATCTTTAATTACAAACTTACTAACAATGTATCCAATTCCAAGTCCTAAGATAAGACCAAGGGTTACAAATAAGATTAAGTAGTAGCGGAGACCTTTATATTTCTCTTTTCCTTTTTTATATAAAGAAGAATATACAGCGTAATAATTAATTCCTATAAATATAAATGCAAGTGCTAGAAGGAAGATGTATGCATCATCACTAGTGAAGATTTTATACACTCCAACAAAGGCACCAAATGAAGCAAATAAGCTAAATACCAAGATAAAGACATAATCTAAGCTTAATAACTTAAACTTTCTTCCTTTTGGTTGGAATCTACCATTATTAACAACGTTCTTAGTTTTCTTTGCTTTTCCAAGTGATAACTCATATCTTGAAATATTAAGCTTCTTTTCACGTGATCTCTTTTTAGAATCTTGATTTGCAATTACTGGGAATTTTACTTTCACATTTGCGAGGTTCTCAAGAGGGATTTTGATTTCCCCTAAATTTGAGAAGACGACGTAAATTGGTTTATATTCATTTAAAATTCCAAGTAATTTTTCAATTTTTCTAGTTTGTGATTGTGGAGTTGGATTTAGGTTATCTTTTAATTTCTTAATCTTCTCAATGATTTCAACACGAATTTCTTCAGTTAATTCATTTGAGAAATTCACTAAAAAGGAACCTGTATCTTCTAAGTTAATTTTGAATTGAATGACATCAGAAATTGGCAAATCATTCATTGATTTGATAATCAATGAACTCTCTTGGTTTTTGATGTTTGTCTTGAAGAGATCTTTCGTTAATTTTGAGTCTTGAGAAATATAAAATTTGTTCTCAAAAATATATTCTTCACTTTGATCTCTAAATTTAAGTATTAATTTGCCGTTTTCCATATCAATTATTGTAGAAGAATATTTATTGTCTTTCTACTATTTTGTGTCAAAAATAAAATTTTTGCTTGTTTTATATAGATGTGGTGCTACTATTTACGTAATGAAAAATAGAAATTTTCTAAAAAATTCTATTCGCTTATTACTCCCTTCTTCGCTTGTTTTGGGTGTACTTTTTGGTGTTTCAAAAGGACCAGTTAAAAAGGCTGATGCTTATACTAAAGATGGTCAATTGGCTACAAAAATTGATTTAAAAGATAGTACTGAAGAAGAAATCAAAAACTACTATTCAGATTTAAACGGTTTAGACGCTAATCAACTTCAGGGAAATAACCTTCTTAAAAATTTAAAGCCAATTCTTAAGAATGGTCAAAAATATTTCGCTTATGATAGTAGCGGCGATGACTTATGGAAGATGTATGAAATCATTGATAGAGACTGGGTTAAGTCTCCTGCAAGTGAAATTTCAGGTTATGATCCTTCTACTAAAATAATTACTGGTTATAAGTATGGCACTTCTTCTACAAATAAAGGAACAAACCCTTACATTCATGCACTTTATGTAGATAGAAACGTTGATAACCAAACTAGAGCTTGGGACGATCACCAACAAACTCAATGGGGTATAAACAGAGAACATATATGGCCAAAATCACAAGGTTTTGATGCTGAAGGCGCTGGAGGCGCACGTGGTGACCCTATGCACTTGTGGGCAGGAAACGGCCGTGTCAATGGAACCGAGCACAATAACAATATGTATGGTTTTGTTGATAAGTCAAAGTCTTATACAAATCCATATGATGCAAAAGGATTTAAAAATCTTAGAGATAATTATTCTGGAAAATCTTTAACAGTCCCTTCTTCAACTGATACAGTTTTTGAACCTCAAGACTCAGATAAAGGCGATATTGCTAGAGCAATTTTTTATATGGTCGCTAGATACAACAACATTGCAGGTAATGACTCAACAATTAACCAAGATAATCCAAATCTTGCTTTAAAGCAAACCACACAAGCATTAGCAAAGTACACAACTACATCTAGCAACAAACAAACAGGCTACATGGGTCTAATGACCGACCTTTTATATTGGAATCACTTAGATCCTGTTGATGAATTTGAAATTCATAGAAATAACCTGTTATTTAATAACTACACACATAACAGAAACCCATTTATTGATTACCCAGAATGGGCAGACTATATTTGGGGTAAGCCAGTTTATAACGGAAGAAACTATGTTTCATATAGTTCGACACCAACTGGATCTGTAAATTTATCAACAGATGTTATTAATGGATTTAAAGGTGAACAACCTCAACAAGTTACAGTAACATCAATTGAAATTACTAAAAAACCAACGAAGTTGGTTTATAATTCTGGTGAAACTTTAGATACTGCCGGAATGGAAGTTAAGGCTCATTTGAGCAATAACACCACAAGAATTCTTTCTGCAAGTGATTATGCAGTTACTCCAAGCGGAACATTAAAAACAACTGATACACAAGCAACTATTACATATGAAGGAAAGAGCGCTAGCTTTGCTATCGCTGTTAAATCTAGTGGTGGATCAACCACAACGCCAGCTGTTGTTGGCACTGTTTTGTTAGAAGAATCTTTTGCAGATTTTAAAGCTAATGATACTCCGACAAAAAATGGTAGTAGTACTACTGTTTATAACAATGCAACAGTCACATATAAATGTAATGATGGCGGATCAGCAACAAAAATTTATAATGAAACTAATGCAGGGGGAACGTCTCCTGAAATTTTAATTTCTAAAAATAACGGATCATTTGTTATTTCTAATGTGCCAACAGGAAACGCAACAGAAATGACTCTTACTTATAAAAGTAATAATACAAATAATAGTGTTAATACTACTTCTACAGATTATTCCGTTTCTGGTTCGCCTAAAAATTATACTTTTTCATTAAAAAGCGGATGTACTGCTCCTGAGACCATATCAATTTCAATTGATAACTCTAAGGGCAGCAATACTAGAGTTGACGACATCAAACTTGTGGTTAAAACCGCTGGCACAAGCGGATCGACAAATGTAGATGTTTCTTCAATAACTTTAAATAAAAATTCAGCTACAATGGAAATAGGTACTTCAGAACAACTATCTGCAACTATAAGTCCAGATGATGCAACAATCAAATTAGTGTCCTGGTCATCATCAAATTCTTCTGTTGTTGAAGTGTCTGATGAAGGCGAAATTACCGCAAAATCCCCAGGAAATGCCACAATTACTTGTTCGGCCCTTGATGGATCTGGCGTGACTGCTACATGCACTATAACTGTAAATGCGCCTGTAACGTTAGAATCGATTACATTATCTGGTGAATATTCAACAGAGTTCTATATTGGAGATCCATTCTCCTCAGATGGACTTGTTGTTACCGCTAATTATAGTGATAACACTCATATTGATGTCACAGACGACGTTGAAATTACTGGTTATGACATGGAAAGTGAAGGAACACAAATTGTTACAGTTTCGTATGGTGAAAAAACAGCAACGTATACAATCGAAGTTAAAGAAAAGGGTCTTGCATCTAATGAAATTATGTTCATTGCATCGCAACTTGGTTTAGTTAACGGAGATAACCTTGAATCATATACTGATTCTATTGCAACCTTAACATTTGTTAAAAATTCTGGAACACAACCAAAATACTATAGTTCAAATTCTTCTTTCCGTGTTTATGCAAAAAATAGTTTTACTATTGTAGGAACAAAAAACATAGCAAAGATTGAATTTGAGATGACTTCTACAGATTATGTTGGAAGTAACCCTATTACTGCAAATGTAGGAACTTTTTCTAGCAATGTTTGGACTGGTGAAAGTAGCTCAGTAACATTTACAGTTGGCGGATCAAATGGTCAAAGAAATATTGTTAGTATCAAGGTTACTTATGATGAAAGTTCGGCAGATGTAAAAGTATTATCTAGTGTTAGCTTAAGCGGTACATATAAGACCGAATTCTTTAGAAACGAAACATTTACATCCGAGGGATTGATTGTGACTGCACATTACACTGACGAAACATCAGCTGTTGTAACTCCAGAATCTATTTCGTCACCAACAATGACTACAACTGGCACAAAGGATGTCACCGTTTCATATAGCGAAAACGGCATAACTAAGTCCGCAAGTTACACTATTCAAGTAATTGCGATTGTTGCCACCTCTATTGAATTAACAGGAAATTTCAAAACTGAATATGAAGTTGGAGATACTTTTTCTACTTCTGGAATGACAGTAGTTGAGCATTTTAATAATGGTACAACTGCTAATCATAACCCGTCATCATGCACGATTAGCGGATATGACTTAAACGTGCCAGGTAAGCAAACTGTTACTGTTTCCTATAATGGTAATTCTACATCTTATGAAATTATCGTTAAAAGCAATGGAAAAATAATTGAAGAAAGATCCGTTTCATTAAGCATAGCAACATATGCTGCAGCTAACAGCTGGGCCAATGATACAAAATATTCAACAATTAATGCTAACTCGGATATAACATTTACAGCAGCAGGTGGAGGTAATACCGGAAAATATTTTACATCCGGAAATAACTGGAGATTTTATCAAAACGAAACACCAACCCTAACAATCTCATGCCCATCTAAAGGAGTCATTAAGTCTGCTAAAATAACATATACAGTATCTAATACTGGCATTTTAACTTTTGGCTCTTCAAATATAAAATCGGATGAGACAATATCTATAAATGCACAAAGTGCAGTTTTTGGTGTAGGAAATACAGGAATAGCAACTAATGGTCAAGTGCGCATTACAAATATTGATGTTCTCTACGAAATAACAATAGATGATAGTGGTAAAACTTTAGAATCAATTTCTCTTTCTGGTGAATACACAACCTCATTTACTGTTGGTGATGAATTCTCCTTTGGGGGAACAGTTACCGCAACATATTCTGATAATACAACTGAAGATGTAACTAGCGAAGCAACATTTAGCGGTTATGATCTTTCAACTTCTGGTGATCAAACAGTTACAGTCGCCTTTGATGACGTAACAACAACATATGGAATTATTGTAAATGAGATAGATCCAACCGCCTCATTGACTTTAAACTTTGATTTAACGAAGAATCCAGGAAATTGGCCGACAGAAAACTCAACTGCACTAACGAATTATTCATATTCTTTAAAAGGAACAGACTACACATTTAGTCTTAGGAATGTTAAATGTAATTCTGGTTATCTTATGCTTACTAAAACAGCAATTTTAGGTCTTCCAGCAATTAATGGTTATAAATTAACAACTATTGTTGCAAGCAATTCTGGTGGTTGTTCAACATCTACAAACGTTGGTGTTTCCTCATCCACAGATGTTGCAGATTATATAAGCGGTGGTGAAGCTATAAAATGGGGAACTCAAGGCTCTACATATACATATGAGTTGGCTGAAACACAAAGCAATACCATGTACTACTTAATTGCAACGAATGCAAATGCTCAAATTGTTAATCTTGAATTAACTTACACACCTTTTGTTGAAATTAATGCAAATGAATACTCTTTAGTAACAAATGTCAATGAATTAAGAACTGGTGATGAAATCATTTTTACCGCATATCGTAATACTAATAAAACTGCTTATACAATGAGCAGCGAATATGGCGGCCATGTTACTGCATCATCATTAACATTTGATTCTGAGAAAATGATAGCCAATGAGGATTCTATGTCTTTCATTATTGAAAGAACTGGTAATAATTTTAGATTTAGGAATTCCTCCGGCAATTATTTATGTACAACTAAAAAAGACACTGGCGGATCAGGTTTTGAAAGTGGCACATTAACAAATAAATCATTGTTCAATCTTTCATATGAAAATGATGTTATGAATGTTGTTGGCGTTTCAGAAAATACCGACTTCAAGGTTTTACAGTTTAACTATGCTACTGGAAGCCCACGTTTTGCGTTCTATCAAACAGCAACACAAACCCAGGTTTCTATTTACAAAAAGACAAGTCAGATTTATGCTGATTCATGGGCAAAATCCTTCTTAGAAAGCACAGATCACTGTAATGTTTCAGACTGGTCAGCATTAAAGTCTTCATACAATAATTTACAGGACATCGTAAAGGAAGAAATTTCTAGTGTCGAAGCTAATGCTTCTACTGACTATTCATTAAGAGCTCAAGCAATGGCAAGATATGATTACATGCTTGCTCGTGGTGATATTGACCAAGCAAATAATTTCATTTCTGAAAGAGGTGTAGCAGGTCATAGACCAGTTCTTATAGGTTCAATTCTTTTGGAAAATGATAATACACTTTTGATTGCAATTATCTCATTAGTTGGAGTGTCTATTATTGGTGGTTATTTCTTTGTGAAACGCCGCAAAAATGAGGAATTATAATGAGCGAGATTAAAGTGCTTGTTAACAATTCCAAAGCAAAATTCCTCTATTTTTTAGAGGATTTTTTGGAATGTGGTATTGAACTCAAGGGTTCTGAGATTAAATCAATTAGGCAAAATGGCGCATCATTAAGAGACTCATATGTCATCTTCAAAAATGAAGAAGCATTCATCTTAAATATGAACATTGCTCCTTATGAAAATGGTAACAATTTTAATCATGAACCAAATAGAACTCGTAAGCTTCTTCTTCATAAGAATGAAATACTTAAATTAGAGAAGAAGGCTAAAGAGAAAGTTATGACTATTGTGCCTACTAAAATTTACCTCAAAAAAGGCAAAGTTAAAGTAGAGATCGCTTTAGCGAAAGGTAAGAAATTATTTGATAAACGTGAGACCATCAAAAAGCGTGATGATGAACGCATGATGGCAAAGATGAAAAAGGGATTCGAAAGACAATAATGAATCTCTTTTTTATCACTCATTATTAATAAATTAATAACTAATTGCGCGCAAGCGGATTCACTTGCTCACGCACGTATAAATAAGTAAAATATTCCTAATTAATTATGGAAAAAAAGCACAAAATATTTTCTTCGATAGGCATTTCTGCGATTGCACTTTTCTCTCTCGTTATTGCAGAACGTGGAATCGATGGATCTTTTTTGTCTGCAAAATTTCGTAATGTAAGTCAATACGGTTTATCACTTAATTCATCAAACTCATTTGCTGGTGGTAGTGGAACCAAAGTTGTTTATACAAATGGTAGCAATCCAGTTACATTTTCATACACTTCTTGTTCTTCATTAAGTGGTGGACACGTAAAAATTAATGAAAACGGAACAATTGCTAACGAAGATCATATTAGATCTATAACTGGTGTTACACCTGTTTTTACATGCTCCAGCGAAGCAACTAGTTTTGAATTTAGAGCATCATATGATAAAGAAACTTGGGGTCAATGGGGGTCTTTAGCAAGTGGTAAAACACGTCAATTTGAATCTGGACCTTATTACTTTGAATTTAAGGCTATTAATGGAGCAGTTAATTTAACTTCTCTTAATTTTGAATATTCATGTGAAAGAAATTGGACTGTCGAACCAGAAGGTGAAGATAGTGGAACTAAAGAATTTGTGAAAGTTGCATCTGCTTTGGATGACTATGCTGGAACATATTTAATTGTTTGTGAATCAGAAGGTGTTGCATTTGATGGTTCTTTAACTAAATCTACAAGCACAGCGATTAGTGCTTCAGGAAATAAATTCGCTGTCACAATCACTGATGGAAAAATTGCCTATACAGACGATATTGCTAACAAAGTTTTTGAAATTACTGATGACGGTGAAGACTCTAGTGGTAATATGACTTATCAAATCACATCACATTCGGGATATAAAATTACAAATACTGCTGATAGCAATTCTATGAGCGTTTTAGATGTTGATGATGATACAGACTATTATAACTGGATTGGTTTTTGTGATAATGATGGATCAGATAATGATTTCTATATTAAGGGAAGCGGAGGATCTTATTTAAGATACAATTCATCTAATACACAGTTCAGATATTACAAATCATCAACTTACAAAGGACAAGCAGAAGTTTTCTTGTATAAATTATCAAATGGATCTGTCCCGATTGGAATTCCAGAATATGAAGCAAAACTTCAAATAACTGATAATAATTCCGATAACTATATTTATGGTCATTCATTAAGTGAATCATTTGGAACTGAAGATTTTAAAGCATCTGTTTTAATGTCTAACGGAACTGAAACAGCCATTGATCCAAGCCAATTAACTATTGATATTGAAAAAGGTGGTGCACATTATGCATCTAATACCGCGCTTAATAGCGAAGGCACTTATAACGTTACAATTTCATATGGAGAATTAGCTCCAGTTAAATATCAAATCACAGTAAGTAAGATTGCTGTTGCATCTGTTACTTTTGATAAGAGCTCATTACGCTTGAAACCATCAGAAGATTACACACTTACTGCAACTGTATTACCAGAAACTGCATTTGACAAGTCTTTGACTTGGACTTCTACAAATAATTCAGTTGCGACAGTTTCTACATCGGGTAAAGTTACTGCTGTAGCTGATGGAACTGCAACAATTAAGGCAACCGCAAATAATGGTATATATGCATCTTGTGAAGTTACTGTTGCTTCAGCAGGACTTGTTGATCCAGGAATGCAAGCAGCTTATGAAGCAGCTATTGCTTTAAGCAATTCCTCCGAATCTAACAGTTCGTATGAATTTACTGGTGTTGTAGTTGGCACAAGAACATCAGGATCAAATAAAGATGTGTATGTCCAAAGTGGCGATTATGCACTAGACGTTTATAACAGTGGAAAAACGATGGCTTATAAAGATGAAGTCACTGTAAAATCCACATTAACAAAATATTCTGGAATTCCTGAAACAAAGACCATTAAGTCGTTCACAAATAATGGTCAATCAGTGTTGCCGCAAGCAAATGTAATTAATTCTGCATCAGATTTAGCTGATGCTAAGATTAATACATTATTAAATGCATCTGGAACAATTAAAACATTAAGTGCTTCAGGGTCGAGCATTACGGGTTCAAACGATGTTACAATTACTTTAACTACATCAAATGGCGACATTGCTGTTTTTGCAAAGAAGAATTCCTATAGCGGAATAAAGACAACTCTCCAAGGATTTAAGGTCGGAGATATCATGAATATCGAAAATGGTATTAGAGGTATTTACAATACAACTGACCAAGTTTTACTTGTTTCAGAATCAGTTGTTACAAAAGGTACTCCAGTACACGTTGATGTTACAGGAATTACAGTTTCTCCAACAAATGTTGATGTCAACGTTAATAGCACAACAACATTAACTGCAACAATCGCACCAGCAAACGCATCTAATAAAGGTGTTGTTTGGTCTTCAAGCAACTCAAATGTCGCGTCTGTTAATCAAAATGGTGTTGTTTCAGGTCATATTGCAGGACAGTCTGCAACTATTTACGCAAAATCAGCTGAGAATAATTCAATTTCGGCTTCATGTACAGTTAATGTTAAAGCAATATCAGTTCAATCCGTGTCTTTAGATCAAAATACTGCAACTATAGCTATTGGTGAAGAATTGACATTAACTCATACAATCTCACCATCTACTGCATCTAACCAAAATGTAACATGGTCAAGTAATGATCAATCTGTTGCAACTGTTAGCAATGGTGTTGTTTCGGCGTTAGCTGAAGGTGAGGCAACTATTACAGTTAAGACTGATGATGGAAATCACACAGCAAGTTGTGTTGTTACTGTTACTGAAAAATCAGCAGTAAAAGAATGGGTTTTAGTTACTACGGCATCACAATTAATTAAAGATAACTTATATGTTATTGCTTGTAATTCTAAAGGCACAACTGCCGGAGATATTAGCAGTTCAATCATGGCTTCATTAGGTTCTACTTTTAGCAATGACAAATCAAAAATTACAACATTAAATAATGATACAGTTCAATTAAAACTTGGTGGTACTACTGATAAATGGACATTTGCCAATTCAGATGGTGATTTATTAGGTGCTACTGCAGTAAAGAAACTTGCATGGGGCAGCGGCACAACAACTTGGAAGATTACATTCTCTGGAAATGATTGTAACTTAACAAATACATCATCAAGTTATGGAAGCATGTCATATAACTCAAGCAGTCCAAGATTTACTACATATAGTGCAACACAAACTGCAATTCAACTTTATACTCTAACTGGTGGTGCAACTCCAACTCCAGAACCAACATTAGAATCAATTAAGGTTGATTCAAGTTCTCATAGAACATTCACCGTAGGTGATACTTTCGCTAAAGAAACCATTATGGCTGTTTATTCAGACGGTAATGAAGTTGATGTTACAAGCGAAGCAGCATTCTCTGGTTACAACATGAATTCTGCAGGAACTCAAACAGTCTCAGTTTCATATGGCGGAAAATCAACTTCATATCAAATTACTGTTAATGCAAAAGTTGTAACATTAACAAGCATTACTGTTTCTGAAAATCATAGAACATTTAATGTAGGCGATACTTTCGTTGGAGAAACTGTCACTGCTTACTATAGCGACGGATCTCATAAAGAAGTAAATGCAACATTCTCTGGTTATGACATGAGCACTGCTGGTACATATACCGTAAGTGTTTCATACACTGAAGGTGGAATCACAAAAGACACATCTTATACAATTACAGTTAAATCTTCAGGATCTGGTGGTGGCGGAGCATCAGGAACACATACAATTTTATCTTCCGATGTGCCAACTTCATATGAAACAGATGGTGAAAAAACTGTAGATGATATCACATATGTGTTTAATCAAGTTGCTAATTCATATACACCTGGTTATATGCAATGTAAGAAGAGCGTTTCTTATATTTACAACAAAACCGCTATTGCCGGTTTAAAGTCTATTAGTATTAATACAAGTAGCAAATCTTGGGGTGGCTCAGTTTATTATGGAACTAGTGAAGAACCATCTGCAAATAAAGCAACTTTAAGTGGTGGAAAATATTCCATTCCTTCTGGAAACTCATATTTTAATATTGTTACAAATGGATCAACTGGTTATATTGAATCAATTGATATTGAATACTCAACAACTCCTGTTAATCCAACAGCTATTTCAATAAGTGGTGAAAATGAATTAACTCCAGGTTCAAGTACACAATTATCGCTTTCATTTAGCCCAAGCAACTGCAATGTTAAAGATGTTACTTGGTCTTCAAATAATACTTCAATCACAGTTGATCAAACTGGAAAAGTTACAGTTTCAAGTACCGCTAAAGTTGGTGCTACTGCAACTATTACAGCAACTTCAAGAGAAGTTGGAACAGTAAAAGGAACATTCACTATTACTGTTGTAGATAAACCGGTTGTTCAAAAAGATGCGTGGACAATGCTCATTTATATGTGCGGTGCTGATTTGGAGAGTGGGTATGCATCCAATAATGATGGCTGCGCAACAGATGACTTAAAAGAGATCTATTCTTTGAGGAATAGTTTGCCTGACGATGTGAACATCGTTGTTCAAGCCGGCGGCGCTAAGGCTTGGTCATCTGAATATTCTTCCGTTATTAGCAAGGATAAAAGAAATAGATTCCACCTTACAAAATCTGGTTATGTAAAGGATTCACAAGATAGTAGAGTTAATATGGGGTCAGAATCTTCTTTGGAAGACTTTGTTGAGTGGGGTTTAGAAACTTACCCGGCCGAAAAGGTTGGATTGGTTTTCTGGGATCACGGTAGTGCTATGGGAGGTTGCTGTTTTGATGAACAATATAGCAGTGATGGACTTACTCCAGCTGAAGTAGCATCAGCAGTGCCAACAGCAATTTCAAAATCTGGATACAATCAAAATCTCGAGTTTATTGGATATGACTGCTGCTTGATGTCTATACAAGACATTGCCGGATTAAATGCTCAATATGCAAATTATATGATTGCTTCGCAAGAATCTGAATGGGGTTATGGTTGGTCATATGATAAATTTGTTGATAATTTAATGAGTAAGAAATCAACAACCACGATTCTAAAGGCTTGCGTTGATGGTTTCTCTCAAGATACAACTTCTTCCTATAATAACTGGGGTGATCCAAATGATCAAACCTTAGCGTATTACAACTTACAAAATTGGGCTGCATACGAAAATGCTTGGGAAGATTTTGCTGACTACTTAAGCACTAGCGTTATTAAATCGTCTAGCAACTGGACTACATTTACCAAAGTGGTAAACCAAGCTCAAAAATACGGGTATGATAGTGATTCAAATTATCAAAAGTATAATGGAGGTTATTGCTATGATATTTTCGATGTTAAGGATTTCCTTAACAAGATTAAATCTAGCAACGATTATAAGAATAATAGTTCACTAATGACCAAGGTATCTACAATTGAAACAGCATACACTGGGTTAGGTATTTATAGTAAGTGTGGGTCTGCCGCTGGTAATTCAAACGGACTATGTTTCTTCTGCCCATTATCTGGTTATAATGAGATAGATGGAGAATATGCCTCAGCAAATACAAGATTTAAAGAATGGCGATCACTTTGCGTTGAATACGGTAAATGGTATTAAAAAATGCACAGGAGATAATCCTGTGCATTTTTATTAATCTAAAATAAATATTTATTTTATCTTATTTAATTTTAATAATGGTTTCACTAGAAGCGGAACCACAATGATATAAAGAATTGATGTAGTAATTGTGGTAGCAGCTCTTGTGAAAATTGTTAACCACACTAAACCACTTGGGTATTCATAAATAAGAGCATCAAGCCAAATAACAAATGAATTAGATAATGTCACAACAAGGCCTGATAAGATAACAACAAAAGCCCAATAAAGTTTGTCTTTTGTGAGGTCTTTTTTCCTCATCATTAAACCCACAATAAGGGCTCTAAAAACATGAGGTAAAATCCATAATGGAGTTGTGGGAGTTAAACCATATGGACCAATGAGTTGATTGAAAAATTCCCCGGAAATCGCCACCAAAACGCCATCAATTGGGCCTCCAATGACAGATGAGAGGATGATTGCAATTCCCTTAAAAGTGATCTCTTGACCAGGGAATCTAATCGTCACAAAAGATAGTGCAATATAGAGTGCAAGTGATAACCCAAGAAAGGTTAATCTAAATACAGGTTTTTTGTTTACTAGCGTCATTATTGTGCTTCTTTATTTATGTGAAAAATTATAGCAAACCCATTTAAAAATAAAAGAAGCTCAATAAGTAAGTAAACAAATTTCTAACCCGTGCGCACTTTCAAGGTTAAAGTGTGCGCGTGCGAGGCAAAAATTTTTGCTTTTTTAAGTAAAAATATTTTGTTAAACTTTGGTAGCGGAGAAAAATTTATGAAAAAATTTAAAACATTATTTACTATCTTATGCCTCGGTGGTCTTTGGGGATTACTTGAAGCTACACTTGGAACCTTACTTCATCTTCCAGTAATTCATGAAGTTGTTTTCTTTGGTTCTACAGCAGTTTTACTTCCAATTGCCTATTTAATTACTGGCAGAGCATATAAAGTTACTGGCAGAGCCAGAGCAGCCTTATATGTTGGCTTAGTAGCAGCCGCTATTAAATCAGTAACATTTGCATTTGGACTTCCAGTTCAATATGTCATTAACCCAATGGTTTCTATTCTTTTAGAATCATCAGTTATGGCTGTTGCATTTAAAGTTAGCAAACCTGCAAATGTTTGTTCACCTAAATCATTCGTTACATTTGTTGTTGCATCTTTAGCATTTAGAGTCATTTATGTTGGCTATTCAATGGCTACAGCAGAACCATTCGGATCAGCATATTTAGTCGCTGGTTCAGTTATGTGGAATGCCATTATTGACTACGTTATTGTTGCTCTTGGAATCTCATGTATTTACGCTGTTATTTACATGCTTGTTGGAACACTCTTAACACGCAAAATATCCGTAAAATCCCTGGAAAAAGTCCAACATTTTGCCTATTCTCCAGTATTTTCTATTGTGATGATTGTAACTGCAGTTGTCGCAACAATATTGTTATAATTTGAATTATATTTTGAAATTTATTTTCGCTGTGTTATATTATTTGTGACGGGTACTGGTTTGTGCACGTAATAAAAGGATGTCAGGTTGCTGCCTGGCATCCTTTCTTCATTTTAAGCAAAGGCGGGTACTGGTTTGCGCTAGTTGCTATTAAGCATTACGAGTAACACTAGGATAACAACTAGCACCAGAAGGTACTCGATAGCAAGTATCCTCCCTTCTGACCAAGCACCCGCGGTTGCCCGTAGATCTTGATCATACCTGCCTCCATTTAAAACTATCCGATTTTATTAATCGGCGAGCACATTATTTCACAACGTATATTCCTCTTGTCAAGAGGTCAAAAAAGTTACCTATATTAATATAGAAACTAAGATTTACTTATAACTCTAGAACTATACTTATATTAATATTAGGTAAAAAATTTTTAATTTTTGTTTATATATTGTTTCTAGTACTGGTGAATTGTTTTTTCTTTGTAAATAGTTTTGAATGTGTTATATTATAAGCGATAGATACTTAGGCGCTATCAAATGAAAAGATATCAGGTTCCAGCCCGATATCTTTTTTTCGTTTTGAACTCGATAGATACTTAGACGTTAGTTATTGCTTAGAATTATCTTGAATTATTTCAAGTAAAACAAGGACAATAACTAGCATAACCAGATACTGGATGGCATACGCCCTCCTCTCTGACTAAGCACCCATCGAATTCTCTGGATCTTAGCCATATCTATCTCCTCCAAAACTATCCGATTCTATTAATCGGCGTGCATATTATTTCACACTGCATATTCCCCTTGTCAAGAGGTCAAAAAAGTTACCTATATTAATATAGAAACTAAGATTTACTTATAACTCTAGAACTATACTTATATTAATATTAGGTAAAAAATTTCTAATTTTTGTTTATGTATTGTTTCTAGTACTGGTGAATTGTTTTTTCTTTGTTAATACTTGTGAATGTGCTATATTATATTCGACAGGTACTTAGTAGACTAGTCAAATGAAAAGATATCAGGTTGCAGCCCGATATCTTTTTTTCATTTAGGACTCAGCAGGTACTTAGTAGACTAATTATCTATCAGCATTAAAAGTAACACCAATATGATAATTAGTACAATAAGGTATTGGATGTCATAAGACCTCCTCCCTGACTAAGCACCCTTTGAGCTCGTTGGATCTTAGCCATACCTGCCTCCTGCTAAACTATCCGATTTTTAAAATCGGCGTGCATATTATTTCATAGGTTATATTCCCCTTGTCAAGAGGACTAAAAAGTTACCTTATATTAATATAACTCCATTGGATTTATTTACTAAGTAAAGATTTACTATATTAATAATAAGGTAAAAATTTAAAAAATTTGGTTCCTATTATATATTTAGTGCATAAAATCGAACTTTTTCTTTGAAAAGATTGTTTTAATGCGCTCGCTCGTGTATGATATTTATGCACATACATAGGAGAACTTAATGGTTGGTATTGTCCTTGCGGGTGGTTATTCATCCCGAGCCAAAGTTAATAAGCTCCTCCTGGAGGTAGATCGTAAACCTCTTATTCGTCATACAATTGACACTTTGAAACCTTTCTGTAAAAAGGTTTTTGTTGTGACAGGAAAATATCATGATGAACTTAGTCAAGTTTTAGATGATGTTGAGATTGTTTGTAACAAAGATTTTGATTTAGGAATGTTTTCTAGCGTGCTTGCAGGAATTAATGCTGCTCTAGGCGAAGATGTTTTACTTATCCCAGGTGATATTTCTAATGTGGCTAAAACCACTATTGAAGCTTTGCTTTACGGAAATAAAGACATCCGTATTCCTTCTTATGAAGGAATTACAGGACATCCTGTTTTTATTTCGAAGAAATATGTTGAACTTTTATCTCATGAACCAGTTAGTTCCAGATTATGTGATTTTCTTAACGCGCACGAGTGTGCAAAGGAAGTTATCAGTGTAAATGACCCTTTTATCAATTTTGATATTGATACGATTGAGGATTACAACAGATTTATTAATACAAGAAAGGAAGTTACTTTATGAAAGCAAAATCTTTCATTAGACCTTCTTCTTTAGAAGAGGCCTATAAGCTTGTTAAAGCTTCACCAAAGAACAAAATTGTCGCTGGTGGACTTTGGCTTAAAAAAGGAAACGCTGAAGCAGAAACTCTCATTGATATTTCATCTCTTGGCCTAGACAAAATCTTAGACAAAAAAGAATACGTTGAAGTTGGCGCAATGGTTTCCCAAAGAGAACTTGAAAAATCTTCACTTGTTCCTGAAGTAATTAGAGAAGCAACTGCATTAGTTATGGGACCAGCATTCCGTAATATCGCGTCAGTTGGAGGATCAGTTTATGGAAAATATGGTTTTTCTGACATTGTCACAGCATTACTTGTATACAAAGTAGAACTCGTTTTCTACCCAGAAGCAGTAATCACACTTGATGAATACGTCAAAAAACCTGGATTTTATGATGGAATTTTAACTCACATAAGAATTTACAAAGATAATCGCAAGGCTTTCTTTAAGAAAGTTGAAATTACTGCACTTGATTATCCAATTCTTAACGTTGCAGTTTCCGAAGGAAAAGAATGCAAAATTGTTATTGGTTCACGCCCACTTGTTGCATGCGTTTGCGAGCAAGCAAGCGCACTTGCTAGCAAAGGTGAAAAGGATTTTGAAAAGATCGCTGCTTTAGCAGTTGAAGAAACAAAATTCGGTGATTCAATCGCCACCAAAGGTGAATATAGAAAACAACTTGCACTCACTTATGTAAGACGTGGTCTTGAGGAGGTTAACAAATAATGTTAGTCAAATTCAATCTCAACGGACTTGATATCGAAGTCAATGTAAAACCAGGCGAGTATCTTTTAGATACACTTAGAGCTTATGGTGTTAAATCAGTCAAAAAAGGCTGTGATGGTTCCGCATGCGGAGTCTGTACAGTTCTTCTTGATGATAAACCAGTTTTATCTTGCTCAGTTTTAACTGCAAAAGTTGAAGGTCACAAAGTGACCACAGTTGAAGCAATTCAAGATGAAGCTGCTAAATTATCCGAATGCTTCTCTCGTGAAGGTGCAGATCAGTGCGGCTTCTGTAATGCAGCATTCGCACTTATGGTGCACGCACTCAAAAAAGAAAATCCACATCCAACAGATGAGGAAATCAAAGATTATATGGTCGGAAACCTTTGCAGATGCACAGGTTATCAATCTCAACAAAAAGCAATTAAAGCTTATTTAGGAGGTAAGAAATAATGAAAAAGAATTTCAAAGTTGTAAACAACTTAACTCCTAGTGTTGATGGAAAAGGTCTTATGCAAGGTCGTGCTGTTTACACAGACGACATTGCTCCTCAAGGTGCTTTAATTGTTAAAATTTTAAGATCACCACATGCTTTCGCAAGAATTAAATCAATTGACGTTAGTGAAGCTGAAAAACTTCCTGGCGTTGCATGTATTTTAACCAAGGATAACGTCCCACACGTTTCATTTACACGTGCAGGACAAGGTTATCCTGAACCATCACCATACGATAAATTCATCTTGGATGAATATGTTCGTTATGTTGGTGATGAAGTTGCTGCAGTTGCAGCAGTTGATGAAGAAACTGCTTTAGCAGCAATGAAGCTCATCAAAGTTGATTATGAGGTTTTAAAACCAGTCCTCAACTTTGAAGAAGCTTTTGAAAACGAATCAGTTATCCACCCAGAAGATGGAATCCATGACATGTTCCCAATTGGTTTTGAACCAAAGAAGAATGTTGCAGCATCTTATGAGATGGAAGTTGGCAACGTCGAAGAAGAATTAAAGAAATCTGAAGTTGTTGTCGAAGACACATTCTATTCACAAGCACAAGCTCACGCTATGATCGAGCCACACACTTGTAATGCACGCTTAGACGAGCACAATAGACTTGTTGTTTATTCCACAACTCAAACTCCATATCATATGCGTAGAATCATCTGCAAGACCTTAGGTCTTCCAGTTGATAGAGTTAGAGTCATTAAACCAAGAGTTGGTGGTGGCTTTGGTGGAAAACAAGCTTTCCATGGTGAAATGTTTGTCTCCCTTGTTACTTTAAGAACAAATAAACCTGCAAAATGTGTTTATACTCGTGAAGAAGTATTTGGTTGTTCTTATACGAGACACCCAATGAGAATCTCACTTAGAGTTGGTGCAAATAAAGATGGTGTTATTAACGCAATCGATTGCCGCACTCTTTCAGATACAGGTGCTTATGGTGAACACGCTTTAACAGTCTTTATGATTGTTGGTTCTAAAGTTTTGCCACTTTATAACAAAGTTAAAGCTGTTAAATTCGGTGGAAGAGTTGTTTACACGAACCATGTATCTGCGGGCGCATATCGTGGTTATGGTGCTATTCAAGGTAACTACGCAGTTGAATCCATCATTGATGAACTTGCGGAAAAGCTTCATATGGATCCAATTAAGCTTCGTGAAATTAACTCCATGAAGGAAAAAGAAACTTCCCCAATCTTTAAGATTATGGGTGAAGGTACCGAAGGTACAGAAATGATTATGGAAAGCTGCAAGCTTCCATATTGTATTAAACGTGGTCGTGAACTTATGGATTGGGACAAGAAATACCCAGTTAAGAAAGTTGGAGATCACAAAATTAGATCAGTTGGTTGCGCAATTGCCATGCAAGGTTCAGGAATTCCATTCTTAGATATGGGTTCTTGTACAATTAAACTTAATGATGGTGGCTCATACATGGTCACCGTTGGTGCTACTGATATTGGACAAGGCTCTGATACAGTTATTTCTCAAATTGTTGCAGAAGCTCTTCAAACAACAATGGACAAAGTCATTATCTATTCATCTGATACAGACTTAACTCCATACGATTGTGGTGCTTACGCTTCTTCAACAACCTATGTTTCTGGTAACGCAGCATATAATGCTGCTTGCAAGATGAGAGAAAGACTTCTTAAAGAAGCTGCAGTTGAACTCAAAGTAAAACCAGATGAGGTTGAATTTGATGGAACAACATTTAAAGCTGGCAAGAAGTCAATCTCACTTGTTGATTTATCAACAGGAAGACTTTATAACAACAATACACATCAAATTGCTGTTACAGAATCTTATCATGGTCATGTTTCTCCACCTCCATTTATGGCAGCATTTGGAGAATTCGAATTTGACACAGAAACTTACGAATACAAGATGATTAAGTACGTTACAGTTACTGACTGTGGTACAACAATTAACCCAGCATTGGCCAAAGGCCAAGTTGAAGGTGGTATTATCCAAGGTTATGGCATGGCTTCAAGTGAAGCGGTGCTTTATAGCTCAAATGGAAAACTACTTTCAAATACTTTTGATACTTATCACATTCCAACTGTCAAAGAAGTTGGTGAGCTTGTTACTGAATTTGCTGATTCATATGAACCAACAGGTCCATTTGGCGCAAAATCAGTTGGTGAAATTGGTATTGATACACCTCCAGCAGTACTCTGCAATGCAGTTTACAATGCTTTCGGTGTAAGAATTCATCATTTACCAATCACACCAGAAAAAATCTTTGAAACAATGAAGGCTAAAAAATAATGAACGATTTACTTGTCAAAAACGGTTTAGTATTCCTAAAAGGAAAATGGGTTAAGACCAACTTAGCCGTTTTAGGCGAGAAAATTGTTTATATTGGTGAAAAAGAACAAGAAGCAACAGAAGTTATTGATGCTGAAGGACTAAAAGTCCTTCCAGGATTAATTGATCCTCATATTCATTTTGAACTTAATTGCGGAAGAGTTACTTCTTGTGATGATTTCTATTCAGGTTCTATTGCCGCTGCTTATGGTGGAGTTACAACTTATGTTGATTTCCTTGATCCTACAAGTAACGCTGAGGAACTTGAAAAGTCTTATTATGAACGTATTGCTTTGGCAAAGAAGTCAGTTGTTGACTATCACATGCACGCTTGCATAAAAATGCCAAACGGTGATTTAGAGGAATACGTTAAGACCGTTGTAAAACTCGGAATGCGCACAATTAAGTTGTTTACAACTTATAGTGACACAGGACGTAGAACTTATGACAAAGACATTATTGAATTACTTAAATTAAGTAAAAAATATAATGTTATGATTTGTGCTCATATTGAAAATGATGACTTAATTGACCTTAGAGAAGGTTATACCTTCAAGGATCTTCCAGTTTCTCGTCCAAGTATCTCTGAGACTAGCGAAGCTCTTAAACTTGCTAAGATTGTCCGTGAAACTGGTGGTAATTTCTACATGGTTCACTGCTCTAGTGGCGAAACTCTTAAGGCGCTCAAAGAGCAATTTAGTGATATTTTAGGTAAAAACTTCTTTGTGGAAAGTTGTCCTCAATATTTTGTATTTAATAATTCAGTTCTTGAGGAAGATAATGGCAAGTTATTTACATTTGCTCCACCTCTAAGAAGTGAAAGAGAAAGACAGCTACTTGTTGCTAACTATAAAGACATTATTTCTATTGGCACAGACCATTGTGCATTTATGAAAAAAGAGAAGGATTTCCCACGTCTAATGGGCTTCCCACTTGGCGTTGGTGGAATCGAACATAGTTTCTCAATTATGTATAAAAGATTTGGTGAAGAAATCATCGATAAAATGTCAAAAAACACGGGAATTCTCCAGGATTTTCCAACTAAAGGAGAACTTGAAGTTGGTAAAGATGCAGACATTTCTATCTTTAAAGAAGTGCCAGATTTTATTGAAAAAGAAAACCATGGAACTTGTGATTATTCGATATATGATGGAGTCCTTGGTTCAGGTGAATTTGTACACGTAATTAATCGTGGAAAATTTGTTATCAAAAACAGAAAACTTATTCCACATGTTGGAAAAGAAATTGTTTGTGGGGTGAAATAATATGAACGCTATTATTAACGCTAGAATTTATGACTATGTAACCTACATTGAAAACGGGTATCTTATTTACGACGATAAGATTGTTGAAGTGGGAGACATGAAAAACTTCAAAAATAAAGGATTCGACAAAATCGAAGACTATGAAGGTGATTTACTCATGCCTACATTTGTTTGTGCACACTCTCACATATATTCGATTTTTGCTCGTGGCTTATCTCTTCCATTTAATCCACAAAATTTCCAAGATATTTTGAATCAAATGTGGTGGAAGATTGATGCAGAGCTTGTTAACAAAGAAACTTATTATTCAGGAATTGCAGCAGGTAGTGAATTCCTTCTTAACGGAGTTACATCTGTAATTGACCATCATGCATCTGGTGAAATCACAGGTTCTTTGAAAGAACTTAGAAAAGCTTTTGTGGGTCCACTTAAAATGCGTGGTATTTTCTGTTTTGAAACTTCAGATCGTTATGATGTGAAGAAATGTTTAAAAGAAAACGCTAGCTTCGCTAAAAAATATCCTGGTGAAGGATTATTTGGCATGCACGCTTCAATGTCTATTTCAGATAAAACACTTAAAGGCATTGCTAAAGCTCAAAACGGTGTTCCTTTACACGTGCATTGTGCTGAAAGCGAAATGGATGAAGCTGATAGCCTTGCAAAATATAAAAAGAATATTATTAAAAGATTTGATGATGCTGGAATACTAATTCCAAATTCACTCGTCGTTCATGGTGTTCATCTAAAAGATGAAGAACTTGAAATAATCGCTAAAAATAAATGTTATATGGTTGTTAATACAACCTCAAATATGAACAATGCAGTTGGTTTACCATTTGTTAAAAACTACATTGATCATAATATTCCAGTTATGGTTGGAAACGATGGCCTTAATTCAAATATGGCCAGCGAATATATGAATGTTTTGTTCTCAGGACATTTAAGAGTTGGTTCTCCAACTGCATTAGGTGTTGGTGATATTCAAAACATGATTAGAAATTCTTACAAATACGTCGGTGAAAGACTCGGCGTAAAACTTGGTGAATTTAAGAAGGGTTACGAAGCAGATTTCATGAGAGTTCATTATCGTCCATTCACAAAAATGGATGAGACAAATGCACTCGGTCATATCGTGTTTGGACTCTTCCCAAATTTCAAACCAAGAGACGTTTATACTTACGGTAAAAAACGAGTAAATAACTACAAAATCGCCAGTAAATCCCTGGTAAATCAGGTTATTGAGGCCAGAAAATATGCTGACGAATTATGGGCCAAAGTTAAAGGAGGAAAATAACTATGGACATTTCTACAAAGTTTGACGGATTAGTACTTGATAATCCACTTATGCCAGCAGCAGGACCAGTCGTTGGTGATGCTGAAAAAATGTTATGGCTTGAGAAGGTTGCAGGTTGTGGTGCAATTGTTGCAAAAACAATCTCAACAAAAGATGCTCACATTCCACATCCATGTATTTATGGTGATCGTGATTACATCATGAATTGTGAATTATGGACTGAACACACAAAAGAAAAATGGATTAACGAGTTTTTACCTTTTTATAAGAAAAATTCTATTGGTAAGCCACTTATTATTTCAGTTGGTTATACCAAAGAAGATATGGAAGTGCTCATTCCTTTACTTGATAAGTTTGCAGATGCATTCGAAGTTTCAACTCATTACGTTGGAAATGATTTAAATCAACTTGCTGAAACAGTTTCGACCATTAGAAGACTTACAAAGAAGCCTTTTTATATGAAAATATCAGCTCATATGCCAGATCCTGAAGGATTTGCCCATACAATTAAAGAAAATGGTGCAAACGGTGTTGTTGCAGTTAACTCACTTGGACCATCAATGAAAATTGATATCGAAAAACGTGAAATTATTTATGGAAACGCTAAAGGTTTTGCTTGGACAAGCGGACCATATATTAAAAATATTGCTTTAGCAACAGTTTATACAATTAAGAAAGCTGAACCATCATTAACAGTTATTGGTGTTGGTGGTATTGCTACAGCAAGTGATGTTATTGAATTCTTACTTGCAGGCGCTAGCGCAGTTCAAATGCTTTCAGCAGCAATGCTTCGTGGTAAAGAACTCTATGCAAAAATTATTGCTGACCTCCCAGCAGCTTTAGAAAAGTATGGATTCAAATCAGTTGAAGATGTTATTAAGACAGGCTTACATCAAGAACTTCGCTACGAAATGGGCGATGCTCCAACAGTTGATGCTACAAAATGTAGCAAATGTGGAACTTGTGCAAGAATCTGTCCATATTTTGCTATTGAAATGGATGGAACTCCAAAATTCAATTCTGAAAAATGTTTTAGATGTGGACTTTGTGTTTCAAAATGTCCAGTCAAGGCACTTACATATCATAAAGGAGCTAAGTAATGGAGAAATTTAAAACCTCCACAGCAAAGGTTGATTTTCCTGAAAAAGTTCGTGGCGAAGCAAAGTTCACAGATGATATTAGCTTCCCTGGTATGCTTTTCGCGAAAACTGTAAGATCAACAGTTGCCCGTGGAAAAATTAGAAAGATTACATTACCAAAAATGCCAGAAGGTTATCACTGGTTTTGTGCTGACGATATAAGAGGCGAAAACGTCGTAAATATTATCTTTTCAGACTGGCCAGTTTTTGCTGCAGGGAGAGTTAATTTTATTGGCGAATCTATCGGCATTTTTGTTGGAAAAGACAAGGGAATTCTCGATGATTTAGCAGAAAAAATACAAATTGAGTATGAAGAAGAAACCCCTGTTTTTGAGATGAAAGAAAGCTACATTCACAAGGCCTTCAAAAAGGGTGATTACGAGGCAGCAAAAAGAAGAGCTGTGAAGATAATCAAACACACTTATGAAACCGGCTATCAAGAACAAGCTTATTTAGAAAACCAAGGCATCATTGCATACTTTGATGAAAACGATAAACTCACTTTAACAGGTTCAATGCAATGTCCTTTCTATATTAAACGTGCAGTCATGAGATCATGCGCGCTTAAGGATGACGAAGTAAGAGTTATTCAACCTGCAGTTGGTGGAGCCTTTGGTGGAAAAGAACATTATCCATCAATGATTGGCTCTCAAGTTGCAGTTGCTGCTTTAGCACTTCATAAACCAGTAAAGATGTGTTTCGAACGTGCGGAAGATACAACTTTCACAACAAAACGCCATCCTTCACATAGTGAATACGAAGCATTAGTTGATGAAAATAACAATATTTTAGGTTTGAAGATTAGAGTTGGACTTAATGGTGGAGCTTATAAAGGATGCTCTGGTGTTGTTCTTTCTCGTGCTTTAATTGCATCTTCAAATGCATATGTATTTGAAAACCTTGATGTTGTTGGAGATGTTTATATGACAAACACAACTCCAACAGCCGCATTTAGAGGCTTTGGATCTCCTCAAACAATATTCGCAATGGAGATGTTTATTCATCACGTTGCGAAAGAACTTGGAGTCGATCCACTTGAACTTAGATTTAAGTACCTTGCAAAGCAAGGTGATGTTACTGCAAACTCAGGCCATTTCCATGATCCTATTGTTTTAAAAGAACTCATGGAAAAGGCAATGAAGATGTCAGATTATAAACGCAAATTAGCGAAGTATTCTAAACCAGGATGCAACAAAGGAATTGGCATGTCTATCTTCCTTCATGGTTGTGGTTTTACTGGTTCTGGAGAAACAGATATTATTCATGGTAAAGTCAAACTTGTTAAGGACGAAAATGACCATGTTTATTGCTATGCAGCGCCTGTTGATTTTGGTCAAGGAAATCGCACTACTTTGAAGAAAATAGTGTCAAATACCCTAGGAATTCCTGAAGATTCTGTATCTTTTGAGGCTCCTGACACAGACCATACTCCAGACTCTGGACCAACTGCTGCTTCACGTACAATCATCATCGTTGGTTTCTTATTTGAGAAGTGTGCAAAACACTTAAAAGAAATTTGGAAATCTGGTGAAAGACAAGAATACGTTGAACCTTACGTTGGACCAGAATACATTCACTGGGATGAAGATACAATGCAAGGTGATGCTTATCCAGGTTATTCTTGGGGCGTTAACGTTGTTGAAGTTGAATTTAATCCAGTTACATATCAAATTTCAGTCTTAAATACTTGGTCAACATATGATGTTGGTCGTGTTGTAGACGAAAGAATTGCTGTAGGTCAAGCTGATGGTGGTTTACTCCAAGGTTTAGGCTATGGCTATTTAGAAGAAATGAAATGTGTTGACGGAAGAATGAGAAACAGAAACCTTTCCGATTACATTATTCCAACATTTAAAGATGCTCCTCATATGGAAACTGCATTCATTGATAATCCATTTATTTATGGTGCAAACGGAGCAAAGGGAATGGGAGAACTTACTCTTGTTGGTGGTGCTCCTGCAGTGTGTCTTGCAATTGAGAACGCAATTGGCAAAAAAATCACGAAAATCCCAGCAAATCCTGAATATCTTATGGAGGTTATGAAACATGAAAATTAGTTTTAAAATGAACGGAAAACCTGTTTCTTTAGAGTTAGATCCATCCATGAGAATGCTTGATGTTATTAGAGATGTTCTTCATCTTAATGGCACCAAGGAAGGATGTGGTGAAGGTTCATGTGGTGCATGTGTTGTTTTAATGGATGGAAAATCTATTAACTCATGCTTACTTCCTGTTGCAAACGCAATCGGACATGAATTTGTCACAATCGAAGGTTTAAAAGAAACCAAAGAATTTGATGTGCTTCAAAAAGCATTCGCTGAAATGGGCGGTTCACAATGTGGTTTCTGCACTCCAGGAATGATTATTGCAGCTTATTCTCTTCTTAAACATAATCCTCATCCTACTGAAGATGAAGTTAGAGAAGGAATGGCTGGTAACCTTTGTAGATGCACTGGTTATCAAGCAATTGTCCAAGCTGTTTTAAAAGCAAGTAAGAAAGGAGCTCATTTATGGTAGAAAAATACATTGTTTCTAGCAAAAAAGAGGCTTTAGAAGTCCTTTCTAAGCATGATTGCTATGTTTTGGCAGGTGGAAGTGACCTTATGGTCATGAAGAGAAATACTGCAGGGCAACTTCCTAAATTTGATAAAGACGTTTTATATCTTTCACACGTGGATGAATTAAAAGGTATTTACGTGGACGAAGAAGGTTGCCATATCAAAGCTATGACAACTCTTGATGAAGTAGAACATAATAAATATGTTCCTTCACTTCTTCGTAAGGCAGTTTCAGAAGTTGCTTCTACAAATATTCGTCACTTTGCTACTTTAGTAGGTAACCTCGCAAATGCATCTCCAGCCGGAGACACAATTGTTGTGGATATTTTACTTGGTGCAAAAGTTAAACTTGAATCAGTAAATGGCACACGAATTGTAGACGCTGAAAAGTTTGTTTTGGGTGTCAGAAAAATTGATCGCAAACCTGAAGAATTAATCACCGAAATTATCTTCCCAGAAGTTAAATACACTGGTGATATGTGGTACAAAGTTGGCTCAAGAAAAGCTGAGTCCATTTCTAAAGTAATGGTGGCTGGATTCTACAAAATATCCGGGAAAACCATAGGAAATTTCGCTTTATCCTTCGGTTCTGTAAGTATTAAAGCAGTACGTTCTCACGAGATTGAAAACGAAATTATTGGCTTAACACTTAAAGAACTCGAAAGTCGTAAAGATGAGTTTGTTAAAAAATACGGTAAGTTTGTAACTCCGATTGATGATCAACGTTCAACCGCTGAATATCGTCGTAAAGTTGCAGAAAATATTGTTGCCGAATTTTTAAATAAAATAGTGAAAGGAGGAAAGTAATGAGTTACATAAAAGGATATCGTTGTACTATTTGTGGTGCCGAATTTAAAGTTGGTGAAGTAGGTTTAACCTGCCCACACTGTGGAGAAAAAGGCATTCTTGATGTTGTTTATGATTACGATGCGCTTAAAAAAGTACTAACCAAAGAATATTTTTCTAACAACCGTAATTACTCTATGTGGCGCTATACGCCAATTATGGGCATTAAAGAAGACCACATTGACGAAATGCTAAGAGTTGGATGGACTCCACTTTATCACGCAAGAAATCTTGGTAAAGAACTTGGTGTCGCAAAACTCTATGTTAAAGATGATGGCTTAAATCCAAGTGGATCAAGCAAAGATAGAGCTTCTGGTGTTGCTGTTTTAAAAGCAATTGAAGCAGGAGCAAAAACTATTGCCTGTTCATCAACTGGAAATGCCGCATCAAGCTGTGCTTGCCAAGCCGCTCACATGGGACTTAAAGCAGTTATTTTTGTTCCAAAAAGAGCTCCAATTGGTAAAGCAACACAAATTTGTTTATACGGTGCAACTTTAATAAAAGTTGATGGCGACTATAAAGCCGCATTCAAACTTTCAAAAGCTGCTATCGATAAATATGGTTGGTATAACCGTAATGCCGCTATTAACCCATTCATGGTTGAAGGTAAGAAAACAGTTTCTTTAGAAATTGCTGAACAACTTAACTGGGAACCTACTGATTGGGTCGCTGTATCTGTTGGTGACGGATGCACCGTTGGCGGAGTTTACAAAGGATTCATGGAACTTCACAAACTTGGTTTAATCAAGAGAATTCCTAGAATTCTTGGTGTTCAATCTACCGGATGTTGTCCATTTGTTATTTCAAGTGAAACAGGTGAACCACTCAAGGAAGCAGAAGAAAACACCCTCGCTGATTCTATAGCTGTTGGCATCCCAAGAAACCCTATTAAAGCACTTAATGCAATTAAATTCAGTAATGGTGCTTGGATTTCTGTGCCAGATAGTGATATCATTAACGCTATGGGATTACTTGGCAGAACCGAAGGTATCTTCGGTGAACCTGCCGGAGTTGCCGCTATTGCCGGCATCAAAAAGGCTGTTAAAGAAGGAATCATTAAACCTACCGAAACGGTCACAACAATCGTTACTGGTAATGGTTTAAAAGACCCAGTAAACGGTCAAAAGGCTGTATCCATGCCTGAACCTATGGCTCCAAGCCTAGAAGAATTGGATAAATATTTAAGACAAAAAGGAGCAATTTAAATGTCGAAAATTCCATTTGGTCCAACATACGATGAAATGTTAAATCCATCTCATCAGGACCCAAAAGTAAGAGCCGCAGCGCTCAAAGCTATCAAGGAAAATGAACTTGATCCGGTTAACCTTTTTAACATTACTTGGAAGAATGCTAAAGACGAGGTTAATAAAATTGTACTTCCAAAGGAACTTACAGGTGTAGACGCAAACATCGTTGTCTTACTTGGTAAGTATTTCCCATCTGGCTCACACAAAGTCGGTCCAGCATATTCAACACTCATGGAAGGATGTGTTGATAATGAAATTATCCCAGGAAAACACACAATCCTTGGACCATCAACTGGTAACTTTGGTATCGGTACTGCCTACATTACAAACTTAATGGGCTACAAAGGTATCGTTATTATGCCAGACAACATGTCAAAAGAAAGATATGAACGTATTAGGAAATACGGTGCAGAACTTGATTTGACACCAGGTTCAGAATCAGACGTTATTCTTACACTTGAAAGAACATACGAACTTAAGAAGAACCCAATGAATAGAACATTAGCTCAATTTGAGCTACTTCCAAACTACCGTTTCCACAGACACGTCACTGGCGGATCATGTGTTGAAGCAGTTAAAGGTATTGGTAATGGCCGTATTGCATGTTTCTGTTCAGCACCAGGTTCAGCTGGTACTCTTGCAGCTGGTGACCACATTAAAAAGGTCTTCCCAGAATGTAAGATTGCTGCACTTGAACCACATGAATGTTCAACACTCACCAATGGTGGTTTAGGACAACACAGAATTGAAGGTATTGGCGATAAGATGATTACTCTTATTCACAATGCTCTTACAACTGACTTCATTACTCAAATTATTGATGAAGACTGTGTCCGTGGTCTTGCAGTTATCCATGAAGGTACAGAAATCCTTAAAAAACATGGTGTTCCAGCAAAAGTTGCAGAATCAATGGTAGACCTCTTTGGTGTCTCCGGAATTTGTAACATTCTTGGTGCAATTAAGATGGCAAAATATCTCAAACTTGGTCCAAACGACAATGTCGTTACAATCGCAACCGACTCATTTGATAGATATCCATCAGTTATCAAAAACTTACATGATAGAGAACTCGAAGTTACTGATCACGTTTTAGAAAGATGGTTTAACGACGTATTTGCAGGTGCAGATACTTCTTACATCCTTGATACACGTGGAGAAGCAGCAAAAGAAGTACTCTTCAAACAAAAAGAATCAGATTGGCTTAAATTTGGTTACAAGAAAGCCTACCTTGATTCAATGAGAAAACCAGAATTCTGGGAAAACGAATATAACAAGGTTTTCGAATACGATAAGAAGATTCTTGCAATGCGTGGAAAGGAAATCAAATAATGAAAGTTTCATACGAAGAAATCCTCAAGAAAGCCGAATCTTATAAGGCTGATATGACCAAATTCCTTCGTGACATGGTTAAGATTCCATCTGAATCATGTGGCGAAAAGGAAGTTGTTCTCCGCATTAAAGAAGAAATGTTAAAGGTTGGATTCGACAAAGTCGAAATCGACCCAATGGGAAACGTTTTAGGCTATATTGGCCATGGCAAACACCTCATTGCAATGGACGCACATATCGATACAGTCGGTATTGGCGAAATCAAAAACTGGAAGTTCGATCCATATGAAGGCTTCGAAGACGAAACTTACATTGGCGGACGTGGAACAAGTGACCAAGAAGGCGGTATGGCCTCCATGGTTTACGCAGGCAAAATCATTAAAGATTTAGGCCTTGAAGATGATTACACTCTTCTTGTAACAGGTACTGTTCAAGAAGAAGACTGTGATGGTCTTTGCTGGAAATACATTATTGAACAAGATAAGATTAAACCAGAATTCGTTGTTTCAACTGAACCAACAAGCTGCCAAATCTATCGTGGTCATCGTGGACGTATGGAAATCAAAGTCAACGTCCGTGGTATTTCCTGTCACGGTTCTGCACCAGAACGTGGTGACAATGCTATTTACAAAATGGCAGACATTATTAAACAAGTTAAGGAACTTAATGAAACAGGACTTGCCTATGATCCATTCTTAGGAAAAGGTACTGTTACAATTTCCCAAATTTTCCACAAATCACCAAGCCGCTGTGCAGTTGCTGATGGTTGCTGGATTTCACTTGATAGACGTTTAACAGTTGGTGAAAACGATAAGACATCAATTGCCGAAATTGAAAATTTACCAGCAGTTAAAGCTGCTAAAGCAGAAGTCACAATGTACGATTATGAACGCCCAGCTTATACTGGACTCGTTTATAAACAAGAATGTTACTTCCCAACCTGGGTTATTCCAGAGGAATCAATCTATGTTCAATCAATGAAACAAGGTTATGAAGGATTATTCGGAAAAGCTCCAGTTATTGATAAGTGGACATTCTCAACCAATGGCGTTTCTATTTGCGGACGCTTTGGTATTCCATGCTTAGGCTTTGGCCCAGGCGATGAAAAAGAAGCTCATGCACCAAATGAAAAGACAAGAAAACAAGATCTTGTCATTTGTGCAGCTTTATACGCAACTATTCCAGGATTATATCTTGAAAATTTAAAGAAATAAGGAGAAAAAACCATGGAAAAAATCGAACCAAGATTCGCTGGTCGTCACTTAATTACCTTAGAAGATTTTACTAAGGAAGAAATTGACTACATCTTAAAAGTATCCCACCAAATGAAGGATGCTTTCTACGCCAACGAACCAATGCCTTTCTTAGAAGGCAAAACAGGTTTCTTGATGTTCTTTGAACAATCAACACGTACAAGAAACTCATTTGAATCAGGTATGGCACAACTTGGTGGCCATGCTACATTCCTTGATACATCAATGATGCAAATTGCACATGGTGAATCAGCAAAAGATACTGCAGTTATTCTTTCTTCATTTGGTCATATGATCGCTTGTAGATATTGTAACTGGGGACTTGGTAACAAATACATTCGTGAAATGGCCAAGTATTCAACAGTTCCAATCATTAACTTACAATGTGACCTTTATCACCCAATGCAAGCACTTGCAGACTTAATGACAATCGAAGATGAATTTGGAAAAACCAAGAACTTAAAGGTCTCTGTTATTTGGGCTATGGCTACAACACACAAGAAACCAATTTCAGTTCCTGTTTCACAAGTCTTACTCTTCCCACGTTATGGTATTGATGTTACACTTGCATATCCTGAAGGATATGATTTACCAGACTGGGTCATCGAAAAAGCTTGTAAAAATGCCGCAGAAAATGGTGGTTCATTAACCATTACTCACGACATGGATGCAGCTTATAAAGATGCTGACGTTGTCTTCCCAAAGAACTGGGGTAGTTGGGTCACCAACCAATCAACCACAGTTGTTGATGATGCACTTCTTGCCCTCAAGGCATGGAAATGTACACCAGATAAGATGGCACTTGCTCACAAAGGCTGCCGTTACATGCATGCACTTCCAGCAGACCGTGTAAACGAAGTTGTTGATGAGGTTATTGATGGACCACAATCAGTTGTCTATCAAGAAGCCGAGAACAGAATCCACACTGCTAAAGCAGTTATGGCATTATTTGTTCACGACAAAAAACCATCAGACAGACGTTAATTTGCTCCAAACAATATAAACTAGAGGGATCATTAAGGTCCCTCTTTTTTATTACTTGTATAGTGTGATATAATGATTTCGTTATGAAATCTTTAAGATATTTATACCGAATTGGCTATGGCCCATCAAGTTCACACTCAATTGGACCTTATAGAATTGCGAAATATGTTTTGAAAAAATATCCAGACGCAATTCATTTTGACGTTACACTTTATGGCTCTTTAGCACTCACTGGTAGAGGTCACTTAACCGATAAAACAATCTTAAAGACTTTAGCTCCAATTCCTACAAATATAATCTTTGATTATAAGAGTAAAGTTGAACATCCTAATACAATGAAAATCGATGTTTATTTACCAAATGGAAAATCAGAGACTGTTAAAGCTGTTTCCGTTGGCGGAGGAACAATCCACATTGATGGAGAAGTTGATGAATATGAAAAGGATGTTTATCCAGAGAAAAACTTTGGTGAAATTCGTGCTCTTTGTTTAAAAAACAATTGGGATTTAGCAGATTATGTTCGTCATTATGAAGGCGAAGAAATTTTTGAATATTTAAAAGAAGTCTATCAAGTAATGATGGATTCCATAGATCGTGGTTTAAAAGCTGAAGGTGAACTTCCAGGTAAACTCCATGTTCAAAGAAGAGCACCTTTATTCACAAAATCAAAATACGAAAATGAATCAGAAACAGGGAATTCATTTAGAAGCATTTTAGCTTATGCATTCGCCGTAGGCGAAGAAAATGCTTCTGGTGGAAAAGTTGTTACTGCTCCTACCTGTGGTAGCGCAGCAACAATGCCTGCAGTGCTTAAGTTCTACCAAAGAAAATACAATAAGCCACTTGAAACAGTGTTAAATGCTTTAGCAGTTGGTGGTGTTATTGGCAACGTAATTAAGACAAATGCATCAATTTCTGGTGCAGAAGCTGGTTGCCAAGCTGAAATTGGTTCAGCATGTTCAATGGCAGCAGCTGCTTATGCTTATCTAAAACAATTAGATTTAGATGGTGTTGAATGTGCAGCCGAAGTTGCGATGGAACACTCTATTGGATCTACTTGTGATCCTGTTGGAGGTTACGTCCAAATTCCATGTATTGAAAGAAATGCTGTTGCAGCAATTCGTGCTGTTACTTCTGCTAGATTAGCAGAATACGCACATGATACAGACCAAGTTTGGTTTGATGAAATAGTTGCAACAATGTATAAAACCGGAAAAGATATGAGACGCGGGTATCGAGAAACCGCAAAAGGTGGTTTAGCAAAAGAAATGTATAGCCACAGAAAAGGAGGTCTATATGGAAATTAAGTTTTTTAACTCCTTATCCAATAAGAATGAGGTTTTTAAACCTATTAAGGAAAAAGAAGTCTCAATTTATTGTTGTGGTCCAACTGTTTATGGAGATGCTCACGTTGGAAATATTCGTCCTGTAATTGTTTTTGATACATTACGTCGTTTTTTAGCTTACGTTGGTTATGATGTTAAGTTAGTGTCTAACTTTACTGATGTTGATGATAAAATCATCAATAAAGCCCAAAGTGAAGGTGTTGATGAGAAAGTTATTAGTGAACGTTATATAAAAGCTTATCAAGAAGTTTTATCAAAGTTAAATGTTGAAGCTCATTACAAAAATCCGCGTGTTACTGAATACATGGATCAAATCATCAAATATATTGATGAACTTGTTAAGATGGGCGCTGCATATGAAGTTGATGGCGATGTATTTTTTAGAATAAGTTCTATTAAAGATTATGGAGAACTTTCAAACGCGAAAATTGATGATTTAGTGGTTGGAGCTCGCATTGAAGAAAATTCAAAGAAAGAGTCACCACTAGATTTCTGTTTGTGGAAGAAAACTGATGTTGGAATTAAGTGGGATTCCCCTTGGGGAAAAGGCCGTCCAGGATGGCACACAGAATGCTGTGTTATGATTAATTCCATTTTTGGTGGAAATATTGATATTCATGGTGGTGGATTTGATCTTAAATTCCCACATCATGAAAATGAAATTGCTCAAGCAAAAGCACATGATAAAAACAAAATTGCAAATTATTGGATGCACAATGGATTTGTTAATTTTGGAAATGAAAAAATGTCAAAATCACTTGGCAACGTTGTTTTAGCAAAAGATGCAATCGCAAAATACGGTGGAAATGTAATGAGACTTCTCATTCTTTCAACCCATTATCGTGCTCCAGTTTCCTTTACTGAAGAAACAGTAACAAGTACAGTGAATGAACTTAATAAAGTTCAAAAAGCATACAATCAATTAGCAGTTGCTATTCAAGTTAACCACGGAAATATGAATGCAAATAACAAAGATATGACTGCATTTATTGAAGCAATGGCGGATGATTTAAATACATCAAATGCAATTGCAGCAATGTTCCAAAAAGTTAAAGAAGCAAACGTTGAACTTAGGAAAAATCCTTTAAATCTACCAGAAATTGAAGGTATTTTTGCGTCACTTAGTGACATGTTAAAAGTGTTCGGTATTAAGTTTGATGCTCCAGTTTTAACTCCAGAACTTGAAAAAACTTATAAAGAATATCTTAATTTGAAGGCAGAAAAGAAGTTTGAAGAATCTGACAAATTACGTGATATTTTGATAGTAAATAATATTATTTAAAAGTGTTATGAAAAACGGGAATCAAAGTTCAAAAAATAGTTTAAACTATATTTATGGGAGGTTATCTTCATTAAATTGTTTAAGCGTTAGCAAAGTAAAATCTGTTTATTTACAGAATAATTTTTCTGATTCCAATATTTTGGCACTTATTTCCAAAAAAGGAATTAAACCAATTTATGTTGATGTTAATACATTAAACAAAATGACAAATAATGGGAATCATCAAGGAATTATTGTTGAGACATTTCCTCATGAATATTGTTCTGTAGATGAAATTATTAATAACCCTAAAAATAAAGAACAACCACTTATTCTTTTATTAGATGAAATAGAAGATCCACAAAACTTTGGTGCAATTCTTCGTTCTGCAGACGCATTTGGTGTGGACGGAATTATTGTTAAAAATAAAAATCAAGTTCCATTAAACTGGACAGTTGCCAAAGTTTCAACTGGAGCAATTGAATACGTTAAAGTAGCTCAAGTATCTAATTTAAGTAATGTTATTAGAACATTAAAAGATAACGGTTATTGGATTTATGCTGCTGATGGTTCTGCCGATACTTCATATGAAAAAGTGAACTATTCAGGCAAAGTAGCGCTTATCGTTGGTTCAGAAGGAAGAGGAATTTCAGAGCTAGTTATGAAAAATTCCGATTTCATTATCAAAATTCCAATGGTAGGACACGTGAACTCCTTAAATGTTTCAGTTTCAACTGGAATATTACTTTCTAGAATAAGAAATAAATAGACTCTTTGCGAAAGCCCCTTTAGGAAGGAGGCTTTATGGCTTTCCCCAATCTGGAGGCTCTTTTTTACATGGCTTCAAAGGGAGACAAAGAAGCATTTATTTTGTTGCACGAGGAGTACGTTAAAAAAGCACTTTTGATTATTCAAGATGCAACACATAACATGTCAAAATCCTTGGAAATTCGTGTAGATTTTGATGATTTGATCGAAGATTCATTCATTAAAATTAATAATGATTATGATCCTCATAGAGGTTCATATACGTGGTTTATGAGACGTTATTTAAGTTACAAAATATTGGACAGAATTAAAAATGCAAATACGTCAGGAAATTTTGAGGTTGATTCATTAGATGATGTCGATGAGACTGGAAAATCACACGTTGAAAGTTTGGAAGATGTTGAACAATTACCAATAGGCACTCAAATTGCGATGAGTAATTTTAAATATCAAATTTCATCTCCTAAAGCCAGGCAAACAAGAAATGAGAAAGCACGTCAAAGAATCTTGCTTCTAAGATACGCTGGTTTTTCAGATCGAGAGATTTGCAAAGAGTTAAAAATGACTTTGGGTGTGTTTCGAGGTTTGATTAGAAAGATGGAAGAAGACGAGGAATTACTGAACTTTAAATTGGATTTGAAATAAAGAAATGTTATTATAATAACACGAGGTATTTCTATGTCAGAATGTAATCACGATTGCGCATCATGTTCTCAAGGCGATTGCGCATCACGAAAAATCGAGAAATTAAAACCAAACGAGAACACCACAATTAAGCATTGTTTTGCAGTCATTTCAGGCAAAGGTGGAGTTGGCAAGAGTCTTGTCACCTCTCTTTTAGCATCCGAAATGAACAAAAGAGGACACAGCGTTGCAATTATCGACGCTGATGTAACTGGTCCTTCTATTCCACAAGCCTTTGGCTTAAAAGGAAAAATGGCCACTTCAGATGAAACTTGTATTTATCCAGTTTTATCAAAACGCGGCGTTAAAATCATGTCTGCAAACTTACTAATGCCAGATGATGAATCACCAATTATTTGGAGAGGCCCAATGATTGCAGGATTTGTTAATCAACTTTACACAGATGTTTGCTATGGCGATGTTGATTATATGTTTGTTGATATGCCTCCAGGAACAGGAGACGTTCCTTTAACAATTTTTCAACAATATCCAATTGACGGAATTATCATTGTTACTTCACCTCAAGAATTAGTGTCAATGGTGGTCGCAAAATCAATTAATATGGCCAAAATGATGTATATCAACACCGTTGGAATTGTTGAAAATATGTCTTACATCAAATGCCCAAATTGTAATGAAAAAGTGCGTATTTTTGGGGATGAATCATCCAAAAAACGCATTGAAAAATCAGGCATAAAAGTTGTTGCAGAACTTGGTATTGATCCTGAAATCGCTAAGCTCGTTGATAAGGGCGAAATTGAGGAATATAAAACCTCAGATTTTGATGAATTAGTGTCATTACTTGAACAATATAAGTAAGTCAAATATTGACTTTAAACAATTGACCCTGTATGATATTGTGCAAAGATGTTGAATAGGATAACGTCAAAATGAGAAAGAAAGTTATTTTAATTTGCCCTGAATGTCTTAGTAGAAATTACACTACTTCAAAGAAGGAAGGCGCAACAGAACGTCTTGAATTAATGAAATATTGCCCTCATTGTAATAAGCAAACTTTGCACAAAGAGAGCAAGTAGGAGGAAATGACCATGGGTGTAAAAAAATATACAAAAGAAGTCATTAAAGAAGGCAAAAGAGTACGCTGGCCTAAGAGAGATGTTTTCTTAGTAGCTTTAGTTACAACAATTGTAATCTGCGTCTTCTGCGCTTTAGTCCTTAGAATAGAAGATTTAGTTTCTGGAGAACTCATTAAAGCATTGAAAGATGTCTTTAAAGACCTCAAGAAATAATGGAGGATAAGAAAATGGCAGAATTAGGCGAAAAACACTGGTATATTGTCACAACTTATTCCCAACACGAAAGAAAAGTTGCAGACAACTTACTTAAAAGAATTGAGACACTTGGACTTGGTGATTTTATCACCAATGTTTTAGTCGCTGAACAAGAAGTTGTTATGATGGATAGAGAAACCGGTTTGCCACTTGTTGATAAGTCCGGAAAAACAAGAACAAAGATGAAAAATCTCTACCCAGGAAACATCTTTGTTGAGATGATTATGACCGATAAAGTCTGGTATTATGTAAGAAATACTCCAGGAGTTACTGGTATTGCTGGATCTGCTGGTGGTGGTCAAAAACCAACCCCAGTTACAAAGGAAGAAATCGAGCCAGTTCTCAAACGTATGGGCGTCGTTGATCAATCAATGTACGAACATTATAACGTTGGTGATGCGGTCAGAGTTATCAGCGGTCCACTTGAAGGTACCGAAGGTAAAATCGTTTCTATCAACAAAGAAACAGGTGCTTGCAAAGTTGAAACAGTCTTCTTTGGTAGAAGCACAATGGTCGATGTAGATTTCTCAGAAATTGAGAGATTGTAATCACCGATAATTAACATTTGGTTTTTACTACTTTGAACTTTTTATATTAAAAATTATAAAAATATATAGATTATTTAAATAAAGTAGTGTAAAATAAAGAAAATTTCCAAAGGAGGAAATTAAAACAATGAAAAAAATAGGAAAACTTATTTATTGTGCATTAGGTGCTGCATTAGTCCTTACTGGATGTGGCAAGAAAGATAGCAAAGGCGAAAAAAAATTCGGTGTTAAATCTGAAGAATCTTACTATTATGTTTATTCAACTCTAGCTTGTGAGCAACATAACATTATTTCAACGGATACTTCTGGTTTAAATGATCAATATCGTACGGAGTATGAGTATGATAAAAATCATAATGTAGTTAAAGAAAAATACTTGGAATATTCAACTGAAATTTTCGATTATTATGTGTATTCTGAGGGATTATTCGAATATGACGAAAAAGGAAATATGACTTGCGAAGAATATTTCGACTATGATTTAGAAGGCGAAGTTACTGGCCGCTGCAAATATGTTTATTCAAAATTCGATGACCATGGTTATTATCAAGAATATAGATATTACGAATATTCAAGCGACGACAAATTCACAAAACCTTATCTTAGTAGTTACAATGAATACAGTTTTGAATACGATGAAAATGGTAATATGACCAAAGAAACATATATAAATAGATATGGTGACACTTACATTTCTCTTTACACTTACGATGAATTGGGTAGAGAACTTACCTATATGTACTCTGGTAATATCGAAAACTTCCACGATGGTTATTCATTCTATGAAAAAACCGTTTATACTTATTTTGAAGGAAGCGATTCAAACGAATATAAAACTTGCACTTATTACTACTTTGAAAATGGCGTTTGGGTTGAAAGTATTAGATATGAAGCTGAAATGGATGAAGAAGGCTATATTTACAAAGAATCATCAATTTATGGCGATGTAGTGACTTATTATTGGGAAGTTGAAAAAGTTTCTGACACAGAAATTGTTGAAAAAGCATATGAATTAGACAGCTATGACGCAGAAACAAAAGAAGCAACATACATTCTTGATTATAAGAACGAAGTCGAATATCGAAATCACGAAGAATTACTTAACGATGGCGATGTAGTTAGCAGAACATATAAAGAATATTATGAAGGCGGAGAAAGAATTAGTTATATGTTCAAATTTGATTGTTCTTATGACGAAAACGGAAATTACCTCGGCCGCGAAAGACTTTACTACACAGGTTCAGATTCTACATACAATGATTTATCATTAATTGCCGTCTATTATGAATCTTTAGAATATATCGAATTTTAGTAAATTAGAAAATAAAAGAAGCGTTTAGGCGCTTCTTTTTTTATTGAAAAAGAAAATAACTTTGTTAATATATAATAGAAGGAGTTTAATATGAAAATTAAAAATTTTTTATTAGCGCTTGGTTCCATATCTTTGTTAGTTTCTTGTAAAAATAAAGAACCAAAGAAAATTTATTTAGTTTCATTTGATAGATATCAACAAGTTGGTCATGAAGGAGAACTTGTTAATTCTGATCGTACTGAATACAGTTATGATGAAAGAGGCAATTGTATTGAAGAAAAACAAATTGCCTTAATTCATAATGAATTAGCTGAAAGTGAAGAAGAAGCTATAAAAGAAGTTGTTGTTGCTCTTTCTAAGAGTACTTATGATGAAAACAACAATGAAATTGCTTATGATTCAGCTCAATTCCATACAAGCAGCGGAGAGCAATATTATAGATATGGTCTTGAATGGGAAATGGATGAAGATGGTAATTTACTTAAAGAAACCACTCTTTATTATGTAGCTCCATATGAAGAACCTGATGAAATCTATGAAACTGTCTATTATTATAATAATAGTGGCGTTCGTATTAAAGCGATAAGCTCTTATAATGGCGAACCATATGAACAAACCGATTACACCTATAATAGAGATGGTTTACTTGCTGCTAAGTACATTGGCAATATTTATGAAGGCGAATTATATCCTTCTAGAAAATATGGCTATCTTTATTATGAAGGAACCAATCTTTATAAATACACCTTTGCTTACACTTATAGTGGTGATGATTACAGTGTTGTTTCAAAAGACTATTTTGAATATGACGAAAATGGTTTCCAAACATTGTATGAAACATACGAAGGTGACGAACTCGTTGGTTCTTTAGAAACCGTATTCACATCAGAAGTTTCTTATAAACAAATTGTTAAGATGGAACGACCAGACACTCCATTTGGTGTAATTAGTACCACTGAATTTACATTCAAAAATCATAAAGCAATGTTAAATGATGACAGAGAACAACTTGTTTCCACAGTTGAATTGGATTTTGATGGTTATTATTCATTTACACTTCCATATTCAAAAATTGTATATAACTATAGTTACAATAATGGAGAATGTGTTGAAAGAACAATTGAATCAACATATTACAATTATGGCACTGAGGAAGAAAATAGTTACTACCTCACTAAAGAAGTCTATCATTACGCCGAATTATAATTCTTTGAATTATTATGAAAATCGCCTTAATTGGCGATTTTTTCTTGTCGGACATTCTAAATATAGATTTACTATATAATTTTTTCTAATTAATATATATAGTATGTACCCAGAATTATTTAGGATTAGAGATTTCACTATATCGAGTTACAGCATTTGCTTGATTCTAGGAATTGTTTTAGCTTTTATTATTGCTCTAGTTTATATAAAAAAACGTGGAATAAATAAGGCTGGTTTTATAGATATTGGAATTTGCAGTTGTTTTTCAATTGTTTTTGGCCTAATTTTTTCAATTCTTTTTGAAAATCTTTATGAATTTATCGAAAAAGGCAAATCTTATACCTGGACATGGGGTATGACATTTTTTGGCGGATTATTTGGTGGTATAATAGGCTTCATTGTCATATATCTTTTTTTAAAACAGGATAAAAATTTTAACATCTTAGAAATATTAAAGGTGGCTCCAGTTTCTATTAGCGCTGCTCATGCACTTGGAAGAATTGGATGTTTTTTAGCTGGCTGTTGTTATGGAAAGCCAACAGATTCATGGATTGGTTTGCCTTGTTCACATGCTAATCCAGGACTTAATGTTATTCCGGTTCAATTAATTGAAGCTTTCTTTTTAGCAACTATCTCATTAATCATGGGGATACTTCTTTTTAAGAAAAATTTTTCATATAATTTTGTTTTTTATATGGCAACATATTCGGTATTTAGATTTATTATCGAGTTTTTTAGAGATGATCCTAGAGGTGTGTTTGGGGTTCTTTCTCCATCTCAAATATGGAGCATTTTAATGTTTTTTGGAGCGCCAGCAGTTTTTTTCCTATTAAGGAAATTTGAAAACAATCATGAGTCGAAATAATTTATCTGATTTTTTACTTATACTATTTTTATCAATTGCTTTAGGCTGTTTGCCTATTAATTTAATTACTAGCAATGAAATACTTATAGTTTCATTTCAAATAGTGCTGCAAATAGGTTATTTTTTGTTTATTTTCTTTTACACTCCTAAAAAAACAATGCTTAAGATGAAACAAAGCCGAATCAATATAAAATACACCTTGCTTTTGATTCCTGTACTTATTATATGTTTTTCTAATTTATTTTATGGTTTATTTTGTGGCGAAAGCTTTGTGGTTGAATTTAACACTTTTACTCTTTTAAGAATTTTTCTAACGATATTTATTGCTATAAATGAGGAATTGCTTTATAGACTAATTCTTATATCTAATTTAGAAAAAGGTAATAAGTTTCGAAAAATAATTGTTAGCTCGTTAGTCTTTTCGATAGTTCATTTGACTATTTTCTTTTCCAGTTTTAATTTAGTTGATTTAATCGTTCCGTGCTATACATTTTTCTTAGGTATAATTTTAGGGGCAACATATTTTTTAACAAATTCAATAATTCCTTGCATAACAATTCATTTTCTTTTTAATTTGTTCAATAGCATTATTTTCCAGATAAGTATTAAAGACTTTGTTAGCTATATTATTATTAGTATTCTAGTAGGGCTTATTTCTTTTCTTTATTTATTTCTTGTTGTGTTTTTTAAGAATAAAAAAAGAAAACAATAATAAAATCAATCGGAAGTTTAATTTCAAATAGATACCAATGATTTATTTTAAATAAAAATTTAAATGGTATAATAATATTTGAAGGTGTAAATAACATGTATAAACTTGGAATGATGACCGAATATGTTTCAAGATTCGGTGACACTAATTTTTGTTTAGACACAATTAAAAAACTTGGTTTTGATTGCGCTGATTTAACATTATATGGTTGTAAGCAATGGAACAAATTGCTACCAGAATTTTTAGATAAAAACTACAAAGAAAACATTTTAAAAATAAAGGAACACGCAAAGAAAATTGGTTTTCAAATTTTGCAAGCCCACGCCCCATTTCATGTTTATAAAGAAGGCGATGATGAGTATAACAAAAATATGTTTTTTCAATTAGAAAGAAGCATTGAAATTTGCGGCCTTCTTAATATACCAAAATTAGTTATTCATCCATGGAATGATTGGACCATAGAAGAAAATAAAGCTTTTTATGAAAAATTGCTTCCTTTGGCTGAAAAAAATAATGTAATTATATGTTCTGAAAACATGTGGAATTGTACACGCGTTAATGGCGTTTTTAAGGCTTTGCCGTGCGCTTGCTCATTAACAGGGAACTTCAAGGAACAAATAGATGCAGTTAATAGTCCCTATTTAAAAGCATGTGTTGATGTTGGACATGCTCAAATGTTTTCGTATTTGGGCGTGAAACCTGAAACAATGATTGAAGAAATGGGTAATCGTGTTAGTTGTTTGCATCTACATGATAATAATTCAATAGAGGATGAACATAAAATTCCTTATACTGGCGATATTAATTGGGAACATGTTATTAAGTCACTGAGAAAAATTAATTATAAGGGTGATTTAATCATTGAAACATGTTTGCCTGAACAATATGATACCTTTGAGAAAAGCTGCGAATATTGGAAGAAACAACTACTCGCCGGCATGAAGCTAAAACGCGCCATTATGGATGGACAATACCATTTAATGGAAAATGAAAACGGTTTGAAGTTAACCACAACAAATTTGGGTGCGTCATTGTATGAAATCATTTTTAATGATGAAGTAATGACCTTTAACGTTGAAAATAAAGATGAGTTTTTTAGAGACAAATTATTTTTTGGAAAAACAATTGGAAGATTTGCTAATCGTATTCCGGGGAATGAAATTGTTGTTGAAGGTCATTCCTATTTGTTAGAGGATAACGGAAATGGCAATGTACTTCATGGTGGTCAGTCCGGTATCTCAACAAAAGTTTTTGATACAATCGCATTTAATGAAGATAAGGGAGATTATTACGAAACAAAATATACTTATATTTCACCAGAGTTAGAAAGCGGTTTTCCAGGCGAATTAAAATTTGATGTTACTTATAAACTTTTTAAAAAGGAAAATCGAATTGATTTGATTTTTACTGGGGAAACTAGATATCATCCAACTCCATTTTCTCCCACAAATCACGCGTATTTTTGCTTAGGCGATGATTCTAACCTTAATCTAGAATTAAAAATCAACGCTTCAAATTTTTTATTAACCCAATCTTCAAATTTACTTCCTATAGAAAAGTCAAAAGTTTATCCTTGTTTAGATTTTAGGAATTATAAAGTTATTAACGATAGTATTAACGATCCATTTTTAGTTAATCATATTTCAAATGGTTATGACCATTATTTTTATTTTGATAATGTTGATTCTAGAATTATTCAAGTTTCTTTAAGAAATAACAAATATCAATTAGATATCAAAACCGATTACGAAGGATTGCAAATTTATAGTGATAACTATGAAAGTAATTTAAAATCCAAAACAACAAACAAAACAATACATCGCGGACTAGCACTTGAACCTGGTATGAATTTAACTGATTTACATTTCTTATATCCAGGTGATAAAAAGGAAAATATAATAACTTATTTATTTAAAAGAAGATAATTGGAGACAACATTATGGGAAAGATTTACATTTTGGGCTCAATTAATACCGATTTAGTTATTGGCACTTCTATAATGCCTAATGAAGGAGAAACAATAACGGGAAAAGATTTTTTCTCTGCTCATGGAGGCAAAGGAGCCAATCAGGCAGTGGCCGCTGCAAGACTTGGTGGGAATGTTAAGTTTTGTGGTAAAGTAGGTGATGATGTCTTTGGAGACGATGCTTATAATTCTTTAAAAAACGAAAGAATTGATGTATCTTGCGTAAAAAAAGTTAAAGGAGTTGCAACAGGAACAGCGATTATTATTGTTTCTAATGGAGACAATAGAATAATCTTAGATCCGGGCGCAAATGCGAAAGTAAGCAAGACTGACGTTGATGAGTTTCTTTCCGACGCAAAAGAAGGCGATATATTTTTAACTCAATTAGAGATTCCAATAAGTATTGTTGGCTATGCATTAGAAAAAGCAAAAAACAAAAAAATGTTTGTTGTCTTAAACCCGGCTCCTGCAAATAAGGAAGTAATAAAATATTTAAAATATTGTGATTTAATAACTCCAAATGAAGGCGAATCAAATCTTCTGGGAGGTGTTGAGAAATTGCTAAAAGAAATTCCAAATGTACTTGTAACATTGGGCGGCAAGGGCTTCGCAATATATGAAGAAAATAAATGCAAAAAATACCCATGTATGAAAATTAAACCAGTTGATACAACAGCGGCCGGAGACACTCTTTGCGGTGGACTTGTTGCTATGTATTCTTTAGGAAAATCATTGGAAATTTCCGCAAAATTTGGCTCAAAAGCGGCTTCAATTGCATGCACAAGACCAGGAGCTCAACCATCAATTCCTTTCCTCAATGAGGTATCCATTAATATAGATGAATTCACTAAGTAAGCAAATTTTAAAAAGTAAATTATTTGAGCAAAATAAAAGAATTGGAGTTGAACCTTTTCGTAGTTACTATATTCCTTTTTCTATTAATCAAAAATTTGATTTTGACTGTGGGATAATAAAAAGAGAATCAAGCGATCTTTTCCTTTCGCTTGATGGGGAATGGGATTTCGAAGATTACCCTTCAATACAATCTATGGGTTCGTTAGATTGTAATCTTAATAAAAAAATAAAAGTCCCTTCTTGTGTTCAAATAGAGGGATTTGATTCTAATCAATATGTAAATTATAAATACAATTTTTCCTATAATCCCCCATTCATTGATAAAGATATACCGACCTTTCATTATCGTAAAAAAATTAATTTAAATAGAAATGGAAAAATTCCCTTCCTTTGTTTTGATGGAGTCGATTGTTCTTTTTATTTGTTTATTAACGGAAAATTTGTTGGTTATTCACAAATTTCCCATTCTTTAAGTGAATTTAATATCAGTACATTTGTTAAGGACGGAGAAAATGTTTTTGATGTAATTGTATTAAAATGGTGTGCTTCTTCATATATTGAAGATCAGGATAAATTTAGATTTTCAGGTATTTTTAGGAGCGTTTATATTTTGCTTAGAGAAGAAAAACACATTGAAGATTTTAAAATTATTACATCTTTTGAAGGAAAAAATGGAATTTTAACTATTAAAAATTTACGAGGCTCACCTTTTAATGTTTTCTTTAATCATCAAATCAAGACCGTAAAATCACAAAGCGAAGTTAGTTTTTACATTCCAAATGTTAAAAGATGGAGTCCTAAGAAACCGTATTTATATGATGTTATTCTTTCGACTACTTCAGAAAAAATACTTCAACGCGTTGGATTTAGAAGTGTAAAGATTGAAAATGGTATATTTTTAATTAATGATAATCATCAAAAATTATATGGAATTAATAGACACGAATTTAGTCCAGAAACCGGATCAACCATAACTAGAGAATTTACATTTAACGATCTCCTTCTTATGAAGGAATTAAATATTAACGCTATTAGAACATCACATTATCCAGATATGCCAGAATTTTACGAACTTTGTAATTATCTTGGATTTTATGTTGTTGATGAAGCGGATATTGAATCACATGGCGCAGCAATCTCTGATGGAGGATATAAGATCGAACCTTGGGAGAAACTTGCTAATAGTGGAATTTATGATGATGCAGTTTTAGATAGAGAAAAATCATTGTATGAAAGAGACAAAAATCATTGTTGCGTTATTATTTGGTCTTTAGGAAACGAAAGCTCATATGGGAAAATGTTTTATGATGGAGCTGACCACATTCATATGAATGATGACAGACCTATACATTATGAAGGATTATGGAATATTGCCGACAAATCAATCGATGGCGATTATTATACAAATAGGATTGACATTGTATCAAGAATGTACCCGCCATATGAATGGCTTGAACATGGCTATTTAGACGACATAAATGAAAAAAGACCATTACTTTTGTGCGAATATTCACACGCCATGGGGAATAGTTGTGGTGATTTAGCTGATTATTGGAGAATTATTAATTCTAACGATCGTTTCATTGGAGCTTTTATTTGGGAATGGAATGACCATGCCATTAATTGTGATGGAAAATTACTTTACGGCGGTGATTTTAAAGAAGAAAATCACGACAGTAATTTTTGTATTGATGGGATAGTTACTCCTTATCGAAAATTTAAATCCTCTACCTTAGAAATGAAAGCCGTTTATTCTGGCAATTTAGAGCCAAAAAAAGAAGTTAATAAATGCAAAAAATTAAGAGAAATTCCTTGTAATTCCCCAATAAAAATTAAGATTGACGAAGAAAAAGGTTCTTTGCTTGCAATTTATAAAAATGATAAAAATATTCTCGAATCTCCAATTGAAATTTCATATTTAAGAGCATATTTAGATAACGAAATGCATACTAAGTGGAAATTGGAAGAGTTAGAGAAACTAAACTTAAAAATTTATAAAAGAGAAGTTAAAGAAAACGAAATGACCTTTTATGGAAATTTAATTGGTGAAAATGAATATAAGTATTTTGATTATTGTATAAAGTATAAAGTCTTCAATAATGCAGTCGATATTATTTTGAGTTACGCCATAAATAGTGAAGTAAATTTTATTCCTAGATTTGGCGTGAAATTTGCTATCAATAAAATTTATCAAAATTTCACGTATTTTGGATATGGACCAGATGAATCATATATCGATAAAAGAGTTCATTCTAAAATAAGGAAGTTTAAAACCAATGTTAAGAGTAATTATTTTGATTATATTAAGCCTCAAGAAACAGGAAGCCACTATTATTCAAGTTATATTAAATTTGATAATTTAAAAATTATAGCTGAAAAACCTTTTAGCTTTAGTGTTTTGCCTTATTCTTTTGAACAAATTATTTGCAGCAAACATTATTTTGAATTACCAAAACAAGATAAAACATATATAAATTTGGACATATTTATGAGTGGTGTTGGTTCAAATTCTTGTGGTCCTGAATTAAAGAAAGAATATTCATTACCTCATTCTGGGTCAAATATGTTTAGAATCGTTATAAAATGAGAAAAGCAATTAATAAGAAATGTGGAAAATTTAAATATAAATTTTTCTACCCTAAAAATTACAATAAGAAACAACGTTATCCCGTTGTATTCTTTACTCATGGTCATGGTGGTGTTAATAAGAGCTTCGACTCATTCTTAGAAGACACGAATTTTATAAAATTATTAAATCTTGGATATTCATCATTGGATAATTGTATTGTGGTATGTCCTCATTGCACCACAGATACATATTTTGATAATTTTGTAGACCTAATTAAGCTAGCAAACAGAATTTATAATAGAAAAGACGTTGATAAAGCAAATTTTAATGGTTTAGGCATTTCTATGGGCGGATATACTATGTACCAATTAATGATGTCAACAAACTCATTATGGCATAAATCATTAATTTTATGTGCAGGTGGTTTATATTGGAACGCAGTAAAAATTAAAGATATCCCATTAAAAATAATTCATGGAACAAACGATCAAACAATTTATATTGAAGAAGCTATTAGGATGAAAGAAAAACTAGATTCTTATAATTCTCATGTCGAATTAATTAAACTAGATGGATTTGGTCATAATGTCTGGGACGAGACTTGGACCCACGAGGAATATTTTGGTTGGTTAATTAGTTAATTTTTCATCAAAAATTTCCAAAGCCTTTATTAAGTTATGGCCTAGTAAATTTAGGCCATTAATAGAATAAGGCTTTTTGTTTTCACCAAAATAAGGAATTTCTAAAATTAAACCGAGTTTTACATTTTGTTTTGTGAAAAACGAACGTCCATTTGCAGAAGGCAAGTTCCAAGATTTCAAATATTCAATATTGTGCTGCTGAGAGTATGGAATCTCGCAATTATTCTCTGTTTTCTCAAGTATCTTTGAAAAAATATGCTGATTCTTAGTTAATTTTTCATCCCCTTCTATAATGGATAAAAAATCGTGAATTGTGCCCCATTTGCCAGGACAATGTAAATCAAGAAAATATGCTAAGTTATTTGTGTATGTACTTTTTATATATCTAATTGATGAATAAATAGGCTCGTCAATATAGTCTCTATTGTGATCATGCGGAGCTCTTGATTTTCCTTGATCTCCGTCCTCAACTCCATCTAAATCAACAAACGGAATTATTGAAATTAAGTACTTTTCTTTTAATTTCGAATTTTTAAGTTCCTCGATTGCTCCTTCTAGAACATAGGAAGCAGATGCTTCACAAGCGTGATGTCTGCAAGTTAACGATAAAATTTTTCCTTTTGGATTTCCGAATGTATAAACGTATTGGTTTCTGTTTTTTAAAGTATTTTCTGGCATTTGTTTCTTTGATAAAAAATTAATATTTTTTAGAAACAAATCAAAATTTGTAGAGGTATACGGATAAGAAAAAGCAAAATATTTTTCATCCCCTTCTTTTAAGTAATACTTAAATGTGGCCCCATCAATATAAACGTTATCTTCGAAGTAATAATGAATTCCGTCATCAGAAATCGCTGGTCCGAATTTTGATATTACATCTCTATTGCAAAAATGGAAGGTGTAGAGGCCGGTTTTGCATGCCTTTACTTTAAAAGAAAAATAAAACCACCATTCTGTTGTATCTCTAATTTCTTGTTCTAAAAATACATCGAAATTTTCAATACTTAATATATTTATATTACCACCAGGTATTTTATTAGTAATAATTATATTGTTTTTCATGAATAAAATTATATCATTTTTTATTAAATTTAAATATAAAAGAAAATGTATGCAACTATAATAAATATTTTATTCTTTATTCTATATAACAAAAAACGGGCTATTTAGGAGAGCGCTTGCACAAACTATAGACATATGCGTGCCTATGTATGAAAATTTCGTAGAGGAGAAATTGAAAAAAATGAAAAATAAGTTGTTTCTAATTTCTTTAATGGCTGGTTCTCTTTCATTGGGTCTTAGCATTTCTAGTTTAACCAATACTCGTGAAGTCAATGCCGAAGATAATAATACATCTTTGGGCTTAGGTGCGGCCATGTTAGCTTATATTGAAAACGATGGTGGAGCCATCACGTCAAATTCCATGTTTGACTACACAATTGCCGTTGGTTCATTGTCCTCTGGAGTAGGGTCTACTTTAGGCTCATATCCTGCTTCCTATGTTGTAAGAGGCGGAAATAAGGAACTGGGCGCCGCAACTGCAGATGATTTAAATTATCATACTGACTGGGCTCTAGGTCGTATGCATTCTCAAAATGATAGCCGAATTCAATGGGTTATCACTGCAAAAGTCCCTGTGACTGTTTCTGTAACAGTTGCTAAAATTTTGTCTTACCCAACAACTTCTGAACTTAAATATTATGTATTTGATGGTGCGATTCCGAATGAAGCGTATTGTTCAAATCAGTTAAAACAAAAACATGTTTTATCTTCTACAATGGATGATGCTTCTTCATTGAACTATTCAACAACTTTGTCTATTGGTCAAAAGTTTGTTGTTGAATGGGGCTATCAATGGAACGGCAAGAGAAACATCAACATTAAGAGTAGTGGATCTGAAATGTTTACCTTAGGTGTTGCAAGATCTGCGTCCAAATCTTTAAGTTACTATAACAAAATGGTTACAGAGGTTTCAAATAACGAAGGAAACGATATAGAAAACACAAGTTTGCTTCCTATGAAGTCTTATGGTTTTTATCATGGTTCAGTAACTGATTCAAATATTAATAAATTTGAAACTGTTTCTAACAATTCCTTAAAAACCACAACAGCAACACAAGCTCTTAACTGGAATGCTAAAGTTGATGCCGGAGATAATTTAGTTATTAAATTTGTTGCTTCTGAAAAATTGTTATTAAATATTACAAGACCAGTAATAGGAACTGATTTTTTAAATAGTACGTTTATTAACTATTGGCACAATAACGAGTTGGAAAAAACTATTTCATTTGAAGGAAATGTTACCGATCCATCCTTGTTTAATTACTCTCATGTTTTAGAGGCTAATGATGTATTTTATTACGAATTTGGTTCAACAATAGGAAGTGATAGATGCATGCAAATGACAAGCGGTGGCGATATTAATGAAATGTTACCTAAATTTGAGGCTTTAGGGTTTGCATATGCAGAAACTGCACCTCATACTTCACATACATTAACCAAAGTTAATGGTCAATCAGCAACATGTGAAAATGACGGTTATTTAGATTATTATGAATGCGATGTTTGCGATGCTTTATTTGAAGATAGTGAAGGAACATCTCCAATTGTAGATTTAGCTGCTTGGAAACTTGGAGATGGAAAAGAAGAAAAAACCGGACATACTTGGGTTTTGCAAGAAGGCTTAAAAGAAACTTGTGAAACCGATGGCTATAAAGATTACTATAAGTGTTCTATTTGCGACATGTATGCTGAGGACAGTGCGGGTGTCACCAAGATTCAAAATCTTGATGAGTGGAAAGCTGGCGATGGGAAAATTTCAAAGCATGCTCACACGATGACTCATCACACTGCTGTTGCACCAACTTGTACAGAAGACGGAACAGTTGAATATTGGAGTTGCTCAGAATGTGGCAAAAACTATGCTGACGAGGCAGGAACAAGTACTCTCGAATCTATTAGTGTTCCAGCAATTGGTCATTCATATACCTTTGTTGAGGAGGTAGCAGCCACTCAAGAATCTACAGGCGTTAAAGCACATTATGTTTGCTCTGCATGTGGAGATTTGTTTATAGATGGACCTGGCAATTATATCAAAGTCACTTTAGGCGACTTGGAGATACCAAGATTGTCAGTTAACGATACAAATGATGAAAAAGATGAAAATATAGTTAATACTGTTATTAACAATGTTAAGGATTTTGCACACAATGCTGTTGATTTTGCTAAAGATAAATATAGTAAATTAAAAGATTTAGCAGGATGCGAAGGCTCTTTGATAGCATGTTCAGGAATTATTAGTGCTTTTGCTTTGTGTGGTGCAATCGGATTGATTATCCGTAAAAGAAAATAAAAAAAGTGAGGAGAAAAAAATGAGAAAATTAAGAAAAATTAGTGTTCTAGTTTTGGGGGCTGCTATGGTTGGTGGCCTTGCCGGCGCCTTTGCTGGTAAGAAAATTCAAACTGTAAAAGCTGAAGATTCTTGGACTTTACAGGTTGCATATGTCGATGTTTTAAAAAATTACATCGAGGGTGCGAAATTAGGTGATGATTCTTATACCGATACATCAGGAAGATTTAAGGCCGGAGTTCGTTATGGAAACTTGTATGAAGGAAAATTAGAAAAGTTCTCAAATTGTGCAGGTTTTAAAAGTTCTGGCAATCCTCAGTTCTATTATGATGGAACTAGCGCCGCTACCTGTACAGGTTCATGGATGAATAACTGGCAATGTAATCCAAAAGATTCAAATGATTGTATTCTTTTCTTTGAGGCAGTAAGCCCAATTTCTCTTAGTGTTCCAGAAACAGATCTTGGCGGAACTGTACAACATGCTCAATCATATTTTATAAAAAGAAATGGTGATAATAATTTCTATTGTGTTAATTATAAGATTCCAAGTTACAAAGTCTTGGTTCAAGAAAAGATTGTTTTAAATGAAGGTGACACTTTCTATTGGTGCGTTTCAGCCGGGTCCGACAATTCTGTTATAAATTCAAAATTACCAAAATTCGATTTGTCGAACGATGTTTCAATTTCTTCAATGAGTGTTGATTTCAAGTCATTCAAAAATCAATATGCAAAAATTGCAAGTGCTCATCCAGGCGCAAAGATTCTTTCTTCAAATGCCCTATACGTGATTGGTATAAAGTACGGAACAGCCTGGAATAACGCTCTTAATGAATTTGAAAATATTTCTTCTGACGGCATTTTCTCAAGAAGTGGAAGTGAATCTTCCGGCACAAGAATTAGTGCAGCTGGAACATTATACACAAATAATAATATTGGAATTGCATTAACCATTAAACCTTATATTGATTTAGTTTATTCATCAGATTATTTAGCTTTTGGTGGTGCTCCACAATCATGTAATATTGCGTATGCAATTACAGATGTAAATGGATATTATTACACACTTAAGAATGTTCAATTAACTAAGGATTCTTCTACTTCAGCAACTAACTATGCTTCTGTCAGTGGTATCGAACCTCTTGTGCTAAAAGCTGGCGAAACATTAACTTGGGAATTTAGATTAACATGGAAAGATGGTTGGGATCATAATATTCAAACACCATTACCATGTTTCCATTTGTCAGTTGCTTCAGAAGAAAGTTATGAAGGCTTAGCAAATAGATTTGTATTTATGTATATGAAGTTTGGAACTGTAGGTTCTGACGTGAGTGGTGAAGGCAAATGTGTTAGCGAAGGCTGGTATACAACTGCTAAAGCAGAATATGAAAAATTAGCTAATGGAACAAAAACAGAATTTGCTAAAAATGCTGCTGCTGTTGCTCGTTTAAAAGCATGGGCTGCTGCTAATGGAGAAGAATTTAATCCTACTGATGGATCATTCGTTTCGCAAGCAAGGTTTGTTTTACGCGATTCAGAGCCAAGAAACAACTCCTCAGTTCTAATTATCTCTATTGTTTCAGTCTTATCAATTTCTATTCTCGGATTCTTACTTATTCTTAAGAAGAGAAAACTAACTAAATAAAACATAGTTTCAATGGTTCTATAAAATTTAAGAGAAGTTGAATAGTGATTTCTTAAAATCTTAGTAGAATCACCTAAAATTAAAGGCGGACATATCATGCCCGCCTTTTTGTTTTTGATAAGCGATTTTTTAAACTATCAACTAGTGTTGATAATAAGTCTTCCTTTAAAAAACAAATTTAATTTTTAAAAAGTATATAGCAAAAACCGGACCATTTAACTTAATGCTTATTAAATCATTGCATTTAAGTCATTTATAAAAGAAAATTTTGTTAAGAAAGGAAAACTTAAAATGAAAAATAAATTATTTTTGATTTTTTCAATGGCTGGTTCTCTTTCATTAAGTCTAGGCGCCTCAGGTTTAACTAAAACCAGAGAAGTTAATGCCGAAGATAACACTACATCCTTGGGCTTGGGAGCGGCCATGTTAGGTTATATTAATAATGGTGGTAATGCTGTTACATCAAATACTGCGTTTGACTACACAATTGCGGTTGGATCTTTGTCCTCTGGAACAGGATCTACTCTAGGTTCATATCCTGCTGCCCATGTTGTAAGAGGCGGAAATAAGGAACTGGGTGCCGCAACTGCAGATGATTTAAATTATCATACTGACTGGGCTCTAGGTCGTATGCATTCTCAAAATGATAGCCGAATTCAATGGGTTATCACCGCAAAAGCCTCCGTGGCTGTTTCTGTAACGGTTGCTAAAATTTTGTCTTACCCAACAAATTCTGAACTTAAATATTATGTATTTGATGGTGCGATTCCGAATGAAGCGTATTGTTCAAATCAGTTAAAACAGAAAAATGTTTTATCTTCCACAATGGATGATGCTTCTTCATTGAACTATTCAACAACTTTGTCTATTGGTCAAAAGTTTGTTGTTGAATGGGGCTATCAATGGAGCGGCAAGAGAAACATCAACATTAAGAGTAGCGGAGCAGAGATGTTTACTTTAACTATCGAACCGTCTGCTGCTAGTTCAACGAATTATTTAAATAAAATGATTGAAAAAGTCTCTAATAATGGCGGCGATGATGTTTCGGAGACAATTTCGTATCCTATTAAATCCTATGGTATTTATCATGGCGATGTTTCGAAGGGAACAATTTCAAAATTCACCTCAGTTGCTTCAAATAACATGAGTAGCGGCGATGGAACGACAAATGTACAAAATTGGAGAGTAACTTTTGCTGCAAATGATAATTTTATTATCAAAATTGTCGCTAATGAGAAAATGCTTTTAACTATTTCAAGATCTGTCCTTGGTACCGAATGGTTGGATGGTACAACATTTATTAAATATTGGCATAACAACGAATTAGAAAGTAAAGTTTCTTCATCAAACGGATTAAAAGACACAAGTTTATTTTCGTTCAGCCATGTCTTAAATGAAAATGATGTTTTCTATTATGAACTTGGTTCTACTGGTGATGGACGAAATATTTCAATGCAAAGCGGCGGTGATATTAATACAAGTTTACCTATTTTTGCTGCTAATGGATTCGCATTTTCTAGTGAAGATTTACATCCATCTCATACTTTGACTAAAGTAGATGGAAAGCCATCCACTTGTGAAGAAAATGGTTATAAAGATTATTATAAATGTTTTATTTGCGATGCTTTATTCGAAGATGAAAATGGTTTATCTAAGATTACTGATTTTGAAACATGGAAAACTACAGATGGCCAAACAGAAAAAAGACACAATTTAATTCATCACCCTGCGGTTGCAGCGACAGCTACATCAGATGGAAATATTGAATATTGGGAATGTGAAACATGTGGTACATTTTTCTCCGATTCTTCCGGTGAAAATGCGATTACCGATGTTATAATACCTGCTAATGATGCTGTTACTATCGCATATTCTTCTTATTTAAGCAAAGCTTTAACAGCAAAGAAAGGTGGCGGCAATGCAGTTGCTGAGTATGATAATGTAGATATCGCATTCAATCATGGTTCACCAAAAAATTATTCACTTGTAACTGAAAATAACGATACTTGTTTATATACATCAGGTTCTCTTGGACTTGCCTATTATTGGGGCTGGCAAATTAGATTCCATGGTACTGATGATGCTGTTATCAAATATACAGCTAAAAAAGATATTAAGCTTGATATTGGATATATCGCGTCAAATAAAGAGAGCGGAATTACAAACTGGGTTGGCAATAGTTCAATTAGATTCTATGCCGAATCAGTAAATGGCACTTTAGAATTGCTTAAAACAAGCAAAATTACTTTAAATAATACTGGTGAAACAGGCGACTATGATATTTCAGTGCACCTCGCAACAGGTGAGTCTTTATTAATTGATTTATCCACCATTGATGATGAAGTTAATAAAACTATTAGTTACATTCCAGCAGTCACCACCTCTCAAAGTAAATATGACAGTAGTAAAAAAATTGATTTTGATAGCATTGAAGAATTGAATATGTATAAGAACACTAAATCATCAGGTCTTTATTGGTATTTCAGTGCATCAAATGGCGCTTACAATATTACGCAAAGCAACATGCTTCTTGAACATTTTACTTATTGTCAAGACGTTTATGTTAAAGCAACTATTGCAATTCAAAATGCTAAATCTAAATCAGATGTAGATGCAGTTGTGAATAAATGCAAGACTGATTTAAAGAATGTGTCTGATGCAGCAAAGTTTGTCTTTAACTATTTACACATGCGTGATTACGATATTGATTGGAATGATAGTGAAGGCACGAATGCATGTTTAGATTATTATGGTTCTGCAAAAGAAGCATTTAATAGTTTAACTAAAGGAGCAGCAGAAGTATTCTGTAAAGATTCACATTTTAGAGAAGCTTATGATCGTTTGTCAAAATGGGCATTGGCTAATGAAAATGTTATTTCTTCAGATTATTCTATTATTTCATCTTCAAGAATATTAAGAGATGAAGATATTATTAATGGCGAAGCTATTATAATAGTTTCTACTGTATTAAGTGTGTCTGTCTTATTAGGTTTAATTGTTTTAAAACGAAATATTTGTAGGAGAAATAAAAATGAAAAATAATAAATTGTTTTATTTAGTTCTTCCCTTGGTTTTAGGCATGACATCATGTGGCATGAAAAAAACTGATGCAACTTTTAATCCGGATAAAGTAACTGAACTCTCGTTTAACGTTGATAAGAACAAACTATATGGTGTTTGTGATTTATCATTTGAAGAATATGACTGGAGAGCACAAGGTTCCAAGATTGATTATCATCAATCTCATTTACTTATGAAAAATTTGGGTGCTAATACAGTAAGATTTTGGACTCAATTTTATTATTTTATGGAATCTCCAACCTCTTTAAAAGACCCAACGAAATATAGAGAATTAAGAGAAATGTATGAAGATTTAATTGAAGTAAATCCAAATGTTACTGTAATTGGTATGTCACACACTAGCTATGTTACAAGTGAACAAGGAGCTGCATCTACAAATATTTCTTCTAGCAGCAAACCAAGAAGAGATTTGACTCCTAATTCTGCTTATATGAAATGGCTTCAAAATTATGAACAAACCTGGTATTCTCTTGTACGAATTTTTCCTGAAATAGAATATTGGGAAATTGATAACGAAATTAATAATAACGATTTTATGAAACCTCTTGATGGCGGTAAAGACTTTACCACATCTGAAAAAGCAAAAATTGCTGCAGATATGCTTTTCTTTGGTTCTAGAGGAATTCATAGAGCAAATATAAATGCTAAAACAATTAGTGGCGGAATCATTGTTTTTAATGAAAATGAAACAATTGATTTTGTTAATGAATTGTATAATGAAATTGCCAGGAATACTTGGGGCACAACAAAATCAAAAGATTTCTTTCAAATTTTTGGTATGCACCCATACATTAACACCAACACATGTGTCTTTACTAAGAAGGTTTTTACAGATCGTATGAATGCCATATATGAGGTTGTGAAAGCTCGCGAAGGAAAAGATAAAATTGTATATTGCACTGAAGTAGGTTTTAATGACTGCTATCTTAATCCAAATACCAAACAAAGACTTGGACAAGAAGGCAGTGCAAGCATGATAAAGGACATGTTTGAAGCAGCACTAGAATTGCCATATGTTGAAACTCTTTGTTACTACAAAATGTATGATGTTGAAAATGTTGAAAATCCTGGAGATGGATTAAATCGATACGGTTTATTTGTTGATCCAATTAATAAACGCCAATATAATGCGGTTTGCGATGGTGGAAACCAAAATTCTTATATCGCCCCTTCACTTGCTTCTCCTAAACCAGGAGCAACTATCTTCCAACAATTAACTGGTGGATCTGGCGACTTATACGCTTATGCAAATGCATTAAAGTATTAGTAAAATTTTACATTAAAAAAACAGCATCGAATCGATGCTGTTTTATTGACATAAAAATTTAAATAATAAGAATAATAATGGTATAGAGATGACAGAAATAATATTGCTTAATAAAATCGCGCTACTAGCTAGTTTTGAATCTTTATTATATTGAATTGTTAACATTGAACCGGCTGTTGCGCACGGCATAGAAAGTGTGAAAAATAACACATATTTTATTGTATTATCAATAGGGAATAACACGACGAGCAATGTTATTGCCGGCATTAAAACGAGTTTTAATCCACTTATTATATAGGCAGATTTATTGTAGAAAATTTCTTTTAAATTTGATTCAGCAATTTTCATTCCAATTATCATCATCGAAATTGGTGTAACTAAATTACCAATTGATTCAATTACTCCAATAATTTGATCAACTAAGAGCTTGCAATTTTCATTACTTATTTGAAGTTCTTTAAATGGCACTTTAACTGTTAAGAATATTACTAGAGAAAAAACAATTGAAATAATAACAGGATTGAGAGCTATTTTTTTAAAAGAAATTTGTGACTTATCACCTGTGATGATATAAACACCGATTGTCCATAATAAAATATAAAATACAACAATAATAATTGATGAATACACCATAATTTCCCCAAATTGTTCAGTATTCCCAAATATAGAAGTTAGGAAAGGAATTCCCATATATGCACAATTTGAAAATGTTGAGCATAATGCAATAACTCTATTTGTGTCTTTTCTTGGTTTAAAAATTAAAATAACAATAAAGAAAAACAATAAATGTATTAATAAAGCTAATCCGGCGGTTATTAAGATGTTTAATCCAATTTGCTTTGTAAATGTACACTTCTGAAAACCTAAGAACATTAAGGCCGTTGTGCATACATATAATACGATTGTCGATAAATCTTTAGATATTTTAGGAGAAACCAGTTTTGATTTAACAATGATAAATCCAGGCACCATTAAAAGAAGCAAACTTATTACAGAAAATAGAACCCTTAAAAAACTAATATCCATACAATAATTATAATAAAAAGAAAGATGTTTACTACTTTTTTATGATTTTGTTTTTGCTGTTCTTTTCGGAAGAATTGATTCTTCAATATAAGAAATATTTTCACGTGCTTTTTGCGAATTTGTAACTATATATGAATAAAAAGTATCAAATATTGCAAGTTGACTATATCTTGAAGAAAGACCAAGAATTCTATAGTTAATTTCTTCCGATTTAGTTATTAGTGATACGTCAGCTAAACGAGCCACTGGAGAATTTTTATCAGAACTTATAATCAATATTTTCGCTCCATTTTCTTTAGCTATTTTTAAACTTTCAATAATGTCAGTTGTATAACCACTGTGAGATACAGCAATATACAAATCATTTTTTGTGGCTTTGCAAGCAGAAATTATCTGAAAATACGAATCACTTATAGGCTGAGCATCAAGACCAACTCTAAGAAGCTTATGGCATATATCTTGTCCTATTACGGAGGAATTACCAACGCCGAAACAATAGATTTTACGCGCGGCCATAATTAAATCATAACCCTTTTTAAATTCCTCCTCTGTTATTGAGTCTTGCGTTAACATTATTGAAGAATATATTTCTTCACTTATCTTATGGAAGATATTTTTAAATGTGTCATTTTCATTAATACTTTTTTGGACAACATGGTCTTCCTCTTTTGCTATTAATAATTTTAAATCTTGGTAACCATTGCAACCGATCTTTTTTGCAAAACGGTTAATTGTTGGTGCACTTATTCCAGTTATTTGTGCTAATTCCGATATATTGTATGGGACAAGAAGATTTTCATTATTTAAAAAATAATCGGCTAACAATTTTTCTGTTTTACTTAATTTTTTGTATGTTGATTTGATATTAATTATTAATTTTCCCATTTTGAAGTCCCTCTTATACATTCTACAATAACGACACAAAAATGAAAATAATTTTCACATCTTATGAAAAAAACAATAAAAATTTTAAAATATTTGGAAAAAACTTTTATTAACTAAATATTCATATATTATATATAGTGGAAAAAAGGAGAATTATATGAATGATTTCTTATTAACTCAAATAATGACCGAATTAGAGGATGCTGTCGGTAAGGAAAATTGTTCTACAAAATTAATCGATAAAGTTACTCACAGTGTTGACTATTTCTGGTTGTCTAGAATGTGGGCAGATAGAGGCAAAATGATGCCACAAGCAGATTTTGTTGTTTCACCAAAGGATGCCCAAGAAACATCTAAAGTTTTAAAAATAGCTAATTATTATAAAATCCCAGTAACAACTTGGGGCGGCGGAGGCGGTACTCAAGGTGGCGCCATTCCTGTTTGTGGAGGAATTATCCTAGACACAAAACGCATGAACCAAATTGGCGAAGTTAATGAAAAAGGCATGTATATAGAAGTTGGCGCTGGCGCTATCTATAAGCACGTTGAATGGGCAGCAAATGAAAAAGGCTATTCGACAATGCATTATCCTTCATCACTTACTTGTTCAACAGTTGGTGGCTTTTTAGCTCATAGAGGTATTGGTGTTGTTTCAACAAAATATGGAAAGATTGATGATATGGTCCTTCAAATGGAAGTTGTTCTTCCAAATGGTGATATTATTCATACATCCTCTGCGCCAAAACATGCCGCAGGTCCAGATTTAAACCAAATTTTTATTGGTTCTGAAGGAACACTTGGAATTATTACAAAAGCACAAATGAGAATTTATGTTCAACCAGAAGTACGTAAATTTAGAGGCTTTTTGTTTAAAGATATGTCTTCAGCATTTGTTGCTTCTAGAGAAATTTTGCAAAAATTTAAACCTTCTTGTATGAGACTTTATGACGAAGCAGAAACAGCTTCTTTAATTAAGAAGATAGTTGGTGTTACAAGGCCAGGTGCTTTTATGAATATAGCAATTGAAGGCGTTAAAGAATTAGTAGAAGTTGAAGAAAAAATTCTTCTTGAAACCTTTGCTAAATATGGAGCAGAAGATTTAGGAAGTGAATATGGTGAGAAATGGTGGGATGAAAAAATTACATTCTTCTATCCAGGACACATGATGGATTTGCCGCAATGCTTTGGAACAATGGATACAATTGCGCCATTTGATAAAATTGAAGAAATTTATTGGGCAATGAAGAAGGCAATTGAGGAAAAATTCCCTCAAGCTAGATTTATCGCGCATTTTTCACACTGGTATGAATGGGGAGCAATGGTTTATGACAGATTTATAGTTGATAATCCTCCACAAGATCCAGTTGAAGCAATGAGACTTCATAATGAAATTTGGACAACCGGTGTAAGAACTGCTCTTGCACATGGTGGTGTAGTTAATGATCACCATGGTGTCGGTATTAAACTTGGAAGACTTATGAAAGAGCAATACGGGCCTGCAATGCAAGTTTTTGAAGGACTTAAGGAATCACTTGATCCAAATCATATAATGAACCCATTTAAATTAGGTTTATAAGGAGAGCAAACATGGATATTTCAAATAAATCAAAAGGTATTGTTGATGCTTGTCGTTTCTGTTGGATGTGTAGACACGTTTGTCCAATCGGAAATGCTACAGGTTTAGAAAGAAACACTGCTAGAGCCAGAGCTCTTGGATGTTCGCTTGTCACTCGTAAAGCGTGTGATTTAAGTGATGTAAGCACAAACATTTATGAATGTATGATGTGTGGTGCTTGTACAAATAATTGCAAAACAGGTTGGGATCCAAAAGTATTTATTGAAGAATTTAGAACCCAATTAGCAATTAACCAAAAAACCCCTGATTATATAGAAAAATTAATAGAAAAAACATTAGATAAAGGTAATCCTTTTGGAACTTTACCTAAGGAAGTTAAACCATTTCTTAACAAAACTTCTGATACGGTTTTAGTGGTCGGACAAGATGCACTTTATAATCTTCCTGAACTTGTTAAGGATAGTTATACATTACTTGAGAAAGCTGGTATTAAAGTTCAAATAGATGAAGAAACTTCCAACACAGGTTTTGCTCTTTATTTCTTGACTGGAAAAACTGAAGAAACAAGAAAACAAATGGAAAAATGGGCTAGAAGTGTTGAAAATAAAAAACTAATCATTTTCTATGATCCTCAGGATTTAGCTCTAGTTTCACATAAATATGCTGAATGGAATATTTCGGTGAAACCAAAATTAATATCATTTAACGATTTCCTGCTTTCACTTATTAAAGAAGGCAACTTGAAGGTTAAAAAATCAAACAACGAGTATACAGCACATGATAATTTCGCATATTCACGTGAACTTAAGAACAATTTAATTTATAATTTAATTGATCTTGTTGGCAAAAATAAAGAAATTTTACTCAAAAAAGAAGAAACCAATGCTGCTGGTCATCTCATCATGTCACTTTATATGGGCGATGTTATTGATCTTGTTGCAAAAAATAGACTTGTTGAGGCTACACGTCAGGATGTTAAAACATTTGTTACCGAATCGCCAAGTGAATATTATTTCTTAAAGAAACATTCAAAAACTATAAAAGTAATTTCGGTTGAGCAATTAATTCTCGAAAACTTGAGGTAATAACTATGAATTTAAAAAAGACTTACGTTGAAGAATATGGTTATAAAAGAATTATAACAGATCGAAATTCTCCAATGACTTATTTGGAATTAGATTTTTTGAAACTCAAGGCAGGTGATTCTTTCGAAATCAATGAGAAAAATAAAGAATTTGCCTTAATGATTTTATACGGAAAAATTGCAGTAAAAGGTAATGATTTTGCCTTTCCTTGTTGTGGAAAACGCAAAAATGTTTTTGATGGTCCAGCAGAATGCGTTTATGTTGGAAAAGATGAGACTTTTGTTATTACTGCATTAGATGAGGATGCCAAAATCGCTGTTTGTAAAGCCCCTGCAGAAAAATCTTTTCCAGCAAGATATGTCAAAGCTGATGAAATTCAATTAAAATCACTTGGCAAAGGTACATATCGTAGGGAAGCGGCCTTTAATCTTCCTGCAGAAGTTGAGGCAAATCTTCTTTATATTGGAGAATTTTGGGTTGAAGATGGCTATTGGGCTTCATATCCACCTCATAAACACGATATTGACGATGGAACCGAATCAGCATTAGATGAAATTTACTATTTTGAATTTGATAAGCCAGAAGGATTTGGTTTTCAAAGCGTATACAGCAAAGATAGAAATCTCGATGTAACATACAGAGTTAAAAATGGAGATATGGTAGAAGTGCCTTTTGGCTATCATCCCTTTACCGTTGCTCCAGGTTATAAAAATTATTGTTTGTGGATTATGGGTGGAAAAAAGAGAGGAATTTTCTGTTCAAGTGATCCAGATCATTCTTGGCAGAATAAATAGAAATGTTAGTTTTAGGAATTGATTTTGGAGGAGGCAGCTGTAAAGCCACTCTCCTTAATGAAAATGGCAGGGTTCTTGCTACAGCATCTAATGAATATTCTACTAAATATGGTGCTGATGGTTTAGCAACTCAAAATCCGCTCGATTGGTATTTTTCAGCTTGCCAAAATATTAAATCAATTCTTGGGCAAGGTTTTAATGCAAAAGACATAAATACAATTTGTTTTAGCGCTGCGACTCACACAGCCGTACTTCTAGATGAAAATAATCAAATTGTCTGTGATTCAATCTATTGGACTGATACAAGATGTCAAAAAGAAAAACGATTTCTTTTAGAAAACTACAAGGATGTCATTTTCAAAAAAACAAAACATATTCCAGATACAATTTGGACTCTTCCTGAGTTAATGTATTTATTCAAAAATAATAAAGAAGTTTTTAATAAAACAAAAAAAGTTGTTTTTGAAAAAGATTTTGTACGTTCAAAATTTACCGATGATTTTGTGACCGATTATATTGAAGCCGAGGGTTCAATGCTATTTGACTTTGATAAAAATGAATGGGACGAAGAGTTACTAAGCTTATGTGGTCTTAAAAAAGAAAACATGCCAAAAGTCGTTAAACCAATGGATATTGTTGGTGTAGTAAGTTTAAAAGCTGCACAAGACACCGGGCTTAAAGAAGGAACAAAAGTAATTTGCGGTTCAACAGACACCGCAATGGAAGTTTTTGCAAATGGCGCCATTAATGAAGGAGACATGACAATCAAATTTGCAACAGCTGGAAGAGTTTGTGTTGTATCAAGCGTAATATCTCCTGATCAAAATATTATAAATTATTCTCATCTTAAAGAAGGTTTATTTTATCCAGGAAGCGCAACAAAATCTTGCGCAGCTTCAATTACTTGGTTTAGAAATGCCTTTGGACGAAATTACGATTATTTGTCAGAAATATCCAAAAAAGCACCAATTGGTTCGGAAGGATTGATCTTTCATCCTTACTTAACTGGTGAATTAACTCCACTTGCTAATCCAAATATTAGAGGAAATTTCTTTGGTGTTTCTTCATGCCATAAAGAAGAACATTTTATTCGATCGGTAGTTGAAGGAATTTCTTTTAGCATTTACGATTGTCTTATTTATTTAGAAGAACACGGAATTAAAGTTGGAAAGACCGCATATTTTTTAGGCGGTGTATCGAAAAATAAATTTTGGATGCAAATAATTTCCGATGTTTTAGGTGTGAAATTAATTACTACCGAAGCTAACGATTCAAGTTTTGGTGGAGCAATGTGCGCAGGAATTTCTGCAGGCCTATTCAAGAGTTTTGATGATGCCATTAAAAAATGCCAAGTTACTACTGGAGAAATTTATCCTGATTTGGCTAATCATGAGTTTTATAAGAAAATATTTGAAAAATATAAGAAAATCTCATTGATTTTGGATGAAATAAGTAATGAATAAAATCCTTGTATTAATTAAGGCGAATAATGAAATTTCACCATTTGATGAAGCTGCTTTAGAAATTGCTTTACGAATGGAAAATTCTTTTGTCGAAGTATTAAGCATGGGACCATTAAGTTCATTAAGCAGAATCGAAAGTCTAACTAGACTTGGAGTAAAAGCAACTCTTGTAAGCGATGTTGCATATATTGGAAGCGACACAATTGCGACTTCAAAAATATTAGCTAAAGCTATTAAACTAATTAAGCCCGATATGATTTTTGCAGGGAAAAACTCCTTAGATGGAGATACAGGACAAGTTCCCGCAATGCTATCTGAACTTCTTGGGTTTGATTTTGTTAGCCCGATTATGGAAGTTTTATCTGATAAATTTATTCTTAGGGACGGAAAAGAAGGAATATTTAGAAAAAATACTATTTATGCATTTGAACGAGTTGCATCGTTAAGGTTTCCAAGAATTGCTTCATCAATTAAAGAAGTTAAAATTATTAACAATAATGATCTTGGTTTAGCTAATAATGAAATAGGATTTAATGGATCACCTACATGTGTATTAAAAACATATCAATCGAATTCCAATAGAAGATTTGTTAAATGGATAAACAAAGAGGATTTCTTTAAATTATTAAAAGACAATTCAATTAAAAATACAGAACAAATAGACGAAGAAATTAAGAAAGCAAAATTAATTTATTATGTTGGAAATATTAAAAATATAGCGGAAAAATATGGTATTTTGGCTAAAGAATTAAAAATTAAAGAACTTAACGACTTTATTAATTCGATTCCAAAAGATGCAAAAATAATCCTTTTTGAATCAAATGTTAAATTGAAAGAATTTGCAAGTCGAATCGCTATTAGGCTTGGTTATGGATTGACTGCTGATTGTACATCATTCAAAAATGAAAATAATAGATTTATAATGACAAGACCAGCGATGGCAGGGAACATAATGGCAGAAATAATATCTAAAAGTCCTATTTCTCTAGCTACGGTTAGCAAAAAAGAAAAATCATCTAGCATCATATTTGGTATAGGAAAAGGTGCAGTTCCTTATTTAGACCAGATTAAACAATTAGCTCTTAAATATGGAGCTGAAATAGTAACAACTCGAGACGTGGTTGATGCTCAAATTCTTCCTTATCCTTATCAAGTTGGTTTAACAGGAAGAATTGTCGCGCCAAAAATTTATGTTTCATTCGGTATTTCTGGAGCAATTCAACATATTGTTGGCATTGAATCCTCTGATACTATAATTTCAATAAATACAAATAATAAAGCGCCTATATTTGATTATTCAGATTATGGCCTACACTTAGATATAAAGGAGATGCTATGTTAGTAAATTTACAAACCATTCTTAAAAAAGCAAAAGAAAATAAATACTGTGTACCAGCTTTTAACGTATACAATATGGAAACAGTAATGGGAGTCATTCAAGCGGCTGAGGAAGCAAATTCACCTGTAATCATGCAAGTGTATTCGCGTCTAACAACAAGCGGAAATTTTGAATATCTTGCTCCAATTATGATTCATGCTGCTCATATTGCAAAAGTTCCAGTTTGCATTCATCTTGATCACGGCGCAGGTTTTATTCCTGCTGCAATTGCTTTGAAAAACGGATGTAGTGGAATAATGGTTGATTTTTCGCTCGAATCTCTTGAAGAAAACATAGAAAAAACAAAAAAAGTTGTCGATATAATGAATGAAGTCAATGTTGGTGTTGAAGGTGAACTCGGGCACATTGGCAAAACAAGCGAAGATATTTCCGCTAATTTTACTGAAGTAAAAGATGCTATAAAATATGTAAAAGAAACAGGAGTTACTGCTTTAGCTATTATGGTTGGAACTGCTCATGGAAGATATAAACAAACACCAGTACTTGGGATTGAGAGAATCAAAGAAATTGCTGATTCAGTTCCGGCGTATTTAGTTCTACACGGCGGGTCTGGAGTACCAGAAGACCAAATCAAGAAAGCAATAGCCGCCGGTATTTGCAAAATGAATTTTTCGACTGATTTATGTTATTCTTTTATTGAATCCGTTCAAAAACAAGATAAAACTAAAGTCGCTATAGATTTAATTATGAAAGAACCGATAGAAGCAGTTAAAAACTTTGCTTTATCAAAAATAGATGTTCTAGGGAGCAGAAACAAAGCATGAAAGTAGTTGGCATCGGCGCGTGTGTTCTTGACACTTATATTGTTACAGATTCTTATCCTATTGAAGATTCTAAACAGAAAGCTTTACATTCTTTTAAAATGGGCGGTGGTCCCACCAGCAATGCTTTGGTGACGATTGCTAAGCTTGGTGGTGAAGCCTCCTTTTTAGGCGCATTATCAAGTGATGATGATGGCAAAAAACTCATCGAAGAATTTAAAAAATATAATGTTGGAACGCAAAATATTAAAATTTTAGATGAATTTTCTTCTTTTACTTCCTACATATTGGTCAACTCAAAAGATGCCACAAGAACAGTTGTTTTTGATAAAGGAAATATTCCTGATGAAGCAGGTTTTGTAAATTTAGATGCAATTAGAGAAGCTGACGTACTGCATTTAGATGGAAATAATCTTAATCAAGCTCTTGAGGCTAGCAAATATGCTAAAAAATGTGGCGTTCTTGTTTCTTTAGATGCTGGCAGTGTTTATCCTAATATTGAATTATTGTTGCCATATGTTGATATATTAATTACATCAGCAGATTTTGCTGTCAAATTTACAAACACCGATGATTTAGAAGTTGCAATAGAAAAATTAAATGAAAGGTATCATCCATTAGTTTTAGCAGTTACCGATGGTAAAAATGGTGGTCTTTATTTTAAAGACGGAAAAATTGAAAAATATGAAGCTTATTTTGTTGATGCCGTTGACACAAATGGGTCGGGTGATACATTTCATGGTGGATTTATATACGCTTTTTTGAAAACACGTGATATAACATATTCATTAAAGTTTGCTGCAGCACTTGTTGCGATTCGTTGCAAGACATTTGGTGTGAGAAACGCTTTGCCAACTTATGATGAAGTTATTAATTTTATTAAGGAGAATTAATTTATGTTGAATTATAAACTAAAAATTGGTTTATGCCCAATTAGGAGATGGATTAAAGAACCTCCAAAACGATATGGTATTTTTCAAAGTGATTATGCAGTTGACAACAAAAAAATGGCTGTAGATTACATAAAAGCACATTTCACTGATAACGATACTTCTTTTATAGATTTGGACTGGCTCAATGAAGAGGGCGTTTTATGTTTAGAAGATGATTGCCAAAAAGTTGCAGATTTCTTTAAAAAAGAAAAAATTGATGCATTAATGATTATTAATTGTAACTTTGGTATGGAAAACTGTGCAGGATTAGTTGCTAGAGAACTTGGAGTCCCTGTTCTCCTTTGGGGACCAAGAGATAGAAACTTTTCAAATGATATCAGATATACAGATACTCAATGTGGGCTATTTGCGATGTCAAAACAATTAAAAAGAAATAACATTCCTTTTTCTTATATTGAGAATTGCGATATTGAAAGTAATATTTTTACTAAAGGCTTTAACTCTTTTTTATCTGTTGCTTGCATGGTTAGAAACTTTAAAAACCTTAAAATTTTACAAGTTGGCACAAGAATAAAACCATTTAAGTCTATTATGTATAATGAATTAGAACTTTGCGAAAAATTTGGTACAGATATTAGAATTTTTAATTTAGCAGAGGCTCTTCAATCATTGCAAAAAATCTGGGATACAAGACAAAAGGATCTAGATAAATATTTAGTCGAACTTAAAAAAACTTTTGATGTAGGCAGTCTTGACGATACTTACTTAAAGAAAATGCTTGCTATTGTTTATTATTATGAAGATCTTGCTAAGGAAAATGATTGTAACATTATTTCTAGTGAATGCTGGACAGGCATTAATTTAGGTTGGGGCGCAAATCCTTGTCTTGCTATGTGCTTACTAGCAGATAAAGACATTTATGTTACTTGTGAATGGGACATTCATATGACAATAACCAATGTATTACTATTATCCGCAACAAGAGGAAAAGGCAAACCTATTCAAGGGGAATTTACTTGTCGCAACCCTAAAAATGATAATAGTGAATTATTGTGGCATTGCGGTCCGTTCCCACTTAAGTATAAAGATCCAAGCGTTAAACTGGTTTTGTATAATACAAAACCATCGTTTAAACTAATGGATGGAACTTACACAATTGCGAGATTTCAAGCTGATCATGGAAAGTATTATTTACTCAATGGATGTATTGAAACTTGTGATGGCCCGAAAACATTTGGAACTTATATGTGGGTAAAATTCAAAAATTTACCAAATGTTGAAAGAAAGATTATCGAAGGCCCTTATATTCATCACATGTCTGAAATTCCTGGAGATTATACAAAAGAGCTAAAAGAATTTTGTAAATATGTTGATGTTATTCCTGATCCGATTGAGGAAAATTGAACTACCCCCACTTAAACATTTAAAATGTTTTGAAGATGGGGGATTCCTACTCAAGAATCCTCAGGGATTCAGTATCGATAGGCTAACCCCGTAGTTCCTACGGTTTGGTGGACTACCACTATTGTTTTTGAAGTACTAATCTAATTCCTTCTTTTTTGATATTGATTGCAGCATTAATGTCTCTATCATGCACTTTACCACAGATA
>JAZQOV010000012.1:0-23754 GCA_045628045.1 Bacilli bacterium
AATTTTCTAAAATGGTCGAAATGTATAAGATTAATTGTTTGAGATGTGCTGTTAAATATTACGATGATTATTACGAACAAAACTATTATGTAAAATTCAAAGACTATGGCAAGACTTGGGCGTTAACGGAGGAAGAATTGAAATGAACGATTTAGAAGTTAGACCAAATTTTATTAAAATACCACATAATGTTGTAAAAGAACAAAAAGCTGCTGAAGGTTTAGGAGTCGCACGACCAACGCTTACAAATATAGTGATCGGACACACAAAACGCTCGTTAGCACTTGAATCAGCAGGCATTAAATTCGTAGGAGAGGAATAGAAACTATGGCAGAAATCGAATTAAACTTTGAAATGGATCCAGTAGAAAGAATCCAAATTGAAACCGAACACACAAGCAACGGAATGCTCAAGTGTATCGGAAACTACTTATTAGAGCAATTCAAAAAAGATGAAGTGTTAAAAAACTGTTATAAAGATAGAAAGATAACACTTGAAGCAATCGACAAATACGTAACTGAATGTGCCAACAAATACTTAAATGGCGTTAATGGTGGAATCGAAAGCAATGTTGTATTCGGATGGGTTCTCCATTATGTCCAAGATGAAAAAGTCGAAATCACCGAGGCAGCAACTGTCACACTTACTGAACAAGAAAAGAAAGATGCCCATGCAGAGGCACTTAAAGAATACAAAGCTGATATGATGCACGAACTCGAACAACGTGGCTCAAAGGCAGCAAAACCAAAGAAGGAAAAGAAGGATAATGGACAATTGTCCTTATTCGAATAGAAATTATGAGAAGTATTGAAGAATTCTTACAAACACTAACTGAACCATTAGGTGGTGGAACTCACTACTACGAACTATTAACCAGTGATGAAAACGGACTCATTGTTAGATTGTATGGCATCCGTTATCGCAACTGCGACAAAGAGCCAAAAGTGAAATTGTGCTTTGAAGAAAGAGAAAACGGAGAGAAATTCGTTAACTCTGACTTCTACTTCACTCGAATGGGTGGATATAACATAGTATGGGAAAGAAAAAGAACTGCATACTATGGCGAGCGCGTTCCAATGGATGAAATGTACGACACATCTGCAAATTATCCGAACATAGGTCGAATTGAAACTTTATGGGATTATAACGACTTAGTCTATAACCTTCCTGAGGCAAAATATTTAACCGAGTATCCAGAGTGGCAAATTATGAAATTCATTAGAATATGGAGAAAGCATCCAGAAGTCGAAATGATATATAAAAACAAGCAACTTCAATGGTTATGGTCTGACACTCGCATTTATGACGTTAAGGACAAATCAAGATTCCTAAACTTAGTTAAAAGTGGATTATCCGTAAATGATGCACTCGGCATGATGAAATACGGTAGCAAAGAGAAAATGCTTGCTGAAAGAAAAACAAACATCGCAGCTCGACATTTAAAGGGATTAAGGGTTAAAAGAGAACTTTTAGCCGAGATTCCTCACTTCTTAGAAAAAGGCAATTATAAGTGGTCGGATTATCGCGACTACTTAGAACTCTCAAAAGAATTCGGTCGTGACATTAACGATAGAGGAGTCCTATTCCCACAAAACTTAATGACTCAACATGACAACCTCGTGGAACTCAAACGTGAAAAAATGGAACGAGAAGTAGAACTAAGAATAAGAAAAGAACGCAGAAGCCAAAGAGCAAAAGCAAGATACTTCGATAAAAAGAATGCTGGAGTATTTAACGAAATCATCAAAGAGTTTACGAAACATATAAATAAAGTAAACAAAAAGAGCCAGGACTTAAAGCTCGTTATTCCAAACTCAAAACTCCAATTCGTAGACATTGGAAACGAACTTCACAACTGTGTAGGAGTTAATGGGTATGACAAAAAGATGATTCAAAGAAAGTGCATAATCGTAGCAGTCTACTTAAATGACAAACCAGTCGAGTGCTGCGAACTCACTCCAACAAAGACAGCATTTAAAATCACGCAATTACGAGGCGATCATAATCAAGATAGTGAATATCACGATAATGCAAAAATCCTCGTTAATGAATTTATCAAGAACTGCCGACAAGCAAACGCAAGAGCGTAGAAAGGAGCAATATGGCACAATTTATTAAAATCAAAAACGAAAGAATCAATGTAGATAAAATCACACATTATCGCACAAGAGAAAACCAAAACGAGTATTCTCTAAGCATATGTTTTGAAAACTCGGAATTGGAAGCCGACACATCAAATAAAGCCGAATATAAGTCATGGCTCAAAGCATTGGGAGAAGAATAATGAAACAAATCATTCACATAACTTATGCTTTAGAAAAGGAAGATATTACAGCTATCAAAGTTTTCCAAGCCAAGAAGGACTTATCGCAAGAACAATTGGCAAAGAAACTTGGCATTAGCAGAGCATATCTTAATCGCATTATCGCAAGAAAAGAAAAGTTGTCATCAAAGTTATTAGAAAAGTTCAACAAACTTGGAATATTTAATAAGGAGGACTAAATATGGAAGAAAACAACGAATTGCCAAGCATTGAAAAAACAACGAACTTAAACAAGTCTTTTGAAGAAAAATTGAAAGACTTTAGCACGAACCTATTTAACATTTCGCCATTACTTGTCGGCATTGGAATCGCAATGTGGTGGTGTTTGGAAGGTATGGTTCAAATCACTGGAGCAAACTTATCACTTACTGATAGAATTGCAATGACTTGCCTAACAATTTTTATTGCTATGGTGTATTGTAATTTAATTTCAACAGGTGGATTCCAAGCTGCCAAAAAAAGTAGAGAGTATCAACTTTGTTCTAAAGACTGGAACTTGGCTATTAGAAAAGGCAACACACACAAAGCTGAAATTATCGAGTATGCGAAAGACATTGCGAGAGTTAACCAAAAAGAACTACGAATCAAGAATCTTGAAAATGTTGGCTTAAATTACAATGAAATATTCGATGAGCATGGCGAACTGATCCGTTTAGACTATGAAACTAATAAATATAATAAAAAGAAGAACCCAAACGGATACTTTAAAAACCAAATCAAAACAATTAAGCATTGCATTAACATTAGAATCGACATTCCAGAAATGTTTGGAAACATAAGCAGCAAGTTCTTTGGAATTCAAAAACGAGAAAACCAAAAGGCATACGAAATCAAAACAAATATTTCAAACGGAATCACAAGAGCAATTGTTGGTTTCTTTGCAGTAGGTGTTACATTTGCTTGGGTTGGCTTGTCTTGGGAAGCATTAATATCATCACTTTTCCAAATTATATTATGGACAGGTAGTGGCGTTTTACAAAGAATGAAGAACTATAACTTCATTATTACGAAAATCTTGCCTCAAATCGTTGAAAATACATTAATTATCAATGGCTATATGGATTTGGAAGATGAAAGAAAACAAATTTATGTAAATAGAGCCAAAGAAGAAGCCGAAAAACGAACTCGCAAACAAATTCCTACCAATTTAATAAAAGAAGGTATAATATATTAGTATCGTTTCGTAATAATTTCTTCTTTATTTCTAACTTCGCAACGATAATTGAAAAAAGGGTGTAGTCATAGCACCCTTTTATTTTTGCTTTTAATTAGAGAATTGAGCCAATGTCAATTTCTTCTTTTTTGTATTGTTCTTTAACTGAATCTTTTTTAGCGTCTTTAATACCCTCGTTAATCAAATTAATTTCTTCAAGTTCTTTTTCTCGTTTTATATTTAGAACCAAAGCAACTATAAAGCCAATAATTACATATAATAATATATAAGCCAGGTCCGTTATTAATTGCCCAAGTAGGAAACATATCACATCTGCAATAACCAAGCCACTTAAAGCTGAACCAAGACTTAACTTTAATTTTTGTTTAGCCATTAGCATTACGGAAATAACTGTTGCTCCAGCTAACATTGCAAAGGTTAAACTCATTCTCCACCCTTCTTGCTCAACGAAATATTCATCAAAGTTTACGATAGAGAGAACGATAAACGGAGCAATTACTGAACCAATTTCCCCTGCAAAAAGCAACTTTTCAATTTTTTTGAGGTGTTTCAATGTGTCATTAATTGATTTCTTTGCCATAATTTACTCCTTTTCGGTTGTTTCAGCAACTTTTTCAGTTTCAGTAGGTATTTTATCAACTTTTGAATTTTCGTAGTTCTCAATGACTTTTTTAACATTGACATTATTAATAGGTTTGGCAAGTGCAATAACTAATTCGGTCAACTTTTGAATTTCGTTTTCCAGGTTAGCAACTTTTTCTTTGGTTTCAGTTTCAAGTTCAGCTACTTTTGTATCGCAATTTTCTCTTGCTTCTTCACAAATCGTTTTTGCTTTCTCAACAACTGATTTGTTTTGCAATACTTTTGCAGTTAAATCTCTAATTGCCTTTTTGCCAAAACTTGTCTTTGCAAAAACCATTACTACCAAAACAATGATTCCAACACCGATACAAATTGCTGTTCCAACAGGTGTTTTAGCAAATTCCATTAACCATTCTTTCATTGCTCTACCTCCCCACGATCAACTGCAATTTCGTGTTTTAAATCTTTGATCTGCTTTTCGGCATTTTTTAATCTTTCCATTAAAGCTGCTTTTTCTTTTTCTTCTTGCTCATGGGTTTTAGCACATTCATTAACCAACTTTAAATATTCGTTTTGGCTAATATCTGCAACTAAACCAACATAATAAGGTTTGTTTTTTTTCTTGATAATAATTACTTGTGCCATAATATTCTCCTTATTCTTTAGTATAGTCTATTTCATTGTTATTAACATCCACGATTTTATTATATCTATGGTCAACTAATACACTGCGTTCCGTTTCGTTTTCAGGAATGGTTGTAATGTAGTAAATATACTCATTTCCTTTTGCACTTTTGAAATCAGCAACGCTTTGATAAGTGTTATCTTTAATCTTTATGACTTTAGTGTCTTGTGTCAGTACTTGGCTTCCGAGTTGATATGCTAATGGAGATACTACCTCATATCCAGTACATAAGACTTGAGGAATAACTGAAGTACCACTATGCGATTTAATGCTCGTAATCGTTACTCTAAATTCACTGCCAACTTTCGACCAGTTAATGTCATTGATTTTAACCTTTCTAATCTTCCTTACTACTTTGCCATCGTGATTTGAGAATGTATCGTAGTTCGTTCCAATTCCGTTTAGTTCTAATGGTTCGGCAGTTTCGTATTCGAGGATAACGCCAGTTAATGCTTGCTTAAGGTCATTAGTATTTGTATAGTTTTTGTCGCAAATAATTAATCTTGTAGATAAGTTTGCAAGTGCCATAACATTGTCGGTGTATTGGCTACCTAAAACTGCAATATCTCTACTTTTAATTGTTTCGTATTTTCCACATTTGATATATGCCTCGGTGTTGCTATCTCCAACTTTGCAATCATTAGACAAGTATGTATCGAAATAATCATCGTATCCACCACTACGAGAATGATAAGTCCAATTCAAAGTTCCTAAATCAACTCTCTTTGTGCGAATGTAAGTAAGTTGATTATCATAAGCCAAATATGGTGTTGCTTCGTTGCCTTTTTCAAGTTGGATATTTGCGATTTCAAAGCCACCAACAACTCTACTATCGTGTGAAATGACATCTAAACTCAATGTGTAAGTTTCTCCACCAATTAAATAAAACTTTGTGATATAGATATTTGTGCTTGAGCCACTATGGTAAAAATTGTATTCTCCACTTTGTGTTGGGTGTAATTCAATAGCAAATCTTCCGTTTGTTTCTATATTTAAACTACCAACACTACCATAAGTCCACGAATAAATAGAAAAACTAATTCGACCATTATGTCTTTGGTCAACAACTATGTTTTTCAACACATTTCCTACTAATTCAAAGCAAGTGTTATCGTATGTAGTCTTATAGTTAATTAAGTTTCTACCTTTATAAATAAACGGACTTTTCACACTATAAATTGTGTTGTTTGCACTATATGGCAAGTAGTTTCCGTTTTGAATGAATTTACCTAAATCGGTTGCATATAAATCGGTTAGTGTTGATACGGATAAGCCGAGAGCAGTAAGGTCGATAATGTGAATATCCTTAAAGTTAACAATATCTCCAACATTTGAGGCATAACTAGATAAATTAAATCTAGCATTTGATATATCGTTTCTTGTAAAGATAACACCTACTTGTTCCCACTCGGTGGTAGTAGTTGCATAATTTCGCAATAATTGTGTTCCCCAGTTTAAAGCAAAAGAATAAGATGCTCTACTTGTCTTAATACTCATTAGCAATAGGTATTTATTGTTTAAAACCGAGTTAATTTTTTGATAAAAGTCGCACCACCCTGTGTTAGTAGTTTTCAAAGTTGCTACATTGTTGCTTGTAGTAAAATTGACATTTGAGGCACTCCACCCACTTGTATTTGTAAAGTTTCCGTTTTGCACCAAATTATTGTATTTAATCGTGTTCCCTTTAAGCACAACTCTTTGGCTTTGTTGCTCGGCTATGATTTTCATTTTATCGTTAATCATAGTGCTTAACCTCTTGCGACATAAATAATATAATCGGTGTCAATGCCCTCGGTTATAACGAGCGTGTATGTGTCGGTTGTGTTCCAAATTGGCTCGCCTTCAGCCCATTTAACTGTTTTAGCACTTGGCAAAGTTAAGACAAAGTTACTTGCAGCTTTAAATGTGATTCTCCATTGTGGAACAACATTTGCAGAAGCAATTTGAAAAACATTGATTAACAACGAACTCAAAGCAACTTTACAGAAGATGAATTGATTTGACTTTGGAGAAATGACTACTGAACTTGAATTGTAATTAACTGTTTTATAACAATTTCCCAAAACATCGTATAAGTCAATTGTTTCTCCACCAAATTTAAGTTCGGCATTTTCAAAGTAAACATCTTCTCTAAATGTTACATCATCTCTAAATTCGTTTTCGCCTTCCCATGCGTTATTTGTTTTTGTTAAATCTTTAGTTTGAACTGCATAAAGTTTTCCGTTTGAATACCATCTATCAGGAACATTTGCATTGATTATTAAAACATTGTCATTGTTCTTTAATAGTGGGATTCCATGAGAACCATCAGCAATTAAATACATTTCAGTAGCACTTTTTTGAATTGCTAAAAATCCAGTAGAACCTAGTACAGTTGATAAATCTAATTCATAGTTTTGACTATTTAAAGCAGAGTTTCTAATAGTTAAGCTGTCTAATTCTGTTGCACTTGCGATTTCTACAAAGTCATCTTCATAGCCATCCCACTTGTAAATAGTCATGCCATTGTTAAACTTTGTCTTTAAAGTAGCAACAGTTTCAGTATAATCGGCAGTATAAGTAGTTGATAAACCACTTGCGATTTCTCTAATTTCATCAAGTTGACCTTTGACAAGTTTTGAACTTGGAACTTTTGAATCGCTTTCAGTTAAACCATCGTTTGAAGTTTCAATTAAATTTTTTGTGAAATACTCATATTTTGTTGCTAAAGGATTAGTTGCAAAAAAGACATTATATAAAGTTTTAGAACTATCTAATGTTGAATATTCTTGATAACTTCTTGCTCCAAACAAAGTTACATTATATCTTCTTGCTGGTGGTGTTTGTGTAGTATCTAAATACGAAGAAAATGTCATAAAACTATCTTCGTTATCACTTGGTTTAAATACGCCAAAATCTCCACCTATCATACTATATAAATCTGCAAGTGTAGTTGTTAAATATTGAATGTTAACGCTTTGAATCTTTCCATTTTTGAGCAAATTAATTAATTCTTCAGTTGCTCCACTATTTAAAGCTGCAAATTGTTCATCAGTTAATGGTGTTTCACTTATTTCAACATCAAATTCCCATCTTCCTGTTGGATAAGTTCCACCCTGATATGTATATTTTGTTGTAACGCCATTATGAGTTTCATCTGCAATTACATAAGCATAATCGTTTCTTGTAGGAATACGAACAACACCACCACTATAAAATGTAGTAGCATTTTCTAACTCACTAAATGTTGCAAAGTTTTGCCCTTGTATGTTTTTAGTAATTTTATAACTTGCTTCTTCATTGATTTTTTGCAATGTCCAGTCTTTGTCGGCTAATTTATTGCTTGAACTTGCTTGACTTGGAATAACATTTTCAATAGCACTTATTCTGCCTTTTAATTCAGCTTGTGTAAAATCAAAGACTTCTTGAACAGTTTTATGAACATTGTCGACAGCTAAAATAACTTCATAGAGTTTTGTTGCCCCATTTTTGACATAAATTGCTTGTCCAACTCTGTAATCATCAAATTCATCAGGAAGAACATTTAATTTGTAAATTGTTTCGTATTTCTTAACTTGCTCTCCAATTTGTGCTAATAAGTTTTCATACTCTGCTTTTGTGATAGTAACTGGATCACTTGGCATAATACCAGTTTTGTTAATTGTCAAATAAGTGCTGAAACTTACTAAAACTTTGTTAGTGTCATTTGTCATAACATTAATATTCATTTGTAAAGCACCATCAACAAGTGTTTCTGCATTTGACAAAGAAATAGTTTTGCCATGATAAACTTTTCCACCAACTTCGCAAGTTTCTTCTTGATCCGTAGAAACTACTGTTGTTGTATTGTTGTTTGGCAGTTTAAAAGTAGCATAAAGTGAATAATCTTCTGGCTGTCTATTTTCAAAGCCGACAAACAAAACATTTTCGTATGAGTTGCCCTGTTGGACAAATTCATTTAACATTTTATGCTTAATCGAACCATCGTAGTTATAAATTACATACATCATAATTAATTACCTCTTTATCTTGATTATAATATTCTTTGCTTGCGAGTTCCATAGTATAAATTAATAAGCCAATAAGGTTGTGGTCCTCCGACTTGTTCTATATGTTCGTTGCAAGCAATTAATATATTATAGTCCTCATCAGTTAAACACCAAGAAATTGCTTCATCTTCTAAAGAATCACATCTAATCGTAACTTTTTCATCATAAATTGAAATGACAACTAAATTTCTGTCTTGTTGTTCTCCTAATGGCTTTTTATCGTTAATTCCGTAAGTTTCATTAGTGCTTACGAAAAAGTGATATTTTAATGATTTTCTTGAGTTTGGAATAATTAAGTTATTTGCTATGAAATTCTCTCCAAAATAAATTTGTTCACTTGGCACAGGCAAAAATGCGATTCCATAGTTCAAATGGAAAATTTCATTCAATTTTTTATAATAGTCATACTCAATTGTGCATATATCAGTGCCAAAAGAATCGGCTTTAACAGGGTATTGCAAAACTTTTCCATTAGTTTGTCCGTTATTGCTTTTTATTGAAATTTGGACAGTGTCGCAAAAATCTTCAATTATAGTTGGTTTAGAAACAATATTCCCACTTTGCTCTACAATATAATTTCCAATTGTGTTGCTTGCTTCCATGTCCATTTCAAAGCAGATTACATTTCCAACTCCGTATGTGTGCAAAGGAATATAATAATTAGTTGTTCTATTATTAAATGAAACTGTTGCAAAATCAGCTCTTATTCCACTATCGGTTTTTAAAGTTTGTTCAATAAGTGTTCTAGCATTGGCAAAAGAAATTCCACCAATAGAACTTTCAATTTCGTTTTTGGTTGAGAAATAAATAAACTCGTTGACATTTTCATAACCTTTACTTGTTAATCTATTGTCAATTTCATAGAATCTAATTTCTTTGTCAATTTGTGTTCTGCGATTAATTGAATTGAAATTCTTAACAAACTCAACTTCATTAATTACATGATTAGAGCTGACTGAAAATGTTGTCTTAACAGTATTTGCTATCCATTTGTAGCCATTGTCATCTACCCAAATTGAACCCTTACGGATTCTTGAACCATAACTTGACATATCAAGAGTAACAACTTTTTGCTCGTTTCCAAGTTTGCTAATGATACCGAGCATATTTGAACCCATTTTATTAAGAGCAACACTTGAACTTGTTTGTCCAACAGGAATTTGTCCACTTGCTTTGTTTTCAATACTCTCTACCATTGTTTGCCCACTAAAAGTTGCATAGTATTCAATATTGTAGTAGTAACCAAAATAGTTGCTTTCAAAAATCAAATCACTTAAAGCTGCATAATTACTATTGAAAACGAAATTTAAAACTAATGCTCTTTGAATTGCTAATCTCAATTTTTCCTGGACATGGCTACTTTGATCTGTATATGTTCCTAAATAAATTTGTTTTCCACCATTAGCATAATACAAAGAGTTGCTTTGTTTAGTTTCGTAATCAGTAGCATCTCCAACTTGCAAAGTTCCAAAAACATTGCTTTCAAAAAGTGTTCCAATTAAGTTAATCTCTTTGTTTGGAGCATTTGTTCCAATAAATTTAAGTTCGGTGTAAATATGATCGCTATCAATTTCTATTCTTGCTTTAAGTTTCAAAGTGAAATCATGCTCATACTTGATATTAAAACTTTTGATACTTTGAATTGGCTTGTCAGTATTTGCGAAATAATCGTTTACTTCAACAATGCCAAATTTATCACTTTCAAACTTTTTGTATAGGTTTCTACATGGATAAAAAATTGCAGTTGGTTGTTTAGCATTTTGGTATGTTGTAACAAGTTCGTTTGCATAGTTACTATCATCAAGTTTTGTGTTAATGTCAGCTTTTCTATTATTTATATCTACTTGTTCTCCATTGAAATCGTTTAAATATTCAAAATCAAGTTCGTTATTTTCAGTGAGAGTAGGAACAGCGTCTATATAACTAAATACTTCGTTAATAGCGTCAAAAACACTTTGCCCATTGAATTTAAACTCTGGAGCAACAATATCTTTTAGTTCATCAACTCTATTTGTCAATGTAAATAAATTAGGTTGTCTAACACTACCATTTAATCTTTTTCTTGCTTGTAATCTAATGTAATTTAAAACATCGTAAAGAGAATAATAGTAAGTATTAATATTAAAATCAAAATCAAAATAAACTTGAATTGTTGGATAACTTTTGTCGACTTCAAAAGCACTTGTAAAAGTAAAGCTGATATTTTCATCTGTTGTGCTGAAAACGAAACTATTTTGGACAATTTCAATTTCATACCATCCATCAGTGCTAAAGAAATCTTTTGGCAAAATAACTTTGTCATTTGAACCAACACTTACTGTTCTCGTTCTAATTGGGGTAGTTGCACTTTCACTTGAATAACAATTAATTTTAATTTGCCCTGCATTGAATCTATTTAATACCCAATTTCTTGTAGTTCCAGGTCGAATATTTGCATTAATATTTTCAGTTCCAATTGTCGCATTATTAAATGCTCTATACCAAGCCTTAATTTCCAAGACTGCATTTGAAACTTTTTCTCTGCTTGTTATGTGGATTCTATCTTTTCTATATTTTGGTCCATCAATTTGTTCAAGAATTGTTGCAACACCATCAGTTGTATAAGTATAATTTGGACTTTCCCCACCAATTGTTACAAACATATAGCCATTTGCTAAAGTTTTGCAACTTTTTGGCAATGGTTGTTGAAATGTGCTTGGTCTTAATAAATAATGGCTTGTTTCGTGTGTATTTTGGCTTATTGTAAGTGTGTGTTGATACTTTGCTGGTATTTTACTTACAACTGAAACATTGTCGCTTAGAACAACGAAATTCCAAGTTTCATCATTTTCTTCATCAACTATCTTTAATTTTGTTCTTGGAGCAATAGCATTAGCAGTTTCGTTCCACTCTAAAACTAAATTTCCACCATCAAGACTTTCATCTTGTGTAGATGTAAAACTTGCATTTGTATTTACTTTAATTTCGTTATTGTTTAAATAAAACTTAATTGCCATATTATAAACCTACCTTTTTTGTAGAGAAAACTGTTTCTCCTAACAATTGGCTTTGCAACTCGATTTCTTGATTTTGTTTATTGATTTCAAATTGTCTATGAACCAATTGCTTAACATATCCAATTGGATTAATTACATGACTAATAGTAGTCTTAAAATTGTTGAAACCCATTGAATATTCATAATGCCCAGTGTAGTTTGATAAATGCTCAAAACCTACTGTTAACACTTTATTTGTAACTGCTCCTGCAGCTACTACTGTTCCAACAATAGGCAATGCTTTAGACAAGTTAGAAACACCAGTATTTATAAAACTTGAGAATCCACTCTTACCAAATTGTTTTATATCTTTCATAAAATTGGTAGGCTTAAAAGCACCACCAAGAGCATCATCTTTTGGTTGTGTGTTACTTGCTAATGTGCTTTGTTCTTCACTATGTAAATAAATGTGATAATCTCCACCCATTATTTATCTCCTAAAGTAATTGTAAACGATAATGGACTACCTAATTCAGTATTTTCATTAATGTTTAAAGCAAGTTGATCTGTTGTGTATCTAAAGCCATTTGAATATTCTTTAATAAGTTTAACATTTTCGATTAAGTCAAGTATTTGTCTATTATATAACATAAATAATAATGCACCAAAAGTTGTGTCTGGGTTCGGGAATAAAATCATTGACTTGTTGTAATTGACTATATTAGCAACATTGTGAGCAAATTTATCTACACCAATTAATTGTTGCGAAATTGGAGAAACACTTGCTCCTGTTCCTGCATTTGTCCAAACGATTTCTTCTTCTACATTGTTGAAATATTCAGTTTCGGTTATTGTTACTTCTTCAATATCGTATTCAGTTTCTAATTCGTTATCGTATGCTTTACGAACTTTTCCGTTTGCAAAGTCTAAATTCTCTGCAAATAAGCTGTTATTATCTTTTGTATAAATTAAATCATTGTTGGCATTTTTCCAACAGTATAAATCTTCATCATCTCCACTTGGGAATCTTTGATAATTTACACCATCAACAACAATTCCATTAACATAAAACTCTCTATATTTTAAGTTCATAGAGAATTTTGTATCATTTCCAAAAAGGAAACCTTCTGCAACTTGTGTAACAAAAAGATTAAGCTGCATACTGAACCAATTTTGCGACATTTCAATTGTTTGTCTATAAACACTACCAGTCCACTCTTTGAACTGCTCAAAGTCCATTCCTGTTATTTCTCCAAATTGAGCAACACCCATATTTGTTAAGCATTTTCCACTCAATTCTCCAAAGTTAACCATTTCTCCAATGAAATATTGTCCAAGATATGCCTCTAAATCATAGAAAATGTCTTTGTATTTAATTGGATAGTAAATGGCAATATTAATTGACTTGCTTTGTTGTTTTAATCGTGGAATTGGGTTATTTTCTCCACCACCTAAACCAATGAAAACTGGAATAAGATTTTTTCCAAGTTGTCTATCTGCAATTTTGTCTAATCTATAACCTTCAGTGGCAACTAAAAAACTAACTCTTTCGTTGTCAATTCTCAAAGGATTATCAACGCTATTGAGTATCTCATTTAATTTATTTGATATTTCTAATAAGTTAATCATTTTAATATGCCTCCATAATGGTTCACAAAGTAATCGCAAACAGCTTTGGTTGATTTCTCACTGATGAAACCTTTGTGTTTAGTTGATCCAGGGTGGAATTTCCCATCAAAGTTTCCACCTATTCCAAAATCTTTTCTTACTATTTTTTTCCATGGGTTATTGCCTAACGCAAAACCAAAAGCATTAAATATATCGTGTGGTTGTGTTCCTTCTTCCAAATATTCAACATAAGGGGCTACTTCTGTGCTAAATGTAATGCAATAAGTATTAGGATCAATTAATTGTCCACTCGTTGCTTCATCTCTTAATTTTCCGTTTTTGTATGGAAACCAAGAAGCAGTTTTTATGTTTCTAACGATTTTCTCTCCATCTCTTTCTAAATTCATAATTAATGTAATGTTATTCCTTTTGGACTATTTGCTGCGATATATTCTTCATTGAAAATGCTAGCATCTATAATTTTGTTTTGGTCTAAATAATAGCCAACTGATTCTACTGTCCAAATTTTTCCAAGATACATAACTTTATCATCAGCTTTGATATTTTCAGGCAAATTTGTTGAGTAAATGAACAAACTATCACTTCTAACTTTTACACCTTTTTGTATATTGTAAGTTTTCTTTTCATAATTGCTAGCTGGTCTGCCTCTAAAAGTTATGGCATTTTCATCAAAATCCCATTTGTTATCTAATACTGGACAAAACGATAAAATGTGGTTTTCGTTGTTTGTAAGCATAATTTAATGATCCTTTGAATTTTGATACACAAATTGGAAAATGCTTGTTGGATATGGCTCTGCATAACAAATGTTGAAACCAAAATAATTAACTGAATCATCAATTTCGTTCTCGGCATTTAAACAAAGCATATTTTCTCTAACCAAGTATCTATCCATAACTTGTCCACTTTGAACATTTACAGTTGGCATTTTTCCTAAACTATTTGTGGCATACTCTAAATCACTCTCGATTTGTGCCATTAAGACTGCATAAATGAATTTTCTTCCATTTTCGGTTCTATTGAGCATAAAGTTAATAACTTGCCTATTAGCAGTATTACTATGATTAACTAAATAATTATAAACTAATCTTGAATTGTCTTTTAATCTTCTTTTCAAAACGGAATCGTTTTTAATAGGCATGACATCGAACAAAGTTTTGGCTTCCTCCATAGTTAGTTCATATCTACCAGTTTCGTTGTTGTAAATGAGTTTTTCATCATCATAAGGATTTTTAAGAATTTCTATCGTTTTCATAAATTCATTATACTAAATTGAAAATATGTTTTTCAATACACAAAAAAAGAGTAGGTTGCCCTACCCTTTTAATTGGTTTTTTAATTAAGCGCTAATTGCTTTGCTAACTAATGTGCAAGTGCCATCATCTGCAATGTAAACAACATTGACATATTTACCAGCACTTTGGCTTGAACCAAATGATGCTTGAGTTCCAATTGTTAATGAACCTTTGACTGCACCATCAGCATTGACTGCTGCAACGAAACCTGCAATTGATTTGACTGGTCCATTTTGTGCAGTTGTTACAACATAGTAAGCTGCTTTTAAGTGGTCTGTTCCAGCATCATCTTTAGCAGTGCCAGTTGCAGTAACTGCTGTTGTAGAAACTGTTAATGCAGCGTCATCAGCATAGTAACGAGAAGCACCACCTTTTAACTTGAATGTTACTTGTGAAGCAACACCAGAGAAGATAGTCTTTAATGCTGCAATTGGATCGTAACCATCAACAGTTGTTAATGCGACATTGCCCTTTGGATACCAAGAAACTGCACCCATTTTGGATAATGGTTGAATTTCAACACCTTGTCCACCATGTGCATCGATGATTTTTACTTGTTCGACAGTTGAGAAACCACGAGCATTTGCATAACCTGAAGAAATCCATCCAACTAAAGAATCATCATTGATGAATTCCATTTTTGGAAGTCCACAGAAGTATGCAGCGTGCATTAATGATTTGTTGGATAAGCCATGAACTGGAACTGAATCAATAACACCCCAGAAGCCATCATCAAGATTTCTCTTTTCAGTTGAAGCATCTAATGTGCCTTTTCTTGCAATATCGTAGCCATAGTTAGCACCACCGATAACGAGAACACCAGATGCAATTAATGTAGGTCTATAACCCATTTTGAATGTTGCGATTCTTGTGTCTAATGGGAACGAATCAATATCGTGTTCCATATCGCCTAAATCGAGTAATGTGTTAGCTGCGATGAAGTCATTGAGCATTGTAGCAGTTGCTAATTTCTTTTCGTTTCTGTTTGCACTTGTTGTGTTGTATGAAGCCATCCACTTTGCTGCCCAAGATGATCCGTTGAGAGCAGTGTTGATATTTGCGACATAGTTAGCAATTTCTCCACTTGCTAAATCGATGTCGATTCTATCTTGTGCAACTCTTGGAACGATAATTGGTTCATCGAAGTATGTTAAGATTTCGATACCAACTGTTTCTGTGTGGCTCATATAACCATTGTTGTTAAATGCACCACCATTTTTAGCAGCACCATGTTCACGACCGAGAGAATCGTGTGCTTTTAATCTGTTAACAAAAACTTGTCCAGCATCGTTTGCTTCTTGTTCAGTAACGAATTTGTTGTTAACACCTTTGCCATCTTTTTCAACTAATTCTTGATAAATGGCTTTTAAAACTGCTTTGCTAAAGTTTCTACGAACAGAAACACCATTAACATAAGTAGCATTTGTTGGAGATAAAACTTGTGAAATTGTTTCTTTAATGTTTGCCATAATTTAATTTCCTTTCCTTTGGCTTAACGATTTAACTTTTTGAGAATGTCATCTTGAGATTCTTCAAAATTGCCACCTGAAGCAGGTTCTTGACTTGGAACGCCTACAGGATTTTCTTGTGCTGGTGCTTCTAATACACCAACTTTTCTTAATGCTTCTTCTAATGAATCGAAACGAGCTGCCATACCATCTAATGCTTTTTGCACTTCTTCGTATTTTGCTTTGTAATCGACTTGTTCATCAGTAGGTTCATTAACTGGTGGTTGTGGTTCTTCCATTGGTGGTTGTTCTTGTGGAACTTCATCGACTGGAGGAACTTCGTTTTCTTCGCCCATTGCTTCAGGTTCAGGTTCTTCATCACTTTCTGCAACAGGTTCTTCATTTGGCACTGGTGGTTCACTATCTACTGGTTCTTCGTTAGGAATTTCATCATTGCCATTTGGCTCATCGACAACTTCTTCTTCATCTTCGGTATTATCTAAATCAGTTAAGAAGTTTTCTTTTTCTTCATCAGTAACACCATAAGCTGTTAAGAGTTTGCCGATTTTAGCACGAATTTTGTCTTTCTTGTCCATGCTTTAATCCCTTTCTTTTTGCATTGTGATAATTTTTATTCGGCTATTTGTTGAAACAAAGTTACCTATTATCATTTATAATTATAGCAATAATTTAGACATTGTATAGAAAAAAATGCCTAATACATAGTATTAAGCACTTATTAAATTGTTATTTAGTGATTAGATAACTCTTTTGTAGTGAACTTTGACAATATCAGTTTCGCCTAAAGCTGCATCAATTGAAATGTTGAGTTTGCCATTTTCATCAAGTGATCCGTAGCAGTCGGTTTCGCTATCTAATACAAGTTTAAATGGTGTTAAGCAAGTTGCACTATTGTAAGGGAATACTGTAAAACTTGCTCCAGCGTGTGTTCCACTTCCTTCAATTTCAAGATAGATAGTGTAGCCATTTGTTTCATCTAATCCTTCAACTTCAATAGTTGTGCTACTTTCGGCAATAGTTGTTGTAATGTCGGTATCGGCAACTTCAATTGGGAATAAAAAGTCAACACAGTCTTGGTCTAAAGAAATGACTAATTTTTTGCCATCTTCTGCGACATCAAAGTTAATATAATCACTGCCTTTAATGAATTTTTGTAACTCGGCAATAGTTAGTTCTTTTGTCTTTTTTCCTGGTTCATCAATTTCATCAATGTTTGAACGCTTTTCGTGTGCTGGTGTAACTACGATAGCTGCTCCACCTTTTTCAAAACCTTTTTTCTCAAATTCTTGTTCTGCGTATGGTTTATTAATTTCTGGCATAATTATTTCCTCCTATGTTTCCATTTCTAATCATATTTTATCTTTTTTACCGAAATTAGCAAACTTTTTATCTTCTATATCGGCAAATTGCCCTTCATCTCCGTTAATCCAAGCAACTTTATCAATAGGAACTTCTTGTTCATAGACTTTCTTTCCTTCTCCACCTGCATATTGTTGTGCTTGTATTTTACTCGTTGATACAAATACTCCGTTTCCAATTGGATATGATGAATATATTTTAATAGTTCCTTTTTTTAAAGCATTTTCAGCTTGTTTTTTGCTAAAATCTCCCCATCCAAAACTTTCTTCATCGTTTATTGCTTCTTCAAATGTTTTAATATCTTTTGGACTTCTAATACCAACATGATAATCATCTAACATTGGATTAGTTTTTTGAATAATGTCAAATTGTTTTCTTTTTGATTCTGGTGCATTAGCAATATCTTGTTTTAATTGCTCTTGCTTTTGTCTTTCAACTTCTTCTTTTTGTTGTTTTTTGGCTAATTGTTTCGCTTGGAATTCTTGTTCAAATTTCAAACGAGATTCTTCCTCTTTTTTCTTTTTGTCTGTTTCCCATTCTTCTTCGGTATTAAAACCACTTTTAAGAAAATCTATTCTATGTTTAATCTTTGCTTTACTAAAGAAACCTTTTGTATTGGCATATTCATTTTCTAATTTTTTGATTTCTTCTTCATTAGAAATTCCTTCATCACTTTTTGGCTTTTCAAAATGTCCAAACGAAGCATACTCGCCATTTGGTTTCATAGGTTGTTGTTCGCCACCTCTATTTTCTTTTGTTTCCATAATACTACCTACATTATTTATACCCTATATTCTTGAAATGCAAAACCATTTTTGTTGCAGAACTCTCTTAAATGAGCAATTGCAGCTTTAATTTTGGCATCAAGAATCTTAACTTTGCGAGTATCATTAACTTGCTTATACATATCTCGTTCAGTTTTCATTTGTCTAATTGCTCGTTCCATTTCACGAATTTTGTTATTGATTTCTCTCATTCGTTTAATATCTTCTCCACTATATTCTTTTGGTGGAAGTTTACCTTTTTCGTATTTGATTAAGTAATGTCGGCAATTGAAACCACTAATTATATTATTATTGTAGCCATATTTGTCTTTTTGAGCCATTATGTCGGTTAAACTATAAACCCAAGTATTATCGACCTTTTCAACTCTAAAACCACTCATAGTAGCGTGTTTTGTAACACTCACTAATTTACCCTGCCATTTTTGACAACGCTTTGAACAGTCTGGGTGGCTTGAAATCCAATATAAGTCATCTCCACTGTTTCTTGCATTTTCTACCATTTCCATTTGTTTACTATGTCTAATGTCTAACTCGGCTTTTTGCCAAATAGAAATCGGCTTTTTGCCTTTTTCGACTGCATTAGTAGGTATTTCACTCACTTTGCTAATATATTCTTTTAAAGCATTTGCATAGTTTTGAACACGAACACTTGCTTTTGCTTGGCTAAACATATCATAAGTAATCTTTGCTTTGTTCTTTTCAATGAACTTGGTTAATTCAACAGGATTCTTAATTGTAGGCATTTGATAACCTTTTTTAACAAACCCATTGACAACTAAAGCTGCAACGATGACAAACTCTTTTCTTTTCTTTTCAAGTTCTTCAAAAACCTTATTTGCCATAGCATACAGACCTTCGATATAACTTTGTCTGTTTTCAATATCTCTTGGCAATTTGTTTCTATCAAACTCTCTTATATATGTATTAAGTGTAATTCGCAATTGATACAAACTTCCCATTGTTAAAAAGTATTTAGTAATCAGTTTTTTTATATCTCTCTCTGCTCTTTGTAATAAAGGCAAAAAGCGACTTTGTTGTAAGTCGCCTGTATTTGCTAAATATTGTCCGTTTTCGTTTTTTGGGAATAGTTCCATATTTATTGATCTGTTTCGGTTGAACCCATTAAGTTCTTGCCACCTAAATTGTCATAATTATTATTTTGTCCAAATGTGCCTTCATCATTAAGTTCGTTTAACTCATCAAAGGCAACTTGTTGTTTAGCCGCTTTGGCATCGTTGATTCTCTTTAAGATTTGTTCTTCTTCTAAATCAGGATAAATCTCTCTAATTGCTTCATCAATAGTTGTAAGTCCAGCATCTAATAACTTTGTTTGTCTATCAATGATTCTGTCTTTGTTAATCAAACTTGGACTTGCGAAATCTACTGAAATGTTAGTTCCAATACCCATATAGTTTAATGAACTCTCAAATAATCTATTGATAGTTTCTCTAAAGTAACTTCTCTCTAAATTGATAAATGCAATTGAAATATCATCTTCACTATCGATTTGAGTAGCAGTCATGGTTGTTTGCGAATTTAATAAGTATGAACTCAAAACTTTTGGACTCATACCCCATTTTGTAGCAATATTACGGATACAGTCATCCATAATTCCCTGCCAGTCTGCTCCACGAATATCAAATTGTTGGACAATTGCTTTTTGTTGTTCTGGATCAACACCTTTTAACAACTCAATTTTGTTTTCTCCAAAGTTTGCTAATGGACTTCTAACACCACTTGCATATTGTGGTTTGGTATAGTCAATTGTATCTCCTAAAGACATTGCTTTTGGAACATAAACTGCACCTTTGCCTAAATACATATCACGAATTTTGTAACTTGCAGCTACTTCATAAGTAATCATATCACTTTGAATTTTAACAAGTTTGCTCTCGCCTAAATTTGTTGCTTTTGGGTGTGCCAAGTCAATATAGGAATCTTGTAATACTTCAACACCAATGTAATCAAAGCCGAGTTTTTGTTCTTCTCCAACTCTTAAAGCACCATAATCTCTCCTAATTGAATCTCTTAACCATTTAGGCATTTCATCCCAAGTAACAGTGCAAGATTCATTGATAGTAGGTGCATCAGCTCCACCATTATTTAATGTGCCACGAACCTTTTTGACAGTATATTCCACCATTGCTACTCGTTTAATTTCGCAATTTGCTTTATATGTGCCATCTTCGTTCTTTTCGATTTTCTTGTTAATATCATCTTTGTAGAATCTATGTTCGCAAAGGAAGAATTGTTGATTTGTCTTTTCATCTCCCTTTGTATCAGTATAGCCACGAATTAAGAAAACTGCATCTTCTACTTCTCCGTTAAAATCGGTTCTGTATGTGCATTGGTCCATTCTAACTGATTCCCACCAAACTTTACCATATAAATCGTGATTCTCTTTGATAAGACTTGTTCCAATTGCTTCGGCAAAACCAATACCAGAATAAACTGCACTAATTAATTTATTTTGTAAAACCCATTTACTTGCTTGCTTAAGATTCTTTTTGTCAATATCAGTTGGACATTCTTCGTTAAGTCTTAACATTAACTTTTCTCCAACTACTTGCTTTGTTAAACCTGTGATTAAAATATTGCCAATTTTGGTTGATACGATTCCACTTTGCCCATTATCTCCATGTAAACAATGAACGAATCCATCAAGCCATTCAGTAGCAACTTTAATGTATTTCCAGGCATAGTCCTTCATAAAGGTTGGCAAAAGTCCATACCATAAACTTGCATTTATGTTGAAATTATATGTTTCGTTAATAGCACTTGCTAATCCAACTTGCCAGTTTGGAATATCAGCATTTTCTATTGTTCTCTCAACGATTCCGTTTTCTTCTGCCATAAAGTTACCCCTTTATTTAGTTCTTTTGTTCGTGTCTTGTCATTTTTTCACTCTCTTGTGTTAATTCATCAATGAGTTTATTAATTCTAACACCGATTTCTTTTGCTTGGATTCCTCTTGTGCCTAATAGCAACATGATTAATCTCTCCATATCAATAACAATTTGAGTTAATTGTCTTGTTTGGCTCATTTGAGTAGCCAATAATCTAAAGAAGATTTGCTCTTTGTTTTCTTTGGACAAACCTCTAATATCGAGTTCTTGATTACCTAACTTGAAATCTTCATCAGTGAGTTCGTTAGGCATACTTGCTGCTTCCAAACACTCTCTATTAATTTCGGCTTCTTCTTCTGTCATAGAAATTCTATCAACAGCTTGTTTTTTGTTCTCATCTTTAATTGCTTGAACGATTTTTTCTTTTTCCATTTTTTATATTTCCTTCCGTTATCGCTTAATTATATCATAAATCATTTTGTTGGAAATGCAATTTGCTTTTAATATATCAAACCAAGAAATGTTCTCAATATTTTGATACCAGAACCTACATGCATAAGTGAAGGCATCAGCATCATCGTTAGGAACAATAGGATCATATCCATCTTGTTTTTCGTTCCAAATCAGCATTGATAATTGCTCGGCTAAATAGTTTACTTTTCTTGGCTCAAACTTGTTTCTTACATAATTATAGTGTCCGCCATAATCAATAATTACAATACTATCAGCACATAAAGCACTTTGAACAGTTGATACCATTTCGCAAATTGTTCCTTTTTTAATTGGTCCAACACTCTCGCATCTATCACTCAAAAAGAATTGTGCTTCTTTTACCAAGTCTGGAGCTGCACTATCAATTCTAACCATAATTGGCTTAACTGAAATGTTTATCCCACGCTCTCTTGCGATTATTATTTCTTGTCTTGTTCCTAAATTGAACTCTCTGCAAACATCTTCTAACCAACGATTAACAAAATCTCTTACAAGTTGATGATAACCGAATTGTCCATCAGTTTTAGGATCGTGGTGGAATATTGGTCCAACAACACATTGCCCATTGTTCATAATTATCAACGGAATGAAACTTGTGCTATCTCTATTTACTGCACCATCTCCACCGATGACTAATGCTACTGGTCTAATTTCACTATTTGCTATTACATAATCGTATTCTTGTTTACTGATGATGTGCTTGTCTTTTCTAAACATTGGATAAACTGCACCGAAACCACCAGTTGGGATTCCTTCATACATATAATCGTAAAACTGTTTGTTCTCAAAATACATTTTACGAATTTCTTTTAAATCTCTATCACTCAAGAATGGAAGAATATCTCTATATGTGCTATGTATGACACACCAGTCTTTATCTTTTCTTTTTTCTTCACACCATACATTTATCCAATGCAGCTCTTGTGCAGGTGGGTTAAAAACAATTACAACTTTACAATTAGCACCGAATCTTCTTCTTAAAGTAGCCATTGCTTGTTCAAAATGTTCTCTTGAGCGTAATTCTTGAGTTTCTTCAATTATAACAAGCGAAACTTTGTGTTTTGGTTTAAAACCTTTAGTTCTATCAGTTGAGCCACCAATACCCATGAAATATATAGTTGAATCATTTTGTTTTCTAACTATACGATATGGACTTTTGCGAAAAAGGAATTGATCTGCAAAAGATTCTATTGATTCAAGAACCTCGCAAGTTTCGTTATAGACGCTATCTCCAATTGATCCGTAACTTGCTCTTGCTATAACAATATCTTCGTTTGGATTAACTGCAGTTACAATTCCAGCCAATATTTCGGTAGTCTTACTTTTACCACTTGCTCTGCCACCTGGAAGAACAAAGTTTTCATAGTCATCCTGGAATAAAGGCAAAAAAACTTCTGCTACTTGTATTGTATTAGGCATCTCCGTTTTTTCCTTTTCCAGCTAACACTTGCTCATCAATAAGTTTGATTCTATTTTCTTGTTCAGGTGTATTTGCTCTAACAATTTCAAGTTGTAATGGTTCTGCATGAGTAACAATTGCCATTTGCTTTTGTGCTTCAATTTCTAATCGTTTCATCTTAAAAGCTGCCATCTTTGTTAACATATCAATTTTTTGATTCGCAACAAAAATATCCTTTGGTGTTGTTGCATTAGTAATCAATTCCACCATAGTATTTTCTATGTCATCAAGATTAATTTGTTTCTTGACTACAATTTCTGTTCTTTTCTTTTTTGTTGGCATACTTTTTCTATTTCTTGGGTTCGGCTTTTTGGACAGTGTCTAAATGTTAAAAATCTCTCGCACATTTATATATTTATTATACAATTTCACTACAATTCAATACTATAAATCATATCGCAGTCAAAGTGTGTAATTTCGTTTGGTGCGTAAGTATAATTGTATCTTTGTTCAGCACTATATTCGCAAGTTCCACCACACAACCATGTATCTTTATAGTTTTTATACGTTTCGTTATTATAGTAAACAATATCGATTTCTAAAATTAAGTTCCATTCGGTTTCACACATAGAATTGCATTTTGTTGTGTAGTAATATTCAAATTCGCAATTCTCGTAAAAATCATAATGCTTTATTTCTTCAATACAATACCA
>JAZQOV010000013.1:0-9199 GCA_045628045.1 Bacilli bacterium
TGGAACTGGTCGTACACTTCACCCAGATAACATGGCAGCAGGTCCAGCATCCTATGGTATGACAGATACAATGGGAAGAATGCACTCAGATGCTCAATTCGCAGGTTCTTCATCAGTTCCAGCACACGTTGAAATGATGGGACTTATCGGAATGGGTAACAACCCAATGGTTGGCGCAACAGTTGCAGTTGCTGTCTCAGTTGCTCAAGCATTAGCAAAATAATAACTTAGTTATTCATAATTAGAGATCTTAGAGATAAGGTCTCTTTTTTTCATCTAAATACTGTTGACAATTACACAAAAACGAGTAAAATAAAGTTAAACTTTAGAAAACTCAGAAAGGAGACTTTATGTATATAAGAAGAGATATTGAAACAACTGTTTTGGAACTTTCAAAAAATTACCCTGTTATTATGGTTTGTGGCCAAAGACAAGTTGGTAAATCAACAATGTTAAACACAATAAAGGGTGATCGAAAATATATTACTTTTGATGATTTAAAAGCCAAAAATTTAGCTAAAACTGATCCTGAATTATTTTTTGATACATATGGCTATCCTATTTTAATTGATGAATTTCAAAAAGTACCAACTATATTAGAAGAGATAAAAAAAATTATTGATTTAAAAGCACTTAAAGGAGAAAACACTAATGGATTATTTTGGCTAACCGGTTCACAAAAATTTAAAATGATGAAAAACGTTTCTGAATCTTTAGCCGGAAGGGTTGCTGTTTTAGATATGTCTTCCTTATCAATGTCAGAGATAAATAATCAAAATAAAGGTTTATTTATACCAAAAATTGCCGAATTAAAAGAAAGAAGTTTTGAACGAAAAGACATACATCAAATTTTTGAAATTATTTTTAAGGGAGGTATGCCGAAGTTATATTCATCCGATATTGATCGAGAAAGATATTATATGGATTATGTGAATACTTTTTTAGAAAGAGACATCAAAGATTTGTCACAAGTAGGAAAATTAGATGAATTTTATCAATTCTTAGTGTATGTTGCTGCTCATACAGCACAACAAATTAAATATGATTCTATTTCTAAAGAAATTGGAGTTTCCGCACCAACTATAAAAGAATGGGTTTCTATATTGGAAAGATCTGGAATTATTTATATACTTCATCCATATTATACAAAACCAACCGATAGATTAGTTAAGACTCCAAAATTCTATTTTTTGGATACAGGACTTGCAGCTTATTTAACTGGTTGGTCAAGTCCGTTAACATTAGAAAACGGTGCTAGTAGTGGAGCGTTTTTTGAGACCTTTGTTGTTAGTGAAATTGTAAAATCTTATTTCAATTCTGGCAAAAGATTGAATTTATATTACTACAGAGACATTGATCAAAAAGAAATTGATCTTTTAATTGTGGAAGATGAAACGATTTATCCAATCGAAATTAAAAAGAATAAAAATCCAAGTGAAGTCGGCAAAAACTTAAGTGCTTTAAACAAATACAAATTGAATATTGCTCCGATGATTGTTGTTTGTTTAACTGATGATTTAATTCCTTTAAACAAATCTGTTTACTTATGTCCAGTATCTAAAATCTAAAGTTCTTTTCAGCACACGTTGAAATGATGGGACTTATCGGAATGGGTAATAACCCAATGGTTGGTGCAACAGTCGCAGTCGCTGTCTCAGTTGCTCAAGCATTAGCAAAATAATAACATAGTTATTTACAATTAGAGATCTTAGTAGTAAGGTCTCTTTTTATTGATTTATGTGTAGAACAATTTTATAATAATTCTGCTATAATTCTACTATGGAGGATTTGCCATGATCATTAGAGCTTCTGCAGATATAAGACAAAATTATAATGTAGTTTCTAAACAATGTAAGGAAACAGGGCAACCAATTTATTTAACTAAAAACGGAGAAGGTGATTTGGTTGTTATGGATATAGCCACTTTTGAAAAAGAAAGACAAGTTCTTAAGGCTCAACAATTAGTTCTTGAATCAATAGCTTCGAGACTTTCTGGAGAAAAATCATTATCTGTTAAAGAATCAAAAGAGTTAGTTAAAGCCATGCTCGAGGCTAAATAAATATGGAAAAGTACGAAATAAGTATTTCATCAAAAGCAAATGAAGATATTTTGAGTTGTATTGGTTTTGTTAAAAATGTTTCTTTAGAAGCGGCAGAAGAATTGTTTGAAAATTTGTTCGCTTTTATAGAATCGTTAGAAACTTTTCCAGAACGAAACCCTATTTTTGAAATGCCACAGAATACAAATCGCGAAATTAGAAAAGGCGTAGTTGATAAAAAATACATTGTTTTATATGAGATTGATAAGAAGGTAATTGTGCATCGTGTTTTAGATTCTCGAAAAGGATTTGAACAATTAGTTTTTTAAAAACTGCACACGTTGAAATGATGGGACTTATCGGAATGGGTAATAACCCAATGGTTGGTGCAACAGTCGCAGTCGCTGTCTCAGTTGCTCAAGCATTAGCAAAATAATAACTTAGTTATTTACAATTAGAGATCTTAGAAATAAGGTCTCTTTTTATTGTGTTTAATGAATTATAATGATAGAATTATATCAATAAAATTAATGAGGTAATCTTATGGAAATTATCGCATCCACTTTACTTAGAAATAAATATAACGATATATCAAAAAAATGCAAAAAAACTAATGAACCAATTTTTTTAACAAAAAACGGCGAAGGTGATTTAGTTTTAATGTCAATTGAAGCTTATGAAAAAAAAGAAAGACTTTTAAAATTAAAAGAGGAACTTTTAGAGATTGAATATAAAAGATTGAACGGTATTAAAGATTATTCATTAGAAGAATCGAAAAAAGAAATTGAGAAGATTTTAGGTTTATGAGTTATAAGGTTGTTGTTTCAGAAGACGCAAAGAATTCTATAATGGATTCGATGAGATTTTTAGCCAACGTAAATAAAAACTCAGCAAAAAAAGAATTAGAAAATATATTTACTCAAGTAGAAACATTGAAAGAACTTCCTTTAAGACACGAAGCGGTTGAAAATTTAACTGTCTTAGGAAGAACAGTTTATAAGTTTGTGTTGTCCAATGGACGATATGTCGTCTTATATACAGTCAAAAACTCTATAGTTTTTATCGATAAATTCCTTGATTCTAGGAAAGAAAATAAATTAATTAACGATTTGCTTAATTAAAAAATATACATATTTAAAAGAATAAATTCTATTATTTGAACCCTCTAATTTGTTTTTTCTATGAATTCAAATATAATAAATTGGATGAGGAGAAAATTATGAAAAATTTTAGAAAAAGAAAATCATTATTCGCTGCATTGTTCTGCATAGTAACTGGTTTTTGTATGACACTTAGTGCTTTAACGTCTATCAACAACACACCTTTACATGCAGAAGTAAACGAAATAACTTTATGGGAAGACACACCTATCGATATGATTTCGATTGCACATGCATCTCTTCCAGAAAACAATCCAGAATTGTTCTTTATCGAACTTACTGGCAGTTATGACGATACAATCTATATAAATGATTGTGAAGGTAATGAAATAAAGACGGTTTCTGCCAGTTCTCGTATAACAGTTACTTTTACAGTCAGCGAATGGGAAGCATTATATGGTACTGATGATTTGTTATGGATTATCTGCGAAGAAGGGAACGCCCTTATATCAAAAGTTTCTTATGTTCCTCAAGGGCAATTAACAATTTCTGATATTATGCCTGCTGATTTCCCAACACTACAAGCAGATGGATGGTGTACAACAAGCGGCAGTTGTTATCTTATTGCTTCATCTAGTGAATTAATCTTTAGCGATGGTTCTTATAGTGACAATATTGCAAAGAGTGGAACACTCACTCGTTCTAGTGATAACTTTATTTATACTAACGACACTAAAACAATAACATTTGCTATGACAGACGGCGAACTTGCTTCAGTAACATATTTTGATTCTGCAAAGGATGACTTAAATGGAGATTATTTTCTAACAAAAATAACCATTGGAGATTATGAGATGAGTGGTCGTGGTGTCATTGCCAAATATAACGGAACTGCTACTAATCTTGTAATTCCAGAGCAAATTGGGGGATTTGATGTTATAGAAATTAGTACTGAAGCTTTTGCTCAGAATAATTCTTTAGAAAATGTTACATTACCTTCAACATTAACTAGTATTGGCGAATGTGCTTTTTGGAATTGCGGGAATCTTTTAACAATAAATATCCCATCAAATGTAACAACTTTAGGAGATTATGCTTTTGCTGATTGTTTAAGTTTGTCTAGTGTAACTTTTGATGGAACAAGCAGTCTTGAATCGATTAGTTATCAATGTTTTTGCGGTTGCGAAAATTTACTTAGTATTGTTATTCCAAAAAGTATTAAAACAATTGGAGATTGCGCATTTGGTACGTGTTTAAGCCTTGAAAGTCTAACCTTTGAAAGCGATAGTAAACTTGAAACAATCGGAGAGCAATCTTTTTCTGATAACCAAGCATTACTTTCAATCACATTTCCAGAATCATTAACAACTATTGGTAATTTTGCCTTTGAGGGTTGTTCCTTATTAAATTCTATTGAATTTGGAGAAAACCCTGCAATAACCACTTTCGGACCAGGTTGTTTTGCGCAATGCGGATTTACGTCTGTAACAATACCTGATAGTTTAATAACCATTGGTAACTATGCATTTAGACAATGCACAAAACTACAAACTGTTAATTTTTCAAAAAATTCTAAAGTAAGTAGTATTAACGAAGGCGCATTTCTAGTTACTGCAATTGAAGATTTCATTTTTCCTGCATCAGTAGAAACAGTTGGATCAAGTGTATTCGCAGGCGTTCAAGCTTTGTCAGATGTAACTTTTTTGGGAGAACCAAATTCAATTGGAGATGATGTTTTTTCTGAAGAAGAATTATCGCTAAGAACAATTACTCTCAATTTACCATCAAATTGGTCTACTGGTGATCTTCCAGAGGCTGGAGTAGAATGGCACGGAGGAAAATTCGCAACCATTAATTATTTCCCAAGCATTATTGGTGAAGTATTACAAACAACAAACGAATTCCCAACACGTGCATCAGAAGGGTGGACCAACGGCACAGCTTCTATGTACAATGATTCTACGGCTATTTCTTTATGCGTTAATGATGTAGAGAAGGCTTCAGTTACCTTAATTAAACGAGTAATTAAGGATAATGATGATTTTTACTATATTGATGATGGAAAATACGAAGTTAGATTTGCAATGACTGAAGGCGTTTTAACAAGCATAGCATTTACGGATTTATCATCTGAAAATTTATATACTGAACTTGAAGGAACTTATTTACCAAAAGAAGATTTTGAGGAAAAAGAAATTACTGGTGCAAAATTCTTTTTAAATATATTTTATATTTACGGATTCACACTTTCAGTTGAAGATGATCAAAGCATTTTAGACTGGGTATTCGCACTTGAAAATCTTGGTAATGGTAAAGTTATCTTTGATTTCACAATAAATGACATCATTGATGGAATTGGTGATCTCATTGATGACGTCAAGGATCTCATTGTTGATGTTCAAGAATTTGCAGAAAAACTTTCATATGAAATCGATGATCTCTTTGTATCATTCCTTGACGATGCTTCACCATATGCATCAGTCGCAGCGTTTGCTCTTGGAGGAGTTTACTTCGGTGGTCTCCTTATGAGCACAGTTGCATCATTTATTTTCTAAAAAATAATAATTAAAAATTAGAGGCCTTAAACTTAAGGTCTCTTTTTTATTGTTTCAAAAATAAAAAAATGTTTATAATATAGTAAGTTATGGAGAAAAAATTATGAAAAATTTTAGAAAAAGAAAATCATTATTCGCTGCATTGTTCTGCGTAGTAACTGGTTTTTGTATGACACTTAGTGCTTTAACGTCTATCAACAACACACCTTTACATGCAGAAGTAAATGAAACCACTTTATGGGAGGGAGCTGATAGCCAAGTTTCGGTTTATCAAGCAGATCTTCCAGAAGACAAACCAGAATCGTTCTTTGTTGAACTTGATGGAAGTAACGATATTTTATATATGTATGATGCTGATTTTAATGAAATAAAGTGCTTGCCTTCCAGTTCGCATTTTGAAACCACCTTTACAGATCAAGAATGGAGCAGTATTTACGATGGTGGTAGACTTATTGTTACCACCATAGGTGGTGCTTCCATTACAAAAATTTCATATGTTCCAAATGGACAATTGACAATTACCGTTGCCGAAATTGATTGTCCGACTTGCCATGGAGATGGTCTCGCCCAGTGTTCAGAATGTTTTGGTCTTGGCTGTGATGCTTGTAACGGGGGAAATGTCCCTTGCACAAATTGTGGTGAAACAGGCAAAATTTCGTTTACAACTTTAAAAGATGCGATTAGTGCAGTTACGTATTATGGCAAAATTACACTTCTTAAAGATAACAGCGAAGAAATTGAAATTTCAGAAGAAGCCGTCTTTATTATTGATAAGGCATCGTTTACTTTTGATAAGAGCAAGATAACTGCCGGAACGGGATACGATGTTTCAACAAGAGAAAACGGAACGGAAACGACTTTTATCGTAACACATCAAAAAACCATTGAAAGCATTTTGCCGGAAGATTTCCCGACTTTTAGTATGCCACTTTCAGACGAGGTATGGGTAAATGCAAATTGTGCTACTTCAAAATTATATAAAAACTTGTTTAATGGTCTGACATTTGGTAGCGTTGAGCAATACGTTGATTTTCAAAATATACTTACTGCTCTTGTGACAAAAGTTGAAAACGGTTATAAATTCACTAAGGATTCATATACAATCACGTTTGTTATGGATGATTTCGATAAACTTGTTCAAATTAATTTAGCAGGTTCTGAATATGCAGACATCAATGGTGATTATGTTGCAAATAATATAAATGTTACAATTGCATCTGGTGGGCATGGTACAGTTTCACTATCTAGTGTTTCAGTTTTAGCTACAACAACTTTTTCAACTTCAGAATCTATATTGACAATTGGTACAACGACAATTACTGCAACTCCTGAACCAGGCTATCATTTTGATAGATGGGTTATTAATGAAGACACAGTAACTGGTGGAACAATTGAAGATGAAGTTACATTCACTGCTTTGTTTGAGAAAGAAATTACTGGTGCTAAATTCTTTTTAAATATATTTTATATTTATGGGTTCACACTTTCAGTTGAAGATGATCAAAGCATTTTAGACTGGGTATTCGCACTTGAAAATCTTGGTAATAGCGATGTTATCTTTGATTTCACAATAAATGACATCATTGATGGAATTGGTGATTTCATTGATGACGTAAAAGATCTCATCGTTGATGTTCAAGAATTCGCAGAAAAACTTTCTCATGAAATCGAAGATGTCTTTGTATCATTCCTTGACGATGTTTTGCCATATGCATCAGTCTTAGCATTTGCACATGGAGTTACTTCGGTCATTAGACTTTATATTAATATAATCTCTTCGATCACTCTTACATATCATTTAAATTAATTATTTTGTTGATAAAATTGAGGTCCTGTTAATAGGACCTCTTTTTATTGTTTAAAAAATAAAAAATGTTTATAATATAAATGTCATGGAGGAAAAAATATGACAAAAAGTAAAAAAACATTTTTTAAAAGTTTGTTTTGCGCAATTGCCACTTTAGGCTTACTTCCTACTGTGTGCGGAATGAACGCAAAAAAAGCGGAAGTACATGGTGCAGATTCGGTTCCAAAACTTAATTTTAAAGTAAATACAACATATGGCGAATCTCTTTATGCGAATTTAGATAATACAGATATGGGGATGTCTTATACGGATTTGTATTTTGGGTTCTCATATTTATTTTTTACTGACGATGGAAGTGATGCAACAGGAACATTGACTACAGGAAGTTATTATGTTGAAATTTTAGAAACAGTCAATACATACGATTACTCATTGGCATCAGCGGTAATCACCGTTAATGGATCCACGGGCGGCATCTCAGACCTTGTTCAAACTGCTGGAAGTGTATCATTAATATACAGTTTTACTGTTGAAGCCCCAGTAGCAATTTCAACTCTCTTACCAAGTAATTTCCCAGATGGAAACTATCGTGGTTATTGGACTGATGCCACTGGCAATGCTTCAGTTTGTGTTGCAATTTCTTCTTACTTGGAATTTATTGCAAGTCCTTCAAGTATTGATGTTAGCTTGTTTTCATTAGCTGTCAAAAAAGGTGATAATTATGTACACACTAATCCAGGCGAATACAAAATTACATTTGTAATGGACAATGGAACACTATCAAGTATTCAATTTGAAGATTTAAAAGGCACCTATACAAATTATGTAGGCACCTATTCAATTTCAATTGGTGCTCTTATACCAGGCAATTTCCCATCTGAAAGTTCTAAAGCATGGTCTACAGATGATGGAAAGAAATTATACGTAAATTCTTCTGCATGTTTTGTTTTAGATAACGGTGAGACTTCAATTAACTCTGTTTCAATTAAAAAACATCCTACCTTATCTGGAAGCAATTATGTTTATACAGAGGATACTCGCACCTATACAATTGCAATGGCTGATGGATTTGCTACTTCAATAACATACAACGACACACAAGTAGATACATATAATGGTACTTATGTTTCAAACACTGTTATTGTTACAGTTGCTGCTGGTGAACACGGTGCCGTTTCATATGCTGATAGTTATAATGCTCAACGTTCATCCGCATATACAATTGACGGTGCAACCTTAACATTTGGTGGCGATTCATTCACTGCAACTCCTGAAGAAGGCTATGTATTTGATAAATGGGTTATTGATGGTCAAAAGGTTACCGGCGGTACATTTTCAAAGAATGTAACAATTACAGCTACATTCAAGAAAGAAAATTCTGGTGCAAAATTCTTCTTAAAGATTTTCTACATTTATGGATTTACCCTTTCAGTTAAAGATGATCAAAGCATTTTGGATTGGGTATTTGCACTTGAAAATCTTGGTAATGGTAAAGTTATCTTTGATTTCACAATAAATGACATCATTGATGGAATTGGCGATCTCATTGATGACGTCAAAGATCTCATCGTTGATGTTCAAGAATTCGCAGAAAAACTTTCATACGAAATCGATGATCTCTTTGTATCATTCCTTGAAGATGCTTCACCATATGCATCAGTCGCAGCATTTGCTCTTGGAGGAGTTTACTTCGGTGGT
>JAZQOV010000014.1:0-44370 GCA_045628045.1 Bacilli bacterium
ACTCTTTGAGTATTTCTTGTTTTAAATTAGCATCATGCTTTGCAAATTTCTGCCCTTTTAATGCCATAAAAAAACCTCCTGCTTTTATTATATAGCAAGAGGTCTTTTTATTTTCTTGTGAACTATTTGGGGTTCAGTTCAACATAGTTCTCTTTTATTTTCTCCAATCATTGAATTTGGAGGCTTTAAGCATTTCAATTTCTTCCTTGTATGGAGGAAGTTCATTTACGAAAGGTGTTTCTAAGATTTTAGGCACTTCTGCAATTCTTTCATTATGAACAACAGCATTTAAAGCATCGAAACCGATTGCACCATAACCAATATTTTCGTGTCTGTCTTTGTGAGCACCAAGTTCATTCTTTGAATCATTAACGTGAACAACTAATAATTTGTCTAATCCGATTGTATTTTCTATATTATCAAGGATCTTTTCGAAGTCTTTAACATTATAATTGTTGTCATTTATATGACAAGTGTCTAGGCAAATGCCTAATCTTTTAGAATGTTTTGTTTTGAAAATGATTTCCTTCATTTGCTCAAAACTTGTACCCATTTCAGAACCTTTTCCAGCCATTGTTTCGAGTGCGATTTTTACATCTGTTCCATCTTGATCTAAAACCCAATCAAGTGCTTTCACGATTGAATCTACACCATTTTCAACACCTGTATTTACATGACTTCCTGGGTGCAAAACTAGAATTTTTGACCCAAATCCAGCGGTTCTTTTTACTTCATTCAAAAGAACGCTTTTTGCCATATTGTAATTACTCTCGTTCAATTGATTTGCAATGTTAATAATGTATGGAGCATGAACAACAATCTTTGATTCATCGAAATTGTGCTCTTTTAAAAGAGCACGTCCTTCCTCAATTTTTAATTTTTCAAGAGGAGATCTAAAAGCGTTCTGTGGAGCACCTGTATAAAACATGAGTGTATTCGCACCATAAGAAATAGCTTCTTCAACAGAACCTAAATAATATTTTGGAGCCGACATTGAAACATGCGAGCCAATTAAAATTTTATCCATTACGATTTTCCCTCTTGTAACGTTCAACGCGTTGACGTCTTATATCCTTACGAATGATTTCGCGTCTATGTTTTTGTTTAACCTTCTCTATGGCTAATTTTTGTTTCTTTTTATAGCCAGGTTTAACTTTATTATTTTTTATTTTGGATTTTGCCTGGACTTTTCTAATTTCGGTCTGAAGTTCCTCATCGATTTTTCTTTTGTTTGGATGAGTTTTCTCGATAGGGTGTCCTGGTAAAAGTTCATTATCTTTAAGTAATAAATACTTAAACTTAATTCCATTTTGAATTAAAGCAAGTGGTTTTGCGACCTTATCATTATTGTAGAATGTATAACAATTTCCTGTCTTATTGAAACGGCCAGTTCTACCTGCTCTATGATAATAAAATTCAAGATTGTTTGGTAAATCAACATTGACTACATCGCTTACATTTGGAATATCAAGTCCTCTTGCGGCCATGTCTGAACAAACCAAAATATAAATCTCATCATTTTTTACTTGTCTAATGACAGTTTTTCTTTCTCTAGAATTTAAATCTCCAGTTAATAAACCGGCTTTGTATTTTCTTTCTCTGAGTGCTTTATAAATCTCATTTGCAGTTTCTTTTTTAGACGCAAAAACAAGTAATAAGTAAGGTTTTATCGCTTCAATTGTGGAAATTAATGATGTAATTACATCATCATGTCTAATATCTATCAAGTAATGTGTAACTGAAGAAGCTGTCATTGTTTCTTCGTTAATTACTGGAACATTAGGACCGATGTATCTTTCGAGTTCGTGAGATAAATTGTTCTCAAGTGTTGCAGAGTAAACCAAAAATCTTGGAGAATTTGTTTGTTCTACAATCTTATCAATTTCTCCGAAAAATCCTTCTCTTAAAAGCATGTCTGCTTCATCGAGAACGATTGTATTAACGCTCTTAAGCGATACTTTATTTACTAATATATCAACAAGTCTGCCAGGTGTTCCGATTGCGATGTGAGGAAGAATTGAAAGGCCTTGTGAACTTTCTTCTCTCTCAATTCCTGACTTAAATAATTTGATCTTTAGACCAGGAAATTCTTTTAAAAAAGGAGTGGCAAAATCAAAGACTTGTTGTGCTAATTCTCTAGTTGGGACAATGATGATAGATTGAATGCATTGATTTTTTAAATCAATTTTTTCAATTAAAGGCACTAAAAAAGCTAAAGTTTTTCCTGTTCCTGTTGCGGATTGAACCATTAGAGTTTCGCCTTTTAAAGCTTTTGGAATCGCTCTTAATTGGATTTCTGAAGGATCACGAAAACCTTGTCTTTCTAGAGACTTGATCATTTTCTCTGACAAATTAATACCTTTGAATGACATAAATTTTCCTGCGCTTAATTATACACGTAAAATTGAAATTGTGGTATTATTGAAATCATGAAAGTAACCGTTTTAGAACCAAGCGGCTATTGTTCTGGCGTTGAACGCGCCATGAATATAGCAATTGAAACCAAAGCAAATAATCCATCTAAAAATGTGGTTGTTTTAGGAATGCTTGTTCATAACGAAGACTCTCTAAAAAAACTTGAAGACAAAGGAATTTCAACCATTTATAAGGCAAATTGTTCTTTAGAACAAATGGTTGATGAGATTAAAACCCCATCATTAGTGATTTTAACGGCTCATGGCCATTCGAAAAATCTCGAGCAAGTTATTTTATCGAAAGGTCATAAAATCATTGATGCAACATGCCCTTTTGTCAGTAATTCTTTTGCAGAAATTTCTAAAGCTATTACTGAATCTAACAAAGTTCTTTACATTGGAGTTAAAAATCATCCAGAAGCCAATGCTGCGTTATCTATTTCGAAAGATGTCACTTTTGTAAATGCGAAAACAAAAGAAATTCCATTAATTAATTCTAAATCACCAATGGTGATTTCACAAACGACTTTATCTTCGTTTGAAATTCAAGAAATTATTGATTCAATTAAAGCAAAATATCCAGATGCTAAGTTTTTAAATGGAATTTGTAATGCTTCAACCTCAAGGCAAAAGGCTTTAATGAATGTAGGCGAAGATGTTGACCTAATTTATATTGTTGGAGGTTCAAATTCAAACAATACAAAAACACTTTATAATCTTGCAAATAATTTATACAAAAATAAGGTTGTAAAAGTTATCAGTAACGAGACTGAAATAAATAAAAAAGACCTTATAGGTCTTTCTCATATTGCAATTTCTTCAGGAGCATCAACTCCTAAAGAAGTTATTGAACGAGTTAAAAAAGTTTTACTTAATTAATTCCGGAATTACTTCATGGTCTACGATTTCAACTTTTAATGTCGGATCGATACCAAGAAGTATTTTTTTCATTTGTGGCATGAATATTCTTTCAATTTCGTGCGACATGTCTAAGAAATTGTAATGATTTGCAATTACATCTCTTCTTGCATGATGTGGAATATCACCAGAAATGAAGATATCGTAGCCTTCTTTTTTAGCAATCATGAATTCACGTGAACCGCCACCACCAATTATTGCGACATTTTTTATTGTTTTTACACCAGCATTAATAAGGTGCGAATATTCGACGCCAAGGCATTTATTTGCATATAATGCAAATTCATGTATTTCCATAGGTTTTTCAAGATCACCACCGCGTGCCATTTTGCAGAATTCTAATGGCTTAATATTTTTAAGCTTAAGTGCTTCTGCTAAAGCATCATTCATTCCATCTTTTCCTGTGTCAAAATTTGTATGCATTGAGTAAACAGGAATTCCAAGTTTATCAATTGCTTCAACGACAATTCGCTTTGTGTCGTTATGTGTAAGAACGCGCATTCTTGGACCATAAATAAATGGATGATGTGTAAGAATAAGATCAGGTTTTTTATTTAATTTCTTAACATAGTTAAGAACTTCTTCATCAAAATCGAGACAAAGAAGAATATTGTTAATGTTTTCAGGCAAAGTACCTGTCATTAAACCAACTCTGTCTCCTCTTGATTTGATTGATTTTGGAAAACGTTTTGCAAGTTCTCTAAATAGTTTAATTTTTTCCATAGTTATTAAGCCTCTTTATAAAATCTTTTATTTCGTCTTCTTGTTTTTTAGAAGTTCTTCCTTTAGCAATATTTGCTAAATTTCTTTCACTTTTTTCAATTAAATAAGCTTTATATTCGTTCCAAAGTGGGTCTTTTGGTGTTGAAATGCCAAATTCTATTTCATCATTTGTGTAAGAAATTTTTGCATCAATTCTTTCAAAAGCAGTAATCAAATAGAACTTATTTTTCTCAAAGACGATTTGCTCATCAGTGATTTTAAAACCATAGTCAACAATCGTCTTTCTTGCTAAGAAATTGTCTCTATGTGCGTCGATTATTATTTTGCTGAGTTTTTTGACTTTTCTTGGGTATTTGTCCAAGATATTAATGATATTAAGACCACCCATTCCGGCTAATACAACTGTATTTACAGTTGAATCAACTGCTGTTAAGCCATTTGAATAAGAAAGACGCACATCTTTTAAACCAATTAAATTTTCTCTTAAGTTTATATATGGTCCTTTTTTATTTTCGATTGCGACCACAAAATTGTTCGTGTTTCTAGCGATTAAATAAAGCTCTAAAAGACCATGATCAGCGCCGACATCTGCAACAACTTCTCCTGGTTTAATAAAACTTGCTATTACACGAAGCCTTAAGGGAATGAGCATTAGTTTCTAATCTCTCTATAATCGCCTAAACGACTGACACGTTTACGTGTTCTGAGTTTTTTAATAGCTTTTGCTTCAATTTGACGAATACGTTCACGTGTAACACCGAATTCTTTTCCAACTTCTTCAAGTGTTCTTGGATGGTTATCAAGTAAACCATATCTAAGTTCAAGAACTCGTCTTTCACGATCTGTAAGTTCGAGCATAACTTCGTTAAGTTCGTCTTTTAAAAGTTGTTTTGTTGTGTAATCACTTGGAGATTCGACTTCCTTGTCTTCAAGGAAATCTCCTAAGTGTGAATCGTCTTCTTCACCAATAGGTGTCTCTAAAGAGACAGGTTCTTGGTTAATACGTTGAATTTCTCTAATACGAGCTGGGCTTAAGTCGCCATTTAAACGCTCTGAAATTTCTTCAGCAGTTGGATCACGGCCAAGTTCTTGGACGAGTTGTCTTTGTGCTTTTGTAATCTTGTTAATGGTTTCGACCATATGAACAGGAATACGAATTGTACGAGCTTGGTCTGCAATAGCACGTGCAATTGCTTGTTTAATCCACCATGTAGCATAAGTTGAAAACTTAAATCCTTTAGTGTAGTCGAATTTATCAACAGCTTTCATTAAGCCAATATTACCTTCTTGGATTAAATCAAGGAATGGCATACCACGTCCTGCATAACGTTTTGCAATTGAAATAACTAAACGCAAGTTTGCGGTAATTAAATCATGTTTTGCTTCTTCATCTCCATCAATGATACGTTTAGCAAGTTCAATTTCTTGTTGAGCATTAAGCAAAGGAACTTTACCAATTTCTTTAAGGTAAATCTTAACTGAGTCATTTACTTTGACATCGCTTGAAGCAAGATTGGTGATATCTTTAAGTTCTTTTTCATTAGGAACCTCGCTATCATCCATAATCATTTTTGCTTCTGACTCGTCAAAATCAAGATTTTCTAAATCTTCTTCATCAGAATCTGAGATGACGTTAATTTTGTTTGATTTAAAGAATTCTATTAATTCTTCAATATCTTTATCTTCTAAGTCGAGATGCGAAATTGATTCTTGAATTTCGGATTGTTCAATTTCATTGCCATCAGCTTTGGCTTGTTTTAAAAGACGTTTCTTAATTGAATCAAGACCTTCAACATCATTGTCTTCTTCATCATCTGAAACTACTTTTTTAACTTTTTTCTCTTTAACAACCTTTGTGGCAGCTTTGTTAGTTGCCTTTTTTGTGTCTTTTGCGGCTGTTTTAGCCTTTGTTACCTTTTCTTTAGCCATTTATTCGTCCTCCCTTATTTTGACGTCTAAATTGTTATTTAATTTTTGACAAATATTCTGCCAATATTCGAGCTTGTTCCTCAGGAGATTTTCCTAGGCAAGCTTGCTTCATGGCATTTTTCTCATAAATTTTTGTTCTTTCTTCATCAATTACAGTCTTGCAATCTTTTAGAGTTTGTTTAGAAAATTCCGCTTTGTCTTTTCTAAATGCGATTGCACTTACTTCAGAAAGAATTAGCTCTTTATTTTTGATTTCACTTGTATTAATTTCGCTTAATATCATTGATGGGTCCACTAGGCCATTTGCTTTAAAATCTTCAAGCACGATATTTGCGATTGTTCGATAGGTTTCATTATAGAAATACTTAATGTATTCTTCATAAAATTTAATTGCTTCATCTGAAATAAACATAAGATCAAGCATCGTTCTTTCTGCAAGAGTTAATCTTCTTAAATCCTTTGAAATTTTATTGATATCTAATGAAGTATTAACTTCTGCATTAACAAATTCCTCATGAACTACTCCACTATTTTTATTTTTATAGTCACGAACAGAATCTTTAATTGCACCAACTGAAAAACCAGTTGCTTCTGCGAGTTTATAAATATAATCGTCAGCAACAAGTTTGTCTTTTAAGGAGCAAATTGTTGGCATGAAGTGATGAATAACCTTCTTTTTATCCTCAATGCTTCCAAGTGGCGAGATATTTTGATAATAATTAAGTGCAAAATTAAATGGATCTACTAATGTATTGATAAATGTCAATAGTTTTTCAGGACCATCTTGTTTAAGTATTTCATCTGGATCTCTTACTTCGCCCGGAAGAGAAACTAACCTATAAGGAAGATGAGCTTCATCAAGTTGAGCCATTAATTTCATCATTGCAGATTGTCCAGGTTTATCACCATCAAGGCAAATTCTTATTTCAACGCCAAGTTTTCTTAGCAATTCAATATGTTGTTTGGTTAATTTGGTAGACATTAAGGCAACTGACGAAGTAATTCCGATAGTGTCTAATGCAAAAACGTCCATGAATCCTTCGACAACATAAATGTAGCCATCATGTTTTGCTGTTTGTTTTGCTAAATGGTAATTATATAGAATGTTACCTTTGGTAAAAATTGGAGTATCAGGTGAATTTACGTATTTCGGAGCCTCAGGATCTTCTTTGATTTTTCTTGCTGAAAAACCACAAACTTGGCCATAAGCATCTTTGATTGGGAAAATTAATCTACCTTGGTTATTGTCACACATTCCACTAGTTTGTGCTAAAGCAATTCCTGTGTTTTCGATATTTTTAAGCGAAAAACCTTTTGCTTTAAGATACTCAATAGTTATTTTTCCATCATCAAAAGCGTAACCGACACCAAATTTTGTACATTGTTCTAAGGAAAGTTGTCTCTTTTCAAGATAATCTCTTGCGACTTTTCCTTCTTCGGTAGTTAGAGCATAAACATAATATTTTTGTAATTCGTTAATACAGTTATAAACTGGCACTAAATTTTCATCAACTTTTCGTTGAGCAACTTGTTTATGAAGACGAGGATCATCAAAGCCAATAATATCACAAACCTTTCTAACAGCTTCTTCGAAGCTACATTTGTCATATTTTTGGACAAAAGTAAAAACGTCTCCACCAGTCTGGCAAACGAAACAATGAAATGATTGTTTATCTTTGCTTATTTGCATTGAAGGGTCATGATCGTCGTGAAAAGGGCAAACAGCAACATAGCCTTTGCCTTTCTTTTGCACGCTTGATAAGTAAAACGAAATAACGTCGACTATGTCGGCACGTTGTTTTATTTCTTTTACTAAATCAAAATCAATCGCCATTAAATGTTATTCCTCTAAAGCTTTTTCTAAATATGCTGGGACTTCATCAATTGGAAGTCTAATTTGTTTCATTGAATCTCTTTCACGAATTGTGACTGAGTTATCATTTGCTGTATCAAAGTCCACTGTAATGCAGAATGGAGTGCCAATTGCATCTTGTCTACGATATCTTTTGCCAATCGAGGCAGTTTCATCATAAACAACAGTGAATTTCTTTGCTAATTTTTGTTGTAATTCTGCTGCAAATTCTCTTTGTTCCTTTGATAAAGGAAGAACTGCTGCAAGATATGGAGCAAGCATTGGTTTGAAATGCATAACGACTCTTGAGTCGTTTTCTAATTGCTCAACATCATAAGCATCTGTTGCAACCATAAGGAAAATACGATCAACACCCATTGAAGGTTCAATACAATATGGAATATATTTTTCGTTTGTTTCTGGATCTAAATATTCAAGTGATTCTTTAGAAGCTTCCATGTGACGTTTAAGGTCATAGTCAGTTCTATCTGCAACACCTAAAATTTCACCCCAACCGAATGGGAATTTGTATTCAACATCGCATGTTCCTTTGGAATAGAATGCTAATTCTTCAGGTTCGTGATCTCTATAACGAAGATTTTCTTCTTTAATTCCTAATGATTCGAGGAATTTAAGTGAATAATCCTTCCAGTATTTAAACCATTCTAGGTCTGTACCTGGTTTACAGAAGAATTCACATTCCATTTGTTCAAATTCACGAACACGGAAAATAAAGTTGCCCGGAGTAATTTCGTTACGGAATGATTTTCCGATAGCACAAATACCAAATGGTATTTTCTTACGTGCTGAACGTTGAACATTCTTAAAGTTAACGAACATTCCTTGTGCTGTTTCTGGACGTAAGTAAACCAATGATTCACTTGCTTCAGTAACACCAATATGTGTTCTAAACATCATGTTAAATTGTCTAATGTCTGTGAAGTCAGATTTTCCACAAACTGGACATTTAACTTTGTTAGTTTTAATAAATTCCATCATTTGTTCTTGGGTCATGCCATGAACATCAACGTCTGGGAACTGCTCTTCAATTAAATTATCTGCTCTATGTCTAGCGTGACATTGTTTACAATCAATTAATGGATCTGAGAATGTTGCAACGTGTCCTGTTGCTTTCCAAACGCCTGGATTCATTAAAATTGCAGCATCAATACCAACATTTGTTGGAGATTCTTGAACGAATTTTTTCCAATAAGCTTTCTTAATGTTGTTTTTGAGTTCGACTCCTAGAGGACCATAGTCCCAAGAGTTTGATAAACCACCATAAATTTCTGAGCCAGGATAGACAAAACCACTTATGATTAAATGGTTCACAATTTCTTCAAATTTCTTTTCCATATATTATTAACCTCATTTAAAAAATGACGGATATAAATATCCTACTAAATATGTTATTTGTCAACCTATTTTAAGTGAACTTTTTAAATTTCTTTTAACAGAGTTAACGATTTTAACTCAATTTGTGAGTTTAAGTTAATAAAGTCGCAAAGCTTAAATATTAGTTCTTTCGCTTTGTGGCTATCTAAATCAATTTTGTTAATTTCATCAATTTTTACATTAAAAATGTAATTGTATATTTTTAGTTCTTCCTCATTTCCTCGAGAAAGTAGTTTTCTGTTTTCTATATCAAGGCCATAACCTGCTGATTTTAAGACTTGAGCAAAATAAATTAAACAAGTTGGTAAAGGAGCGATAATATTGTTTAAATTTTCTAAAGTTTTCAAGAGAAAATCATAAACGTTCTGGCACTCTTGAGAACCAATCAAAGTGTTAGTTATTTCACTAATAAAATCTAATATTGCGAGGTTTTCAAAAGACTTAGTGATGTTTGGATAAGAACACAAAACTTCACCTAATCTTAACCATTCTCCGTCTTTACCAGAAAATGTTTGAAATAGTGACTTTGTAAATAAATTTACACTAGGAGCATTTTTTGAAGTCATTTTTAAAACACCTTTTGCTAAAAATGATCTCAAACGGTCTTTAGTTAGAACCGTTATCATTGCGGCACCTTCTTTGTAAGTTGTACGACGAATGACTATGCCTTCAAATTGCATTATTTATAACCTAATTCTTTAAGAATTCTTGGATTGTTTAACCAATCTTCCTTCACTGAAACAAATAATTCGAGGAAGATTCTTTTGTTGTAATATTCTTCAAGTTCTTTACGAGCTTTCATTCCAATGGCTTTAATGCGTTTTCCGCCACTTCCTATAACAATTCCTTTATGGGATTCTTTATCAACAATAATTGTTGCGCGAATAAAAACAGCTTCTTTTTTTGATTTAATTTCATCAACTCTAACAGCAAGGTCATGAGGAACTTCATCTTTCAACATTTTAAGGAGTTTCTCACGAATTACTTCGCTAATCATGAATGAAGAATCTTTATCAGTAATTTGGTCCTCTGCAAAGTAGCGCGGGCCTTCTTTTAAAACGGCTTTAACTTCTTTTAGAAGTTCGTCAATACCAAAGTTCTCGATAGCAGAAGCTTCTATAAGTTTTGCGTGAGGATAAACTTCAGCATATTTTTGTTTGATTTCTTGGACTTCTGGAAGCCTCATTAAATCAATTTTATTTATTACAATAAAAAGTGGAATTTCTTTTGACAATTGTTCATTTATGAAACGATCGCCTTCATCAAATTTTCTTGATGCGTCCACCACTAAAATATTTGCATCAACATCTTTGGCGGAATCAAGGGCTTCTTTATTCATAAACACGCCAAGTTCGTGATTAGATTTATGAATACCTGGAGTGTCGATGAAAACAATTTGGTAATCACCATCATCATAAATTCCTTTAATTGAATTTCTTGTTGTTTGAGCTTTCTCTGTGACAATTGAAAGCTTACGCTCTAAAAGAGCGTTTATGATGGTTGATTTGCCTGCATTTGGCCTACCAATGATTGATACAAATCCGCTTTTCATTATTTAAGATCGTCTTCTGAGAATGCGTATGGTAAAAGTTCAGCAATTGTTGTTTCTTTTACTGCACCTTTTAAATTTGACATATAAATAGGAGCATCTTTTGGGAAAAGTTCGCTAATAACTTGTCTACATGCTCCGCATGGTGAACATGGTTCGTCTGTATCTGCAGAAAGTGCTAAAGCAACCATATCTTCTTTTTTAACACCATGAAGTTTTGCATTATAAAGTGCGTTTCTTTCTGCACACATGCAAAGTGGATATGAAGAGTTTTCAATATTTGCTCCGACATAAACACTGCCGTCTTTACATAGTAAAGCGGCGCCAACTGCAAAATGTGAATATGGAGAATATGATAACTTTCTAGCTTCTTTAGCTTTTTCAATAAGTTCTTGTGAATTCATCATTTTAGACCTCCTAAAATTTTATCTTGTAATCCAAACATTACTTTTTCGTCTTCTACTTTCATGTGATCAAAGCCTAAAAGATGTAACATTCCGTGCACAAACAAGAAATTGATTTCTCTCTCAAGAGAATGTCCGTATTCTTTTGCTTGTTCTTCAGCTTTTTCATATGAAATAATGATTTGTCCTAACGAAATTGGTCCACCTTTTAGATTTCTTTCGGATTCTTCATCAAGGAAAGCAAAGCTTATAACATCTGTTGGTCTATCAACATTACGATATTCTTTATTGATTTTGTGTATCGTTTTGTTGTCAACAATTGTTACATCTGTTAAATATTCACCTTTAAGTTTAAGTTCTTTAAAGATTTTAACGCAGTATTCGTTAAAGCTTTTTTCAAAGTCGTTAAACTTTCTTGGTCCTTGATTAACAAAGTCTATAACCATAATTTCGTGGGAAAGTATTATAACACACTTTAATAGTGTGTCACTTATAAATTACAAGAATCGAAAAATCTGCATTTTTCTTTTTGAATTTCTTTCCTTAAGGAAAGACCATCAACAATTTGGTTGTAAGCACTGAAACCTGCAAAATACATTACGAAATGGAATATAACATAGTTACAACCAATATTTCCGGTTGCAAACATCATAATTAAGGCGAACAAAAATGTTGCGAAAATATAGAAAATATCTTTTACAGAATTATTGAAAATATGACCATCAGCTTTTATATTTGCTTCAAGTGCTAAGTCTTTTGTGTTTGCGGTTTCTTTAAAACATTTGCTTTCTAATTCAGCAATTACGTTTCTGCGATCTTCCTCACGCCTTGAAAATAATGTTTTTTCAGTAAGCTTTAATAATACTAGAGCAATCAAAATTAGAATATTTTTGAAATCATTTAAACATAATAAAAATGTGATGATTAATCCTGTTAAAAGTGATGCTAAAAATGATCTGCTATATGTGAAAAATGTTCGTTTATAATAAGCATATTTTTCATACATATTTTTATTACAGTTTTTCTTTAAACCAAAGTAACGTGGGATGAATTCTTTGTCAAAATTATAAATTTGTTTATAAAGTATAACTTTTTCTATTACTTGGAAGAACATAAACATGAACAAAAAGAATAACGAATAAACGTAATTTTCGGCCTTGTTTAATAAGAAAAATGTACCAGCTAAAATGATAGACGAAAGGATACTGGAAATTGTTTCTAATATCTTAAGATTTTTTGGCACAATTCTACGTCTAGTTTTTGGAATTTTAGTTACGCATTCTGGATAGTCCGTATATAAAGTAACGCATCTCCATCGTCTCAGGAATTCATCTTTAGACATCTTCACAATCCCTTTTCCTGGATCATAAAGAACAATTCTCCTATTGTTTTGTTTTTTAACCATAACTACATGATTTTCATCAATAAGAACTAAAGATGGATTCTCTAGTTCGATATAACTTTCTTTTGAACATCCATAGCATTCAAGCGGAACCCCGTATTCCTTACTTATGCGCGCGAGATCATTTAAATTATATCTTTCTCTCTTTTTGGGCTTAGGAATATGAAGATACGATTTGTCTTTTGAAATTGTTGCTAAAAACATCTTCAAAGATGCAAAACCACAATCGTGATCGTTTCCTTGGAAAATAAAGTATTTCATAACAGTCCTCCTATATACTAATTAGAGATTTTTTGGAGAAAATGTTAATCAACAAAAAAAGGAACCTATAAGGTTCCTTAATTTTTACTATTTTTTATTAATAGGTTTTGCGACGAGCCATCTCGGATTTCATTTTTCTCTTCAATCCTTTTTTGAGATAGAACTCTCTTTTACGTGCTTCAAGAAGAACACCAGATTTGTTGACTTGTCTTTTGAAACGACGAAGAGCTTCGTCTAATTGTTCATTTTCGCGAACGACAATTTTTGGCATATTTTTTTCACTTCCTTTCGTACGTAACGGGAATAATTATATTATTCTCCTTTGACAATTGCAACACCACATGATGCGCCAATACGTGTTGCACCAGCTTTAATCATTGCTTCAGCTTCTTCTTTTGAATGAATTCCGCCGCTTGCTTTGACACCAATTTCTGGTCCAACAGCTTTACGCATTAATGCTACTGCTTCAACTGTTGCTCCACCTTTTGAGAAACCTGTTGAGGTTTTAACAAATTGAGCTCCACCTCTAACACATGCTTTTGAGCATTCAGTAATTTCTTCAGGTGTTAATAAGCATGTTTCGAGTATTACTTTTAGTAATACTTTACCGCAAGCCTTTTTAACCATTCTTACTTCGTCTTCGATGTAAGCATAGTTGTGTTCTTTAGCCATAGAGTCATTTAAGACCATATCGACTTCTCTAGCACCAGCTTTGATAGCTAATTTAGCTTCAATAGCTTTGCTTTTTGGTAATGTTGCTCCTAATGGGAAACCAACGACTGTACAAACTTTGACATCTGTGCCTTTAAGTTCTTTTGCAGCAAGAGGTACAAAGCCTGGGTTAACGCATACGGATGCAAAATGAAATTCTTTTGCTTCTTCACATAATTTAACAATTGCTTCTGAAGAAGCGTCTTGTTTAAGAAGAGTGTGATCAATCATTCTTGCGATTTCCATAAGTTACTCCTTATTAATCAGAGATTAATTATTTATCTTCTGCTGGTTTTTCAGCTTTCTTTGCAACTACAGATCTGCCGTTATAATAACCGCATTTTGGGCAAACATTGTGTGCCTTAATCATTGCGCCGCAATTTGGGCATTTAACAAGTCCTTTGACTGCGAGTTTGAAATGAGTTCTTCTCATTCTTTTTGCTGTCTTGGACGTTCTTCTTTGTGGGACTGCCATAGGTAAATCCTCCTTATAACCGCTAAAAATTATATAGAAATATAAATTTTATTCAATACATTTCCATACTATGTACAAAAAATAATTAAAAAATTCCGAATTTATCGAACTTTAATTTTGTGAATTTGTCCAATGAATTTATCAGGTAAATCGGCCTCTAATTTTAAATAATTAGATGTAAAACCACTTAATAAACCACTTGTTTTGTTTCTTTCTTCTAAGATAACTTCTAGTTCTTTGCCTTTAAATTGTTGAAGATATTTTTTATTTAATTCATTTGATAATTCAATTAATTTACTAACTCTTTCAGACTTAATTTTAGGGGAAATTTGATCCTTCATTTCAGCAGCTTTTGTGCCTTCTCGCGCCGAAAATGGAAAGACGTGTAATTCTGAAAAACCAACCTTCTTTATGAAATTATAAGTTTCTTCAAATTCATCATTAGTTTCGCCAGGAAAACCTACTATTACGTCAGTTGTAATCGCAATATCAGGTCTTACTTCTCTGATTCTATTAACTTTGTTAATAAAATCATTAACATTATATTTTCTGCACATGCGTTTTAATACACTTGGCGAACCACTTTGTAGAGGCATGTGTAAATGATTTGCTATTTGTGGATATTTCTTAAGTAATTCTATAAATTTATCATCAATTTCGCTTTCTTCGATTGAGGAAATACGTAAACGATAAAGATTTGGGATGTTACAAATTTCTTCAACTAAGGAAGAAAATGAAGTTCCATTGTTATCAAGTCCATAATGCGCCGTGTGAATTCCAGTCAAAACAATTTCCTTAAAACCGTGGTTCACTAAGGTGGTTATTTCATCAATGACTTCTTCCTTATCTCTTGAGCGAGCAACTCCACGTGTGTATGGAATTGTGCAATATGAACAAAAATTATTGCAGCCATCTTCGACTTTTACATAAGCTCTTGTTGAATTTGGAATTGCAATTGTCCCGAATGATTCATATTTAAATTCTCTAGGATTTTTATCAATGGCAATAATTTGCTTTTTATCTTTGATAAATTGTTTAACAAAATTCACTATTTTATTACGATTTGAAGTCCCGACAATTATGTCTGCACCGCATTCTTTTTTAATGTATTCCGCATTCTTTTGAGCGTAACATCCCATAACGCAAAGGATAGCGTTTGGTTTATTTCTCTTTTCTCTTCTTATAATTTGACGAGATTTTTGATCTGCAACTGCGGTAACCGAACAGGTGTTAATTATGGTGATATCTTGAGAATCCTCTTCTTTAAATCCATTTAACAAAAATAGCTCCTTAAGAGCTTTATTTTCATATGAATTTACTTTACATCCAAGTGAAATTAATTTAATCATTTTCTTTCCAAGAAATTTGCGATTACGCTTAAAGCGTAAAATGATGCTGTTTCAGCTCGCAAAATTCTTCTTCCTAAACTAATCTTCTTAAATCCTAAATCCTCGGCAATATCAACTTCTTTTGTGCTAAAGCCGCCTTCTGGTCCAATAAGGACAGCAATACTTTGCTTTGGTTTAATTGATTCAACAATTTTTGTGAATGAAATTGAAGGACCTTCTTCGCCTTCATAAGCAATCATTTTTATATCGGCATCTATACTTTTAATTCTGTCATATTTAACGACTAAATCTAAACGAGGAATGCGTGATCTTTTTGATTGTTCTGCTGCTTCTTTTAATATTTTATTAAATCTTTCAATTTTAACTTCTTTTTCTTCAGGTTTAATTTTGACAACTGAACGTTCTGTTTGCACTAAAACAATTTCGTCAACACCAAGTTCAGTAGCTTTTTGTAAAACTAAATCCATTTTTTCACCTTTTATTAATGAAGCAATTAAGATGACTCTATTTGAAAGCTCGTTATTTTCCTTAACTTTGTTAAGAACTTCGATTTGCAAAGGCTTAAAACGGTTTACTTGGCAAAGAAAAACAACCCCATCAGCGACAACTTCTATTTTTTCACCAACTCTTGCCCTCATGACACGAGTTAAATGAAAAACATCATCATCGTCTAGGATTGCTTGAGATCCTATGATTCTTCCAAAATATCTTTGCATTATTCCAAAAATTCTCCATGAGAATCTTGCACGTTATGTTTTGTTAAATAAATGTATGCACTAAAAAGTGAATAAACTTCTGTCACAAAGTAAGGTATTAAATAAGCAAATGGTGACTTCCAGCTAACAGCAAAGAAAATAATTGATCCAATTCCGGCTATAAGGAATAAACAAACACCTAGAGTTATTAAACCTTTTTTATATTTACCTAAGTAAATATGATGAGCTCCTAAGAAACCGAAAATAGCTGCTAAAATTGCAGCAATTATTCTCTTATGATGTTTAATTTTAACTGGATGATCGAGTTGATTAATGACTTTTGTCACGTCTTGAGTTGATGTATCTGTGCCTTCAAGAGGTCTTACTCCACCACAAAAAGGGCAGATTTCTTTATCTAACCTTGAAATTACTTCGTGACAATATTTGCATTTAGCCATTTTGATTAATAATTTGTTTTATCAGCGATATTTTTATATTCGTTATAAAGTTTTAGGCAAGCTTTACGATCAAGTTCAAAAACCATTTTTTCTCTGCCACCATTTTCATTGAATTCATAGAAAATTTTATCTCTAAAACCAATGTCTTCGGTATCAACAATATTACATCCGTAATATACTTTCTCAATATTAGCCCAAAGGATAGCGGCCATGCACATTGGGCAAGGTTCTCCAGTTGTGTAAAGTTCACAACCACTTAAATCAAATGTTCCGAGCTTCTTACAAGCTTTGTGAATTGCCATCATTTCACCATGACAAGTTGGATCATTGTTTTTTACAACTTCATTGTGTCCTTTTCCAATAACTTCACCATTCTTAACAATAACTGCGCCAAAAGGTCCACCGTGTCCGTGACGGATTCCTTTACGAGCTTCAAGAATAGCCATGTGCATAAATTTGTTCATATTACTTACCTCAACATTATTTTACCGAATATAAATAAATTTATAAAGAGAAAAAAATATAAAATTGCTAAAAGCAAAAATTTGTAAATAAAAAGGCCACTATTTATTGGCCTTTAATATTAAATATTAATAAGTTACAAATTAATTGAATTTAAAAGATGTTCAGTTTCTTCGATTTTCTTTATTTTTTTATGAAAAATTCTTCCTTCTTTCATAACAAAATAAGGATTTGCGAGGCTGTTTAGGTCTTTAATTGGATTACTAAGCAACACAATTAAGTCTGCGTATTTTCCTTTTTCAATGCTTCCGGTTATTTTATCAATCCCGGCAATTTCTGCATTTTTTAAAGTTGCTAAATGAATTGCAAGTTCTGGAGTTGCGCCTTTAATAAATTTATTAAAATAAACAAGTTCTCGATAAAAATTATAATGGGTTACATTAGGGCAACCTGTGTCTGCTCCAAGCCCAACATTAATGCCTAATTTTAGACATTGTTCAATATTTGAAATCATGGATTTCATAAAAGAAACTGTATTGAATTGAGCAGCTTCTCCATAACCCATTATTTCAGGATCAATATATGCAAATGGAACTGCTGGAGAAAGCGTTATTATACATGAACCATTTTTCTTTTTAAGTTCAAATAAAAGTTCATCAGTTGTCTCTGCTGAGTGTTCGATTGAATCAACACCATTTTCAATGGCAACCTTCATTCCTTCGCTTCCTTCAATATGAGCAGCAACAAGTTTTCCGTTTTTATGTGCGTATTCTGTAACAGCTTTTACAAGTTCAGGATTCATTTTTAAAACACCAAATTTACCTTTTTCACCAGAGTCAATAATGCCACCTGTAATCATTAATTTTAAAATGTCTGCACCATCTTCAATTTGTTTCTTTGCTAAAGCAACCGCTTCTTCAGGAGTGCTAATTCCTTTAGCTACAGTTCCATCCATATGGCCACCAACAACGCCTATTGCGGTGTTTGCGACAATCATTCTTGGCCCTATTTTTTTACCTTTGCTAATTTTGTCTTTTAAAATTGAATCGATATCACCAATTCCACCAACAGTTCTTATTGTTGTAACTCCGGAATAAAGTGCTTTTTTAACATTTGAGTGACAAATAGAAAGACCAATTTGCTTAGTAATTGGGTTTGATAAAATAAATTTTACTAATTTTGATTGATCCCCTAATTTCTTTTTAGAAACTTTACCTGATGAAGGAGTGTGGACATGCATATTGATAAGACCAGGCATAACATATTTTCCGGTCAAATCTATAACTTTTCCACAGAGTGGAATATTGTCTCCAATTTCCACTATTTTTCCATCAGAAATTAAAATATCTTTTTTTGAAATAGGTGAATTTAATTTGCCATCAATTATATTGACATTTTTTAGTAAAATAGTTTTCATTAATAAAATAATAACAAAAAAAATCCGATTTTATAAACCGGATTTAAATGTTATTTTTTGAATGATTTGATGAATTTATCAAAGATAGATTCGTCTTTTCCCTCAGATTTTCTATATTCTTCGAGAAGTTTCTTTTGCTCTTTACTGAGTTTTGTAGGAGTTTTTATCTGAATGTGAATATATTCATCTCCAGGAGTACCTTTTCTCATATCTTTAATACCACGTCCTTTTAAACGAAGTATTTGATTTGGTTGAGTTCCCGCAGGAATTTCGACTTCGCATTCACCATAGACTGTTGGAATATCAACTTTTTTACCAAGAGTTGCATCCACAAAGCTTATTGGAACATCGATATGAATGTCATTGCCTTCACGTTTGAAGAATTCGTGTGGCACAAGAACAATTTCTAAATATAAATCGCCATTTGGTCCACCATTTATACCGTGTTCACCTTTGCCTCTGACAACAATCTGTTGTCCGGCATTGATTCCTGCTGGAATATTAACTTCCATATCACGTTTAATGTGGGTGTAACCTTTGCCACCACATTCTGGACATTTATCAGTAATAATCTTCCCTGATCCGCCACAATCTGGACAAACTTGCTGAGAATCCATTACACCAAATAATGTTCTTTGTTGAACGTTGATATAACCTCTTCCTCCACAATGTGGACATGTTTTTATAGAAGAAGGATCTTTAGCGCCTGTTCCGCCACACTTTTTACAAGGCTCATCATAACTTACAGGAACTAAAACTTTCTTGCCTAGAATTGCGTCCATAAATTGAACACGAATTCTTTGTAAAACGTCTTCTCCTCTTTGAGGACCTACGTTGGCACGACGTTGACTTGAACGTCCGCCACCAAAGAATGAATTAAAAATATCGCCTAAATCAACACCGCCAAAACCTTGAGAACCAAAACCTGCACCACTGAATGGATTTCCAGCGCCACCTGTTGAGGCACCTTGTTCAAATGCTGCCATACCAAATTGGTCATACATTTGACGCTTTTTATCATCACCTAAAACATCCCAAGCTTCTTGAACTTCTTTAAATTTTTCTTCAGCGCCTGGTTCTTTATTTATATCTGGGTGATATTTCTTAGCAAGTTTACGATAGGCTGATTTAATTTCATCTTTTGAAGCTGATTTATTTACGCCTAAGACTTCATAGAAATCTCTTTTTGCCATAGTTCTCTCCTTTCATTAGCATAAAGCGAGGGGCTAAAGCCCCTACGCTCTAAATTTGAAGTGTTGATTAGTTCTTCATTGTTGAGTCAGCATCAACTACATCATCTGCAGTTTGTTGACCTTCTGGTTGCTCTGCACCAGATTGAGTTTTGCCATCATTAGATTGCATTGAAGCCATCATTTCAGCTGCTTTTTCAAGTTCGCCAATTTTATTCTTCAATGTTTCCATATCGTTATTATCTAAAGCGGTTTTAAGTTCATCACGAAGTTTTTGGGTTTGCTCTTTTTGAGTTGCATCCATTCCTTCGCCTTTTTCTTGAAGTGCTTGATCAATAGAGTTGATGTATTGTTCAGCTTTATTCTTAAGTTCAACTTCTTCTTTACGCTTTGCATCTGCTTCAGCGTTTTCTTCTGCTTCGTGGACCATTCTGTCAATATCTTCTTTAGAAAGTCCGTTTGAACCTGAAATTGTGATTTCTTGTTCTTTTTGAGTATCTAAGTCTTTAGCAGAAACTTTAACAATACCATTAACGTCAATTGAGAATGTGACCTCAATTCTTGGTTCACCACGTCTTGCTGGTTTAATACCAGTGAGTTGGAAGTGACCTAAAAGTTTGTTATCGTGAGCCATTGGTCTTTCACCTTGGTAAACCATGATGTCGACTGCTGGTTGATTATCTGCTGCAGTTGAGAAGATTTGTGATTTTGTGGTTGGGATTGTTGTATTTCTGTTGATTAATCCAGTCATAACTCCACCTAAGGTTTCGATACCTAATGTTAATGGAGTAACGTCGAGAAGGACTACGTCCTTTAAGTCACCAGAGACAACACCACCTTGGTAAGCAGCACCGATAGAAACAGCTTCATCTGGGTTAACAGAGAGGTTTGGTGTCTTACCTGTAAGTTTTTTAACAAGTTCTTGAACTGCTGGCATACGAATTGAACCACCAATTAATAAGACTTGATCAAGTTCAGAGGCTTTAATGCCTGCATCACTTAATGCACGTCTAACTGGTTCTTCTGTACGAGCGAGTAAGTGTTTAGTCATATCTTGGAATTTAGCTCTTGTAAGAGTTGTTTCAAAGTTGACTGGTCCATTTGCACTCATTGCAATGAATGGAAGTGAAATGGTTGTTTGAAGTGAACTTGAAAGTTCAATCTTTGCTTTTTCTGCTGCATCAAGGAATCTTTGTTCTGCCATTTTGTCAGTAACATCGATACCATGTTCAATCTTAATTTGTGCTTTAATCCAATCAGCAACAACTTTATCCCAGTCATCACCGCCAAGTTTATTATCGCCTGCTGTTGAGATAACTTCGAATGTTCCATCACCAATATCAAGGATTGAAACGTCGAATGTTCCACCGCCTAGATCGTAAACTAAAATCTTTTCTGATTTATTTGTATCTAAACCATAAGCAAGAGCTGCTGCGGTTGGTTCGTTAATGATTCTGACTACGTCAAGACCAGCGATTTGACCTGCGTCTTTAGTAGCTTGTCTTTGAGCATCATTGAAGTATGCTGGAACAGTAATAACTGCTTTTTCGATCTTGTGACCAATGTTTTCTTCTGCGTATTTCTTCATGTAAGCAAGAACTTTTGCAGAGATTTCTTGTGGGGTGAAATCTTTTTTAATAGATTTGATGCTGACTTTTTCAGCAGTGCCCATTTTTCTTTTGATAGAAGAAACTGTGTCTGGGTTAGTAACTGCTTGTCTTTTTGCAGCATTACCAACGATTTCTTCACCACTTGCCCTAAAGGCAACTACTGATGGAGTTGTCATTGTTCCTTCTGGGTTTGGGATGACTTTAACTTTGCCATCTGCTTGTAAATAAGATACGACTGAGTTTGTAGTACCTAAGTCAATACCTAAGATAATTTCCTTTGCCATAATTTATTTTCCTCCTATGCATCCACTTTTTCGGATGATTCGTTTTGTTCTGGTTTTTGTTCGTCTTTTTTGTCTGTGGAGACTACCACGATTGAAGGTCTTATTAACCTGTCATGAAGTTTATAACCACAAGTGTTCACTTTAAGAACTCTATTTGGTTTTCCTTCATCATATTTAACTTCTAGAGCAGACATTGTATTTGGATCAAATACATCGCCTACTTTTGGAGATATTTCGCTTACTCCTTCGTTTTCAAGAACACTTACCATATTTCTGTAAATGAACTCAAATCCAGTTAAGAAGTTCTTTAATTCCGGTGTATTTGCTTGGCAATTTAACGCCATATGGAATCCGTCTAAGATTGGAAGTAAGTTTTCAATGAACCCTGCTGCACGATATTTAAGAACATCCTTATGATCTTTTTCGATCGCGTCTCTTAAGTTTTTCATATCGGCGTATGCACGGAAGTATTCATTTTTCCAATGCTCGCAATCAGCGGTAAGCTTTTCAATCTTTTCTTTGGCTTTAGTTTCTTCCTTGACCTTGCTTTGTTTTTGTTCCGCTTGGTTTTGTTTGTTTTCTTCCTTCACGAGTTATCTCCCTTCTCTCGTTAGAGTATCTTTTTTCTAATTCATTAATAAGATATTCCATTGAGCTAACAACTTGGTCGTAGTCCATTCTTTTTGGACCAACAATTGCGATAGATCCTTCTTTTTGTCCTGGTATTTTAACTTTTGCAGAGATAATTGAGACATCTTCATCATCCTTGGTTTCTCCACCAATATGGATTGAGATTTCATTTTGTTCATCATTTTCAACTTCTCTAAATACTTCAGGTGATTCAAATAATTCAATTAATTTTTTGATCTTTGTCGCATCATCTTTGAATTCTGGTTGTTCGAATAATTCTTCTTTTCCATAAGCACTTAATCTGTCTTTAGCGAATCCTACGAATGCTTCAAGCATAGCTTGATAAATTACATCGTGATCAATAACGTAATCGCTAAGGAGTGGCTTGATGGCTTTCATCTTAGGAATAAGTTCTGCGATTGATGTGCCTTTAAGTCTTTCATTTAATAATTTGACACAACTCTCAACGTCTCCTAATGAAGTCTTTTCATTTAAGACAAATGTTTTGTTTTCGACATAACCTTGGTCTGTAATGAATACGCAAGTTGCACTTGTTTCGGAAATTGGGACTAATTGAACCGACACGAGTTTTTCTTGTGTGGCATTTGGCCCGAGTACAATGCTTGCTAATGAAGTCATTTGTGACAAGATCTCACAAGATTCTTTAATTACATCGTCGATTGATTGAATTTTTTCATCTAAGATGCTTTGCATCTGATATTTAAATTCATCACTGACAGAACGTTCTCTAAGGTTTTCAATGTAGTATCTATATCCTTTAGAAGAAGGTACGCGTCCGCTTGACGTGTGTGTCTTTTCTAAGAAACCTTCTTGCTCGAGTGCATTCATTTCTGCACGAATCGTGGCTCCTGAATAAGTTAAGCCATACTCTTCGATTAAGGTTTTACTACCAACAGGTTCTGCGGTTTTAATAAAGTGTTCAACAATCAACTTTAGAACTCGTTCTCTTCGATTCATTTCCTTTCTCCTTTTGGCACTCGTTTTCCTTGAGTGCTAACACCATTATTATATGCGTGAGGTTGGCACTGTCAACATTAAAGTGCTAATTTTGTGAAAAAAATAAAAAATACACACAAAGTGTGTATAATTTTTAGCACTTTTTTAATAAGAGTGCCAATTATAGCAATTTAAGAAGCACAAAATCCATTAATAAAATGCCTTCATCATTTAATGCGATTTTGTCTTCATTAATATTAAAATATTTTTCGAGTGAAAATTTAATAATTTTATCTTTAAACATTTCGCAAAAATCTTTGCCAAATGTTGATAAAAATTCTTCACGAGAAAACCCGTTTTCTAACCTAAGATTTGTTAATAAATAGTAAGTTAATAGGTTCTTTTTTGAGACTTTTTCTTTATTTGCAACACAGTTGCATTTGTTATACTCATCTAAATTCTTTGTGTTTTGATATCTAACACCATTTACGTATCCAGAAGCTCCTAAACCACATCCGTAATATTCTTGGTTATGCCAATAAACTAAATTATGTTTTGAATATTTCTTATTTCTTGCAAAGTTAGAAACTTCATAACGCTCGTATCCATGTTTACGTAAATAAGCCAATATTGTTTCATAATATTCACGTGAATCTTCTTCATTTTGTTCTTTTTCGCCTTTGGCGAATAAAATGGAACCTTGTTCAATGATTAAAGAATAAATTGAAATGTGATCGATGTCTAACTTAATGAAATTTTCGAGATCTTTTTTTAGTTGTTGTAAACTTTCACCTTTAAAACCATAGATTAAATCAATATTCATATTGTCAAAACCACACTTTTTAGCTTTTCTAACAGCTTTTTGCGCATCTTCGAAAGTGTGATGCCTATCAATCTCTTTTAATAGCTTATTTGAGGTTGATTCCACACCTATTGAAAGACGATTAACTCCGTATCTTTTCATAATACAAAGTTTTGATTCAGTTAAGTTTTCTGCATTTGCTTCGACAGTGAACTCATAATCATCTGCTAAAAATTTAGAGGCAAAAGATAAAATATCTTCAAATCCATCGTCGCTTAAAGATGTTGGAGTTCCACCACCAATGTATAAAGTATTAACTTTGTTAATATGGTATGAATTTATTTCCTTTTTTAGGGCTTCTAAATAAGGTTTTTCATATTTTTTAAAATAAAAAAGTTTTGTGAAGTCGCAATAAGAGCAGACGTGATCACAAAACGGGATGTGTAAATATAAAGCTGATGGTTTATTCGCCATCTTTTTTAGCTGCTTCGTCCATTTGTTTTTGAAGTTCTTCGTCTTCAATTGGAACAAGAATTCTATCAAGTTCTTCTTTTGCAGCTTCTTTTTCATCTAAATCTGGTTTTTTAATTTGAAGTGGCTTAACGTATTTCTTTACAAGAATTACGCCAAGAAGGATTAAACCAAAAAATACAACAAGAATTGCGATAATAATTCCTGGATTATCTATAATTGAATTTCCAAATGTTTTCATACTTTTATTTTACTCCTTGTTAATTGGTGTGTAAACAAACTTATTTTTGATTTGTTCACGTCTATAATAACCATGCTTTGCAAGGTTATCCATTGATGTTCTACCTGTTTCGTAGACACAATTTTCAAACTTAATAAATTGCTGAATGGTATAAAATTTACCAATTGTGCAGTGATGAACATAGAAATGGGCCTGAGATTTCTTAATAAATGGATTTGATTCTAAAATGTCGTTCATTCTTACCTTAAGTTCTTTTTCAGAAACTTGTTCTTGAGGAATATTTTCATATTTTTTCTCAATTCTTTCTTGAATTTGAGCTTTAGTTTCAATTTTTGAAGCTTGAATTACAGGAGTTTCAATAGAAACACCGAATTCTTCTTTGATTTTCTTCACATCAGTTCCAAGCTTTGCTTCAGTATCGAGTGCATGGGCATGAACTTGTTCAATACGCTCGTTTGCTGTTTCAAGTGCGCTACAAATAATTGGAGCTGCTTCAACTAACGCATAAGTAAAGTCATGAGTTTTAATTGATTCTCTAGTAACCTCGTTAATGAAGTTTTTGTTTGTTAGTAATTCTTCAAAAGGAATGTATAAACTTGATGAATTGGCTTCAGACATTGCAATAACCTTTTTTGCGGTCAATGTAGCAAGTTCAAGATTGAATTTTTCAAAAGGTTTAACATAGTTAAACATAAAGAATATTGCTACAAGTCTAGAGAGAAGTGAAATGTCGCCATTATTGATGTATTCCATCAAAGAATTCATCATGTCTTCAATTAAATGTGCTGGAACACCTTGATCGTAAAGCCTATCGACAAGTGCTTTTGATTCAGAAGTTAAATTATCAGAAGTTCTATAGAAAGAAGTTAATTCTTGTTCTCCTCTTAAAATAGCGTATTTTTGAGCTAAAAAATCTTCGTTAATTTCACTTAAGGAATTATTTTCAAAATCCATAAGTGCTTTTTTATAATTAGCTAAAAATCCAAGTTCAGGATCAGTTTCTTTGTCTTCAACTATGTTAGTTAAAGTAATCTCAGAAACATCAATCTTATTTAACTTAGCAACATTCTTTAAGCAGATTTTTAACATATCATGTGAAAATGTGTAATCTGCAATAGAACCTTTTTTAAGTTTCGAATAAGAGGAAATGTAAATTGAAAGTAAATCGTTTACTTGACTGCTTTTTCCTTGAACAAGATCAATGTAAGTTAAAAAGAATTTAACGTGTGCAGTATCAAAAATAGGAAGAACAATCGAAAGACGATTTCTGAAATCCAAAATCTCTTTCCAAATTGGTTCAATTAGGTTTGTTCCTAATGATTTTGCAACTTCCATTTTGGTACAATACTTTTCAATTGTATAACGTTGATTTAAATCATTTGCGCCCATAATTTTTATCCTCGCACTATAATTATAAAAAAAGTAACTCCTTATGTAAATAAGAAATTACTAATTTAGTACTAAATTGTTATTAATCTTCGTCGATTGATAAGACAGTCATGAATGCTTCTTGAGGCACTTCAACAGAGCCGATAGCTTTCATTCTCTTCTTACCTTCTTTTTGTTTTTCGAGGAGTTTACGTTTACGTGAAATATCACCACCATAGCATTTAGCTAAAACGTCTTTTCTAACAGCTTTTATGTCTGCTCGAGCAATGACTTTTCCATTAATTGCAGCTTGAATAGGAACTTCAAATTGCTGTCTTGGAATAATTTCTTTAAGTTTGCGCACAACAATGGAACCGCGCTCGTATGCATTCCCACGATAAACAATTATGCTTAAAGCATCTATGACTTCTCCATTAAGAAGAATATCCATCTTAGAAAGATTGCCAACTTTATAGTCGCTATATTCATAATCAAATGAAGCGTAACCTTTTGTAAAAGATTTGAGTTTATCGAAGAAATTGTAGACAATTTCTGCAAGTGGTAATTCATATGTAACAATCATTCTTGTGTCATCAAAATATTGAAGATCAATGTAAATTCCTCTTCTATTTTGACAAAGATCCATAACTGGTCCAACATACTCTTTTGGAGTCATAATTTGAGCCTTTACGTAAGGTTCTTGTATTTCTTTGATTGTGGTTAAATCTGGTAATTTTGAAGGGTTATCAAGTTCAATAACTTCACCATCAGACTTATAAACTTTATAAATAACGCTTGGAGCAGTAAGGATTAAATCTAATCCATATTCTCTTTCAAGACGTTCTTGGACTACGTCCATGTGTAATAAACCTAAGAATCCGCATCTAAAACCAAAACCTAAAGCTTGAGAAGTTTCAGCTTCAAATGTTAATGAAGCGTCGTTTAATGTAAGTTTCTCTAAAGCATCTTTGAGATCTAAGAATTTTTTAGAGTCTACAGGATAAAGACCACAATAAACCATTGGATTCATTTTTCTGTAGCCTGGAAGTGCTTCTTTTGCAGGATTAGTTACTAAAGTAACTGTTTCGCCAGGATGAACGTCTCTAATATCTTTAATTTGAGCTGCTAAATAACCAACTTCACCGCTTGCTAATTCATCAACTTTTATTTCTTTCGGAGTTCTAATTCCAACTTCGGTTACTAAATATTCTTTGTTTGCAGCCATTAATTTAATTGTGTCTCCAACTTTTACTTTGCCTTCTTTAACACGAATTAAAATAACAACTCCGCGGTATGAATCGTAGTAAGAATCAAATATTAAAGCCTTTAAAGGCTTATTATCGTCTCCTTCTGGAGCTGGAATATAATTGACAACTGCTTCAAGAACATCTTCTACTCCAAGGCCTGTTTTAGCAGAAACTAAACAAGCATTGTCTGTAGGAATACCAATTCTTTCTTCAATTTCCTTCTTTGCCATATCTGGCATTGCACTAGGAAGATCAATTTTATTGATAACAGGAACAATCTCAAGATTATTATCGACTGCTAAGTAAACGTTAGCTAAAGTTTGTGCCTCAACGCCTTGTGTTGCATCAACTACCAAAAGACAGCCTTCACATGCTGCAAGTGACCTACTTACTTCGTAAGAAAAGTCGACGTGCCCCGGAGTATCGATTAAATTAAATAAATAATCTTCACCGTTTTTAGCTCTATATTTAAGCGTAACAGCGTTTAGTTTAATTGTAATTCCTCTTTCTCTTTCGAGATCCATTGAATCGAGGAATTGTTCTTTCATTTCTCTTTGAGAAACAGTATCAGTTAACTCTAAAATTCTATCGGCCAAGGTAGATTTACCGTGGTCAATATGAGCAATTATAGAGAAGTTTCTGATGTGTTTCTTGTCGTATGTCATATGCAAGTATTTTATTTATTACTCCAGAAGTTTTCAACTTGTTCTTTAATATCGTCGATACAAGTTACAACTTCATAATTTGAATAAGTATTCTTAAAAAGGTCATGATATTCTTCGGTTAAATATCTATCATCAATAAGTAATGCGACACCTCTATCGTTTTCACTTCTTATAACACGACCAACTGCTTGCATTACTTTATTAATTCCAGGTGAAACATAAGCGTAATCATAACCTTTATTTTCAACTTTGTTGAAATAGTCTTTAATTAAGTCTCTTTCAAAACAAATTTGAGGTAGACCAACGCCAATAACAACAACGCCTATAATTCTATCTCCGACAAGGTCAATTCCTTCGCTAAAAGCACCACCAATAACTGCAACTCCAATCGTTGTTTTCTTTGGTTTTTCTACAAAGCATGAAAGGAATGATTCTTTTTCCTCTTCGCTCATGTCTTTTTCTTGAATTAAAAGGTCAACATCCTCTAAATCAAATAATGAAACAAAAGTTTCAAGATATTCGTAACTTGGAACGTAGATAAAATAGTTACCCACTTTGTGAGAAACAAATTCTTTTATGTAGGAAGTAACATCTTTTATCGTTTCTAGCCTATTTCTGTACCTAATTGATACTTTAGGAGCTACTAATAACTTTAAGTTATCCTTATCAAAAGGAGACGACAAAGAAAGAATTGGATCTGACTTTTCGCCACCTATCATGTCAATGTAATAATCTGTTGGAGAAAGTGTTGCAGAAAAAATAACTTTTCCTTTCACTTGGTCTAGGGTTCGTTTTATATGTTTGTTTGGATCAATACAGAACAATGAAATCTTCACATCTTTTTCATTCTTTTTGGTAACATAAAGTGCAAATGTATCATCATAAAAATCCAAAAGTTTAATGAATTTATTAACATCTAAGTAGAATTCTTTAAACTCATCTGTCACCACAGAATGGTGATTTTTGTTAACGTCATTACATGCTAAAAGATAAGCATTTATCGCATTAATTTGAGTTTTACTCGGGAAAGGAATTAAAGTGCTGCCTAAAGGATAATCACTAAAAGAGTTAAATAATTTAGTCATTTTTGTTTGAGCGGCTTTAAGTTTCTTATGTTCAAAATGTTTTACTGACTTTTTAACTTTCCTATAAAGATATGAATCGAAAGATGCGCTATACATTGAACGACCTCTTTCAACTAGGTTATGTGCCTCATCTACTAAAACAACCATGTTTGAGGCATCTTTATCAAAGAAGCGTTTTAAATAAACGATTGGATCAAAGAAATAATTGTAATCACAGATTATTAAATCTGTATAGAGTGATAAATCTAACTGTAGTTCAAAAGGACAAACAGCGTATTCTCGTGCCAAAGAAACGATTTCTTCAGTAGAAAATACATCTCTACTTAATATTGCGCCTTTAACAATTTCTCTGATTCTTGAGTAATACCCTTTAGCGAAAGGACATTCATCTGGATTACAAGCTTTTCCTTTAGAAAAACAAACTTTATCTTTTGCGAGTAGTTCAATTACTGAAGCCTTAAGCCCGTTTTCAATAAGCATTTTACCTGCATTAAATGCCATTTCTTTTCCAGAACTTTTAGCGGTTAAATAAAAGATTTTATCGTTATCAGTTTCAGCAAAAGATTTAACGCTTGGATAAAGTGTAGAAATTGTCTTGCCAATTCCAGTAGGAGCTTCAGCAAATAAGACTCCACCATTCTTAGCTATTCCATAGGAATACTTTGCTAAATCTTTTTGGCCTTCTCTAAATGAAGTGTATGGGAATTCAATGGTTTTTGCAGATTTATTGCGTGCTAATTTTTTATTAAAAACAATCTCAAAAAATTCCAAATACGAGACAAATAAATTGTGAATATCTTTCTCAAGTTCCGATGTTAAAAAATCATAAGTTTTAATCATTTGTGATTTGTCTAACTGATGAATGTAGGTCAAACGTATTGAAACTGATGAATAACCTTTTTCGTGAGCGTATAAAAGTGCATAGCACTTAGCCTGGCCTAGATGCCACTCCTCATTGTCTTTGTAATATTCTTCTAAAGGAGCAATTGTTGATTTGATTTCATCAATAACTGCACTATTTCCTAAATCTATTATTCCATCAGCTCTGCCTTCAAGAGTAATTTTATAACCATTAACCTCAAAAGTTTCTTTTAAAGGGTACTCTGAAATATAGTTTTTGCCTTGTCTAGATTGATAGTATGCGTGAATAAGCGTACCTTCATTCATTGTCGCAGCATTATTAATGCGATTATCAATGTCTCCGCTACGTAATAAAAAGTCTACTAATTCGTGAACTGACAAAGTAAATGACTTTTCCATACATTTATTATAATAAAAAAGGCTATTAAATTATAGCCTTTTATTTAACAATTTTACCATTTAGATGTCTGGAGCCATTTGCGAAGCTTCGTCCATCCATTTTCTTTTTGCCTGCTAATTGAACTTCTAATAATTCAATAGCACCATCTTTGAGTTTTAAATGAACTCTTTTATCTATAGATAATGTTCCAGCTTCTCCGTTAACCGTAAAATCAGTTTTAGCAGCTTTTAGAATCTTAAATTTTAGATCATCAAGCATTACGTAACCGCCTGGTTCTTCACTTAATCCACGAACATAATTTATAAATTCATCAGTCTTATAATCTAAAGAAAGTTTTTCTGTTTCAGGGCGAATCTTGTCTGCAAATGTAACTTTTGATTCGTCTTGTTCAATGCCTTTAAGTTCTCCATTAAAATATTTTGGAAGAAGTTCTGTTGATAAATCAATGCAACATTTTACAATCTTTTCACAAAGTGAAGTATAGTTGTCATCAATGGTAATTTCGCATTCTTTGACGCCAAACATCTTGCCTGCGTCCATTTTATCAACCATCTCCATAAGAGTTACGCCAGTGACCTTTTCACCTTCAATAATTGCACGTTGAATTGGAGCTGCGCCTCTATATTTTGGAAGGATTGAACCATGAAGATTTAAAGCACCCATCTTAGGAATGTCTAATAAACCTTGCGGAACTATTTGGCCATAGGCCATTGTAAGAATTAAATCAGGATTAATGTCTTTAACAAATTCATAATCAAGACGAATTTTATGAGGTTGATAAACAGGAATATTGTATTTTTCTGCAACAACTTTGGTTGGCACTTTAGTAATAATTGCTTTTCTTCCAACTGGTTGATCTTCTTGAGCAATAACTCCAACAATATTAAAACCACCTAAAACAAGTGCCTCTAAAACTTTAGCGGACATTTCAGGAGTTCCCATGTATAAAATTTTTACGTCTTTAATTGATTTCATGGCTATTATTATAAATTTAGGGAGAATGATTTTCAATCATATTTAGTAAATAGTTAAAAATAAATATTTCTAAGCATTCTAAATTAAATATCTATTCAATTTTTGTGAAAATTTTTAAAAAAATTCATTCGATGAATACTAACAAAATCAAACATTTTATTCCAAAATTTTTTAATTGATTTACACTATTAATCGTTCATCGAAAGGATTAAAGATAAAATGGCACAAATTAAATCACAAATTAAAAGAATTCAAACTAATGAAAAATCACGTCAACGCAATGTTTCTGTAAGAAGCCACATCGCAACTGAGTCAAAGAAGGTTCGTTTAGCAGTTGAAAAGAAAGATGTTAAGGCAGCACAAGAAGCATTAAAGGTTGCAACAAAGTTAATTGATAAGTCAGTTACTGCTGGTGTTTATACACGCAATACTGCTGCACGTAAAAAATCAACACTTTGCGCATTAGTTAACGGATTAAGCAAATAATTAGTTCGGAAAATTAATTAAAAATAATTCGAAACCATAAAAGCGGTCTATAAGACCGCTTTTTATTTGCAAATCTAAATTATATAAATCATTTAAAACTTTAGCGATCTGCTTTCTAGAAATATTACGAGCATTTTTAAGTGCTATTTTAACTCTAACTGGATTTACTTCAAGTTGAGCAGCAATTTCGTCTTTATCAAGTCCTTTAGAATCTAAGAAACAAACTTCTGAAATGAATCTAAATTGGCTTGCAAGCATTGGGATTAAAGCATCCACAAATTTTTGACCTAATAATTGTAAGTCTCTATAAATAGAGAGAGCTAAAGAATTTTCTCCTCTAAATAGGGCATTTGAAATTTGGAAGGCATCATCTTCAAGTGGTTTTGAAACCATTAAAATAACATCAGATAAAGTGATTGGATTTTTATACAAAGAAAGCTTTTCAGCTTCATTAAGAAAACGTGTTAAATCACCATCAATTCTACTAGAAAGTTCTTCAACGGCATCATCATTAATATCAATGTTTTTTCCTTTAAAATATTTCTTAATGTAAACTGGCCATTGTTCTTTTTCAATATTTAAAAATTCAAAAACTTGTCCATTTTCTTTAATATAATTAAAGATATCGCCTTTTTTATCAATTTTTTCACTTTTTAAAATGAAAATTAAGTTAATATCATCATTCGAATTTTTAAGTAATTCAATTATGCGTTTAACGTCATCTTCATTGGCATCTTTAAGCAAGAAATTAGCATTATCAACCACCACGGCTTTTTTATCATAGCCTAATGGCAACGAAGAAGATTCGTAAATTACTTCATCAATGCTAGATTCTTCAAAATCAATCTTTACGACATTAAAATCATCAGGTTCTCCTAAACGTTCCTTAAGAATTTTATTAAGGTGTTTACGAATCATCGGATAAAGTTCGCCATAGAGAATGTAATTCATAACTTGAATTATACTACATTATGCTAACAATGAAAAATAACAAATTGTCCCTTCTAAATCTGTTCTTCTGATTTTAACATCGTACTTATTTAACAAATCTATAACATTATCAGATGGATGCCCATAATAATTTTTTGCTCCAACAGAGATAATTGCTTCTTTTGGAGTTGTAGCTTTTAAGAAAGCTTCACATGTTGAATATTTAGAACCGTGATGACCGATTTTTAAGATGTCACAATCAACATTATAATCTTTGATTATTTTCTTCTCAATTTCGCTTGATGCATCCCCTGTAAAAAGAAATTTTTTGTTCATAAAATCCATCATAAGAACCAAAGAAGAATCATTTGTTCCATCATCACAATAAGTATTTAAATTTTCTATATTTAAATTCCCAATTTTATAAGGGAATTGTTTTTTGCTTGTAATTACTTCATTAACTTTAAAGTTAGAAATTAATGAGTCTTTTGCACCACTATGATCAAAATCGTCATGAGTTAATATTAATGCATCGATGTGAGTAATCTTTTTCTTATTCATAAAGGGAATAAGCGTATCGACCGCCATGTCACAGGATTTATTGCCTCCTGTATCAATCATTATGGTTTTATTTTTATTTTTAATAATTATGCTATCGCCTTGTCCAACGTTTACAAAGTAAACCGCATTAGTAATTGGTTCTTGGAACGGAGTAATTGAAATAGTAATCAATGAAACGAGACATAAAGCCGCTATTTTCGCGTGTTTTATTCTCACTGATTCTAGATAAAAAACAATAAGTAAAGTAACACCACAGATAATAATAGAAAGTACTCCGTTCCAATCGCACACTGGGATTCTAATGTTTACAGAATCCACTTTTTCCAAAATCCACAGTTCACCTTTCGCAAGAAAATTGACTAATTTTGTTATTGGAAGAAATGTAGAGAAAGCTGAAATTAAAATAAAAAGGAAGTTTATAGACACTAATAAAGGTCTCATCATGATATTTAGCGGATAAACATATGATGAAGTTATCATAAGGGGGATAACCAGTATGTTAAGGATGATCATATTTACATACTTTCTCTTCTTTTTTTCTAGACATTTTGTTGCGTTCAATAGAATTGGGGTGAATGCGGACAATAGAAAACCGATATAAAACGCCTCTTGATAAACAAGATGGTAATCAATAGCTATAAAGATCAATGCTAGCAAACAAACTAGCTCAATATGGGTGAATTTTCTCCTTTTAAAAGCGAACTCGTTTAAATATTTTAAGAAATATAGCCCATACACCCTTAATGTGCCAATACGAGTGAAAGAGAAAAACGCTAATGGTAAATAGATAAATAATGTAAGAATCTTTGCCTTTTTACGTGAACACTTAAGGTTAATAATATAATTAGTGACAGCAAACAATATATTTAAATATATTCCACTTAGTGAAAATAAATAAATCAATCCATTTCTGTCTAAAGTTTTAACTATATCACTTGAATAATCCTTATCATTAAACAAAAACGCGCTAATTAAAGTGGCTGCATCTTCATCAAATTTTGAAAGAAATTGATTCTTAAAATGGTGAATTTTTATAAACGATTTCCATCTGACGTCGATCGAGTCAACAAAAATCTCTCTTTGCGTTCCTTTATTGTTGAGGTATTTTTCGAAATTAAATTGGGATTCGTATGAATTGAATTTAAGGTCTTTTACCTGCCCCTTTATAGTAAGGAAATCACCTATTTCATAATCATTATTCTCAGAATATACATAGTATTTCGTAAATTTTGATTGAAAGATTATGTAATTATCTCTTGCGTCAATAACAATTCCCCCATAACTGGAATCATGATTAACTGGAAGCGGTATTTTGGGAATTATCATTCCAATCCCAAACACCATTAGGCAAACCAAACCCATTCTTTTGCCTAATCTCCAAAATACAAAAAATAAATAACCTAAACTTAATAAAATTGAAAGAACTATGTTATTTCTAAAGAAGTACAGACCAAGTATTAATGAGAATGTTGTAACAAGAAAACTCATTAACCACGTAGACGGACGTAGTCTTTAATTTTTTCGAAAGTCGCGTTTCCGATGCCACTTACTTTTTTAAGATCTTCAATACGTTTAAATTCACCGTTGCTTTCGCGGTAATTTACTATTGCTTTAGCAATAGTTGAACCAATTCCATTAACAACTTGGAGCCCTTCTTCATTATCTCGGTTGATATTGGTTTTAACAATTGGTTCCATTGAACAAACGTCTGAATGATCATATTTTGGTGCAATATAAAAACTTGCTTTATCTTCTAATAAATAAGAAGTATCAAAAGCATATTCGTCTGCATTTGTAGTAAGTCCACCAGCAACACTTATAAGCTCTTCGAGTGTTGTGTTTTCTTCCAAAACATATGTTCCAGAACGTTTGACTTCGCCATCAATAGAAACTGAAATACTACCACTAGCAACATTTGTATTATCAACTAAAGTAGTAGGAGCGTTTCCACCAGCTTTTTCAACTTTCGGATCAATGACTTGAAAAACAACAATCATCACCACGACGGTAGCTAAAACTGCTGCAAAAATTTTAACCATTATGTTTTCCTCCTTCACATACTAATTAGAGAGAAAAACACAAAAATGTTAATTTATTTTTTTGATTTACATAGTAAATCACTTTTTTAGAGATTTTTTAGGCGCTCTTGGAAGGAGGCAAGTTTTGCTCTCTCTGCTTCAACCTTTTCTTTTGGAGCTTTATTAACGAAATTTGGATTGGAGAGCATGCCTTCACAACGAGCGATTTCTGATTTTAAGAATGCAATATCTTTTGCTTTTTTGGCAGCTAATTCTTCATCTGAAATGCTATCTTCAATAAATAAAGTAGAGTTTGTATAAACATACTTCATTCCATTTGATTTTGCTTCTTTAGTAATTTCAATATTTTCTGCGAAAGTAAATCTTCTTAAATATTTTTCAAAATCATCGAAAAGTTTATCTTTGCATTCAATAACTAAATTTAATTTGTAGTTTGGAGCAAGTTTATTAGTGACTTTATAGTTTCTAATGTCGCTGATCATTTTGTAAAGTTCAGTGACGCTAATAATTTCATCTTCTTTAATGCTTGCGCATGTAGGATAATCTTCAATCATGATTGATTCTTTATGAGTTGGAAGTGCTAAATAAAGTTCTTCGCCAATGAATGGAGCAAATGGATAAATCATAATAATAATATTCTTAAGAATATTAACAAGTAATGATTTAACAATATGTTTATATGATTCATCATCGCTTTGAAGTGCGACTTTACTCATTTCTAAGTAGTTAGAGCAGAAGTCATCATAAACGAAATTATAAAGGTAAGTTGAAGCCATTGAATATTCATATTTATCCATATAAGTTGAAACAGACTTAATTGTTTTGTTCATCTTAATGTAAATATCTTTTTCAAGTGGTTTTAATTCATCAAATTTAATATCGGATTCTTTGAAATTTTCTCCAACAATATCTAAAACATAACGAGCGGAGTTCCAAATCTTATTTAAATAATTTGAACTTGCTTGAACTTTTTCTTCAATATAACGAATGTCTTGTCCTGGAGCTGAGCCAGTTGTAAGGAAGTAACGAAGAGCATCAACACCATATTTATCGATTACATCGATAGGGTCAATACCATTTCCTAATGATTTTGACATTTTTCTGCCTTGAGAGTCACGAATTAAGCCGTGTATTAAACAATCTTTAAATGGTGATTCACCAGTAAATTCAAGTGAATCAAAAATCATTCTAGAAACCCAGAAGAAAATAATGTCATAGGCTGTAACAAGAAGTGAATTTGGAAAATAACGCTTTAAATCATCTGTTTTTTCTGGCCAACCAAGTGTTGCAAATGGCCAAAGAGCAGAGCTAAACCAAGTATCTAAAACGTCTTCATCTTGAACATAATTTGGATCTACTACTGGAGTTTCGCTAACGATAATATCACCAGTTTGCTTATTGTAATAAGCAGGAATACGATGTCCCCACCAAAGTTGTCTTGAAATACACCAATCATCAGCATTTTCCATCCATTGTCTAAAAGTATGGTTAAATCTTTCAGGAACAAAGTTAACTTTTGATTTTGCTAAAGCTTGGTCTGCAAGAGGTCTCATTTTAACAAACCATTGTTTCATAAGCATTGGTTCTACAACACAATGACTTCTTTCTGAGTGACCAACTTGGTGCACAATATCTTCTATTTTAATAAGGCGACCGTCTTTTTTAATTTGTTCAACAAGTGCATCACGGCATTCATAACGATCCATGCCTTTGTACTTGCCACAGTTTTCGTTCATTTTTGCTTCTAAATCCATACACTTAATGAACTTCATTCCGTATTTCTTTGCTAAAGCAAAGTCATTTGGGTCGTGAGCAGGAGTACATTTCATTGCGCCTGTACCAAATTGAATATCAACGTATTCATCACCCATGATTGGAAGTTCATCTCCGTTTGCTGGGTTTATAACTGTTTTTCCAATTAAATGTTTGTATCTTTCATCTTTTGGATTTACAAAAACTGCTGTATCACCAAACATTGTTTCTGGACGAGTTGTAGCAACTGTTAAATATTCATCAGTTCCAACAATTGGGTATTTAAAGTAAAAGAATTTGCCTGGATCATCTGAATATTCAACTTCAATGTTTGATAAAGCTGTCTTAAGTTCAGGGTCATAATTAATAATTCTTTCGCCTCTATAAATTAATCCCTTGTCATAAAGCGTCTTAAAGACGTGCAAAACAGCTTTATTAAGCTGTTCGTCAAGAGTAAATCTTTCGCGGCTATAATCAAGCATAAGGCCCATTTTTGCCCATTGTTTATGAATGTTGTCAGCGTATTCTGCTTTCCATTCCCATGCTTTTGCTAAAAATCCTTCACGACCAAGGTCGTAACGAGAAACGCCTTCTTTACGAAGTTTTTCTTCTACCTTTGCTTGTGTTGCAATACCTGCGTGGTCCATGCCTGCAAGCCACATTACGTCAAAGCCTTTTAACTTTTTATATCTTGCAGTTATGTCTTGAATTGTTGTATTCCAAGCATGACCTAAATGTAATTTACCTGTAACATTTGGAGGAGGAATAACCATTGAGAAAGCTTGTTTGGATTTATCTCCAGCGGTAAAATAACCTGCTTTTTTCCAAGTTTCATATTTTCCTTCTTCTACTTTTTTCGGATCATAACGTTTATCTAACATGATGATGTCCTCCTTCATTTTTATATAAAAAAGCGCCCTATTTAAGGACGCTTATACGTGGTACCACCTTAATTCTCTTATAAAATAAGAGCACTTAATTAAGTTTTAACGTAACAACCGGAATGTTCCCATTCAGCCTCGCAAGCGACAATGATTAATTCTTAATGAGATGCTTCCACCATCCATCTCTCTCTATAATTAAGTCTATTAATCAACCTCTTGGTCAACAGCAAATAAATTATAACAAGTTCTTTATTTTAATTAAAGAATTTGTGATATTTTAGCCTTAATTTCATCAAGTCCTGTTCCTTTTGAGGAAGAGGCAAGAATGAAATTTTCAATTCCTAATTCAACTTGAATATGTTTCTTTATTTTAGCCTTCTCTGATTGATTTAATTTATCAGATTTTGAAGCCACTAAAATAAAAGGAATTTGTTTATTTATGATAAAATCATAAAAAGCACGGTCGTCTTTAGACATTTCATGTCTCGAGTCGACAATAAAGACAACACCTGCAAGTGAAGGATTATCGAAATATGTTTCCATCATTTCTGAAAATGAATCGAGTAATTTTCCTCCACTTGCAGTGTATCCATAACCTGGAGCATCTACTAAATAAAATTTTTCATCAATTTCGAAATAATTTAAAAGCTTTGTATAACCTGGTTTTGAAGAGGTATAAGCAAGCTTAGAATTCTTCACTAAGGCATTAATTAAAGAACTCTTACCAACATTTGATTTACCAACAAAAACTACTTCAGGTAGATTTTTATCTGGTTTTAAATCATAAGTAGGAGCAGATTTGAGAAATTTTGCCTTAGAAAAATTGATCATTTTATTTAACAAGTGCTACCTTTAATGCATCATCAACATTTTTCATGAAAATGATGTTAATATTTGATTTAACTTCCTTTGGAAGTTCATCTACAGCTTTTTTGTTATCTTTTGGAACAATTATTGTTTTGATTCCACTTCTTAAAGCTGCCATAGATTTCTCACGAAGCCCACCAATTGGAAGTGCGTTTCCACGTAACGTTACTTCGCCTGTCATAGCCACTTCGTTGCTAACTGGAGATTTAGTGTAGCAAGAAATAATGGCTGTTGTGATAGCAACACCAGCACTTGGTCCATCTTTTGGAACAGCGCCTTCAGGAACGTGAATGTGAATGTCGTTACTTTCAAATAATTTTGGATCAATTTTGTATTTTGATGCATTTGAACGAACATAAGAATAGGCAATTGTTGCAGATTCTTTCATAACGTCACCAAGTTTACCTGTGAGAATGAGATTTCCCTTACCAGGGAAATAATTAACCTCAATTGGGAGAATATCTCCGCCATATTGAGTGTAAGCAAGTCCAGTAACAACACCGACTTGCCCTTTTTCTTCTTTCTTTGTGTTGTCAAAAATTGGAGCTCCAAGATATTTTTCGATTAAATCAGGAGTAACTTCAATTTTCTTAATTTCATTATTAGTGAGTAATTCCACTACCGCTTTTCTCATAACAGAGGCCATTTTACGTTCAAGTTCACGAACACCAGATTCTCTAGTATATGAACGAATAAGATGTAAATATGATTCTTCTGTGAATGAAATTTGTCTTGATTTTAATCCGTTTGCAGCAAGTTCTTTCTTTAATAAGAAACCTTTTGCAATCTTAACTTTTTCAAGTTCAGTGTAGCTATTAACTTCGATGAGTTCCAATCTATCACGAAGTGGAGCAGGAATATTTTCAAGATAGTTTGCGGTACAAATGAATAAAACATTACTCAAATCGTAAGGCTCTTCGAGGAAGTTATCATTAAATGCAAAGTTTTGTTCAGGATCAAGAACCTCTAAAAGAGCACTTGCTGGATCTCCTTTATATGACGAGGCTAATTTATCAATTTCATCGAGTAAGAAAACTGGGTTAGTAACACCAACACGTTTCATACCTGAAATAATTCTTCCTGGCATAGAACCAACATAAGTTCTTCTATGTCCACGAATTTCAGCTTCATCGGAGATTCCACCTAAACTTGCTTTAAAGAACTTTCTTCCTAAAGCTCTTGCAATTGACTTACCTAAAGAAGTCTTGCCGCATCCTGGAGGGCCGTAAAAACATAAAATAGGGGCCTTTAAATTGCCTGTCATTTTCTTTACGGCTAAATATTCGACAATACGTTTTTTGACGTCTACAAGACCATAATGGTCTTCATCCAATATTTTCTTAACATTTTCAAGGTCATCATTATCTGCAGTTTCTTCATACCATGGCACATCCATTAGTGTTTGAATGTAACTCATAATGAGTGAAGATTCTAGAGATGCTTGAGGCATCATTGAAAAACGTTTAAGTTCATTTCTAACCTTAACTTTTACGTGTTCTGGATAAGGATTTTCCTCGAGACGTTTTTTAATATTTTCTTCATCAGAGCTTCCATCTGGATCATCGCCAAGTTCCTTTTTAATGGCTCTTAGCTTTTCACGCAAGATGTAATCTCTTTGTTGTTTTTCAGTTTGTTCACTGACATCTTTTTGTAAATCGTGCTCGATTTCAGCTTCTTTCTTGACTTCGTCAAGAGATGCAATAATTAAACCTAAACGTTTTTCAACATCAAGTTCATTTAAAATTGCAAGACGTCCAGCATCTGTAAGAGGAATGAATGGAGCTAAAATGTCAGGTAGTAAAACTGGATCAACGCCTTTTGATGTAATTTCTTGCATTGTCTTTATTGGAATAATTGAATTAATTTTTGGCATTTGCATAACCATTCCAATAATTGTCTTACTAAGAACAACTAATCTTTGATTATTTGCCACTTCGTCTTCAATTGTTTCGGCATCTGCAACGAAATATCCGGCTTGATCAAATGAGAAATTATTAATTTTTACTCTTTTTGTACCTGTAATATGCACCCTAATGTAGTTCTTCATATTTGTGTATGAAGTAATACGACATAAAGTACCGATTTCATTAACATCTTTAGATGTTGGTACTTCTATAGATGGATCTTTTTGGGTAACAACTAAAAGGAGGGAAGAATTTAAATCCCTTGATGCGTCGATAGCTTTTATAGAGAAGTCTCTACCGGCATCAACTTGTAAATTTCTTTGTTCAGGAAAAACACAAAATTGCTTTGTAATAAGTAATGGTAAAGTCATTTTTGCCATAGTTTTTCCTCCTTTTTAATAGAATTAAGCGATATTTTCTTTAACTAAGAAGTCTTGAATCTTACGTTGACGAAGTTCTGCTTTAAATCTTGGCATATCTTGTCCTAAGATTTCTTTGACTTTGTCAACTGGCATCTTATATGTGTCTGCAATTGTCTTCATTTCTTTTTCGACATCTGCATCAGTAACATCAAGTTTTTCAGCTTTTGCGATTTCTTCCATACAGAGTATGGTGCGTAAATTCTTTTCAGCTTCAGCTTTCATGCTCTTTTCAACATCTTCGGCCTTTTGACCGGTGATTTGATAATATTGTTCGAGAGTTAAGCCACGTTGTTGAATTTGTTGTTCCATGTTTTTCTTCATGCCTTCAACTTCTTCAGCAATAACTTCTGCTGCAAGTTCAATCTTTGCAGCTTCTGAAATCTTATCTAAAACTTTGTTTAAAGCATCGCCTTGTGCTTTGTTTTCTTTTTGAGCTTTGATTGATTTCTTTTCGTATTCACGAAGACCTGCTTCATCTTTAACTTCTGGGATGTTTAAATCCTTGATTAATTCAGCATCAAGTTTTGGAGTGACTTTTGATTTCACTTCGTGAATTGTACATTTAAATAATGCTTTTTTGCCAGCAAGTTCTGGAACATATTGTGTTGGGAAAGTGACATTAACATCAACTTTTTCACCTGCTTTGTGACCAACTAATTGATCTTCAAAGCCTGGAACAAATGAATTTGAACCAAGTTCGAGTGAATAGTTTTCTGCTTTACCACCATCAAATTCTTTTCCGTCAACTGTGCCAACAAAGTCCATAACGACTGTGTCGCCTTTTGCAGCAGCGCCTTCTTTTACGACAAGTGAAGCGTTTTGGGCAACGAGTTTGTCGATTGCTTCTTGAACTTCTTTGTCAGTAACTGAAACAGCTTCTTTCTTAACTGCTAAACCTTTGTACTTACCAAGTTGGACTTCTGGAGCAAGAACAATAATGAACTTTAATTGAAGTTCTTTATCACTTACTTTAGTAACATCAACACTTGGTCTTGCAAATGGTTGAAGTTTTTCTTCTTTGAGAACTTCTTCAAATGCTGGTTGAAGCATTGAATTAATTCCTTCATTGAAGATAGAACCTTGATCAATGTGTTGTTTTGCCATTGCTTCTGGAACATTTCCCTTACGGAAACCTTTGATCTCAAGATTTTTTGCTAATTTCTTAAATGCTTTTTCTTGAGCTTCTTTCCAAACTTTTTCATCAACGTCGCAGATAACTTCGACTTTTGATTTTTCAAGTTTATTTACAACTCTTTTCATAAATTATTTAATCTCCTTTAATTTACAAAGTAAAAGTATACGAGTTTAGCCTCATATACGCAATAAGAAAAATACTTTTTAATGTGTTTTTATCTTTGATAGGTTCTTATTAGAGCCTTATTTCTGGTGTTGACTCAATTATTTTGCGAATTTTATCGCTTAATTTTATAGTTTCTTCATCATACGATGAAGGTTTTTTATCTAAATAGCTTTCTGCAATTCTTATGAATGCAGATGAAAGCTTTTCTAAGTCTAAATTAAAAATATCTTCTGGATAAGTGTCAATGATGTAACAATTAAATAAATGAAGGGCAGTTTCGGTTAATGAAACATCATTTTTAGCTTTTAAAGTTATGAGTTTGCAGGTTTCATTAAAACCATTTCCTGAGAAAGGCGGATTCACCTTGGAAGGATTGATTTTCAGCATTCCTTTTTGTGATAAAAATTCAATTTCCTCATTAAATTTTTCATCAATTAAGAGAATTAAAGCATAAGTTCTAAAGTTAGGATTTACGTCCTCTCTTTTCATGAAAATTTTTAAAGAATCAATATAAATATTGATATTAAAATTCTTTAGTGAAAATAGAACTTGTGAAATTTTGCCTTGATCTGTTTCTTTTTCTAAAATATCGTAAATTTCATCGAGTTCAAATTTTTGATGTGCTTTTGGATGAGATTCTTCTTCAATTCTATCCTTCATTTCTCTCATAAATTCTTCAACTTCTTGGGAAACATATGGAAGATTTTCGTAATGTTTAAGTGCAAGGCGTGCTTCATCAAACAATTTTTTAGATAAAAGTAATTCAAAATGTAATTTCATTAAACGAAGTTGATATTTAACTTCAATCAATGATTGATTTTTCTCAATTTCATCTAAAGCTTTATCAATATTGCCTTTAATAACATAACAAGAAATGCGCATTAAAAGTTCTTTTGGATCTTTCGATTCTTTTGTTAAATCCAAAATTAAATCGTATTCTTTTTTATTAAATAAAGACTCTATATTGTCCATATTAAATTAGCACTAAAATAAATCCGAGTAATAAACCAATAAGCATCATAAGAGCTGGGAATTTACTCTTCCACATAAGTATTGATTCTGGTAAAAGTTCACCAAATACGACGTATAACATCGCACCGCTAGCAAGTGAAAGCGAAACTGATAAGAATGTGTAATTAACCATTCCAAGTAAAAAGCCAATAATTGCACCTATAATTGTTGGAAAACCAGACAAAGCAGTATATAATACTGCTTTCCATTTCTTTGTTCCACCGCTTATTAAAGGAACAGAGACAGCCATTCCTTCAGGAATATTATGAATTCCAATGACAATTGCAATGATTAAAGCGCTGCCACCAACGATCAAATCTGGTTGTCCAGCATAAGTCGCGCCAATAACCATACCTTCTGGCAAATTATGAAGTGCAATAACAATTGCCATAACAAGGCCTGCTTCAAAAAGGCGATTGTCACTCTTCTTATGATGTTCAAGGTGATCAGCGTGAATAATTTCATTTAAATCATCATGAACTTCAGGGTGATTGCTCGATGTATGAGGAACTTCTTTTTGAAGTTTTTTATCAATAATCTTGTTTATAAGATAAACAATTATATAACCAACTAATGTACAACCAACGACAAGGAACGGATTAACGTTATGTCCTTCTGCTGGTTCGATTGCTTCTTTAAGTAAATCAAAACAAACAACTGCAAGCATTATTCCTGCAGCAAATGATAAGAAAAGAGAGACTAATTTTTTAGAGTCTTTTTTGCAAAAAGCACCAATAAGTCCACCAATGCCAGTGCCAATAACTCCAGCAATGAATGTGATTAAGATAATCCAGCCAATGTTTTCCATACCGGCTGATATTATATAGAATTTCTTAATTCTATGCAAATTAGATAATAAAAAAGAGCACTTGTTGAAATGTACCCCTAATCCTGGACAAAACTAGGAAAAGGGGTATTTTTCATGAAATACGATTCGAAATTTAAACTTGATTGTGTTCTCAAGTATAAAGAAGGAAGACGAGATTTTGCGCCTGCTGGTATTAGCAGACACTG